>CACOGC010000026.1 GCA_902626645.1 uncultured Pelagibacteraceae bacterium | reverse complement strand
AATCCAGGTAAGTTTTATGCTTTACCGCAGGCACCGCAACAATTTAAGCAACTCATAATGGTTTCAGGTTTTGACAAATATTTTCAAATCGCCCCATGTTTTAGAGATGAAGATGCTCGTGCTGATCGAAGTCCAGGGGAGTTTTATCAGTTAGATTTAGAGATGTCTTTTGTTGAGCAAGAGGATGTTTTTAAAGTTGTTGAACAATTGTTAGTTAACACCTTTAAAAAATTCTCAAAAAAAAAAATTATAACAGAAAAATTTCCAAGAATTACCTATAGAGATGCTCTTTTAAAGTATGGAAGTGATAAACCTGATCTTAGGAATCCATTGATAATTGAAGACATAACAGAAACTTTTACAAGAGAGGATGTTTCTTTTGATATCTTTAAAAAACTTGTGAAGTCTGGCTCAAATGTAAGATGTATTGTTACTCAGAATACCAAAGATAAACCAAGAAGCTTCTTTGATAATATTGATAGATGGGCCAAAGATGAGGGAGCTTCTGGACTAGCTTATTTTACTATTGAAAATGGGATTTCTGCAAAAGGGCCAGTGGGTAAATTTTTTTCAAAAGAGTCTTTAGAGGAAATCATGAAAAAAACAGGCGCAAAAGTTGGAGATAGTATATTTATGGCTTGTAGTAAAAAAAAAGATATAGAGCGAATAACTAGTTTGGCTAGAGATAAAATTGCAAAAGACTTAAATTTGATAGATGATAATGTTTTTGCATTTTGTTGGGTGATTGATTATCCAATGTTTGAAAAAAACGATCAAACAAATAAAATTGAATTTAGTCACAATCCTTTTTCGATGCCGCAAGGAGATATTGAAAAACTTAATTTTGAAAAACCTTTGGATATGTTAGCCTATCAGTACGATATAGTATGTAATGGGATTGAACTTTCATCTGGTGCTATAAGAAATCATATTCCTGAACTTATGTATAAATTATTTGCTATTGCCGGTTATGATAAAGATCAAGTTGACGAAAAATTTAGTGGAATGATTAATGCTTTAAGCTATGGTGCACCACCGCATGGGGGAATTGCTCCTGGAATTGATAGAATAATAATGCTTTTGGCAAATGAAAAAAATATTAGGGAAGTAACTATGTTTCCCATGAATCAAAACGCTCAAGATTTAATGATGAATGCTCCATCATCAATTGATGAGAAGCAATTAAAGGAGCTTAATCTAGCTCTCAAAATAAAAAAATAGATTATTTTTTACCTTTAAGATTTATCTTAACATCTGATAAATCAACTAAATTTTTCTTATAGTTATTTCTTACAAAACCTTTACTAGTAATATCTTTTACTATTTTCAAAAGTTGATTTTGATCATCTGAGTTTTGCTCATCAATATTTGAAATTTCTGAATTACCAATTGATGGTGTATGAGCTAAGTCTTCTCTATTTTGATAAGAAATCGCTAATTCCCTAAATATATAGTCTAGAATTGATGTTGCGGTTAAAATTCTATCATTTCCATGAACTTTACCTGAAGGTTCAAATTTTGTACCAACAAAAGCACTTATAAATTCATCTAGTGGAACCCCATATTGTAGACCTAAAGATACTGCTATAGCAAAATTGTTCATTAGAGCTTTGACTAGCTCACCCTCTTTGCTTGTATCAATAAAAATTTCTCCGATTTTTCCATCTTCATATTCACCGGTGTGTAAATATACTTTATGATCACCAATAGTTGCTTTTTGGATGTAGCCTTTTCTTCTATCTGGCATACTAAATCTTTTTCCTGATTTTTCTGAATTATTATTATTTGACTTGATTATGTTCTCTAAATTTTTTGGTGATGATTGATTATTTGTGGCTACTACATCAATTTTCTTATTTTCAACAATTTTTTTATTGTTAGGATCTAAGCTTTTGGTTTTTCTATTATCAAGTTTTACGTCCAAGACTTCAAATTTACCATCGTCACGTTTTTCTAAATTTTTAAGCTCAGTCTCATTAATGTCATCTAAATAATGATTTACTTT
>CACOGC010000025.1 GCA_902626645.1 uncultured Pelagibacteraceae bacterium | reverse complement strand
TTTAATTTTGAAAAAGTTTTTAAATTATTTAATTCAGGAAAAACAATTAAAAATAATTCTGAGCTCAATTTATCATCAGCTAATTTTTCTAATATTTCTAAGTGAGTTATTTTTTTTAACTCATCTAACAGTCTCTCTTTAGATAATTTTGAGATACCACCGATATTAATTTTAAGTTTTCTGATTAATTCTGGATTATGCGGATGCTTTGAGTAATTGGCGAAGAATCTTAAATATCTTAAAATTCTCAAATAATCTTCTTTAATTCTTTTATCAGCGTCTCCTATAAAATTTACGAAACCATTTTCTAAGTCTTTTTTACCCTCAAAAGGATCGAACAAGTTTCCATCTTCATCCGCGTATATGGAATTGATGGTAAAATCCCTTCTTAATGCATCCTCTTTCCAATTTTTTGAAAATTTCACTTTTGCATGTCTTCCATCTGTTAAAATATCTTCTCTCAAAGAGGTAATCTCAAATTTGTACCCTTCTATAAGTGCTGTAATTGTTCCATGTTCAATACCAGTTTCGTAATAATCAATTTTATTTTCTTTCAAAACTTCACAAACCTTTTGAGGATCAAGATTTGTAGCCATATCAATATCATTTACTATTTCTTTATTAATGATTTTTCTTATGCAACCTCCTACAAATCTTACTTCGCTATCTGATGAATAAGAATTTATGGCTTTAAATATTTTATTTGCTGGAGTATTTTTTGTTAAATCTCGAATACTTTGACTTATATAATTTAAATTATTTGATCTAAAAAAAATTGTATCTAAAAAATTTTTCATACTTGGCTGGGGCGCTAGGATTCGAACCTAGGATGCAGGTA
Organism: uncultured Pelagibacteraceae bacterium; assembly: GCA_902626645.1. Classification (GTDB taxonomy): domain Bacteria; phylum Pseudomonadota; class Alphaproteobacteria; order Pelagibacterales; family Pelagibacteraceae; genus Pelagibacter. The sequence continues at coordinate 1,447 of CACOGC010000025.1, read as the reverse complement.
CCAAAAACCCGTGCCTTACCGCTTGGCTACGCCCCAATATTAAGTTCGTATAACACAAAAAAATCAAATTTATATAGTTTTTGAGGCTATACACCAGATATTTTTGTATTTTTGAATAAACCTTTTTTTCGCACGTTCACATCTTTTTTTTGTTTGAAAATATGCAACTAAAGCTGATCCCGATCCTGTCATTCTTACAAAAACTGGGTTTAAAGAATTCTCTAAATAAAGTTTCATATTTTTTAATCTTGGGTATTTTAAAAAAGCTATCGTTTCTAAGGAATTTTTCATATCTTTTAAAAAATTGATATCAAACATTTTTTTGGCTCCCTTGCCAAATTTTGGTTTATCAAACTTTCTAACCTTTGAATAAATATCCTTAGTCGAACAACCAAAATTTGGTTTTACGATTAATGGGTAAATTTTTTTTACATTATTGAAATACTTTATTTTATTTCTTGAATTTAAAATCTTACTTTTATGATTTAAGCCTAACATCACATCTGAACCAATTAACTTAGAAATTTTTAACATTTGCTTATTTTTGATATTGATTATTCTCTTATGAGCCAAATACCTTAGTATACTCGCTGCATTCATTGAGCCACCCCCAAGACCAGCTTTAACAGGTATAGATTTTTTGATTTTGATTTGAAATTTTTGGTTTTTCAAAATTTTTTTGTTTTCTAAGATCTCAAATAATTTAGAAACAGTATTTTTCTTACCTATCTTTCGAGAAAATTTTCCATTGAATGAAATTAAATGTTTTTTTGATTTAATTTTTTTGATCAAAATTATGTCGTGCAAATCTACAAAGCTTATTATGCTCTCTATATTGTGCAAGGATTTACTTTTGCTTATAATATTTAATGCCAAATTTAATTTCGCGTGTGATTTTATTCTGGAAAAAGGCATTTAAGAGCTTTTAAGACCTTCGATCATCTTAAGATTAATTTTTTCAATTAATTCTTTTTCAGTATCTTTCATTTTCAATACATTGGTCCAAAAATATCTAGCCTGGATTTTTCTATTGAGCTTCCACAAAATATCACCGTAATGGTCATTCACTATCGGATCATCTGGCATCAATTCTACGGCTCTTTTCAAAAATTTTTCAGCTCTTGGATAATCATCAGTTAAATAATAAGCCCAACCAATAGAGTCTATTATATATGGATCATCACTTTCAAGTTCGTAGGCTGTTTCAAGCATTTTAATTGCTTCATTAATTTTATAATCTCTCTCAAGCCATGAATAAGCAAGGTAATTTAGTATATAAGCGTCGTCAGGTGTAATTTGAAGTGCATCAATTAAATCTTTATCGGCTTTTTCATAATTTTTAATTCGTTCATATGTACCTCCTCTTCGATAAAGAATATCTGACTTGATATCCGAATTATCATCCAAATTTTCAATAATTTTAGAGTAATAACTTATTGCTTCTTCG
>CACOGC010000024.1 GCA_902626645.1 uncultured Pelagibacteraceae bacterium | reverse complement strand
GCAATTGGAGATGATGAACAGATATATTCAGTTAATGGTACAACAGCAACATATAAACCAGATAATGATTTAAATAGAGAAATATCATTGTCAGCTAGCATGAATTATGAAAAGTATATTCTTGAAAATAGTAAAATAGGTTTCGCCTATTATGGCTTACTCTCAAGCCAAAATACATTGAGTTTAGGTGGTAATGCTTTTTACAAGATGAATTTTTAATTTTACTAGATAAAATTACCTTTTTTACTCAAAATTGACATTTATCATGGCAATTTTGGCACATAGTAATTTTTTCTATAGTGGCTATTTAAACCTTAGATGAATAATTTAAATAAACATTTTGAGCCTAAAAATTTCAGTGACAAAGTTGCTTTGTCATTTACAAAATTTTTAAGATTTTTAGCAGATACTTTTTTTAGAAAAAGATATGGCCATAGAGCTGTGGTTCTTGAAACAATAGCTGCTGTTCCAGGTATGGTTGCGGGCATGTTGCTACATTTAAAATCTTTAAGAAAAATGGAAGATGATAGAGGTTGGATTAAAACTTTATTAGATGAAGCTGAAAATGAAAGAATGCATTTAATGACCTTCATCCATGTTGCAAAACCAACTTTTATCGAAAGAATGATAATTCTTATTGCACAATTTATCTTTATAGTGACTTATGCGATAATCTATTTAATTTCTCAAAGAACAGCACACAGAATTGTTGGATATTTTGAAGAAGAAGCTGTCATAAGTTATACTGAATACCTTCATGAATTGGAAAGTGGGGCAATACCTGACGAACCTGCACCAGAGGTTGCAATAAATTATTGGAACCTTCCATTACACGCAACTTTAAAAGATGTGGTTAGAGTTATAAGAGATGATGAGGCTGGACATAGAGATGTTAATCATAATTTTGCAAATGTAATTGATAATAGAGTTAATTCTAAAAAATATAATGAGGAAAAAGAAAGTGCCTCACAAAAAGAAAATACTTCTGATAAAGAAAAAACTTTCTCTAACAAATAAAAATTAATTATTATGGAAAATAAATTAAATATTCTTTGGGCTTCAATGTCTGGTACAGCTGAAAACGTAGCTAATACTCTTAATGAAAAAGCAAAATCAATGGGTTTTGATACTAATCAATTAGAATTAAACCAAGTAACAATGAACGATCTTCTAAGTATGAAAAAAGTTGCAATAGTTACTTCAACTACCGGTGAGGGTGATTTACCTACAAATGGAGAAGATTTTTGGGATGATTTAAAAAACTCAAATGAAAATTTTAAAGATTTAAAATATAGTGTTTGTGCACTAGGAGATAGTTCTCATGATATTTTTTGTGGGGCAGGAAAAAAAGTAGATGAAAAATTAATACAATTAGGTGCTCAAAAAGTATTAGATAGACAAGACTGCGATGGGTCAGATGAGGGCTCTGATGCTTGGGGAAATAATTTCTTAGAAAAAATCAAAGTCTAAAATGTTTAGTAAACGTAAAACACTTAAGGTACTAAGTGCATCGTTTATTTCATTAATTCTTTTTCCTTATAAATATCTGTACGCAGCTGCAAAAAAAATTATAAATCCAAAGCTAACAAATGAGCAAAAAGATATAATGTTTAACGAGGGTACTGAAAGACCCTTTACTAGTTCATTACTTGATGAAAAAAGAGTTGGCTTTTACCATTGTGCAAATTGTGGAGCAAAATTATTTGCTTCTACTGCGAAATTTGATAGTGGCACAGGTTGGCCATCATTTTCAGAAGCTTTACCTGGAGCATTTAAAACTAAAATAGATTATTCATTTGGAATGAAAAGAATTGAATATCATTGTGCAAATTGTGGTGTACATCATGGACATGTTTTTGATGATGGACCATCATCCACGGGCAAACGATTTTGTAATAATGGTTTATGTTTGATCTTTAAACCTGAAAATTAATTTGAAAATCCGTATTTTCTTAGTCTGACATCACCGGTTCTAGCATGAGCTTCCATACCTTCGTATCTTGATATTCTAGCACAAGCAGCACCAACTGATTTTGTAGATTCTTTAGTCATTCTTTGAAAACTTAGAGTTTTTATAAATTTTCCAACAAATAATCCTCCAGTGTATCGACCAGCTCCTTTTGTTGGTAAAATATGATTTGTTCCAGAACATTTATCACCATAAGCAACAGTTGTTTCTTCACCAATGAATAATGAACCATAATTTTTTAGTCTTTTATGAAACCAATCAAGATTTTTTGTTTGAACCTCTAAATGTTCAGGAGCATATTCATCACTAATGGTTGCCATCTCTTCATCTGTATCACATAGAATTACTTCACCATAATCTCTCCAAGCTGCCTCAGCACTTTTTCTAGGTAACTCTGGTAATTCAGCGATTAACTCTGGAACTCTTTTCATGACTTCGTCCGCTACTCTTTTACTAGTGGTGTACAACCAAGCTGGAGAATTATATCCATGCTCTGCCTGTCCAACTAAATCTACTGCGACCATCTCCGCATCAGCCTCATCATCAGCTATTACTGCTATTTCAGTTGGTCCTGCAAATAAATCAATACCAACTTTACCGAATAAAATTCTTTTAGCCTCTGCTACAAACTGATTTCCAGGTCCTACTAAAATATCTGCTGGTGGATTTTTAAATAAACCATTTGTCATTGCAGCAATTCCTGGAACACCTCCTAAATTTAAAATTACATCTGCACCACACAAATTAGCTGTATAAATAATTGCCGGATGTGCACCCACACCCTCCTTTGGTGGACTACAAGCAATAATGTTTTTTACTCCTGCAACTTTTGCGGTTGTTACGCTCATGACAGCTGAAGCTATATGGGCATATCTACCACCAGGGATATAACAACCAGCCGTGTTAACCGGAATTAGTTTTTGTCCCGCATAAAGACCAGGGGAAAGCTCAACTTCAAAATCTTGTCCGTAATTTTTTAATTGTGCT
>CACOGC010000023.1 GCA_902626645.1 uncultured Pelagibacteraceae bacterium | reverse complement strand
AATTTTAAAGAATTTATTTATTGGTTTTATTAGTTTTTCATTGATTTCATCAATAATTGTTTTAGCTATTTTATGGAATTTTTCTAACAATATACCTGATTACAAATTTTTAAAAAATTACAAACCTCCTGTCTCAAGCAAGGTTTATTCTGGGAATGGTGATTTAGTTGCAGATTTTTCAAAAGAGAAGAGAATATTTGTTCCTTATGGCTCAATTCCTAAAAATGTTATTAATTCTTTTTTATCTGCTGAAGATAAGAACTTTTTTTCTCATCCAGGAGTTGATGCTAAAGGGGTTTTAAGAGCATTTGTAAATAATATTAAAAATGTTCTTACATCTAAAAGACTAGAAGGTGCTTCAACAATTACTCAACAAGTAGCAAAAAACTTTCTTTTAACTAATGAAGTCAGTTTAAACCGAAAAATTAAAGAGGCTATTTTAGCATTTAGAATTGAAAGAGCATTATCGAAAGAAAGAATTCTTGAGTTATATCTAAATCAAATTTATCTCGGTAGTGGGGCTTATGGAGTAGCTGCTGCAAGTCTTGAGTATTTTGACAAATCAATAAAAGAACTGAATTATGAAGAAGCTGCTTTATTAGCTGCATTACCCAAGGCGCCAAGCAAATACAATCCATACAGAAATATTAAATTAGCAAAATTTAGAAGAGATTTAGTTTTAAAAAATTTATTAGAAAATAATTTTATAACAGAAAAAAATTATCAAAATTTAAAGAAAAAAAATATTCAATTAAAAAAAACTAAAAGGGTTTATTTAGAAGATGCTCAATATTATATTGAAGATGTAAGAAAAAATATCATCGAAATTCTATCATATGAAAAAGTTTATAATCAAGGCTTTAATATAAACACACCTATAAATCTAGCATTACAAAAAATAGCAACAAACTCTTTAAGAAATGGATTAATTAAATATGATCAACGTAAAGGTTGGCGTGGTCCATTATTAAATAAGTCATATTCTAAAAATTGGTCTGTTGGTTTAGATAAATACGATCTAGAGAATTCAATTGACTGGAAAATTGCAATAATAAAAAAGATTTCTAAATTTTCTTTAGAAATAGAAACAAAAGATAAAATCAAAGGAATTATAGATTACAATAATATTTCTTGGACTAAAAAAGAATTAGATGATCTTTTTAGAGTGGGAGACATAATTTATGTTAAGAATATAAAAGATAACAAGTTTAGCCTTAAACAATTACCAAAAATAAATGGTGGTATAGTTGTGATGGATCCTTTCACAGGTAGAGTCGTTGCTCTTAGCGGTGGATTTAGTTTTAAAAATAGTGAGTTTAATAGGGCTTCACAAGCTTTGCGGCAACCCGGTTCAGCATTTAAACCATTCGTTTACGCTTTAGCTCTTGAAAATGACTACACTCCTTCTTCATTAGTTTTAGATGCACCATTAGTCTTAGATCAAGGAACTGATTTAAAAATGTGGAAGCCAGAAAATTATGGAAAAAAATTTTATGGATTGTCAACTTTGAGAATTGGTTTGGAAAAGTCACGAAATTTAATGACAGTAAGAATTGCACAGAATCTAGGTGTAGATAAAGTTGCCGAATTCTCCAAAAATCTCGGTATTTATGAGAATCCTGATGAGCTTTTATCTATTTCTCTGGGTTCTGCCGAAACAACTCTGTTAAAACTGACTTCTGCATACTCAGCTTTTGTAAATGGAGGAAAACTAGTTTCACCAATTTTGATTGATCGTGTTCAGGATAGTGAGGGAAACACAATTTTAAACAATGAAAATAGATCATGCTTAAATTGTGATAAACTTTCATATACTGGTAAAGACTTTCCTGATGTAGGAGATAATTTTAAACAGATATTTTCTCCACAAACAGCCTACCAAATTACTTCTTTGCTAGAGGGTGTTGTTAAAAGAGGAACAGGAAAAAAACTAAGAAATTTAAATTTGAATCTTGCGGGCAAAACAGGAACAACTAATAAAAATACCGATGCATGGTTTATTGGTTTTACCTCAAATTATGTTATTGGAGTTTATGTGGGTATGGATAATCCTCAACCCTTAGGAAAATTTGAAACTGGTTCAAAAACAGCATTACCAATTTTTAAGGAATTTATCGAATCAGCTATTAGAAAATCTGACGCTCGACCATTTAAAGTTGCTGATGGAATTACAATGATGGTAGTTGACCCGACGACAGGTCAAAAAGCAAAATTTTCATCTAAAGATACAATTTTAGAAGCATATAAAAGCAAGAATGTTATAGATGGCAAAGTGCTATATTCAAATAATAATAGATTAGATACGAATAATATATTAAAGTTTTACTAATGGATCATAAATATACAGATTATAAAAAAGAAATAGAAAAAATAAATCAAAGAGTTAAGGAGTATCTTTGATAAAAATAAGATAGATTTAAAATTACAAAGTCACAATAAAATAATTCTTGATCCTAATTTTTGGCAAGATAAGGCTAACTCAAAAAAGATACTTAAAGAAAAAAAATTGTATGAGGATTTGGTTGGTTCTTACAAAAGTTCTTTAAATCAATTAAAAGACTTAGGAGATTTGTATGAACTCGCTTTAGAGGAAAATAATACCAACATACAAAATGAGGTTTTAGAAAGTATAAAGAATTTAAGAAAATTAGCGAAAAAAAATGAAATTAATTGTTTTTTATCAAATGAGTCTGACTCTTTTGATTGTTACATAGAAATTCATGCTGGCGCCGGAGGTACTGAGAGCCAAGATTGGGCAGATATGTTGAGAAGAATGTATTTGAAATGGTCTGATAATAAAAATTATAAATCAACATTAATAAGTGAACATAAGGGTGATGAGGCAGGTATAAAATCCTCAATAATTAAAATTGAAGGTGATTATGTATTTGGTTGGTTAAAAAAAGAGTCTGGAATTCACAGGTTAGTAAGAATTTCCCCATTTGACTCAGGTGCAAGACGTCATACTAGTTTTGCTAGTATTTGGGTTTATCCAGTTGTGGATGAAAATATTAATATTGAAATTCAAGATAAAGATTTGAGAATTGACACATATCGATCTAGTGGTGCTGGTGGCCAACATGTTAATACAACTGATAGTGCAGTTAGAATTACACATTTACCATCTAAAATTGTAGTCCAATGTCAAAATGAAAGATCTCAACATAAAAATAAAGAGACATGCATGAACATGCTTAGAGCAAGACTTTATGATTTTGAGATAAAAAAAAAAGAGAAAGAGAATGAAAATACCGAGTCATCAAAATCTGAGATAGGTTGGGGACATCAAATAAGATCTTATGTTTTACAACCATATAGATTAGTAAAAGATAATAGATCTAACTTTGAAAGCTCCAATCCAGATAAGATTTTAGACGGGG
>CACOGC010000022.1 GCA_902626645.1 uncultured Pelagibacteraceae bacterium | reverse complement strand
GAAACATTCATATGATTATTATAATCAATCCAATCCTTCACAATTTTTTGTGAACTCAAAAAAATCGGCATTGTTAAATAAATTTAATGATTTGGATTATCGTTATCCACTACGAGACATATTTCAGATTTAGTTAAAAATCTTCTTCCAGTTCCATTATCTAATGAAAACATTCCACCAATTCCTTTTACGGCATCTATCGTAAGATCAGTATGTTTCCATTTTTCATATTGATCACCATTCATATAAAATGGAACACCACCTATTTCTCCAAGTTTAATATCATTGTCTCCCAGTGGAAATTCACCTTCTTGGAAACACATAGGTGCACTCCCATCACAACATCCACCTGATTGATGAAACATTAACTTCTCACCATATTTTTCTTTAAGTTCAGATAATAAACTAAGTGCCGAATGTGTTGCAGATACTTTCATATTTTTTCTCTGGCCCATGATATCGAATCATGGACCAGTATATATTATTTGATTAAAAGAAGCCTAATTTTTTCTCAGCATAAGAAACATGAAGATTCTTATTCTGTCTGTAATGATTAAGCATCATTTTGTGAGTTTCTCTACCAACTCCAGATTGTTTGTATCCACCAAATGGTGAGTGAGCCGGGTAAGCATGATAACAATTAGTCCATACTATTCCTGCTTGTATCGCTCTACCCATTCTGTGAGCTATATTACCATTTCTAGTCCATACAGCTGCTCCCAAACCATAAAGAGTATCATTAGCAATTTTCAATGCCTCTGCTTCATCTTTAAATTTAATCACAGATACAACTGGACCGAAGATCTCTTCTTGAGAAATTCGCATGTCATTTTTTGCCTCAAAAACAGTTGGCTGAATATAATTACCTTTTTCCAATCCACTGTTAAGTTTAGCAACACTTCCACCTGTTAGAACTTTAGCACCTTCTTTTTTTCCAAGCTCAAGATAAGATTTAATCTTTTCCATCTGCTCTACTGATGCCTGTGCTCCAATCATGGTTTCCATTTTCAAAGGATTGTCTTGAACAACAGCTTTTGTTCTAGCTATAGCTCTTTCCATGAATTTATCATAGATCGACTCTTGAACTAAAGCTCTACTTGGACAAGTACAAACCTCACCTTGGTTTAGATTGAACATTACAAAACCTTCAATGCATTTATCAAAGAAATCATCATCTTTATCCATGATATCTTCAAAGAAAATGTTTGGAGATTTTCCACCTAACTCCAAAGTAATTGGAATTATGTTTTGTGCAGCATACTGCATAATCAATCTTCCTGTTGTAGTTTCACCAGTAAATGCAACTTTAGCAACTCTTTTTGATGATGCTAAAGGTTTACCTGCTTCTAATCCAAAACCACTAACAATGTTGACAACTCCTGGAGGTAATAAATCTCCAATAAGTTCCATCATAACCATAATCGATGCAGGCGTTTGCTCTGCAGGTTTTAAAACTGAGCAATTTCCTGCTGCTAGAGCTGGAGCTAATTTCCATGTCGCCATTAATAATGGGAAATTCCACGGAACTATCTGACCAACTACACCTAATGGTTCGTGAAAGTTGTATGAGTATTGATTATTTGCTATTTCAGCGATTGAACCTTCTTCTGCTCTAATCACACCAGCAAAATATCTCCAATGATCAATAACCAAAGGTAAATCTGCTGCCATACACTCTCTTATTGGTTTTCCATTATCTAAACACTCGGCTGTAGCCAATAAGTTTAGATTTTTTTCTAAAACATCAGCGATCTTGTATAAAATATTTGATCTAGTTGTGATGTCTGTCTTTCCCCACTCAGGAAAAGCTGCATGTGCAGCATCTAATGCTGCCTCAACGTCTTTATCGTTAGATCGTGCTACTGAACAGATTTTCTCATTTGATATCGGGCTAACATTGTCAAAATATTTACCTGATTTAGGCTCTACAAATTTTCCGTTTATGTAGTTTCCATATTTTGCTTTAAATGGAAATTTAACCTTTAAATGAGAAGTATCTAATACAGATGACACTTTCATAGCTTCTGCACTCATTTTTTTTACTCCTCTTGTTTTTTTTGTTGGTTTTAGCTTATTATTTTTTCTAGATTTTTTTGAACGTTTCTTAGTCGCAGACTTCTTTATCACGACTTTTTTTTTCGTTTTTATTTTTTTTCTAGAAAATTTGACCAATTTATTTTTTTTTCTTTTGGTCTTTGGCTTAGCTTTAAACTTTCTTTTAGTAGCCATAAGCCCATTAAACTAAGAATATTAGCTTGTGTCTATTTGTAAGAATTTTTATTTTCTACCTACAATTGTAGACATTACAACATGTTGTGTTTAGTATTTAATTAAATAATATTTTCAATTAGGTAGTTAAATCAAATTTATGGACAAAAATATCTTTAAGAGTTTGAAAATTTTAGATGGGGGAATGGGTCAAGAACTTCTTGCTAGAGGTATGAAGCCAAACGGTACTCTATGGAGTACTAATGCATTACTTCATGAAAAATACCATAAACTTGTACTAGACACTCATCTCGATTTTATCAAAGCAGGTGCTGAAATTATTGTAACAACAACTTTCACAACAAGAAAATCTCGTTTAAGAGATAATGAAGTTTTGGACAAATATGAATATTTAAACAAAAAAGCTGGTGAAATAGCTCTTAAAGTCAAAAAAACTTTTCCTAATGTTTTAATTGCTGGAGGCTTACCTCCTCAGAATTTAACATACGAAGCAGATGATAGAGAAGAAAATGAAATTAAGGAGAATTTTAATAGTCAGGCGAAAATATTAAATCCTTATATAGATTTCTTTTATTTTGACGTTTTGAGTAGTGTAAGAGAGGTAAAAATAGCTATGGAAAGCATAAAAGAATTTAACAAACCTTATCTAGTAGGCGCACACATTTCAGAAGGAACAAATTTACCTAGTGGTGAAAAAATTACTGACTTAATTAAGAATATTAAACATGAGAATTTACTAGGATTAATTTTATCCTGTGTATCTCCTGAAAATTATGAACTTAATCTAGATGAATTAAAAAATTTAGGTATTCCTTTTGGATTTAAGTTAAATGCATTTGTAACTACTAATCCCAAACCAAATTATACTGGCGCATACAATAATAGTAAAACTGGGAACCCAAACGAATTTCTTGGTGTCCGAAAAGATTTAACTCCCGAAAAAATGTATGAATTTGCAAAAAAGTTTAAAGATGCAGGAGCTACAATAATAGGCGGATGTTGTGAAACTAGACCATCACACATTAAAGCTTTTTCAAAACTCAAATAAGTTTTGAGCTATCTGCTTTTCTTACAAAATAAATGCCCACCACAACAGCTATTAGTGATATTAATACTTTAATTGTTATTAATTCCTTTAAGAAAATATAACTTAAGATGGTTCCAAAGATTGGGATCAAATA
>CACOGC010000021.1 GCA_902626645.1 uncultured Pelagibacteraceae bacterium | reverse complement strand
TGAATTAAAAGATAAAAAGAAATTTAAAAAGAAAACTTTTAGAAAAAGAAAATATTTTAAAAAAGCTAAATAATTCCAGACTTTGGCGAAGATGGATTTCCGTATAAAGTTTTTTTTATTCTTCCAGATAAATAAGATTGACGACCAGCAATAACTGCATTTTTAAATGCTAAAGCCATCTGAAATGGTTTTTTTGCTTTTGCAATCGCAGTGTTTACTAAAACCCCATCGCAACCTAATTCCATAGCTATAGCAGCATCTGAAGCTTGGCCTAATCCAGCATCAATAATTAATGGTAATTTTGTTTGCTTCCTAATTATCCTTATATTTATTTCATTGATAATGCCTAAGCCTGAACCTATTGGAGCAGCTAGAGGCATAATTGCACACGCACCTGCATTCTCCAATCTTTTTGCCATTAAAGGATCGTCATTACAATAAACCATCACTTTAAATCCCTCCTTAGTTAATACCTCGGTTGATTTAAGTGTTTCAATCATCTCTGGGAATAAGTTTTTTTTATCTCCTAAAACTTCTAGTTTAACTAATTTCCACCCACCTATCTCTCGAGCTAATCTTAGAGTTCTTAATGCTTCTTTTGAATTAAAACAGCCAGCAGTGTTAGGAAGGTAAGTAATTTTTTTAGGATCAATATAATCCATCAATAATGGTTTTTTTTTATCAGTAATATTTACTCTTCTAACAGCAACTGTGACTATTTCGGCTCCAGATAAATTTATTGCTTTAGCACACTCTTGCATACTTTTATACTTCCCGGTTCCAACAATAAGTCTGGAGCTAAAATTTTTTTTAGAAATAATAAATTTATCTTTTTTCAATTTTAACCACCACCAATGAAATGAACTATTTCTACTTTATCATTATTTTTAAGATTGATACTTTTTATTTTTTTTTTATCTACTATTTCTTGATTTAATTCAATAGCTACCTTCGCTAATGGAATTTTGTTTTTTTGAACAATATTGAATAATGTTGAATTATTATTAATAGCTTTCAATTTTCCATTTAATTTTATTTTTATTTTTTTTCTCATCGTATATAAATGCTGAATGAATAATAAAATAATTATTATTAATGGTCCAAATATTAATCTATTAGGTGAAAGAGAACAATCACAATATGGATCGATTACTTTTGACAAGCTTAAAGAAGAATGCTTAGCAAAATCAAAAGAATTAGGGCTTTCCACTGAATTTGCACAATCAAATGTTGAGGGGGAATTAGTTAATATAATACAAAATGCTAGAGAAAAGTTTGATGGGATGATTATTAATGCTGCTGCATTTACTCACACCTCAATTGCAATTAGAGATGCTTTAGAAATTTTTAAAAAACCTATTATTGAAGTACATATTTCAAATATCTATAAACGTGAAGAATTTAGAAAAAAATCTTTAATAAGTGATGTAGTTACTGGTGGAATATTTGGCCTAAATGCTGATGGTTATATTTTAGCCATAATTTCAATGCAAAAGCTAATCCAAAATGAAAATAGATAAAAAAATAATAAAAGAGTTAAGTGATTATTTGGATGAATTTAATCTTACTGAACTGGAGTACACTGAAAAAGATACTAAAATAAAAGTCTCAAAAAATAATATTTCAATCAATAATCAAACAAATCAAACATTATCTAAAGAAATAAGCTCAAATAAAAATTTAGAAAGTCAAAATATTATATCTGGAATTGAAGTCACATCGCCAATAATTGGTACTGCTTACCATGCACCTGAACCTGGAGCTAAAAAATTCATAGAGGTTGGAAAGAAAATAAAAAAAGGTGACACTGTTATGATTGTAGAGGCTATGAAAACTATGAATCATGTGCCCTCAAGTTCTGATGGAGTAGTAAAGAAGATACTTGTAGCTGATGGTCAACCTGTAGAGTTTGGCCAAACTCTTATCATTTTAGAATAATGTTTAAAAAAATTTTGATTGCAAATCGTGGAGAAATTGCAGTTAGAATTATAAGAGCCTGTAAAGAATGGGGAATCTCCACCGTTGCTGTTCATTCTGACGTAGATAGAGAAAGTATGCACGTTAAATTAGCAGATGAAAGTGTTTGTATAGGCTCTCATCAACCAGCAAATAGTTATTTAAATATTCCTGCACTTTTATCAGCTATAGATTTGACTAATGCTGAAGCAGTTCATCCTGGTTATGGTTTTTTGTCTGAAAATGCAAATTTCGCAAAGATACTTGAAGAAAATAAAATCAAATTTATAGGTGCTTCTGCAAAACATATTGAAATGATGGGAGATAAAATTCAAGCAAAAAAAATTGCAAAAGAAAACGGATTACCTGTTATAGAAGGATCTGCGGGTGGCGTTCAAGATGTAGCTGCAGCAAAAGAGTTGTGCAAAAAAATTGGTTTTCCAGTCTTAATTAAAGCCTCTGGAGGTGGAGGAGGTAAAGGTATGAAAATTGTTCAAAAAGAGGAAGATTTTGAGACAATGTTTTCTACAGCAAAATCAGAGGCAAAAAAATATTTTGGCAATGACGAAGTTTATATTGAGAAATTTTTTCAAAATCCAAGGCATATAGAAGTTCAAATTTTAGCAGGAAAAAATGCAACGATCCACCTACATGAAAGAGATTGTTCTGTTCAGAGAAGACATCAAAAACTAATTGAGGAAACTCCGAGCCCTGTTTTAAATGATGAAATAAGAAAAGATCTATTTAATAAAACTGTAAATATGGTTAGAAAAATTGGTTATCAAGGAGCTGGCACAGTGGAATTCATATATGAAGATGGAAAATTTTATTTTTTAGAAATGAATACAAGAGTTCAGGTCGAACATCCTGTTACCGAGATGGTTACAGGAATAGATATAATTAAAGAACAAATATGGATTGCTTTTACTGGTGAAACAGCTCTTAAACAATCAGATATAAATCCTAGAGGCCATGCCATTGAATGTAGAATAAATGCCGAAGATCCTGAAAAAAATTTTCAACCATCGCCAGGTACTATTGGTATGTGTCATCAACCATCAGGTTTTAGAACAAGGGTAGATGGAGCAATTTTTCAAGGTTATAAAGTAACTCCCTACTATGACAGTATGATATGTAAATTAATCTGCCATGGTAGAAATAGAGGAGAGGCTATTCAAAGAATGAATAGATCATTAGATGAATTTGTTATTGAGGGTATTACAACAACAATTCCTTTACACAAAAAACTTTTAAGTCATAAAAAATTTATCGAGTCTGATTTTAATGTAAGTTGGCTTGATAATGAAAAGATAGTTTAATAACAGCTTACTAACCAAATATCATATACAGGGTGATCAAATGGAGTTATGGATGGGCTTGATGAAAACATCCAGCCATTAAAAACAAACACATCGTCTTTGTCTTTATTTGTTAGATCACTAACTTGAATATAAGCTGTAATTTCTGGATTATCATCGAATTCAGAATTTTTACACTTCATGCTTTTAATTAAGAGATCTTTATATTTTTTTGCTTCT
>CACOGC010000020.1 GCA_902626645.1 uncultured Pelagibacteraceae bacterium | reverse complement strand
TAATTCAATGAATTTAATTTTTACAGATTTAAATTCAGACAATAAAAAGATTGAAAAAAAAAATTTTTCAGATGAACCTATTTGTATCGTTATAGGCCCAGAGGGAGACTTTTCAGAACATGAAAGGCAGGAGATTCTCTCTTTTAAAGGAGTCCAAGCATTTAAAATTAATGATAATATTTTAAGATCAGAAACCGCAGTGATATCTACTATTTCGATCATAAATTATGTGATTAATTGATAAATTGTCGCGAAAACTAAAGTGTAATTTTTCCAAAAGGTCTTTATATAGCTAATAAAAATGAAAAAAATTTTATTTATATTTTCAAGTATTCTTATCTCTCAAAATGCTTTTGCAAATCAACCAGCTGAATGGCAATTAGGTTTCCAAAAAGCGGCATCAGAATCGATGAGAGATATTGTAGCTTTTCACAATAATTTGTTATTACCAATAATTATTGCAATAAGTGTATTCGTTCTATTTTTAATGCTTTATGCTTGTGTAAGATTTAGAGCTTCAGCAAATCCTAATCCCTCAAAGAGAACACACAATGTTACTGTTGAAGTTTTATGGACTTTAATTCCATGTTTAATATTAATTGTAATGGCGGTCCCATCATTTAAGATTTTGTACAAGCAAGATACTATTCCGAAAGCAGATTTAACAATTAAAGCAATAGGCTATCAATGGTACTGGGGTTATGAATATCCAGATGAAAATTTGGAATTTGACTCATATATGATTGAAGAAAAAGATTTAAAAGCAAATCAACCAAGATTATTAGCTGTAGATAATGAAGTTGTTGTTCCAGTTGGTAAAGTAGTTAAAGTTTTAATTACAGCGAATGATGTTTTACATGCATGGGCTTTACCCTCATTTGGAGTAAAAAGAGATGCAGTGCCTGGGAGAATTAACGAAACGTGGTTTAAGGCTGAAAAAGTTGGAACTTATTATGGTCAATGTTCAGAACTATGTGGTATAAAGCATGCTTTTATGCCAATAGCAGTGAAAGTAGTTAGTGAAGATGAATATCAGGAATGGTTATCAGAGGCGCGAGTGAAATTTGCAAAAGAGGAAATTGAAAATGATAAACTTAAATTAGCGAGTAAATAAGAAAATGTATACACAAACAGCATCACACGATCATCACACTCCAACTGGTTGGAAACGTTGGGCATATTCTACTAACCATAAAGATATTGGAACAATGTATTTAATTTTTGCAATTGTTGCTGGAGTAATAGGTACTGCTTTTTCAGTTTTAATGAGAATGGAATTAATGCATCCTGGTGATGGCATTTTAGGCGGTAACTATCATTTATATAATGTGTTGGTCACTGGACACGGATTAATAATGATTTTTTTCATGGTGATGCCAGCAATGATTGGTGGTTTTGGTAATTGGTTTGTGCCAATTATGATTGGTGCTCCTGATATGGCATTTCCAAGAATGAATAATATCTCTTTTTGGTTATTGCCTGTATCTTTAACTTTATTAATTTTATCAATTTTTGCAGACGGACCTCCAGGACAAACTGGTGTAGGTGGTGGATGGACAATTTATCCTCCTTTATCCTCAAAAGCTGGACAACCTGGACCAGCGATGGATCTAGCTATCTTAAGTTTGCACTTAGCGGGTGCATCATCAATTTTAGGAGCAGTAAATTTTATTACTACTATTCTAAATATGAGAACTCCAGGGATGACATTACATAAGATGCCTTTGTTTGCATGGTCTATATTAGTTACTGCATTTTTATTATTATTATCTTTGCCAGTATTAGCTGGAGCGATTACAATGTTATTGACAGATAGAAATTTTGGTACTGCCTTCTTTGAAGCCCAAACAGGAGGAGATCCAGTTTTATTTCAACACTTGTTTTGGTTTTTTGGCCATCCAGAAGTTTACATTTTAATTCTCCCAGGATTTGGAATGATAAGTCATATTGTTTCTACATTTTCAAGGAAACCAGTTTTTGGATACTTGGGTATGGCTTATGCAATGGTAGCGATTGGAATAGTAGGATTTGTTGTATGGGCTCACCATATGTACACAGTTGGTTTGAGTACAGATACAAAAGCATATTTTTTAGCTGCAACAATGATTATTGCAGTCCCAACTGGAATAAAAATTTTCTCATGGATAGCAACCATGTGGGGTGGTTCAATATCTTTTAAAACACCAATGGTATGGGCATTAGGTTTTATTTTTATGTTCACAGTGGGTGGAGTAACTGGAGTAGTTTTAGCTAACGCAGGTGTTGATACCGCAATGCATGACACTTATTACGTAGTTGCTCATTTTCACTATGTACTTTCTTTAGGAGCTGTTTTTGCAATCTTTGCAGGCTTTTATTATTGGTTCTCAAAAATGAGTGGTTATGAGTATTCTGAGTGGATGGGTCAGTTACATTTCTGGTTAACATTTATCGGAGTTAACTTGATTTTCTTTCCTCAGCACTTTTTAGGTTTAGCCGGGATGCCAAGAAGATATGCTGATTATCCTGATGCGTTTGCAGGTTGGAATTACATTTCTTCAATAGGGTCTTATGTGGCTGTAGCTGGACTTGCTGTATTTTTTATGAATTTGATTTATGCATTTGCAAAAAAGAGAGCAGCTGCACAAAATCCATGGGGTGAGGGAGCAACAACATTAGAGTGGACTGTGCCATCTCCACCAAATTTCCATACTTTTGAGGAATTGCCAAAATTTGACGATGGTCAGGGTACACAAAAATCGCACGGCTAATAAAATAAGAGCATTAGGAACTGATGAATAATTCAAGGCTAAAAAAAAGAAGCTTAAGCCAAGAGGATTTATTTAATCTTTCAGAATTATTTAAGTTGATGAAGCCAAGAGTTATGTCATTGGTAATTTTTACCTGTGCTGTTGGTTTGTTAACAGCACCCAACATTGTATCAACTAAAGATGCAATTATTGGAATTCTTCTTGTTTCATTAGGTGCCGGAGCAGCTGGCGCTTTAAATATGTGGTATGAGTCTGATCTTGATGCTTTAATGACCAGAACCTGTTTAAGACCAATCCCGACAGGGAAAGTTAATAGAAATCAGGCTTTGATATTTGGTGTTACATTGTCAATAGTTTCGGTTGTAGCTTTAGATTATTTTACAAACAGAGTTTCTGCTGCAATATTATTATTAACAATATTGTTTTATGTTTTTGTTTATACAATTTGGTTAAAAAGAAGAACTCCGCAAAATATAGTTATTGGTGGAGCAGCTGGTGCTTTTCCTCCAGTTATTGGATGGACTATTGCTACAGGCTCAATATCACTTGAACCATTAACATTTTTTTTAATAATATTTTTTTGGACACCCTCTCATTTTTGGGCACTCAGTTTATACAAATCTGATGATTACAAAAAAGCCAAAATACCAATGTTGCCACTAACCAATGGAATAGAAAGTACCAAAATCAATATATTTATTTATTCCTTATTGATGATACCGGTAATTATTTTTCCATATTTGATTAACTTTGTTGGCTTTACATTTTTAATTCCAACATTGCTATTAACTTTTT
>CACOGC010000019.1 GCA_902626645.1 uncultured Pelagibacteraceae bacterium | reverse complement strand
CATTTTCATTTTTTTTCTTACTTATTTTTAAAGTCAAAACTCCACCAATTACATAACAAGTAGAGCCAACAAGGATTAATATTGCTGAAAAAAAATTATTTTCATCAATTAATAAATTATCTGAAAATAGATATAATATTCCTGAGAAACCAATTAATATTCCAAAAGTTTTTATAAAATTAAATTTTTCATTTTTTGTATAGAAGTGACCGAGAACTGTTGAGCTTAATGGTGTTGTTGACATCAGAATTGCAGCTAAATTACTTTGTACAGATTTTACTCCATAAGCTATAAGAAAAAATGGAGCAACTAAATTTATAAATCCAATTAGCGCAAACCAATGCCAATCTTTGGAAAATGCTTCAATCTTAATATTCTTAAAATAACATAATAATAAAACTGGTATTGCGCCAAAAAAAACTCTTAAAAAAGCAATAGTAACTGGGCCAAATGAATAAGTTGCTATTTTAATGTTAAAAAAAGCTGAAGCCCAAATAAGTGCTAAAAAAGTTAATAAAACATAATCTAATAATTTTGGTTGTCTCATTCTACGATATCTTTAATTGAACCATTAGTTATTTCTTTTAAATTATTATAAGTTATTTTAAATACACAATTTGGATGTCCAGCAGCTGCAAATAGATTTTCATATCTATTTAAAGAATTATCAATAAATATTTTAATCTTAGTTTGATGACCTATTGGTGAAACACCACCAATTGTAAATCCAGTTATACTTTTTACCTCATCAGCGGATGCCATTGAAGCATCTTTAATTTTTAAAGTTTTTTTTACTTTATTTAAGCTAACTTTTTTATCTCCACTCACTAGACATAAAACAAAATTATTCTCTGTTTTAAAAAGTAAACTTTTTACTATTGCACCTATCTCGCAACCTAAAGATGAAGCTGCCTCTTCTGCAGTTCTTGCTGATTTTTCCAGAGCCTTGACGCTTAGATTTTTATCAAATTCTTTCAACAATTTTTCTACTCTTTTAACTGCTACTCTGTCTAATATACTCATTATTCAACCTTAAATTGTTATTCTTTATTTTTAAATATTAATACACTTATGTAAAAATTGCATAGGTGATATTTATTAAAAGGGTATTATTTATTTGCTTGAATTTGATAGATATGACTAGTTTCAAGTAGGAGAATATATGAGCGTTAAGGATGTTTTAAAAACAATTAAAGATAAAGAAATTGAATACGTTGATTTAAGATTTACAGACCCAAGAGGTAAGCTTCAACATGTAACCATGGATGGGAAAATGGTGGATGATGAGATGTTAAATGAAGGTATTTTCTTTGATGGCTCGTCAATTGCGGGATGGAAGGCTATCAACGAGTCTGATATGATCCTTAAACCAGACGTTTCTAGAGTAGTTGTAGATCCTTTCACATCTCACAACACCTTAAATATATTTTGTGATGTATTAGATGCAATTAAAAAAGATCCATATGAAAGAGATCCAAGAGGGACCGCAAAAAAAGCTGAGGCATATTTAAAAAAAACAGGTATTGGAGATAAAGCTTATTTTGGTCCTGAAGCAGAATTTTTTGTGTTTGATGATGTCAGATTTAAGAATGATATGAATGAAACAGGTTTTAAAATAGATAGCAAAGAAGGCCCTTATAACTCTGGGAAAGAATACGAAAATGGGAATATGGGTCATAGACCAGGTATTAAAGGTGGTTATTTTCCTGTTCCGCCGGTTGATAGTGAGCAGGATATGAGAAGTGAGTATTTAAAGGCAATGAAAGACATGGGTATTAAAGTTGAAAAACACCACCATGAAGTTGCTCCTAGTCAACATGAATTAGGAATGTATTTTGGAACACTTGTTGATCAAGCAGATAACTTACAGCTATATAAGTACGCAGTTCACATGGTTTCACATTCCTTTGGTAAAACTGCAACTTTTATGCCAAAGCCAGTAAAAGGAGACAATGGATCTGGAATGCACGTACACCAATCTATTTGGAAAGGCAACACAGCATTATTTTCAGGAAATAAATATGCTGGCTTATCTGATTTAGCTTTACATTATATTGGGGGAATTTTAAAACACGCAAAAGCTATTAATGCTTTTTCAAATGCTACAACAAATAGTTATAAAAGATTAATTCCAGGATTTGAAGCTCCTGTGTTATTAGCTTACTCAGCTAGAAATAGATCGGCTTCGTGTAGAATTCCAATAACTTTAAGCAAAAAAGCTGCAAGATGCGAAATAAGATTTGGTGATGCAGCTGGAAATCCATACTTGACCTTTGCTGCAATGCTGATGGCTGGATTAGATGGTATTAAAAATAAAATTGATCCAGGTAAATCATTTGATAAAGATCTTTATGCTTTATCAGAAAGTGAAGTTAAAAAAATACCAACTGTTTGTGGCTCATTAAGAGAAGCAATGGAAAGTTTGGATAAAGATAGAGACTTTTTAAAACAAGGTAATGTTTTTACTGATGATCAAATTGATGCTTATATTGCACTAAAATTTGAGGAAATTCATAATTTTGAACACACACCGCACCCTATTGAGTTCGAGATGTACTATAGTTGTTAATTATTGTCTTGTAGTGGCAACTTTATTTTTGCCAGGACCTTTTTTAACAACATAATCCTGAGTTCCATTTGCACCAGTATTAACTGATTTAATCAGAGATCTAATAAAGTTTTTTCTTTTTTCTTTTCTAGCCTCTGAATTAAGCAAATTTCTAAATTCAAATTTATTCATAAATAAAATATACACTAGTTATGCGTTTTTAGCAATACTGCTATGCAACTTATGGGATACTAAATTTTATTTTACTTTAAAGGACTCGCCGCAACCACATCTCTCTGTTTCATTAGGATTATTGAACACAAAAGTTGAGGAAAAATCCTCTTTTTTGTAATCCATTTCAGTACCCAATAAGTACATCACTGCAGCAGAATCTATAAAAACCTTAACTCCCTTATCCTCAATTACCTCGTCATTCGGATTAAGTACTTTAGAATATTCCATTACATATGACATGCCTGCACATCCTCCAGATTTAACAGAAACTCTAACTCCTAAAGCATCTTTTTCGGCACTAGACATAATTTCTTTGATTCTGTTAGCTGCATTTTCACTTAATTTAATTATAGGACTCATTATAAATTTAACTCCAACTTAGCAGCATCAGACATCATGTCTTTATTCCAAGGTGGATCCCAAACTAATTGAAGATCGACGTCATTGATTCCCTCAACTTGCATAGCTCCTTCTTTAACTTCTTTAGGTAAACTTTCTGCAACAGGACAGTTTGGTGTGGTTAAGGTCATTTTAATTTCAGCTTTATTTCCATTTACTTGAATATCATAAATTAAACCAAGTTCGTAAATATTAACTGGTAACTCAGGATCATAAATTTTTCTTATTTCATTTATTATTTTTTCTTTTATTTCCATTGATCTAATCCTCTGTGCTCACTTGTTTTCCATCATCTTCCATTGCAGAAATTAAAGTATGCCACGATAAAGTAGCACATTTTACTCTCATAGGATACTGCTTAACTCCTGAAAGACACATTAGCTTTGTTTTATCATCTTCCTCTAAAATTGAGGACTTTAGTTCTGGATTTTCTTTTATCATTCCAAGAAAATCATCTATAATTTCTTTAGCTTCATTGTCGCTTTTTCCTTTAATCAAATCTGTCATTATTGAAGCAGAGGCCATTGAAATTGCACAACCACTTCCTTCAAAAGAAATATCTTCTACTTTTCTTTGATTGTTAAGTTTTAAATAAACATGCACGTTGTCTCCGCATAAAGGGTTATTACCTTTAGCATCTTTATTAAAATTATTAGTCTTCCTTAAATTCCTAGGATTTTTTCCATGTTCTAAAATTATTTCTTGATACAATTCTTTCAAATTCATTTTAAATCAAAAATTTTTTTACATTTGTTTATAGAATCATTTAATTGATCAAAATCACTTTTGGTATTATAGACTCCTACAGATGCTCTCGCACTTGCTGGTATAGCAAGTTTATCGTGTAATATTTGACAACAATGGTGTCCAGCTCTAATAGCTACTCCATCTTCATCCAGTATTGTAGCAATGTCATGTGGATGTACTCCTTCAATCGTAAATGATAGAACACCACCTTTATTTTTTGGATTACCAATTAATTTAACTGAATTATTCTTTTTTAAAATTTCTTGACCATATTCGATTAATTCTTTTTCGTGTTTAATTATATTTTCAATTCCAATACTTTCTAAAAATTTTATAGATTTATCAAAAGCTATTACTTGAGCAGTAGCCATAGTTCCTGCTTCATACTTATTTGGGAGATCTCCGTAAGTAATTCGATCTTTTTTTACCTCTTTTATCATTCCACCACCACCTTGATATGGTGGAAGTTCCTCTAACCATTTTTTTTTACCATATAAAATTCCTAATCCTGTCGGTCCATACATTTTGTGACAAGAAATTGCATAGAAATCACAATCAAGATCTTGCATATCTAATTTTAAATGTGGAGCACCTTGACAACCGTCAACTACAACAATAATACCTTTAGAATGCGCAATCTCAGTAATCTCTTTAATTGGCAATATAGCTCCAGTGACATTAGATAAATGATTAATAGCTATTATTTTAGTTTTTGACGTAATTTTCTTTTCAATATTCTCTATTGGAATTTCACCATATTCATTGATTTCTGCGAAATTAATTTTAATATTTTTTGATTTTCTTAAATAGTGCCATGGTACATAATTTGAATGGTGCTCCAATTCAGTTAATAATATTTCATCACCTTCATTTAAATATTTTTGACCTAGTGTATTAGCAACTAAGTTTAGAGCTTCTGTTGCACCTTTTGTAAAAACAATCTCATTTTTATCTTTCGCATTTATGTATTTTTGAACTGAAATTCTGGTATTTTCATACAAATTAGTTGCTGCAACTGCTAAATAATGAATACTTCTTCCAACATTTGAAAATTCTTTTGTATAAAATTCATTTATTCTATCAATAACAACTTTAGGTTTTTGCGATGAATTTGCACTATCTAAATAAACTAAATCATTATTTTGAATCTTTTCATCAAATATTGGGAATTCTTTTTTTATTGTGTTTATATTCATTCTGTTAATCCGATCATATTTTTAATCAAGTTTCTAATTTCAGCATCAGTAATTTTTTCAACTACATCCAATAAAAAACCATTTATTAAAAGTTCTTTTGATTCTTTGTAGTTAAGTCCTCTAGACATTAAATAAAATATTGAATTTTCATTTAGACTACCTGATGCTGATCCATGTGAGCACTTAACATCGTCAGCATAAATCTCTAATTCTGGTTTAGCATTAAATTCAGAAGTTTCATCTAACAAAATTGCTTTACTCAATTGATAGCCATCAGTTTTTTGAGCAATTGAATCTACATATATTCTTCCTTGGTAAACAGCTTTTGAATTCTTTCCAAGCACACTTTTAATAAGCTGATAACTTTTTGTATTTTCAACTAAGTGATTAATTGATGTTCTTATTTCGTGTTGTTTATTATCTTTTAATGAGAAAATTCCATTCACAAAAGCTGATGAATGTTCACCTTTAAGGTTACAATTAATTTCATTTTTAAAGTAATCAGAACTAGCTGAAAAAATAAATGTTTCTGAAATACTATTTTTTTCCTGGTTTATATTATTATATGAATACTTAATGTTTCTATTAAAAGACTTATCAATTTTATAATTTTTAAGAA
>CACOGC010000018.1 GCA_902626645.1 uncultured Pelagibacteraceae bacterium | reverse complement strand
GAAGGATCACTCGATTTCTTCAGTTCAAAAAAATCAAAAAAATCTGTTTCACAAATAAAAATTTATGATTTTAAATTAAAAGAACTACCTATATTGACAAAGATTCTCACGTTAGCATCCTTACAAGGTATTGCGGACATTTTATCTGGAGAAGGTATACGTTTTGCGGAATTTGAAATGAATTTTAAAAATCAGGGTGATTTAATGACCATAGAAGAAATTTATGCGATTGGTCCTGCAATATCTATTTTAATGGAGGGCTATGTTGAAAAAAACAAATTGATTAGTTTAAAGGGCACATTGGTGCCAGCCACAACAATTAATAATTTTATTGGTTCATTACCTGTGCTAGGTGAAATACTAGTTGGAAAAAAAACTGGTGAGGGAGTATTTGGAGTAAGTTTTAAGATCAAAGGCCCCCCAAAAAATTTAAAAACTTCAGTAAATCCTGTCAAAACCTTAACACCCAGATTTATTACAAGAACATTAGAAAAAATTAAAAAAAATTAACTTAACTCAATTTTTAAATGTCTTTTTTTTCCCACAGAAAGTTTTAAATAATTCTGTCTGAATAATTCATAAGAAATAATCAGATTTTCTTGAGATATAATTTCATCATTCAGTTTTATTGCATTTCCTTTAATAAGACGTCTGATTTCGCTTTTTGAATTTTCTAATTTAGATAAGATCACGAGATCTATAATACTCATTTTATTTTCAATATCGGTTTTCTTAATTTTAATTGAAGGTAAATTTGAACCAAGCGAAGTTCCTGAGAAAGCTTCTTTTGCCGCTTGCTCTGAACTTTTAGCAGCTTTTAAACCATGAAGCATAGTAGTTGTCTCGTTAGCTAGCTTAATTTTTAGTTTATTAATGTCTTCATCCTTCATTTTATCAATTTCTTCAATATCTAAATCTGTGAACATTTTTAAAAATTTTATTACATCTCTGTCATCGATATTTCTCCAAAATTGCCAATAGTCATATGATGATAATAATTTTTCATCTAACCAAATAGCACCTGACTCAGTTTTTCCCATTTTTGCTCCTGAGGATAATGTAATGAGAGGGGTAGTTAAACCATAAGCTTGTTTACTAGAATATCTTTTTATAAGCTCTGTGCCATTGACAATGTTTCCCCATTGATCAGAACCTCCTATTTGTAAGGAACAATTCTCCTTTTTATTTAGCTCTAAAAAATCATAAGCTTGCAAAATCATATAATTAAATTCCATATAACTTAAAGATTGTTCTCTATCTAATCTAGTTTTAACACTTTCGAAAGTAAGCATTTTATTAATTGTAAAATGTTTTCCTATTTCTCTTAAAAATGAAATATAATTTAAATTTTTAAGCCAGGAATAATTATTTACAAAAATAGGTTTCGTTTTTGGATCGTTATTATTTAAAAATTTTTTTAATATTTTTTCAATATTTTTTGTATTTTTATCTATTTCTTTTTCAGTTAAAATTTTCCTTGTTTTGTCTTTACCTGAAGGATCTCCAATTCTGGTAGTTCCTCCACCTAATAAGACAATCGGTCTGTGCCCATATTTTTGAAGGAGTCTGAGACACATGATTTGAAGCAAGCTTCCAACATGAAGACTTTCAGCGGTACAATCAAAACCTATGTAACCTTTAATTTTTTCTTTATTTATTAATTTGGATAATTCGTTTTCATTAGTGCATTGATAGAAGTAGCCTCTATCTTTAAATTCTTTTAAAAATTTATCCATAAGTCTATAGTTCCACAATATACATTATTTAATAAAAAAAAATAAGAATGGATAAGATTTATACAGCAATGGGTTTAATGAGTGGCACCTCATCAGATGGAGTAGATGTATCCATAATAAAGTCAGATGGTAATCAAGAATTTTCAATATTAATGGATAAATACTTTCAATATGATGAGGAATTAACTCAGAAAATACTTAAAATTAGGGATAAAATCTTAAATCCAGATGATTTAACCAAATATCAAGTTGAAATAAAAGATTTAGAAAGAGAAATAACTTTATTTCATTTTAAGGCAGTTAATAAGAGCCTTGAATTATCAAAATCTGATGTTGATTTAATTGGTTTCCATGGTCAAACAATATTTCATGCTCCAGAAAAAAAAATTACAAAACAATTGGGCGACGGATTGCTACTATCTCAATTAACAAAAAAGAGAGTTATTTATAATTTTAGACAAAATGATTTAGAAAATGGAGGGCAGGGTGCTCCTCTAGCGCCAATCTTTCATAATGCTTTAGCTAATGAATTAAACAAAAAATTTAATTTAGGTTTTCCAATGAATATTCTTAATATTGGAGGTATTTCTAATGTTACCTCTACAATAGAATATAATAATTTGGGTTTAGAAGAAAAAATTTATGCCTGTGATATTGGACCTGGTAATTGTTTGATAGACGAATGGATGAGAAAAAATTCAAAAAAAGGGTATGACAAAGAAGGTTTAGTAGCAAGATCTGGAAAAACAGACAAATTAATTTTAAATCAAGCTTTGGACAATTTTTCTGAACAATCTAATTTTGAAAAATCTTTAGATATTAAAAATTTTGATATTTTTTTTGCAAAAGGACTTTCACTAGAAGATGGTGCTGCAACCATTACTGATTTCACCGCTAAATTAATTTCTAATGGAATGAGTTTTATTCACAATAAGAATAATTCTCAAAAAAGTAAATGGTTAGTATGTGGGGGAGGAAGAAAAAATAAATATCTCTTAGATAGTATAAAAAGTAATTTTGATGATATAAATCTTAATTCAATTGATCAATATGAATTAGATGGAGACTTTATTGAGTCTCAAGCTTTTGCTTTTTTAGCTATAAGATCACTAAAAGGTATGCCGATTTCATTTCCAAATACGACCAGATGTCAAAAATCGGTAACCGGTGGAGTTTTAGTCAAAAATTTTTAATACAAAGCTGTTTCTTTTTTTATGTATTTATCAAGAGATTTTGAAAGTGCGTTCTCATTTTTTGAAAAAAAATGATTTGCTTCAGAGATTGATTGAAATTCAACTTTAATACCTTTTTGTGCACTTAATCTTTTATTTAGTTCATTGATATGTTCAACAGGCACCAATTCGTCTTTTCTTCCATAGATCATTATCCCAGAAGTTGGACACGGAGACAAAAATGAAAAATCATAAACATTTGGCTGTGGAGAGATAGCGACAAATCTATTTATCTCTGGTCTCCTCATTAACAGTTGCATAGCAATCAATGACCCAAAGGAAAAACCTGAAACCCAACACTGAGAATTATCAAAATTTTCTCTCTCTAACCAATCAAGAGCAGCTGCAGCATCTGCTAATTCACCTTGGCCATTGTCAAATTCTCCATCACTCTTTCCTACACCTCTAAAATTTACTCTGCAAACTGAAAAATCATTTTCCATAAAAGTATGGAAAGTTTCTACAACAACTTTATTATTCATTGTTCCACCATACTGAGGATGTGGTTGTAAAACTAAAGCTATTGGTGAAGTATTTTTTTTACTCTTATAATATTTGGCTTCGAGTCTACCTGCAGGTCCTGGAATAAATATTTCTAATATTTTATTTTCCATAATTGTTATTGATTACTATTCTCAAAAAAAAATTAGGTTTATCACAACTGCGTGACAAAATGTTAGTTTTTTTTTACTCATGATACTTGACTATTTTGGTCAGGTTTATATATACCCCTGTAAAATAAGGAATTATGAGACTTACTTCTAAAGGCAGATATGCGGTAATGGCTTTAGTGGATCTGGCAAGATTTGATGGAATTAATCCAGTTTCTCTAAGAGATATATCTTTAAGACAAGGCATTTCGTTAGATTATTTAGAACAAATTTTTTCAAAATTGAGAAAAAAAGAAATTGTTCAAAGCGTTAGAGGAACTCAAGGTGGATATATTTTAAATAGGAAAGCCAAAGAAATAAAATTAACAAATATTTTTGATGCTGTTGATGAGAAAGTAAAAACTGTTCAATGTAAAAAAGAGTCAAAAAAAGGATGTAACGGGAAATCTACAAAATGTTTAACTCACAACCTTTGGGACGAACTTGAAACTCATATAAATAACTTTTTTGATAAAAAAAGTTTAGATGATTTAGTGAAAGAAAATTTAGAGAGAAGATTATAAAATGGATACTAGAGAAAAAGATATCGAAAATTTAAAAGACTATAAATACGGTTTTACAACTGATATTGAAAATATTAGAGCACCAAAAGGTCTAAATGAAGATGTAATTAAATTCATTTCTAATATCAAAAAAGAACCTAAGTGGATGTTGGATTTCAGATTAAAAGCATTTGAGAGATTTAAGCTTCTCAAGGAACCTGACTGGCAAAAACCTAAGTATCCTAAAATTGATTATCAAGATCTATATTACTATTCGGCTCCGAAAAGTATGAAGGATAAACCTAAGAGCTTAGATGAATTAGATCCTAAACTTTTAGAAACCTATAATAAATTAGGAATTCCCCTTCAAGAGCAAGCAAGATTAAATGGAATAGCAGTAGATGCAGTATTTGATTCTGTTTCAGTGGCTACAACATTTAAAGGTGAACTAACAAAACATGGAATTATTTTTTGTTCGATGTCTGAAGCAATACAAAAACATCCTGACTTAGTAAAAAAATATTTAGGGACAGTTATTCCAACAACAGATCATTTTTTTGCAACATTAAATTCGGCGGTATTTACTGATGGCTCATTTGTTTACATTCCTGAGGGTGTAAAATGTCCAATGGAACTATCGACTTATTTTAGAATTAACGCATCAGAAACAGGACAATTCGAAAGAACATTAATTATTGCTGATAAAGGCAGTTACGTAAGTTATCTAGAGGGTTGTACTGCTCCGATGAGAGATGAAAATCAATTACATGCTGCTAACGTTGAACTAATAGCTCTTGACGATGCAGAAATTAAATATTCAACTGTTCAAAACTGGTATCCGGGTGATGAAAATGGAAAAGGAGGAATTTATAATTTTGTAACTAAAAGAGGACTGTGTAAAGGAAAAAATTCTAAAATTTCTTGGACACAGGTAGAGACAGGCTCAGCAATAACCTGGAAATACCCAAGCTGCATTCTTAAAGGTGATAATTCAATTGGTGAATTTTATTCTATAGCAATTACAAATAATCATCAAAAAGCTGATACCGGTACAAAGATGATTCATCTTGGTAAAAATACTAAAAGTAAGATAATTTCCAAAGGTATTAGTGCCGGCTTTTCTGATATGACATATAGGGGATTAGTAGATATAAATTCAAAAGCAAAAAATTCCAGCAATTACACTCAGTGTGACTCACTACTAATGGGAAACAAATGTGGAGCACATACCGTTCCATATATTAAAAATAAAAACTTTGACTCAAATATTGCTCATGAAGCAACAACTTCAAAAATTAGTGAGGAGCAATTGCACTATTGTCAACAAAGAGGATTAAATCCTGAGGAAGCTGTTGGTTTAATTGTTAATGGATTTTGTAAAGAAGTTCTTCAGCAATTGCCAATGGAGTTTGCTGTAGAAGCCCAAAAGCTTGTAGGTATTAGTCTAGAAGGGAGCGTAGGTTAATGTTGAAAATAAATAACTTAAACGCAAATGTTGAAAATAAGTCAATTTTAAAAGGTTTTTCATTAAATATAAATCCAGGCGAGGTTCATGCAATAATGGGCCCAAATGGCTCTGGAAAAAGCACTTTATCTAATATTTTATCAGGAAAAAAAGGTTACGAAGTATCTGGAGAAATTTTATTTGAAAATAAAAATTTATTTGAGCTTGAAACGGAGGAAAGAGCACACAAAGGTATCTTTTTAGCCTTTCAATATCCTTTAGAAATTCCCGGTGTTAATACTAATATTTTTTTAAAAACTTCTTTAAATGCAATTAGAAAAGCTCGTGGACAAAAAGAGCTTGATGCTATTGAGTTTTTAAAACTCGTAAAAGAAAAAGCTAAAGAACTAAAATTTGATGAAGAAAAACTTAATAGGCAGTTAAATGTAGGCTTCTCTGGTGGAGAAAAAAAGAAAAATGAAATTCTGCAAATGTCGATGCTGGCGCCAAAACTTTCAATTTTAGATGAGACAGATTCGGGTTTAGATATAGACGCTCTTAAAATAGTTGCAGATGGTGTAAATACATTGAGGAATAAGGAAAATTCTTTTTTAATCATTACTCATTATCAAAGATTATTAGACTACATCAAGCCAGATTTTGTTCATGTTTTAATGAATGGTAGAATTATAAAATCGGGTGGTCCAGAACTTGCAATAGAATTAGAAAAAAAAGGATACGAAAACTTCAATTAGATGAAAGAACAATTAAAAACAGATTTTGAGAAAATACAGAAAGTATCAAGTTTTTCAGGTAAAGATGTTGAGACTAAAAGATTTTACTTAAATAAATTTATTGAGAGAGGTTTTCCTAATAGAAAACTTGAAAACTGGAAGTTTTTAGATTTAGACAAAATTATAAATAAAAGCATAAATGAGCTAAGCTTTTACAATGATTA
>CACOGC010000017.1 GCA_902626645.1 uncultured Pelagibacteraceae bacterium | reverse complement strand
TATTTAAAATCTAAACTTGTCAATTCTAGTATAAGAAAATTTGCAGATGGTGAAATTTACATTGAAATAAATGAAAATATAAGAGGGAATAGCATTTTTATAATTCAATCTATTTCTTCACCAGCTAATGACAATTTAATGGAATTATTATTATGTATTGATGCTTTAAAAAGATCATCAGCAAAAAATATAACTGCTGTAATTCCTTATTTTGGTTATGCGAGACAAGATAGAAAAGTTGTACCAAGAACATCTATATCAGCAAAGCTTGTCTCAAATTTAATAACTAAAGCTGGAGCAGATAGAGTTGTGACAGTTGATCTCCACGCTGGTCAAATTCAAGGTTTTTTTGACATCCCTGTAGATAACCTTTTTTCAACTCCAATTTTTGCACGGCACATTAAAAAAAGAATCAAAAATAAAAATTTAATCTGTGTTGCTCCAGATGTTGGTGGAACAGAGCGAGCCAGAGCTCTTGGTAAAATCTTAAACATCGGCTTAGCTATTGTTGATAAAAGAAGACCAAAACCAGGTCAATCACAAGTAATGAATGTTATTGGTGATGTAAAAGGTAAAACATGTATCTTGGTTGATGATATAATTGACTCTGGTGGTACTATCGTCAATGCCGCTAAGGCATTAAAACAAAGAGGTGCAAAAGAGGTTTATGTTTATATTACTCATGGAGTATTAAGTGGGGACGCGGTTAAAAAAATTAAAAATTCGGTTATTAAAAATTTAGTTATTACAGACACGATAGATAACAGCGAAAAAACAAAAAATGTTAAAAACATAGAAGTTTTACCTATTTCCGCCCTTATGGGAGAAGCTATAAAAAGAATTTCTAATTCAACATCAGTTTCAGATTTATTCAAATAATTACCTTGATTATTTATGAACATGGGTTAAAAACCTCTGTTTTATGAATTCTTTAGAGGCAAAGATCAGGGATAACAAAACTAAAGGTCAACTTAATGCTATCAGGAATGATGGCAGTGTTCCAGGGATTATCTATGGGGGTAAAGACCAAAATCAAAAAGTTTCTATATCTAAGAAATTATTAAAAACCTTGATTGAGAAAGAAAACTTTTTATCAAATATCATTACTTTAAATGTAGATGGAAAATCTCAAAATGTATTACCTAGAGAAGTAAAATATCACATCATAAGTGATGAACCTACCCATGTAGATTTTCTAAGAGTTCTTCCTGGAGTAAAAATTAAGATTGAAGTTCCAGTTAACTTTATTAATCATGAAAAATCTCCAGGCTTAAAAAGAGGTGGAGTACTTAACATTGTAAGAAGAAAAGTTGAATTAAAATGCCCAAGTGAAAAAATACCAGAAAGTATTACTTTAGATTTAGATGGTATAGATATTGGGTCAAGTTTTAAAATTTCTTCAGTTAAACTAGATGCAGAAGTAACACCAACTATTCAAGGAAGAGATTTCGTAATTGCAACCTTGGCAGCACCGACAGTAATGAAAGAGCCAGAAAAACCAGCAGAGGCAGAAGCTGCAGAGGGTGAAGAAGGTGCTGAAGGAGCGGAAGCAGCTGCAGCTGAGGGAGATAAACCAGCTGCGGAGGGCGATAAAAAAGAGGGTGATGATAAAAAACCTGCAGACAAAAAAGCTCCAGAAGAAAAAAAATAATCCACTAAATTTGAAATTCTAATTAATAGTTTATGCTTTTATTTGTAGGTTTAGGTAATCCGACTCCAGATAGTGAAAATAATAGACATAATGTTGGTTTTAAAATTATAGACTCCATCAATAAAAAGTTTGGACTTACAAAACAAAAACCAAAATTTAAAGGTTTGTTAACAACTGGTAATATTGATAGTAAAAAAGTTTATGCCATCAAGCCCTTAACTTTTATGAATAACTCTGGAATATGTATTAGAGAACTAATTGAATATTTTAAAATTGAACCCGAAAATGTAATTGTTTTTCACGATGATCTTGATGTTGAATTTGGAAAAATAAAAGCGAAATTTGGTGGGTCAAGTGCTGGCCACAATGGAATATCTTCTATTGATAAATTTATTGGAAAAGATTACTCAAGAGTAAGAATTGGTATAGGAAAACCAAAAGGACCCATTGAAGTATCTGATTATGTTTTGCAAAATTTTGATGATGAAGAAATTATGGGTGTAGAAAAAATATCCAAAAATATAACTGAATCACTTTCGATGCTTGTAGAAAAAAAATTAGATTTATTTTCAAGCACAGTTAATAATAAATAATGAGCTTTAAATGTGGGATCGTTGGATTACCTAATGTTGGTAAATCAACTCTTTTCAATGCACTAACTAATTCCAGTAAGGCCCAGGCAGCTAATTTTCCTTTTTGTACAATTGATCCAAATATTGGAGTTGTAATAGTTCCTGATGAAAGATTAGACAATTTAGCTAAAATTTCAAAATCAAAAAAAATAATCAATACCACTATCTCTTTTGTTGATATTGCTGGATTGGTAAAAGGTGCATCCAAAGGTGAAGGTTTGGGTAATAAATTTCTTTCTCATATTAGAGAAGTCGATGCAATAATTCACATGATCAGGTGCTTTGACTCTAATGATATTCAAAATGTAAACCCTTCTGTTGACCCAGTTAGAGATATAGAAATTATAGAAACAGAAATGATGCTTGCAGATCTTGAGTCTATTCAAAAAAGGTTAGAGAAAAATAATAAAAAAAATGTTGATGAGGATCAAATCAAAATTCTTGAAATAGCTATGGATTGTATAAATAATAATAAAAGTTTTGATGATTTAAGAACCGAATTTAATAAAAAACAACTTAATCAATCTGGATTATTATCACTTAAACCTAAAATTTTTGTTTGTAACGTAGATGAACAAAGTGTTCAAAGTGGAAATAATTACACACAATCATTTATTGATAAGTATGGAAACAATAATACTTTAATAGTCTCTGCAGATATAGAAAATCAAATCAATGAATTGGATAGTAATGAGAAAAAAAATTATATGCAAATGATTGGATTAAAGGAAACAGGATTGAATAAATTAATAAAGAAAGGTTACGAAATTCTTGACCTGGATACATACTTTACATCTGGGCCCGAAGAAACTCGAGCATGGACAATTGAAAAAAATTGTACTGCTCCAAAAGCTGCAGGTGAAATTCATACTGATTTTGAAAAAGGATTTATTCGGGCTGAAACTATTTCTTACGATGATTTCATATCCAATGATGGTTGGGTAAATTCAAAAAATAACGGAAAAATGAGATTAGAGGGGAAAGATTATATAGTTAAAGATGGAGACGTTCTAAACTTCCGTTTCAATACGTGACCATATTCTTTTCATACTAAAATAAACTAGAATTGTTAAAATAATTAAATACAGGATAGCTTTAAAACCCATTTGATGTCTTGACTCTAAATGAGGTTCAGCTGACCACATCAAAAATGTTGTTACATCTTTTGACATTTGTTCAACAGAAGCTATTGTACCATCAGAGTATTCTACTAATCCATCTGATAACTGATTAGCCATTTTTATTTTATTACCATACATGTATTTATTATAATACACGCCATCATCTAAAGTAACGCCAGCTGGTGGGTCTTCATATCCTTGAAGCAATGAGTAAATATAATCTACCCCACCTCCTCTCGCTTTAACTAATACAGACATATCTGGTGGATAAGCACCTCCATTTGCTGCTTGAGCAGCTTGAACATTATCATAGGGCATTACAAACTTATCTGATAATCTGCCTGGACGAGTAAACATATCACCATCTGAATTAGGTCCATCCTTGACTTCAAAAGATGCAGCAATAGCTTTTGCTTGCTCTATAGAAAATTCTGGTCCCCCTTTTTCAGCTAAGTTTCTATAACTTAAATATTTCATTGAATGACAAGAAGAGCACACCTCTGTGTAGACTTGATAACCTCTTTGAAGTGCAGCTCGATCAAACTTTCCAAAGAGTCCTTTAAAGCTCCAATCAGTTTTTAAATATTCAACTTTTTCTGCAGCTTGAATGCTCAATGAAAGTCCTGAAAATAAGATGATAAATGAAAATATTTTAAAAAAATTTTTCACTTATTTATTTAGACTTTCCTTGTTCTTTGCTGTGGCTAAATTAGGTGAACCACCTAATATTGGCTCGGTAATACTTAATGGAATTGGAAGAGTTTTTTCTTTCCAACCTAAAACTGGAAGTATCACTAAAAAGTGTAAGAAATAGTATGCTGTAGCTACTCTAGCAACTAACAGATATAATCCCTCTGCTGGCATTGCACCTACGTATCCCAAGATCAAAACATCAGCGACAAGGATCCAATAAAACTGTCTATATAAAGGTCTAAATACTGCTGATCTAATTTTTGAAGTATCAAGCCATGGAAGAGCTGCTAAAATTAAAATAGCGGATAACATTGCAACTACTCCTAAAAGTTTATCTGGGACCGATCTTAAAATTGCATAGAATGGTAATAAATACCACTCTGGAACAATATGTGCCGGAGTAACTAATGGATTAGCTTCAATATAATTGTCTGCATGACCTAAAATATTTGGCGTATAAAAAACAAAAAATGCAAAAACAATCATAAACATTAGTAAAGCAAAACCATCTTTAATTACAATGTATGGATGGAATGGTACTGTATCTTTTGAAGGTTTTTTAATGTCAATTCCAACTGGATTATTATTTCCAGGAACATGAAGTGCCCATATGTGAAGAACAACTAAACCTAAAATTAAAAAAGGTATTAAATAGTGAAGTGTAAAAAATCTTGTTAAAGTAGGATTATCAACTGAATAACCTCCCCATAACCAAGTAACAATACCCTCGCCTACTAAAGGAATTGCACTAAATAGATTTGTAATTACAGTTGCACCCCAGAAACTCATTTGGCCCCATGGAAGTACATAACCCAAAAATGCAGCTGCCATCATTAATAAATAAATGATGATACCAATTATCCAAATTATTTCCCTAGGAGCTTTGTAAGAACCATAAAATAATGATCTAAATATATGAATATAAACAGCCAAAAAAAACATTGAAGCACCATTTGCATGAATGTATCTAATTAACCAACCATAATTAACATCTCTCATAATATGCTCGACACTATCAAAAGCCATATCAGCATGAGCAATATAATGCATTGCAAGAACTAAACCTGTTACAATTTGAGTGATCAAACAAAAAGTTAATATTCCACCAAACGTCCACCAATAATTTAAATTTTTAGGTGTTGGATAATCAGTTAAGTGATTTGCAAGAGTTAATAATGGTAAACGATCGTTAAACCATTTTCCAAATTTTGATTTCGGTGTGTATTCGTGATCACTCATAATAATTATCCAATTTTAATTGTATTAGCATTAACAAATTCGTATTTAGGGATCTCCATATTAGTCGGAGCTGGTCCCTTTCTAATTCTTCCAGAGATATCATAGTGTGAACCATGACAAGGACAAAACCATCCATTGTATTCGCCTTTTTGATCTAAAGGAACACAGCCTAAGTGAGTGCACACTCCAAGCATGACTAACCACTCGGGGTTCGCTGCACGATCCTCATCTTTTTCTGGATGTTTTAAATCTTCTAACTTTACAGATCTTGCTTCAGCTATCTCATCTTGTGTTCTTCTACGAATAAAAACTGGTTTACCTCTCCATAAAACTGTAATTGTTTTACCTGGATTTACCGCACTTACATCAACCTCAGTGCTCGCCAAAGCTTTGACTGATGCGTCCGGGTTCATCTGATCAATCATTGGCCATATCGTTGCACCAACACCAACCGCACCGACTGCATAAGTTGCCGTGAATAAGAAATCTCGTCTATTAGTTTTTTTTTCTGACATCAATAATAGTTAAATATACTCAATATTGCTTTTTTCTACTTAAATATATGATTTCATATAATATAAAATGATAAATTTACTACTGAAAGAATGACACAGAATTTGATAAATCATGGCCCTAAAATTGCTTTATTTGAACCAGACATACCTCAAAATACAGCAGCAATAATCAGAACTTGTGCGTGCTTAGGCGCAAAACTTGAAATAATAGAGCCTTGCGGGTTTATGTTAAATGACAGAAGATTTAAGCGAGTCGTTATGGATTATATGAACGAAAAAGACATAAAATTCCATCAAAGCTCAGACGATTTTTTTAAATCGAAAAAAGATCAAAGAATAGTTCTAATGACCACAAAAGCGTCTGTTTCTTACACAAAATTTAAGTTTAATAAAAATGACACAATTCTTTTTGGTAGAGAAAGTGCCGGAGTGCCAAATGAGGTTCACAAGAAAATTAAAGATAGACTCAAAATTCCTATGAAAAACAATAAACGCTCACTTAATATTGCATCCTCTGTTGCAATCATATTGGCAGAAAGTTTAAAACAAACTAAATTAATCTAATATGGATATAGAAATTAAAAAAGACATCACAAGTAATTGGTTCAAAATGTTACAAGAAGCTATTTGGCATACTATAACTAACCTTGAAAGAAAAGATGCAGATATCAAAACCACTGTTTGGAACAGAAGTAAAAAAAGAGATGAAGGAGGTGGAGAATTTAGAATTTTAGAAAATGGAAAAATATTTGATAAAGTTGGAGTAAATTTTTCTAAAGTTCATGGAAAATTCCCAAAACAATTTCAAAAAAATATTTTAGGTGCAAAAAAAAATCCCAGTTTTTGGGCTTCTGGTATTTCCGTTGTGATGCATATGAAAAATCCCATGATCCCTGCCATGCATTTTAATACAAGATATATCTGCACAACTCAGGACTGGTTTGGTGGTGGTATGGATGTAACTCCATCAATAAAAGATGATAAGGAAAAAAAAGAATTTCATAAAACCCTAAAAAAAATGTGTAATCAACACAATAAGAAATATTATACAAAATATAAAAAATGGTGTGATGAATATTTTTATTTACCTCATAGAAAAGAACCAAGAGGTATTGGTGGAATTTTTTTTGATTATAAAAAAGATAATTTTGAGAAAGATTTTAAATTTGTAAGAGATGTGGGGATCACTTTTCAATTTATTTTTGAAAAAATCATTAGAAAAAAAATGAAGAGAAAGTGGACTAAAAAACATAAAGAATTACAATTCATAAAAAGAGGTCGTTATACAGAATTTAACTTACTCTATGACCGAGGAACAAAATTTGGTTTGCAAACTGGTGGAAACGTTGAAGGTATTTTAATGTCATTACCTCCGTTAGCAAAATGGAAATAACATGGACAAAGAACCAATTACTTTAAATGGCCTAAATAAACTTAAAGATGAATTAATCTTTTTAAAAGAAAAAAAAAGACCTGAGATTGTAGCGGCGATTGCTGAAGCGAGGTCACATGGTGATCTAAAAGAAAATGCAGAGTACCACGCTGCAAAAGAAGAGCAGTCTCATAATGAGGGAAGGATTACTGAAATTGATGATATCATTGCTAGAGCAAATGTCATTGATGTTACGAAATTAAATAATGATGGAAAAGTTATCTTCGGCTCGACTGTGTTTTTAGAAAATTTGGATACTGGAGAAAAAATAAATTACAAGATTGTAGGAAAAGATGAAGCTGATCTCAAACAAAAATTAATTTATTTTCAATCGCCTATAGGTAAAGGTTTAATAGGAAAAAATAAAAATGATTTAGTTGAAATAAAAACTCCTGCCGGGGTCAAAAATTTTGAAATTAAAGACGTAAAATATATCTAATTGTTAACAATTTGACTTACTTGTTTATCTGAAATTTGAAAATTATTTTTCACCCATTCTTCCTCAATTATTTTTAATTTTGCACCCAATTGTTTACCTTCAGGAATATTGAATTTTTCCATTAAAAATTCTGCACCCACAGGCATTTTTGGTATTGTTTTATCTTTGTAGAAATCAATTAA
>CACOGC010000016.1 GCA_902626645.1 uncultured Pelagibacteraceae bacterium | reverse complement strand
GAGGTTTTAAATGACGATTGGGTTGGAGGTATCAGCCTTTCATCAGTGGTAGAAAAAGTAACTTATGGTGTTGTCGAAAGTACTCAAGGAAATTATGAAATGTTAATCATTACTAAGCCTGATTTAAAAGAGTTTATGTCAGGACCTGATGTAAAAATGGTGAGGTGAGGAAATTTTTTAATTTATGAAAAAATTATTTAAAATATTCATTTTATTTATTTTATGTATAAATTTTAACCAATTTACAAGTGCCAAACCATTACCACCAGGATCTGGTAGTGGTGATGTTCCTGCTAACATTTTAATTTTATTAGACAGCTCTAAAAGTATGAACAATCTGATTGGAGATGGAATACCTAATGTTAATTCAGGAGCAATTGTATGGAATAACGAACGAGTATTTACATATAACCATAAAAATACCGGTGGATTATTTAAATTTAATTCTTCAGGGGAAAGGACTAATTTTACTACTAGCTCATATGATTTTGAAAGATGGTTTGCAACTCATAGTACAGATAGAACTTGTGATTGGGGTTTGAACACTAATAAATCAAAAGCTTACAAAGGTCCAACCGTCACTACTAATCCGGCTCTTGTAGGTGTACATTTTGTAACTGGGGTTACTATACCTGATACTGATATATCTAATGAGGACCTGTTATTTATTGGTCAAGCTCAACCAAAAAATAAAAATTCTGCAATTTTTGCTATTAATGAAGATTATGAATGTAGGTTAGCCATACATCCAAGCACCAATGGTAAAGGAAATTTGAATAGGGGTTTTGATGTTAGTCAAAATGCTAGCGGTCAGACAATTTTGATAGCTTATGGTAGAGATGGTAAAGATGGATTTATGGTAAGTTGTAATTTCGGTTTGGGAAAATGTGCTCGAGCTGCTGCAAGAGGTAAAGGTAGAACAACTAGTTATGGCAGGCTATACGATGGAGTAAGTTTACGAATAAATAGCGACTCAACTATGGTTTATATTGCTGATGAGGGTGATGTGCACGGATATAAACTGAAATCTAGTAGCACTTATCCAATGATTGATAATTTTAGAACAAGGTTTTGTAATGGTAGTTCGAGTGCTACAGGAACTCAGGTTAGACATATAGATTATTTTGACTTTCTAACAAGTGATGACGATATAATGTTTGTTGGTGGAAGAGGTCATAGAATTCAACGAGTTGAATGGACGTCAGACTCAACGTGTACTGCACAAATTTCTGCAGGAAAATCTAGCACTAAGAAAAATTTAAATGCTGATGACTCAGAAATAGACCCCGGAACTCTAGCAGCTGCTGATATTGGTATAACTGCTGATATAAGTTTTTTGAATGTATCTGGGACTGGAGCAAATAGAAGAATATTGTTCGGTCATGAAGGTCACGTTGATGAATTAACCGAAAGTGCTTTCGTTTCAGGAAGTGAAGATACTGCATGGCAACAACAATACGGAGGTGCGTTGTTATCGAGATTAGAGGGGGCAAAACGTGCGATAGTCGCAGTATTATCAGATACCACTTTAACAAGTGGTGCTAATTTTGGTTTTGGACACTGGAACTCTGGTGAGGGTAGCGCTGGCCATTATGATGTACCAGCCCCATTGAAACTAAAAAAGAAAGCAAAGAGAGGTAAAGGTGGTAGCTATTGTCATGACAATAAAACACGTTGTAATTATTATGGTGGTTGGAAAGGTGTTCATCCAAATGGCACAAGTAAAGTATGTACATTTAATTCTTGCTTAAATGTTGGTATTGGCCCCGAAGGTGCTGCTAAAGCAATTCCGGTTGTTCAACGTTTAGGAATAGAATTTGGTACTGACTCAGAAGCTTTTTCACAAATTGCTCATGATTATTTTATGGGCCCTGTTTCACCGTATGACCCTGCATCTGATTGTCAATTAAATTATGTGATTGTTATTGGTGATGGAAAAATGACTAGCTCAGGTACAAAATCTAATAAATTTCAAGGAAGAACAGCTGACAGACTCACAAAGTTGAGAAAAAAAGGAATCATAAGTTTGATGGTCGCTTATGGGGATGGAATTAGACCTGATGGTATGGAGGCTTTTGACGAATTAGCCATAGTTGGTTCATGTGAAAAAGCTGGCGCCGAAGATTGTGAGTCGACTATAGTTGCTAAAACACCTGAAGAACTTCAAACAGCTCTTCAGCAAAGAATTAGACAAATTTTAGCTCAACGATTAGCATTTACCGCACCTTCAATTACTGCAACAATTCAGGAAGGAGGTTCCTTATATCAAGCACAATTTTCTTATGAACAATATGGTGAATGGCAAGGGACTATTTTAAGAAAAACATTAAATCCAGATGGAACAGTTGAGCATGATATGAGCTTTCCAGGAAATTGGAGTGCTGCAGAGCAAGTGAGACTCCAAGCAAAATCTGGAGATGACCCTGGCATGAATGATACGCGAAACATATGGACAGTGCTTGAGGATGTACCTTACTTTGACAATGGTAATCAAAGCTGGAACAATGTGAATGAAGAAGCAGATACTCTGGCAAATATAGAGGATGAAATGTCAAGATTAGGTTATACGATAAATAATTATTATACTTCTACCACAACACCATGTACAGGAGATGATAGTACAGATGATGAAGTGAAAGGTCTATTAAGTTTTATAGCTGGCCAGGATTTTTTTGATTATCACGGAGAGTGTAAAACCTCTGAACTAAGAAAGCATGTTCTTGGCGACATTTATCATTCACAATTGATTGAGGTTGGTCCACCAAAAGGAGATGTTAAGTTTACTAATGTAAACCAAGAAGCTTATTTTAGATCAATAAACAATTATCAAGGTTTTAGAAATGCTAAAAAAAACAGAAGAAATATTTTATATGCAGGTTCAAATAGCGGATTGCTTCATGCATTCAATGCTGAAACTGGACAAGAAGAATGGGCATTCCTACCTCCATTATTGACTGGAAAATTACCCCTGATTATTAATGGTGCTTTGCAAGGAAATATCGGCAAAAATCCTAAAAGAGGAGGAAGCAATGCTATATTTGGAGTAGATGGCTCTCCTGTTGTTCACGATGTATTTATGAAAGGCTTGACAGCTGATAATCAACTTGAACCCACTCCAAGCTGGCATACTGTACTATTTGTTCCGTTTGGAAGAGGTGGATCTGGATTTACTGTTTTAGATGTGACAAACCCAATTGTAAAAAATGGCCAAGGTCCATTGCATATGTTTACTGTATATAATGATTACGTAAACAATACAGTTTACATTACTGACCATGAAGGAAAAACAACATCTCAGACTTATTCATCTGGTAATGCGGAAATTGGTGATTCACTAGAGGGTAGGCGAACTGTTAAAAATTTTAATCAAGCAGTTAAAAATGATGCGGACGCTGGTGGTGGTACAACTTTTCAAGATAATATTGCAGCGTGTCAGGGTAACAGTTCATCTGTAGATTTTAAAAATAACGGTACAGCATCTTGCTATACAGGTAAAACGTTTACTTTTGATAGCATTGTAATTGAAGGAGCTGAAAACAATACACCACTCGATATAGATCTTTTGACTGCTTCAAAAATGGTTGGTGACACGATTACGCCAGTAAAAATCAGTGAAGCAAGAATGATAGATGGTCAACTTAAAGTTACTTTTGAAAGTACAATGAAAATTAATGCAGGTAATAGTGATGAAGAACAAAGTATTTCAGATAATATTTTAGTAAATACGTCTTGTAAAGTTTCTACTGGAGTTGATC
This sequence comes from uncultured Pelagibacteraceae bacterium, assembly GCA_902626645.1. GTDB lineage: Bacteria > Pseudomonadota > Alphaproteobacteria > Pelagibacterales > Pelagibacteraceae > Pelagibacter. The sequence goes on along the minus strand of CACOGC010000016.1, from coordinate 4,574 downwards.
CTTCTATTGACTATAGTAGATTGGGAGAGACTTGGTCTGCACCAAGAATAGTTAAACTTCCTTCCGATATTGCTGAGGAGAGAGATGATCCTGCAAATGATAAATATGTAGCAATTATGGGTGGTGGAGCATCTAACTCCAACCCATGCGCAGGTTCTGCATTATACATGGTTGAATTAGATGATTTAGAAAATCCTGGACAATTATATGGCGCTGCCACTAATAAAGGTCCACTTACAATTATTGATACAACACCAATAGGCCCAATGATTGGAGAAAGTAAGCTCGACACACCTAATGGAAGTGATATCAACAATGCTATTGTTACCTCTCCAGTTGTTATTACTCCTGATACAGCTCAAAATATACCATGGCGTGGTGCGATGGTTTACATAAATGATAGAGAGGGAAAAATTACTAAAGTTAATCTAACAACCTCAACTGAAAACGGTGCTGAACTTTTTGACCAAACAACCTTGTTCAGATTAAATGCCAATACAACAAATAGAAGATATTCATTTTTCTCAATGGATGCTGGTATAGGAGTGACAACTAACGATTTTTGGCTTTTTGGGGGAACTGGAGACTTTAATCAATTAGGAGACAAATCACCATTTATGGATAACATCTTATATGGTATCAGAGATTTTGATTATCCTTTTTTCGAACATTTAAATGGTGTTGAAATTCCCACAATTGGCAATAGTTCTTTTACAGAATTAGCACATAAAGGTGCAAATGACGCTAAGTCAATTGACGATCCGGATGTTTGCGTAGATGTGACTGAGCAAACAGCTAATTGTATTGTCGATGCAGAAAATGCTTGGGTAATCCATCTAGACAAACCACAAGAAAATTCTTTTAGAAAGGTTTCTGCACCTCCAACTTTATTTAAGGGACAAGTTTATTTCCCAGTATATGAGCCACCAGGTGGTGCAAACAGGTGTAATATTGGAAATGCATATATTTGTGTTGCAGACGATGAGTGTGGAATAAATAATTCTCACAAATTACTCAAAGGCTCTCCTGCTAATGGAAAAGAGTGCTCTTTTGTAAGAGAAGGAGTTTTATCTGAATTAGTAGTATTTGGTGATAAATTATTTGCTAATGTTGCTGGACCAAGCGATGATGTAGATACTTTATATTCTGTATTAGCTGCTCCTGGTGAAGTTTTATCAAATAGAAGTAGCTGGCGAGATCCTGGTTTTTAATTTAGAAGTCCTTTAAGTTTATTTTTTAACTTATCTTTTTTTTTATTTATTTGTTGTTTTACTTTATCCTCAATTAATTTAGGATTATAATTTTGTAATTCATTCAAAATATTACCATTCAAAACTTTTCCTTCTATCATATTCATTGTATCTTTGAAAATTTCCTTGAGGATATCCTTGTAGTTTTTACTAGTATTAGCATTTCCAATATTTCTAAAATTCATATCATTTAAAGTAAAAGTTTTTTCAAAATTCAAATCTGGAGAAAGCACTGCTAAAGAAATATTTTTTGCGTCTAAATTTTCAATATTAAAATATTTATTTGAATGAGAATTTGATGTTTTATCACCCAAATCTTTTTGAAATGATCTTACATTATCCAAAATTTTAAGTCCGTCATAATTGAAATAATAATTCACTCTTATATCTTTTAATAAAATATTTCTGATTAAAACATTATCTGAAAAAATTGAAAAAGCATCAAGACGAACCTTAATATTTTTTATATTTATTAGGTACCCAGCAAATTCTTTATTTGATAATTGAATTTCTTTTATATCTGCCTCGCCTTTAAAATAATTTATGTTTAATTTTTCAATCGATACATTTCTGTTCAAGGAAGTTGATATATTCTTTTGTAAAACATTTTTTATTAGATTATCGCTTACAAACTCAATAAAAAGGTAAGAAGAAATAATTAAAATTGTGATAAGTAATATTAATTTTTTCATTTAACTTATAAATAATTTTATATAATCAAATGAAAACAAAAAAATCAAATTACCAATGATAATGAAAGGACCGAAAGGTATTTGCGAAGAAAGATTTTTTTTATTTTTAATTAAATCTGGTACGGCACTTACAAGAGCAATAGCTGATGAAAAAAATATTATAAAAGGGATAGATACCCAGCCAAACCAAAAACCAATAGCGGAAAGTAATTTTGCATCACCTAAACCCATTCCCTCTTTGTTTCTAAGTTTTTTATAAACAAAAATTATTAACCAAATAATCGTATATCCAAAACATCCACCGATTAATGAGTCAATAAAATTTGGAAATAAATCTACATCAAGATTAGGATCAAAAGATTTTAAAAAACCAATAGCCATTAAAGGGTATGTTAATTCATTTGGAATTATAAAATGTTTTAGATCTATAAAAAAAATTATAAGATAACAAATACTTAAGATAAAAAATAGAAGTGTTGTTAATGAAAAACCAAAAAAATAAAATGCCAACACAAAATTTAAACCAGAAATTAACTCTACTAGAAAATATTTAGAACTTATTTTTGTAGAACAATTTCTGCATTGAGCTTTAAGAATTATAAAAGATAATAAAGGGATGTTGTCATACCACTTGATTAGTTTTTGACATTTAGGACAATAGGAACGACCATAAATAACACTTTTATTTTCAGGGATTCTATTAATGCATACATTGCTAAAACTCCCCCATATACTTCCAAAGATAAATACTATAATATAGAACACAATTTATAGTTTAATTTGAGAGGAAAGTTCTATGAGCCCATTAATGCAGTATTGCACAAACATAATTGCATCAGTTAGGTGCAAGTAGAAATTAGGCGCATGAATAATGATTTCCATCAATATCAAAATTATCAAAATATTAATGAATATCAATTTATAAATAACATGTTTTTTGGGGCGAAAAAAAAGGAAACAATTAAAATAGATGATACTAGCAGCAAAGATTTAGAGTTAGTAACTAAAATGAATCAAGAGTTTGCTAAGTCTCTTGATCTAAAAGAAACATTAAATAATTCTTTAGAATTAATTATTAAAAGAATAAATGCACAAGCTGCAAATATATTCTTGATCGACGAAAAAAGTCAGTCATTCCAATGTATTGCCTCAAAACATCAAGCTTATCTTGAAGATTTTGAAATACCAATTACTCAAGGCGTGATGGGTAAAGCAGCAGTGATGAAAAAATGTATTAGAGTAGGTGATGTTCGTAAAGATGTGAGAGAAATTGCTGAGTTTTATTTTGATTTAGATAATAAAACAAATTTTACAACATATTCAGTTTTATGTTCGCCTTTAATTGTTTCTGATGAATGTATCGGTGTAATACATTGTTTAAATAAAAAAACAAATAATAAATTGTTTGAAGAGAATGACAGAAAACTTTTAGAAACTTTGTCTGGACCAGCAGCATTAGCAATTAATAATGCTAAGATGGCAAAAGATTTGATTGATAAAAACAGAATGCAAAAAGAGATAGAAATAGTTGGTGAAATTCAAAAAACTTTGTTGTCTCAAAACCAAAAAGAAAATTTTCCAATAGCAGGTATAAATATTCCAGCAAAAGTTGTTTCAGGAGATTTTTATAACTTTGCCGAATTATCCAAGGGTGTTTATGGTTTCGGTGTTGCAGATGTCTCAGGAAAAGGAATTAAATCTTCTTTGTTAATGTCAAAGGCATCAAGTTTGTATAGATGTTTAAGCAAAACAAATTTTTCTGCTGCGGAGCTTTTAAATATTTTAAATTCTGAAATATGTGAAACAACATCAAGAGGAATGTTTGTAACAATGTTAATTGGAATTTATGATAGTAATAAAAAAGAATTGACCTTAGCTAATGCAGGCCATGAACCTCCATTAATTTATAATAATGACGGAAACTTTTCTAATTTTGAGGAAGCAGGACCGCCGCTAGGTATTGCTCCTAAATTTAAGTTTAAAGAAACAAAAATTAATTTTTCAAATAGTTCAATGTATATTTTTACAGATGGTATCACTGAGATAAAAGATACAAAAGGAAATATGTTAGAGTCAGATGGTTTTAAAAATTATATTAAAAAGTATCAACAAACTCCAAATCACCAAAGATTAAATAAAATTGTTGAAGATATTATAAAGTCTGGTCGAATACAAAAAGATGATTTAACAATAGTAGTTGTTGATGGTTTGTAATTTATTTTATAATGATCTCATTAAGCAAAGTAATGATAGTTTTTGCAATCGTACTTACAACAATTATGTATTGGGCAACATCAAATGTCTGTAGGTATAATTTTACAATTGAGAGAAAAACAAAACAATTGAATATTATTGCTCAAGAGCTTAAACCCTCTCTTCCACTTGTAGAAATTTATTATTTTAAAGAGTTAAATTGTAATAGTGTAAACTTGGGATGGGATGTTGACAGAGTATTACAAAACTTAAACACTATTTCTGTTATGATTTATCAAGAACTTACAACTGACATAAGAGGAAATTCAAATTAAAATAAAAAAATAATTTATTTTGGCTTTAAAACACTTTAAGATAACTTTTTTTAAAAAAATTTGATTAATCTTATTAAAATTCTCCTCAAAAGTGAAAAATTAGA
>CACOGC010000015.1 GCA_902626645.1 uncultured Pelagibacteraceae bacterium | reverse complement strand
AAAGTTATATAATCCAATTTCTATAAAAACCTTGGTTTTTTATCAAATATTGTGGAAAAAATTGTTCACTAAACTCTAATTTAGAAAATTTGATATTTCTTCCAAATAAATCTTTATTTTCTTTTACTCTTTTTTTTATTGTCTCTAAATCACTATTTTCAAGAGTATCTAATTCAGAATGCGTCCATGCTTTAATCTTTTTCTGAATATCTTCCTCAGACATTAAATATGAAAAATGCCAACCAGCTTTATTTAACACTTTTATTTTCTTAAATTTATCAAATCTAAAAAAACTATATTTCAAATTTTTTTTAGCGATAAGTCTTAACCAACTAAATGATTTCAAATTTTTAAATTTTGAAACACGACTACCTTCCCAAACATCTTTATATTGTTCTGACAACAAGTTTAATTTGTAATAAAAACAATATTGTTCACAAATTACTATATTATTACCAATACTCGGTAAATCACTTATGACTTTAGGATTTATAATTTCATCAGCGTCTGAATATATTATTAAATCATCTGGTTGAGTATTTTTTAATCCATTCATTAGAAAATTTCTTTGATAATCTTGCCTTTCCCAAATTCCTAGACTTTCTGGAAAGTTATCAATTTTTAAATAAATAATTTTGTGATTAAAATTTTTGAATTTTTTATGATCAAAAAGATATCCTTTAATTTTACCTCTATGATCATAATAAGACTCACAAATTACAAAATAGTCTACATACTTATCTAATATGTTAAATCTTATTTCAGTTAATAAATTTTCATTAAAAAATATAAAACAATCGTAAATTTTCATTTAGTACCTTTGATCTTTAAAACTCCTATAAATGCCTCTTGAGGAATCTCAACTCTTCCAAATTGTTTGGATCTTGCTTTTCCCTTTTTTTGTTTTTCTAAAAGTTTTCTTTTTCTATCTGTTGCTCCACCACCATGTATCTTTGTCAGAACATCTTTCTTAAAACCTTTAATTGTTTCTCTTGCGATAATTTTGCCACCAATCGCAGCTTGTACGGGGATCATAAAATTATGTCGAGGTATCAAATCTTTTAATTTTTCACAAACTTCTCTTCCAGTTTTTTGAGCAAAATCTTTATGTATCATCATGGCAAGTGCATCGACTGGTTCACTATTAACTAAAATGCCAAGTTTTACTAAATCTCCCTGTCTATGCTCTAAAATTTCATAATCAAAACTTGCATAACCGCTTGTCATAGATTTAATTCTGTCATTAAAATCGAAAACTACTTCATTTAATGGTAGTTCATAATTTACTACAGCTCTGTTACCTGAATATGAAAGATTAGTTTGAATTCCTCTTTTATCCTGACATAATTTTATTATTGAACCCAGGAATTCATCTGGAGTTATTATGGTAGCTTTAATCCAAGGCTCCTCAATTGAATTAATAATTGTTGGATCAGGAAGAGTTGATGGATTTTGCAAGTCCATTATTTTCCCATTATTTAAGTTAACTTTATAAACTACTCCAGGTGTAGTTGTTAATAAGTTAACATCAAACTCTCTTTCTAATCTTTCTGTAATGATTTCAAGATGTAAGAGACCTAAAAATCCACATCTAAATCCTAATCCTAGAGCTGATGATGACTCTGCTTCATATGAAAAACTTGCATCATTTAATTGTAATTTGGCTAGCCCATCTTTTAATTTTTGATACTCAGAGCTATCAACTGGAAACAACCCACAAAAAACTACAGGTTTACTTGGTTTAAAACCAGGCAATGCATTCACAGGTGGTTTTGATGCATCACAGATAGTGTCACCAACTTTTGTTTCTGAAAGAACTTTAATTCCTGTAGTAATAAAACCTATTTCACCAGTATTTAATTCATTTATATCTTTTGCTTTTGGTGTAAAAACTCCAACTTTTTCAACTATATAATCTTGATTAGTAGAGAGCATTTTAATTTTCATATTTTTTGTAAGTTTACCATTAATTACTCTAACTAAAATCACGACACCTAAATAAGTGTCATACCAACTATCAACTAATAAACATTTTAAATCTTTATCAGTATCACCTTTTGGGCTCGGTAATTGATTGATAATTTGCTCCAGAATATCATTTATACCTTCTCCGGTTTTTCCTGAACAAGGAATAGCATTTTCAGTATCAATTCCAATAACATCTTCGATTTGTTTCTTTGTTCTATCTAGATCAGAAGCAGGTAAATCTATTTTGTTTAAAACAGGAATAATTTCATGATTAATATCTAGAGCTTGATAAACATTAGCCAGTGTTTGAGCTTCGACACCCTGGGTACTATCTACAATTAATATTGATCCTTCACAGGCATACAAAGATCTGCTTACCTCATAACTAAAATCTACATGACCAGGGGTGTCTATAATATTTAAAATATAATTTTTTCCGTTTTTAGCTTTATAATTCAACTTTACAGTCTGAGCTTTTATTGTGATACCTCTTTCTCTTTCTATATCCATAGAGTCAAGTACTTGTGATTTCATTTCTCTCTCTGTCAAACCACCACATTGATGAATTATTCTATCAGCTATTGTAGATTTCCCATGATCAATATGAGCTATGATTGCAAAATTTCTTATATTATTGATTGTACTCATTTTAATTTTTAAGATCGAATTTTGGCGCCAGTTTTATTTTCTACTGCTTCTATGATTGAATTATTAATTTTTTCTAAATCCTTATCGTTTAAAGTTTTTTCTGATGACTGAATTGTTATGCTGATAGCTATAGACTTTTGATTATCTGGAATATTTTCGCCTTCATAAACATCAAAAACTTTTATATTGCTAATAAGATTTGGACTCACATTAGAAATTACACTTATTAACTCTTGTGCCTCTACATCTTTATTAACTACAAATGCAAAATCTCGCTCTGATTTTTGAAAATCCGATACAGAAAACTTCAATTTTTGATCTTTCAATGTTTTTCTTGAAAGTTTTAAATTTTCTAAAAAAATTTCAAAACCTATTAAATTTTCAGTTTTAATATCAATTTTTTTTAAAATATTAGGATGAATTTCACCAAAATAAGCTGCAACTTTATCTTTTTTATGATCTAAGAAAATTCTCCCAGACTTCCCTGGATGATAATAATTAGGTGTTTTGCTATCAATAAAAAATTGATCGGAATTATAACCTGCCTCATTCAAAGTTTGCACCACATCTCTTTTTGCATCAAATAAATCAATATTTCTCTCTTTATCGATCCAAGAAAGTCTTGATTTTTTACCGGCTGATAAGCCACAAACTACTGTCTTTTGCTCACCTGGTTTTGAACCAGTAAAAACAGGACCTATCTCAAATATAGATAAATCTTTAAAACCTCTATCCAAATTTTTACTCATGAACATGATTAAATTTGAAAATATGGAATTTCTTAAAACTCCCAATTCGGAACTTATAGGATTTACAATTTTTATTTCTTTACCAGCTTCTCTAAAATGATTGTTATAACTTTGATCTGTAAATGACCATGTTATTGTCTCTAAATAACCCTTTGAAGCAATTGCTCTTTGTAAGAAATGGAATAATCTTTGAGTTTGAGTTAAAGTGGATTTAGATCTATCCTTAATTGGGTCAATTGTTTTTATTTTATCGTAACCACTTATTCTCACCAACTCTTCAATAATATCTATTTGCTGTGAAATATCTGGTCTCCAGGAAGGAACTATCAACTTTAAAGAATTTTTTTCTTTTTTAATAATGAAACCAAGATCAGTCAAAATTCTTTGGATTTCCTTTTCAGAAATTTTGAATCCAACTATATTTTCAAAAGAATTTACATCAAAGTTTATAATTTTAGTTTTATAAGATTCAATTTTTTGAATATCGATTTTACTTACTTCGCCACCACAAATTCCTTGAATTAGTGATGCTGCTTTCTTTAAACCGGTTTCGATGGATAATGGGTCAATTCCTCTTTCAAATCTAAATTTTGCATCTGTATCTAAATTCAATTTTTTTGCCGTATTTCTAATTGATCTTGGATCAAAATAAGCAGACTCTAATAATATATTTTTTGTATCAAATTCTGTGCCTGATCTTGTGCCCCCAATAATTCCACCTAATCCTAAGACTCCTTTGTTGTCACTAATAACACACATACCTTTTTCTAACTTATAAATTTTATTGTCCAGTGCTGTAAATTCTTCTCCAGATTTTGAGTTTCTTACGATTATCCCTTTTTCAATTTTATCAGCGTCATATGCGTGTAATGGTCGATTAATATCTAGCATTACATAATTTGTTATATCAACAATAGCTGAAATAGGTTTTTGACCAACTGAAATTAATTTATCTTTAAGCCATTGAGGACTTTCGGTATTTTTTACATTTTTAATTAAACAACTTCCAAATGCACTACACCCTTGTCCTTTCTCCTTATTAATCTTAACTTTTAAAGTTTGTTTTGTTTTTAATTTAATCTTTTTTTCTTTAGATGCTATTAACCTTCCAAAACCTGAAGCTGCAAGATCTCTAGCTATTCCTTTCACACCAAGACAATCTGGTCGATTAGGTGTAATAGATAAATCAATAAGATTAGATTTTGATTTTGAAAAATAGCTTTTACCAATATTTTTTTCAAATTTTTTTGATAATTCGGTAATACCATCACTCTCATCAGATAAATTTAACTCAGACTCAGAGCAAAGCATTCCGTAAGAGGTTACACCTCTAATTTTTGCTATTTCTAATTTTGTGTTAGTCTTTGGGATAATTGCACCTGGGGGTGCATATATAGTAATAAGTCCTTCACTCGCATTGGTGGCACCACACACAACTTTTTTAAGCTCTTTCTCACCGACATTTACGTCACAAACTTTAAGTCGATCTGCGTTTGGATGTTTTTCTGTCTTGATAATTTTTGCAACTTTAAATAGTTGATTATCAGATGAAAGGCTTTCCACACTTTCTACCTCCAGCCCTATATTGGTAAGTTGTTCTAAAAGATTTTTTTCTTTCAGATTAGTTTTTAAATGATCTTTTAACCAATCAAATGTGATTTTCATCTACTTAGGCCTCTGTAGTTCGTAGGTACGTCTAAAGGATCAAATCCAAAATGGTTTAACCATCTATAATCACAATCAAAGAAAGCTCTAAGATCGTTAATTCCATATTTCAACATCGCTAATCTATCAATTCCTATTCCAAACGCATAACCTTGAAACTTAGTTGGATCAACCTTAACATTTTTTAAAACATTTGGATGAACCATCCCACAACCCAGTATTTCTAGCCACTGATCACCTTCCCCTATAATAATTTTTCCATCTTTGATTTCATATCCAATATCAACTTCGGCAGATGGTTCTGTGAAAGGAAAATGACTAGGCCTAAATCTCATCTTTATTTTTTTAACTTCAAAAAATTCTTTGATAAAATAATTCAGACAACCTTTTAAGTGACCCATATTTATATTTTTGTCTATATGAAGACCTTCAACTTGGTGAAACATAGGTGAATGTGTTTGGTCACTATCCGATCTGTATGTTCTGCCGGGTGCAATTATTTTAAAAGGTGGTTTGTCTTTTAACATTGTTCTAATTTGAACAGGAGACGTATGAGTGCGCAGCAATCTTTCTTTTTTTTCATCAAGATAAAATGTATCATGCATATCTCTTGCTGGATGATTGTCTGGAGTATTTAAAGCAGTAAAATTGTTATATTCATTTTCAACATCTGGTCCTTCCTCTACACTAAAGCCTATTTCAGAAAATATAGAAGATATTTCATCAATTGTTTGTGATACGGGATGAATTTTACCCCTTACAAATGATCGCTCTGGTAAAGTAACATCAATTTTTTCTTTTTCCAATTTTTCATTAATATTTGCTTTTTCTATTTCGTTTATTTTAAAATTTATAAGATCATGAAGTTCATCCTTAATTATATTCAAATCAGATGCAAATTTTTTTCTTTCTGAGACATCAATAGTACCTATTTTTTTAAATTGAGATGAGACCAATCCATTTTTACCAAATAGATCAGATTTAATTTGATTAAGTTCTGCTAGATCTAATTTACCTTTTAATTTTGATATAAATTCATCTCTTATTTTTTTTAGATCAGACATTTTTACAGATTATTTCTTCAGCGAAATAAAACAATAGTGAAGATTAATTTAAAGCAGATTGTGCTTTTTGGACAATAGTTTTAAAGGCTTCTGGGCTATCGTAGGCTATCTCAGCTAAAATTTTTCTATCAATTTTAATTCCACATTTATTTAAACCATAAATAAACTTGGAATATGTCAAACCTTCAGCTCTTACACCCGCATTGATTCTTTGTATCCACAATGATTTGAAGTCTCTTTTTTTATTTCTTCGATCTCTATATGCATATTGCATAGCTTTTTCCATTGCTTGCTTTGCAACTCTAATAGTATTTTTCCTTCTTCCCCACTGACCTTTTACAGCTTTTAAAACTTTTTTATGTTTAGCTCTACTTGTTACACCTCTTTTAACTCTTGCCATTTTAACCCCTTAAGCTGTAAGGCATATACGATTTAACAATTTTACCATCTTGTTTTGACATCGCAGTAGTGCCCCTAAGTTTTCTTATTTGAGAATTAGTTCTTTTTATCATGCCGTGCCTCTTTCCAGCTTGGGCCATCATGACTTTCCCTCTAGCTGAAATTTTAAATCTTTTTTTTGCTGAGCTTTTTGTTTTTAATTTTGGCATAATTGGACGAGGTTATACAAAGAATGTAGAAAATTTACAACCTATATTAAAGCCTATAAAGGTTGAATTACCATAATCATTTGCTTCCCATCAAATTTGGGGTGTAATTCGACTTTACCAATATCTTTCATATCCTCTTTAATTTTGGCCATCAATTCATTTCCTAAATGAGAGTGTTGAAGTTCACGTCCTTTAAATCTAATGGTGAACTTTACCTTATCACCTTTAGCAATAAATTTTTTAGCATTTTTTACTTTAAACTCATAATCATGCGTTTCAGTTACTGGTCTCATTTTAATTTCTTTTAAAGCAATTATTTTTTGTTTCTTTTTTGCAAGATTTGCTTTTTTTTGCGCATCATATTTATATTTACCCATGTCCATAATTTTACAAACTGGGGGATTGGCATTTGGGGCAATTTCAATTAAGTCCAAACCTTGATTTTTTGCCATTGAGATTGCCTCATTAGTATTTAAAACACCTAAGTTTTCTCCATCACTTGCAATAACTTGAACCTCGGGTGAGGAAATTCTGTTATTTGATCGAGGTCCACGATCCTTGGTTCTTCTTTGAAAATAGTTTTGTTTAAAATCTGCCACTTAAATATTTGAAGGTGCTTTGTTTAAAGCAGAAAATTTTTTTAGAAATGAGTTTAGTTCCATATTTTCTTGTTTATTTGAATCCAATCTTCTAATGGTTACTGAGTTACTGTCAACTTCTTTTTTACCACAAATTATTAAAAGAGGTATTTTTGCTAATGAATGATCTCTTATTTTATAATTTAAATTATGATTTTTTAAATCAACCATTGATGTAATGCCAGCTTCTCTTATCTTATCGGAAACTTTTTTTGCGTATTCTTCGAAGTCTTCAGAAATAGGTATAACAACTGTTTGTAATGGAGATATCCAAAATGGAAATTTTCCAGCATAGTTTTCAATCAGAATACCTATAAATCGCTCAAGTGATCCAAATAATGCACGATGTAACATAACAGGAACTTTCTTAGTGCCATCTTTATCTACATATGATGCATCTAATCTACCTGGTAAATTTAAATCAACTTGGACTGTTCCACATTGCCAATCTCTTCCTATTGCATCTCGTAAAACAAACTCTATTTTTGGACCGTAAAATGCTCCCTCACCTTTATTTATACTATACTCAAGTTTAGAAGCTTTGACTGCCTTTAACAAAGATGCCTCAGCCTTGTCCCAAATCTCATCTTCACCAACTCTTACCTCTGGCCTATCAGCGTATTTAAGAATTACATTTTCGAAACCTAGATCTTTATAAATTTCTAATATCAAATTTGTGACATTTAAACATTCACTTGTGATTTGATCTTCGGAGCAAAAAATATGAGCATCATCTTGAGTGAACGCTCTTACTCTTAATAGTCCGTGTAAAGCACCAGATGGTTCGTATCTATGAACTTTTCCAAACTCAGTTATTCTCAAAGGTAAATCTCTATAACTTTTCAAACCTTGATTAAAAACTTGAATGTGCCCGGGACAATTCATGGGTTTTATTGCAAAAACTTTTTCATCAGGAGTTTCTGAAGTATACATATTTTCTCCATATTTTTCCCAATGACCAGATTTTTCCCACAATAATCTGTCTAAAACCTCTGGCGTATTTACCTCTTTATATCCAGCTAAGTCCTGTTTAGCTCTCATGTAATTAATCAATTTTTGAAATAGCGCCCATCCTTTTTCATGCCAAAAAACAGAGCCTGGACTTTCCTCTCTAAAGTGGAAGAGATCCATTTCTTTACCTAATTTTCTGTGATCCCTTTTTTCTGCTTCTTCAATTCTTTTCAAATAATCATCTAGATCTTTTTGTGAAGCCCATCCAGTTCCATAAATTCTTTGAAGCATCTCATTTTTTGAGTCTCCCCGCCAATAAGCACCTGCTACTTTTGTGAGTTTAAAATATTTTCCAATTCGTCCAGTTGATAAAAGATGGGGGCCCCTGCACAAGTCATACCATTCACCATGGTAATAAATAGAAACCTCATTGTCCTCAGGTATCATATCAACAAGTTCTACTTTATATTTTTCACCAAGCGCTGAATAATGTTTTTTTGTTTTTTCTCTTTCCCAAACCTCTCTCCTGGTCTTTTCATCTTTTTCAATTATCTCTTTCATCCTAATTTCAATTTTTTCAAGATCATCAGGTGTAAATGGCTCCTCCCTAGAAAAATCATAATAGAACCCATCTTTAATTGCTGGCCCGATTGCTAACTTTGTTCCTGGAAACAATTCTTGAACTGCCATTGCCATGATATGTGTAGTGTCATGCCTTATTGCATCAAGTCCCTCAGGATCTT
>CACOGC010000014.1 GCA_902626645.1 uncultured Pelagibacteraceae bacterium | reverse complement strand
GCACCCATCATAGCTGCAATGACGACATCCCTTCCTGTTTTGATGCCACCATCAGTTCTTAATGTTACTTTGTGTCTTAAGTTGTTTAATGTCAAAACTTGATTTGCTTCAGTTAGACCCATTTCCCATGGTATACCAACATATTTCACACTTGTTTGCGGTGTTGCCCCTGTTCCACCATTATGCCCAGAGATTAATATAATATCAGCCTCTGCTTTTGCTACACCCGCTGCTATAGTTCCAACACCTGATGATGCAACCAACTTAACACCTATACGTGCTTTAGGATTAACTTGCTTTAAATCATAAATCAGCTGTGCTAAATCCTCAATGGAATAAATATCGTGATGTGGAGGAGGTGAAATTAATGTTACGCCGGGTGTTGAATGCCTTAATTTTGCAATTTCCTTTGTAACTTTAAAACCAGGCAACTGACCGCCCTCACCAGGTTTTGCACCTTGGGCTATTTTTATCTCAATCTCGTTACAATTATTTAAATAATTAATTGTTACTCCAAATCTAGCAGATGCTATCTGTTTAACTCTTGAATTAGCACTATCACCATTTTCCATTATTTTAAATCTCTCTTCGGCCTCTCCACCTTCACCACTGCAAGATGCTCCTTTAATTCTATTCATGCCCATTGCTAGTGTTTCGTGAGCTTCTTTAGATAACGCTCCATGAGACATGCTTCCACTCCCAAATCTTTTTAATATATTTTGTATTGGCTCTACATCTTTTAAATCAATCGAGGGACCTAGCTTCTTTTTTCTAAAATCGATTAAATCTCTTAAATTTATTGGTGGTAAATTGTAAATCCCTTCAGCATATTTTTTGTATGCATTATAAGAATTTGATCCAACAGCACTTTGTAATAAATGAATTAATCTTCCTTGATATTGATGCGTTTCACCATTTTTTCTGTATCTATATATACCACCAATAGGAAGAACTGTTTCTGAACTCTCAAAAGCCTCTTTATGTATCTGCCTAATCTTTTTTTCTATTCCACTAAGACCAATTCCAGAAATTTTAGATACAACTCCAGGAAAATAATCATTTACAATTGATCTACTTAAGCCAACAGTTTCAAAATTACAGCCACCTCTATAGGAACTTAAAACCGAGATACCCATTTTCGACATTATTTTTAATAACCCAGCATTTACAGATTTAATGTATCTTTCAACACAATCATCAAAACTATATTGTCCAAATAATTTTTTTTCATGCCTGTTATACAAGCTATCAAATGCCAGATATGGATTAATCGTTGTTGCTCCTACACCAATTAGTGTAGCAAAAGAATGAGTATCTAGAGCTTCACCAGACTGGACATTAATAGAGACATAACCTCTTAACTTTTTATTTATTAAATATGTATTTATTGCCCCAACACACAAAAGCATCGGAACTGGCAATCTATCTTCTGACAAGTTTTTATCACTCAGAATTAATTGTGTAACACCTTGTCTTACAGCTATTTCTGCTTCTTTCTCAATTTTCTTTATTGCTAATAATAAGTTTTCTTGTTTGGTAAAAGTACAATCTATCAATAAAGAATTTTTTCCAAAAAAATTTATAAACTTATTAAATTGAGAATTTGATAAAATTGGACTATTTAATACGTATATATTTTCTTTAGTAAGTGTGTCAAAATCTAATATATTGCCTAGATTTCCAAAACGTGTTTTTAGACTCATTACTTTGTTTTCTCTTAGTGAGTCGATTGGAGGATTAGTAACTTGACTAAAATTTTGCCTAAAAAAATGATAAAGAGGTCTATATTTATCTGATAACACAGCAAGCGGTGTATCGTCTCCCATTGATCCTGTGGCTTCTTTAGCATCCTCAGCCATTGGATGTAAAATTAATTCTAGATCTTCAAGACTTATTCCAAATGAGTATTGTCTTCGTCTCAAGGCCTCTCCCTCAAAATTATTTTTCTCATTTAAAATTCGGAGTTTGTCATCCAAATCAATAATCTGGGAATTAAAGTGTTTAAACTCTTTTGCTAAGTAGTCTTTGATGTCTTTATTTGAAAAAACTTTTCCTTTTTCAATTCTAACTCCAATAATTTCACCAGGTCCTAACCGACCTTTAGAAATAATTTTTTTCTCATTGAGTTCAACCATTCCAGTTTCAGAACCTACAAAAAGTAATTTGTCTTTTGTGGTCGCATATCTGAGTGGCCTCAATCCATTTCTGTCGTTAGCTGCGATAACCCACTCATTATCTGTTGCAGCAATTGCAGCTGGCCCATCCCAAGGCTCCATGGTGCTATTTAAAAAATTAAATAGTTGCTGATGATTTCTTGGAAGTGTTTTGTTTTTTTTAGACCATGCATCAGGAACTAGCATTAATTTTGCTAATGGCGCTGGTTTGCCAGCTTTATTTAATAATTCAAAAACATTGTCAAGTGCAGCTGAGTCAGAAACACCTTTTTGTATAACTGGTTTTAAATTTTCAACACTTTCAAAAAGTGGGCTACTCATTTCTTGCTCGTGAACTTTCATCCAATTTTTATTTCCTTTGTATGTATTTATTTCACCATTATGTGCAATTGCTCTAAAGGGTTGTGCTAAACTCCAGCTTGGTGCCGTATTAGTGGAAAACCTCTGATGAAAAATTGCATATCTTGATATAAATCTTTCATCCTTAAGATCTAGGTAAAAATCTGATATCGCTTCAGCTAAATATAAGCCTTTATAAATAATTGACTTAGAGCTAATAGAACAAATATAAAAATTATTTAAAGATAATTGAAATGCTTTATTTTCAATTTTTTTTCTAGTTTCATAAATCTTTCTCTCTAATTCTTTATCAAGTAAGTTTTTATCGTTTGATTTAAATAAAACTTGCATAATTTCTGGCATCGTTTGAAATGCTTTTTCTCCCAATATCTTTGGATTAACCGGAACCTGTCTCCAACCATAAATACTAAAATCATTCTTCGTTAACTCGCTTTCAACAATAGTTTTGCAACTTTCCTGAGCTGAGTAATCGTTTCTTGGAAGAAAAATCATACCTACACATATTTCTGATTTGTCGTAAATGTGACCAGTAACCTCTATTTTTTCTATAAAAAAATCTTTTGGTATCTCTAGATGTATTCCAGCACCATCTCCTGTTTTTCCATCAGCATCAACGGCTCCACGATGCCATACTGCTTTCAAAGCTTCTATGCCATGCTCAACTACGATTCTTGATTTTTTTCCCTCTGTTGAAACTATAGCGCCAACACCACAAGCATCATGTTCCATTTCCTTAGAATAAACATAATTTTTTTCCAAAAGATCCAAATTTTTATAATAATTTTCCATTAAGCAACTTTTGATTTTTTTATTTCTATTTCTTCTAAGTATTTTTTCATTGCTGCAGCAGCGTCTCTTCCATCTTTAATAGCCCAAACCACAAGAGAGGCTCCTCTTACAATATCACCCGCTGCAAATACGCCTTTAAGATTTGTTTCCATTGTATCAAAGTCTGTTTTTATAGTTCCCCATTTGGTTACTTGAAGTTCTTTAGAGTCAAATAAATGTGGTAAATTTTCTGGATCAAATCCAAGAGCTTTGATCACCATATCTGCTTTGATTTCATACTCAGAGCCAGCTTTGATCTCAGGTTTTCTTCTTCCTGTTTCGTCTGGTTCACCTAGTTGAATTTGGTCAACTACTAAATTTTCAATTTTGTTTTTTCCCTTAAATTCTTTGGGGCTAGATAACCAAACAAATTCAACTCCTTCCTCTTCAGCATTAGCAACTTCTCTTGATGATCCTGGCATATTTTCTTTATCTCTTCTATACAGGCATTTGACTGATTTCGCTTTTTGTCTAACTGACGTTCTCACACAATCCATTGCAGTATCTCCTCCACCAATTACAACTACATTTTTACCCTCTGCATTTAAAATGCCTTTATCAAATAACTCAACTTTATCACCAAGTCCTTTTTTATTAGAGGCAGTTAAAAAATCCATAGCAGGAAAAATATTTTCTAAATCATTACCAGGTAAATCAATTTCCCTTGGTTTGTAGACTCCAGTAGCAATCAAAATTGCATCGTGTTTTTTTCTTAGTTGTTCTAAAGTGGCATTTTTTCCAACTTCAAAATTTTGTTGAAATTTAATACCACCATCCCGTAATAACTTTGTTCGTCTCTCGACTACATGCTTTTCTAATTTAAAATTTGGAATTCCATAAATTAATAAACCTCCCGCTCTATCATATCTGTCATAAACCGTTATTTGATATCCATCTTTTCTTAGTTGTTCAGCGGCTGCTAATCCCGCGGGACCTGCACCAATTATTCCTACGCTCTGATTTCTCTCATTTTTTACTGTTATAGGTTTTACCCATCCATTCTCCCAGGCACTATCTGTAATATATTTTTCAACAGAACCTATTGTTACTGTACCATGACCAGATTGTTCAATTACACAATTACCTTCGCACAATCTATCTTGTGGGCATATTCTGCCACAAACTTCTGGCATATTATTAGTACTTTGGGATAATTCGTATGCCTCTTTAAGTCTACCCTCAGCTGTCAATTTCAACCAATCAGGTATGTTATTGCTTAAAGGGCAATGAACTTGGCAGAATGGAACACCACATTGAGAACATCTGCTAGATTGTTCTTGAGCTTTCTGCGTTATAAACTCATCATAAATTTCATTAAAATCATCTTTTCTGTTATCAACCCCCCTTTTAGGCGGAGTTTGTTGACCTATTTTGACAAATTTTAACATTTTATCAGTCATAATTTTTCAAAGTTTTAGGCAAAATATACATTGTTTTTGTTAGTAAAAGAAATATTTAGGTCAATCTTTATTACCTAATTATATCAATATTTAGCTTTAAATCTAATTATTTTAATTTTTGCATATCTATTATGATTAAATCGAATTCTTTGAAATGCAGATTTTTTAAGCTACCACAACAATATGTTACAGGATTTTATAGAAATTTTGATTCTTTCAGCAGTTCAAGGAATTTCTGAATTTTTGCCAATTAGCTCATCAGCTCATTTAATATTGATATCAAATTTTCATGATTTTAAAACAAGCTCTCTTTTAATAGATATAAGTCTTCATTTAGGTTCATTATTTGCAATAATATTCTACTTTAAAAAGGATCTATTTGATTTAAAAAACAACCATAAGTTACTAACTTTAATAATTATTGGTTCTCTACCTCTGATTATTTTTGGATATTTGATATATACTTCAAATTTTATTCACCTTTTAAGAAATCCAAAAGTAATCGCCTCAACTACTTTATTTTTTGGAATTATTCTTTTTTTCGCTGATCGAAGAAAAACTAACAAAAATATATCTTTGGACCTTAATATTAGATCGATACTAATTATAGGTATATTTCAAATCTTAGCTCTTATACCTGGGGTCAGTAGAGCCGGAATAACAATTACTGCAGCAAGATTTTTAAATTTTAATAGAGTTGACTCGACAAAAATTTCTTTTTTAATGTCTATACCTGCTTTGGCAGGTGCAAGTTTTCTGGGTTTAAAAGATGTATCTCAACAATCTATAGAAATTAATTATCTATTGATAATTAGTATTTTTTTTTCATTTATATTTTCTTTCATAACAATTAGATATTTTTTAAAATTCATTAGCAAAATTTCTTTTAACGTTTTTGTGGTATATAGAATTATAATTGCGTTACTTTTATTCTTGATAATATATTATTAGGATTTTTTGATTAAAGGTACTAATTGAGACAATAAAACCCCACTTAATATGAAGGCACAACCAATTAAATTATTTATTCCTAATATTTGACTTAAAAGAAACCAAGCAGCAATTGTAGCAAATACACCCTCTAAAGAAAAAATAATTGCTGCTGGAGCTGGTGTGATATTTTTTTGAGCATAAATTTGTAAAACAAAAGCGAAACCACCTGATAGAATGCCCGCATATAAGATTGAATCAATTTCATTTAAGATATTTTCAATTACAAATTCTTCATGTAATAATCCAATCAAAAATGAAAATAATGCAACCAGAAAAGTTTGAATTGCCCCAATTGTTAATGGTAAATTATATTTTTTAACAATCATGCCAGTAAAAATAATATGAGTACTCCAAAATAAAGCTCCTAATATTACGAGTGCATCCCCTAATCTAACGATTGCGTCGTAAAAATCTGTCAAAAGATATCCTCCAGTCAAACATAAGATTACTGATGGCCATACACTCCAATGGAGTGAGTCTTTTTTAAAAAAAAAAATTAATATAGGGACCATAGGTACATAAAAAATTGTGAAAAAAGCAGCATTAGCAACATCAGTGTAAAGAAGAGCAACTTGTTGTAATGCTGAGCCTAAAAATAATCACAACCCAATTAAAAAAGACAAAACTAAAAATGTTTTAATATCAAATCTGAACTCTTGCTTAAATTTTTTAGCTTCAAATATTAATACAAGAGGAATTATTGCTAAAAATCCAACAAAAAATCGTACTGAATTAAAAGTAAAAGGACCTATATCATCCATCCCTGTATCTTGAGCTATAAATGTGGTGCCCCAAATAAATGTGCATAATAGTGCGCTGAATAATGAAAGGGTTTTTGACATTTTTTATACAGCTAATTTATAAGCAAAATTTTTTCCTAAA
Organism: uncultured Pelagibacteraceae bacterium; assembly: GCA_902626645.1. Classification (GTDB taxonomy): domain Bacteria; phylum Pseudomonadota; class Alphaproteobacteria; order Pelagibacterales; family Pelagibacteraceae; genus Pelagibacter. Next base: position 8,145 of record CACOGC010000014.1, on the reverse strand, counting down.
TTTTCTTTTAAGTCATTATTGAAACGAGCTGCTTCAGCACCATCAATTATTCTATGATCATAGGAAAGAGATAAAGGTAACATTGTCCTTGTAATAAATTTTCCATTAATAAAGGTTTGTTTTTTTTGAGACTTACCAATACCTAAAATAGCAACTTCAGGATAATTAATAATTGGTGTGAAAAAAGAACCTCCTATTCCTCCAAGACTGGTTATTGTTATAGAACCACCAAACAACTCCTTTTTATCAATTTTAAGGTTTCGACACTGCTCACTCAATTTCTTAAGTTCTGAACCGATAAGAGATATATTTTTATTATCAGCGTTTCTAAGTTTTGGAACCATAAGACCATGTTTTGTATCTACAGCTATTCCGATATGATAATATTTTTTTAAGGTCATTTTTCCTTTATCAATTTCATCTATTGAACAATTAAAATTAGGAAATTTTTTAAGTGATATAGTTAATGCTTTTACAATAAAAGCTAAGGGAGTAATTTTTTTTTTTTCACCTGTATATATGTCAGTGAGAGAGGATCTAAATTCCTCTAATTCAGTTATATCTGCCTCATCGTGGTTTGTTACATGAGGAATATTTGTCCATGAATTCATAAGATATTTAGATGATAGTCGCTTAACTCTTGGGATATCTTTTAATTCAACTTCTCCAAATTCAGAATGGTGGTATTCTTGTGCAATAGTCTCGTCTTTTTTAATCTCTTTTTTATCACTTTTGTTGGATTGAGTTGCAACAAATAGCTTTATATCGTTCTCAGTTACCCTACCTTGTCTTTCACTACCATCAACTTTGGCAATATCTATACCTAGCTCTCTAGCAAATTTTCTTGCTTTTGGTGATGCTAATGTTTTTGTGGAAAAGTCTTTGACGATAACATTTTTTTGCCTTACGCTTGTTTTGATTTCAGCTTTTTCCTCTTTTATTTCCCTTTTTTTTGGTAATTGAGGTTCTTCAGTCTCTTCTTGATTTTCTTTTACATTAATTTCTAAAATTTTATCTCCCTCTGAAACCTTATCCCCAATTTTTATATCTAACCCTGTGATAATTCCATCATCTAAAGATGGTATCTCAACACTAGATTTATCGCTTTCAATTGTGATCAGTGGATCGTTTTTTTTAATTTCTTGACCTTTTTTTACTAAAATTTCAATTATTTCTACATCTTTAAAATCACCAATATTTGGAACTCTGATATCTTTTTTAGACATTTTATAATTTAGTTGGCATAGGTTTATCGGTATCAATCTTATACTTTTTAATTGCTTCTTTCGCGTATTTTGATGCAATAAGCTGTTCTTTAGCTAAAATACTCAAACCATATGTGGTAATATGTTCCTTATCAACTTCAAAAAATTTTCTTAATTCTTTTCTCGTATCACTTCGTCCAAATCCATCAGTCCCTAATGAATAAAAACTTTTATTTACGTATGGCCTAATCTGATCAGAATTCATTCTCATATAATCAGAAGCTGCTAAAATTGGTCCTTCAGTATTACCCAAACATTTTTCTACATAACTTTTTTTAGGCTCTTTATCGGGATTTAGAAGATTGTATCTCTCTACCTCAAGACCATCCCTTCTTAATTCATTAAAGCTTGTTACACTCCAAATCTCACTATCGATTTGATACTCATTTTGTAATATTTCCGCACCAGCTATCATTTCTCTTAAGATTGTACCAGATCCAAGAAATTGAATTTTAGTTTTTTTATACTTGTTAAACTCCTTTATTTTATACATTCCTTTTAAAATACCATCCTCGCATAATTTATCTTTTGGCATTTCTGGATGAGGATAATTTTCATTCATGGTCGTAATATAATAAAAAATATTTTCTTTTTTCTCATGCATTCTTCTTAAACCTTCTCGAAAAATGACTGCAAGCTCATAGTGAAATGTTGGATCATAAGATCTGCAATTAGGAATAGTTGAGGCCATTAAATGGCTATGACCATCTTGATGTTGTAAACCTTCTCCAGCAAGAGTTGTCCTTCCAGCGGTTGCTCCAATCAAAAACCCTCTGGACTGACTATCAGCACCCGCCCAAGCAAAATCACCAATTCTCTGAAAACCAAACATTGAGTAAAAAAGATAAATTGGGATCATTTCTACGTCATGGTTCGTATATGAAGTTCCTGCAGCGATCCAAGATGACATCGCTCCAGCTTCATTAATCCCTTCTTCTAAAACTTGACCACTTTTTTCCTCTTTATACGAACTTAATTGAGCAGAGTCTTCTGGCTCATATTTTTGACCTTCATGAGCATAAATCCCTATCTTTTGAAAAAAACCCTCCATTCCAAATGTTCTAGCTTCATCAGGTATGATAGGAACCAGTCTTGGTGCAACATTTTTATCTCTTAAAAGATTTGTCAACATTCTGACCAATGCCATTGTAGTCGACATTTCTTTTTCACCTGTAGAAACTTTCATATTATCGAAAATATCTTTTGGGGGTGCTTTAACAGGTTTCGCGTAAGTAGTTCTTTCAGGAATAAAACCACCCAATTGAATTCGTCTCTCATTTATGTATTTAATCTCAGGGGAATTTTGATCTGGCTTGTAGTATTCAATATTCTTAACTTGTTGATCTGTTAATGGAACGTCAAACCTGTCTCTGTAGTACATTAAGTCGTCAATATCTAACTTCTTAGTTTGGTGAGTTGTATTTACACTTTCACCACTTTTGCCCATTCCATAACCCTTAATAGTTTTTGCAATTACAACTGTAGGGCTTCCAATATTTTTAGATGCTTTATCATAAGCTGCAAAAACTTTATGAGGATCATGACCACCTCTATTCAATCGCCAAATGTCTTTGTCTGAAAGACTGGAAACCAGCTCTTTGGTCTCTAAATATTTTCCAAAAAATTTTTCTCTCACATACGCACCATCTCTTGCTTTCATTGCTTGATACTCGCCATCGACTGTCTCATTCATTGTTTTAACTAAATGACCTGTTTTATCATTGGCAAGCAATGGATCCCAATAAGAGCCCCAAATAACTTTTATAACATTCCATCCTGCGCCTCTAAAAATTCCCTCTAATTCCTGAATTATCTTTCCGTTTCCACGAACTGGTCCGTCTAGTCTTTGAAGATTACAATTTACAACAAATATTAAGTTATCTAATTTTTCTCTTGCGGCAAGACCAATAGCTCCTAAAGACTCCGGTTCATCCATTTCGCCATCACCTAAAAATGCCCAAACTTTTCTTCCTTCATCTTTAATGAGGCCTCTGTTGATTAAGTACTTCATGAATCTTGCCTGGTAAATTGCAAGCATTGGACCTAATCCCATAGACACTGTTGGAAATTGCCAAAAATTTGGCATTAACCAAGGATGAGGATATGAGGAAAGACCACCAGGGTTTACTTCTTGTCTAAAACTATCTAATTGTTTTTCGTTAAGTCTACCTTCTAGAAAGGCTCTGGCATACATACCTGGAGCGCTATGACCTTGAAAATAAATTAAATCTCCACCAAATTTATTATTTTTAGCTCTCCAAAAATGATTCATTCCAACATCGTAAAGAGTTGCGGCAGATGCAAAAGTTCCAATATGCCCTCCAAGTTCTGGAAATTTTTTATTTGCTCTGACTACCATAGCGGCAGCATTCCATCTTATTAGAGATCTAATTCTTCTCTCTATATTTTGATCCCCATTTGATTTTTTTTCCTCATTAACTGGTATAGTGTTTATATAAGGAGTATTTTGCGTATAAGGTATATTGGCACCTTCCATATAAGCTTTGTTGATAAGTTCTTTAATTAAATAATGTGCCCTATGGTTTCCATCTTTTTCTATTACTGCTGACAACGACTCTAGCCATTCACTTGTTTCTAGTGGATCGATATCTCCATCTTTAACTACTTGGATTATTTTAGGTTTCTCAATCTCAATTATTTTTTGAGGAATTTTTTTATCCTGATGTTTTCTTAAGGTGCTCTCAGCTTCTTGAATTAAGTTTTCAGTTTCCTTTGGAACACTTTCTGTTTGAGGTAATGTTTTATTTGAAGAAATATTAATGAGTAAATCCCCTTTTGAAACCTTATCTCCAACTTTAACATTTACAGATTCAACTTTGCCAGAAAATATTGAAGGTATCTCTACACTCGATTTATCACTTTCAATGGTAACAACAGGGTCATTTATTTTAACTTCTTGACCCTCCTTAACCAAAAGTTCAATAACTTCCACGTTCTCAAAATCACCTATGTCAGGAACTAATAATTTTTCAGTCATTATTAAAAGTTTTATACATAAAAAAAATATACTTGATTACTAATTTTAACACATTATGCCCAATTTTTTGACACTCTTTATTTATAATTTCCAATAATGATTAAAAAATTATTAAATATATTTATTCAACCAAAATTCAACACATATAAAGATGCTAATGCCTGGATCCAAAAAATTTTATTAGAGGAAAAATACGGAAAAATTAATTCCTAAATTTTTTCTACACATAGCGCAATTCCCATACCGCCGCCTATACAAAGTGCAGCACAACCTCTTTCTTTATTTGTTTTTTTCATCTCATGTATAAGTGTCACTAGTATTCTTGCTCCAGATGCACCTATTGGGTGTCCTAAAGCAATAGCCCCACCATTTACATTAACTTTATTTTCATCAATACCCAATTCACTGATAACTGCTATAGCTTGAGCGGCAAAAGCCTCATTAATTTCAAATAAATCGATTTCATTTAAATTCCAATTTACTTTTTTTGATGCTTGGCGGATAGCTTCTATAGGACCAAGACCCATTAAAGACGGTTCCAAACCAACAGATGCCCAGGAAATAATTTTGGCCAATGGTTTAAGTGAATTTTGTTGAGCTTCCTTAAATGTAGTTAGTAATAAAGCAGCTGCTCCATCATTTATACCAGATGAGTTTCCTGGTGTTACAGTCCCACCATCTTTAAAAGCTGTTTTTAATTTTTCTAAATCAGATAATTTTAAATCTTTTCTTAAGTGTTCATCTTTTTCTAAAATAATACTTCTGTGATTTATCCGCACTATTTCATCATCAAATTTATTATTTTCAATTGCAATTTCTGTTTTTTTTTGGGATTGAAGAGCAAATTCATCTTGTTGTTCTCTTGAAATATTAAACTTTTTTGCAATATTTTCAGCTGTAACTCCCATGTGGTAATTTTTAAAAGCATCAGTTAAACCATCATGAATCATAGTATTGATTAATTGATCTTTTGAAATTTCTTTTTTCTCTGAATAAAAATAAGAGTAAGGTGTCATCGACATATTCTCTTGACCCCCACAAATTACATTATTTGCATCTCCTAATTTAATTTGTTGGTAACCTGAAATAATGGCTCTTAGTCCTGATCCACAAACTTGGTTTACTAAATAAGCAGGTTTGGATACGGGGATCCCAGCATTTACTGCTGCTTGTCTCGCAGGGTTCTGTCCTCCACCAGCAGTTAAGACCTGGCCCATTATTACTTCATCAATTTGATTATTAGATATCTTGCTTCTTTTCAAAACCTCATTTATCACGATAGTACCAAGTTGATCTCCTTTCAAATCTTTTAATGATCCCTTATAAGTGCCTATAGGAGTCCTAACTGCACTACAAATTACCACGTCATCAGGTTTGTTGTTCATAAATTTTAATTTTATCTTATCATTAAAATACACTAAATATTGATATACTATAAACAAATATATTTATAAATGCGCCTGTAGCTCAATTGGATAGAGCGCTTGGCTACGGACCAGGAGGTTCTGGGTTCGACTCCTAGCAGGCGCACCATAAAAAAGGTAAATTATGTTAAAATGGTTAGAAAAAATATCTCTTCAAATGTCAGTAATATATTTTTTTGTTTCTATTTTTGTAATTATATTAATCCTAACTTTTGTATTATAAAAAACTATGTCTAATCAATTTGAACAAATCAGTCTCAAACCAGGTTTTATGAAACATAACGGAGGCCTTTTATTTAGAAATATCTCTGAAAATGAGTACGAATTTAAATCAACGATTAATAATAATCATTTAAATGCTGCAGGAATTACTCATGGGGGCTATTTATCTGCACTGATAGATGCAGGTGCCGGCACAGCAGCACATCGATCAGCTGATAACGCACCCTGCGTAACAATTTCTTTAGATATAAAGTTTATTGGATCATCAAAAGTTAATGATGAAATCTACGGGAAAGTTAAAATATTAAAAAAAACAAAAACTCTTGTATTTTTATTTTGTGAGTTAAATTGTAATGGTAAGATAATTACATCAGCATCAGGAATCTGGAAAATTTTAAAAATCAAAACTACTGACTAAGCGCTCAGCACATAATCTTTATAATTAATTTAATTATGTTAAGTTAAATTATTATTTAAAAAAAAATGAGAACTTTTTATTCACCGATTCGGTCATGTTTTAGTCTATTTTTGTTCTTTAACAACAACTACATCTGGTAGATAAAAATTAAGATATACCAAAGATAGAAATGACAAAAAATAAAATTACAGCTGTCCTTGGCCCAACAAATACAGGTAAAACTCATCTTGCTATTGAGACTATGCTGTCGTTTGACACTGGAATGATAGGTTTTCCTTTGAGATTGTTAGCGAGAGAAGTTTACGACAAGGTAATTAAAAAGGTAAGTTTAGATAAAGTTGCATTAATTACTGGTGAAGAAAAAATAATTCCTACAAATGCAAAGTATTATCTGTGTACTGTTGAATCTATGCCAATTGATAAAGAATTAGATTTTGTTGGCGTGGATGAAATTCAAATGTGCGCAGACCATGAGAGAGGTCATATTTTTACAGACAGATTATTGAACTTAAGAGGAATAAAATTAACAATGTTAATGGGATCAAATACTATAAGACCAATTATTTCTAATCTTGATGATGACATCGAATTTATAAATCGAACTAGACTTTCAAAACTTTCTTATGTTGGTCATAAAAAAATTTCAAGAATTCAAAGGAAAACTGCAATTATAGCATTTTCTGCTGAGGAAGTTTACGCCATCGCTGAACTTATAAGAAGACAAAAAGGAGGCGCTTCTATTGTTATGGGATCTCTGAGCCCAAAGACAAGGAATGCACAAGTAGAGCTGTATCAATCTGGAGATGTTGATTTTCTAGTCGCAACTGATGCTATTGGTATGGGAATTAATATGGACCTTGATCATGTTTATTTTTCCAATTTAAAAAAATTTGATGGAAAAAAATTAAGAAAGCTAAATTTAGCAGAAATTGGACAAATAGCTGGTAGAGCAGGAAGATATTTGAACAATGGAAATTTTGGTATAACAGGAGAATGCAAAGAAATAAATGCTGATGAAGTAGATTTATTAGAAAATCATAAATTTGAAGAAATCCAATCTTTATTTTGGAGAAATTCAAATTTAAACTTTGAGAGTCCTTTTAAATTATTAAAGTCTTTAGAGGAAAAGCCTAATAGAAGATGGTTAAGAAAAATACATGAATGTGAAGATGAAAAAGCCTTAAAATTTTTTTTAAGAGATAAAAATTTGGAAAATATTAAATTTGATAAAGATAAATTAAGTCTTTTATGGGAATGTTGCCAAATACCAGATTTTGTTAAAAAAACCTATGGCAATCACTATGAAGTGATCGAAAATGTTTTTAAATATTTAACAAGTGAAAAGAGTAAAATTACAGATGATTATATGCGACTTCAACTCGTCAAACTTGATAAATTAGATGGAAATGTGGATTCTTTATCAAATAGAATTGCAAATGTAAGAACTTGGTCATATGTTTCAAATAAAAATAATTGGATAGAAAATCAAAACTATTGGATAGAAAAAACAAAACACTTAGAGGATAAGTTATCAGATAAATTACATGAGGAGCTTACAAAAACTTTTATTGACAAAAGGGCAAGTGTCCTAGCAAGAGGCTTAAGGCAAGATATGGAATTTGATACTAAAATTTTAGAAAATAACGAAGTAATGATTGATGATCAATTTATTGGAAAGATAAATGGACTTAAATTAGAACTAGATTTAAAAAAGGGTGCTTTAGAAACAGATATCAAATCGCTCAAAAAAGCAGCAAGACAGACTGTTGGTCCAGAACTTCAAAAAAGAATAGATACAATAATCGAGACAGGTTTAAT
>CACOGC010000013.1 GCA_902626645.1 uncultured Pelagibacteraceae bacterium | reverse complement strand
GATAATAGTTTTGATTTCTTCTTTTTCAAAACCCATAGACTTAAGCTCTTTCTTAAGTTGTTTTCTCATTTCTTTTCTCTTACCTTTTTTTTCATCTGGTGAGAGCTTAGCAACTCTTAAAGCCTTCATCTTTTTATTAAATTTCTTTAATTGATTTTTTGTGATTTTTTTTGCTTGCCCAGGTGCTTTACCTTGAGTCATTGATGCCATGCTATAAGGGTTATCAAGTAAAGTTGAGCCTAAATTATTTCCAATGAGCACTGCTCCAGGTCTCATTCCTAAAGTATTATTTTTTCCTGGACCAATTAATAAAGTATCCGTTCTACCTTTTGATACGATTGTTTGAAATTCTGTTCCTCTAGAACCTAGTGTTCCTTCTGGTACTTCCACAGTTAAACTATCAGGATCTTTTTTACTAATTAACCCTGAGATAACTTTTAAGCTTCCTTGTTTAACACTTGCAACAATTTTTCCATCATTCGTCGCTGGATCAAAAATAAATGTATCCATCACAACTTCAGAGTCTTCACCAATTGTAAAAGTTGATTGGTCTAAAAGTAAAATTTGTGTACCAGATCCAGCCCCAGCAACAATTGTTTCATTTAAATAAATCTTATCGCCAGCTTTTAATTGTCTTGTTTCAGTTTTTACAGTTCCAGAAATTGCACCAACAATTCCAACCAACTGTTTTTCTATATTTAATTGCTCAGCATTTACATTCGTGCTGACCATTAAAATAAGCCCTACAAAAACTGACAATAATTTTTTCATCCAGACAAATCTAACAAAAATTTAAAAAAAATAAACTTTAAAAACTCATATTGAACGGCAAAAAAAGGCCTTATTAAAAGGATTTTGAAAAAATTAATTAATTAAGTTTTAGAGCTTTAGAGAAACTTAAAGCAAAAGAATCGGCTAAGTAATCATAGTTCATAATATTTGCCTCAGAAAAAGTTTTTTCATAAGACAGGTTGATAAACAATGTTCTGTTAGGATCAATAAATGGAAAAATATCTCCTATGGCTTTTGTGATCATTAAGTCTGTTGTCGTTGCGTGGTCAGATCTTAACTTAGTGGAGTCTACAGTTGTATCAGCAACTTTATAATCATTAAAACTTGTTGATGCACTCCATGCAATATAAGCCCACGGAAATGCAAAATTTAAACCAATACCAAATTCATAAGTTTCATAATCATTTCCAGCATCTACTTTTGCATCACTATCACTGTAACCTAAACTTAGTGAACTAGAAATTATTGGAGTTAATATTAAATCATAACCAAAAGTATAACCATGGCCAATTGCATTAGTTTCATCTGCGGTTGTATCAGATAAATTATGATTTGCTTTAGAATCTGAATAAGAATAACCATAACTAAAAGAATGCCTATCTCCTAATGTGAAAAAACCTCCTACACCTACCATCAATGAAAAACTATCTGCATCATGCTGAGCATCAGTTTTACTCATAATAATGTATGGACTTAAGCTTTGATTACCTAAAGTGGTATCCAAACCAATCGTCAAACCATAACTTTGAAAATCATCATCTGCTTCTTGATATTGATTTGATGTAGTATGTGCAAAATTTAATAATAAAGATGACTCTTCTCCTACAGGTCTAGTAGCACCAATACCTATCGAGGCACTTTCAGTTCTATCATGTTTAGGAGAAGTAAAAGCAGCTATTGAATTTGCATCATATTTTAGTCTTGTTTTAGAAACACTATTTACGTTATTTGAAAACGTTGCACCAAAACCAATATCAGCTGTTAAATTCCATAAACTTGGTTCACGATCTCTTAACTCTTCCTCAATTTCTTGTAAAGTTTCTAAGTCCTCTGCGGAAAGATCTCTTCTTAATTTCATATCTTCTATGATCGTGTTAGCTTTTTCTGGAGAGTCGACTTGGACTAAAACAGATAATAAATATAATTTTATTTCAACATTGTCTGGATAAAGCATATTCAATCTTTCAAGTGTTGAGATAGTTTGTTTAAAATTTCCAACTTTGCCTTGTTGTTGTGCGTACTTTAAATTTAAATCTAAGTTATTAGGATCCTGTAAGATTTGCATATAGGTAATATTTTTTTCTGATGAAAAAGCAGACGTTGAGATCAACAAAATTGTTGAGATCAATAAAAATTTTAATCTGTGTGAACTAGAAAACATAAAAATGAAAAGATATTAAGTATATTGTTTTTTTCAATTAATAAATTTAAAAAATTACTCTTGTTTCCCAATACTTATTGATGAGCTGTTTTTAACAGGGAGTAAAGTTTCCACTTCTTGTCAATGTTAGCTTGCAAGAACCACCAATTTCTTGAGCTGAAATGACGTAGTCAGATGCTCCTGTTTTGGAAACACACATTTCAAAACCAATTTCTCTACCGGTTTGACTTCTCTTATCCTCTCCAATCGTATATGGATTTCGGCCTAATAAACCTTCTTCAAGCGCTTTGGTTGACTCTCCAGATGCAGTGCACTCACCATCTGTAGAAGAGAAAAAATAATTCCCTGTGTTAGAATATTCTTCTGTTTGAGCTAATGATAGTTGCTGCATTAAAGCTTTCATAGACTTTTCCTTCGTCCCTGCAACATATCCATTATAAGATATAACACTTACTGCAGATAAAATTCCTAGAATTGCAACGACCACCAAAAGCTCAACTAAACTAAATCCTGAGCTTTTGGTAATCATATTTTTCAAATAAATTAATTATTCAATATTAACTGTTTCTTCTAATTTATCTGCTGTAGCACATGCATCCGTTAAACATGAAGTGATTGTAACTTCATTTCCATCATCAGCTACTTGAGTATATCCTTCTTTTTTTGCTTCCTTATCAACTGTTGGCCATGCTGATACAACTGCCTTTTCTCCTGTAGCATAAGGATTTTTAAACTTAGCTAGAGCAGTTACAGCTGCGGTTGCAACAGTTGTTTTAGTTCCTTTACTAGCACAAGTTAAATTATCATCCATAGCTAAAGTTTCTCCCATGTTACATTTCTGTAACTCAGCAGCAATATATTTTATTACTGATGCTTGGTTAGATTTTGTAGCATTAGCTTTAGCAGCCCCTGTATACCCATTATAGGCAACCACTCCAACAGCAGCTAGAATACCAATAATTGCAACTACGACTAATAATTCTATTAATGTAAAACCTTTGTTATTTTTCATTTTTTCCTCTTTATTAATTAATTAATTATGAAAACTTATAATAAATTTTGTTGATGTAAACTGCAAATATTGCGCTTAATATCAATAAAATTAAACATCAAGGTCAAATTGGGTTTAATTTTAAGATGTTTTTTGTTATTAGCTTATTTAATATAATGAATTATGAAATTTAAAGTCACAGATAGTGAAAATATCAGCACAGTTTTTTTAAATGGTGAAATAGACATGGATATTGCAGATGATGTTCGTGAAGTTATTTTTCCTCTCATTGACTCTGGTAAAGAAGTGCATTTAAATCTTAAAGATGTACAATACATGGATTCCTCTGGAATATCTGTAATTGTAGAAAGTAGTAAAAGAGCAAAAGATAAAAATACAAAGATTGAGTTAAAAGAAGTAAGTCAACCTGTTGAAAAAGTTTTAGCAATGGCAAGGAAGTTTTTATGACCTATAAAGTTACAGATGAAGGCGACACGAGTACTGTTTTTCTAGATGGTGAAATAGACATGGACAAAACAGAGGGGGCAAAAGAAGTTATTTTCCCTTTAATTGACGCTGGAAAAAATGTTAACTTAAACTTAAGTAATGTTCAGTACATGGACTCTTCAGGTATTTCGGTTTTAATTGAAAGTCATCAAAAAGCATTAGAGAAGGGAACAAAGCTCATAGTTAAAGACGTCAGTAAATCTGTTTTAAAAGTAATTATGATGGCAAAGTTAGAGCAAATTTTAAATTTGGAGTAATTCAACACAATGAACACTGAAGTCGCGGATCCAACAAATTTATCTGAAAAAAAAGATTTTCTAGTTAGATCATCAAGTCTTAAAGATGTAAGAAGTTTCTCAAGAGAAGTTTTCGAAAAATTTAAAATAGATGAAAATTTAAGAGAAGAATTGGTTTTGGCAATTGCTGAAGCTGCACAAAATATTGTCAAACATGCTTACAAAGATTATCCTGACACTCAAGACAGGATGGCAGTTAGAATTTCTTGTACTGGTAAAGAACTTGAAATTGCTTTTTTTGATAAAGGAAAACCAGTTGAAGAAAGTAAAGTCAAGCACAGACCAATCGATGATGTCAAACCAGGTGGACTTGGAACCTTTTTTATTCAAGAAATAATGGATTCTATAAAATTTAAAGAAGGTGATAAACCTTGGATCAATAATTTAGTATTAACTAAAAAATTGTAAATTTTTTTCATGAAATTATGAAAAAAACAATTTTTTTTTCTATCCTCTTTTTAATTTTATTAGTTTCAAAATCTCTTGCTGAATTTACTTTTGTACAAACTAAAGAAGTTGATGATGATACACCTGGAATTAGAGGAATGAACTTTAAACCAGATGGAACCAGAATGTATATCACTAGTCGTGAGGATGCCCCTAATAAATTCAAGGGTTATATAATTGAATATTCACTTAGCAAACCATTTGATATTAGCACAGCAACAATCTCTTTTTCAGGAAGTTCACCAAAAGGTACTCCATTAACTTGTGATGGAGCAGGAGGAAGTGATCAGATGGAATTACCCCATGCTGTAGAATTTAAACCAGATGGTACCCGGATGTTCATAACTACTAATAAGGATTTCAGTGGAAACCCTGGTGTTGCAGTGTATCAATTTAAATTAACAACTCCCTGGGATTCAACCACATTAGTTTGTGAAAAAATTTATGAAGTTGATGTCAATGGTTCAGGAGCTGCAGAAGATCAGGTAAGAACATTAGATTTTAATCCAGATGGTACGAAAATGTTTGTCGGTGGAATGCGACGAGATAAAATTAGGCAATATGATTTAGCGACACCTTTTGATCTTAGATCTGGAGTAACTCCTGGTGGAATTTCTGACTCATTAGCAAGTGCAGATGGAAGTATGAGAGATATTCAATTCAATCCAGATGGAACCCAATTATTTCTTGCTGGTGACGAAAATACAAGAATGAATTTATATTCTTTAAGTACAGCATACGATATCACAACATTATCCTCTACTTTTACTACTTTTGATTTAGGTAGTAGAGTTGATGATATGAGAGGTTTTGTGTTTGCATCAAACTTTACAAAACTATTTGTTACTGATGATAATGATACTACTGGTGATAATGAAATTCATGAATATCACATCGATTGTGCGGGTACAATTACTTGTGCTGATCCATCAGCTAATTTAGATGTTAAAGCTATTATTGAGGCTAATGTAGAGTCTGCTAAACGAATTATCAGAAATAATACACTTCCCGTTTTTCATAGAATGGAATGGCTTAGACGACATAAAAATAAAGATAATCTCTCAAACTTAAATGCTAATATTGAATTTAAAAATCAAAAAGCTGCAAAATTAATTAGTACATTAAATGCCTACAAAAAAGAGAGGGACAGAACTTATGAAAGTAATGATTGGTTTGAATGGAGTGAGGGACGATTTGTTTTTGGAAAAAAAAATGTCAAGAATACATCCTCTAGAGATATTTTTAATCATGGTATTTCAATTGGTACTGATAGAATACATGAAAACGATAGAGACTTAATGTATGGGTATGTTTTTCAATATGGTAACGATAATGTAGATATCGGAACTAATGGTTCAAATCTTAATACAGACACTTATAGCTTTGCAACCTATCGAACAAAATTAAAGGAAAATCAATATTTTGCAGATAGTATTATAGGTTTAAGCTTATTGGATATTAATCACAAAAGGGTCATTAATGGTAACACATTAGAAGGGGTTAGAAATGGTCAGCAAATATTTGGCTCGATAAATTTTGGAAAAAGGCTCCACGATAAAGATCTCAACTTAAACCCAAGTGTAAAGTTAGAATTAGGGTATACCAAACTAAAGCCATTTAATGAAAAAACAACTTTAGGTAATAGTTTGGCTGATGCACTACATTATAAAGATCAAAATATTAAAACTGCGATAGTCACTATTGGGGTGCTCTTTGATAAAACAGATAAAGGAGAGAAAGATAAGGAAATAATTAATCACCATGGAAGATTAGAATTTATTGGAGACTTAAGTCCATCATCTAATGCAGAATTTTATTATTTAAATAATCAAAGTACCATTTATGAATATGAGTCTAATAATAGATCTAAATATAATTATAGAATTGGTTATGGTATTGATAGAACATCGATAACAGGTTGGTCGACAGTTGTTAACATTGAGAGATTTGGTACGCAGGGAGGTTATTACGATGAGTTTTATTTATCACTTGGATATGTTCCAATAGATGAGATGAAATTTTCATTTGAGTTGGATGAAGCGATTAATACTAGTTTAAAATTTTCTAAAAAAATTGATAGTTTTGATTTTAAAATTTCTACTGACTATAATTTTTTTGTTGATAAACCAAATTACAGCACAGATCTGTTATTAAGTAATAGTTTTTAGAAAATAACAATAATCAATTTAATTGATTAAAGCACCAACGTTAAATATTGGTGAGTACATTGCAATCATTAGTCCACCAATCATCACTCCCATAAAAACAATCATGATCGGTTCTATTAGACTAGACATATTATCAACAGTTGTATCAAATTCTTCTTCATAATAAGTAGCTACTGAATTAAACATTTCATCTAATTGACCTGTTTGTTCACCAACAGAAATCAATTGACTAAAAGTTGGAGGAAACAATGGTTCTTTTAAAAAAAGTTTTGTTAATGTGTCTCCTGAGAAAACTCCTTTTTTAACATTCTCTAAAGCGTCTGTAATAACATCATTATTACTGACAGATTTTGCAATCTCTAAACTCTCTAATAAGTTCACACCTGCTGCACTTAAATTTCCCATGATTAATGAAATTCTAGCTAACATAGATTTTAAAATCATATCTCCAAAAATTGGTAATTTTAAAACTTGCTTGTGCCATCTAAATCGGATTGCGGCATTTCTTTTAGTAATAAATCTAAATCCAAAAAAACCGATTAAACCTCCAAAAAAAATAACTTTTCCACCTGTTCCTCTTAAAAAGTCACTCATTGACATGATGGTTGCAGTAGCAGCTGGCAACTCTAAACCCATACCATCATACATTTTAGCAAATACTGGCACTACTTTAATTAGCATGAACGCACTAACAGTAATTGCCACTGTAAACATTATTGCAGGATACATTAAAGCAGATTTAATTTTTTTCTTAATTTTCTCCTTCTTTTCAAGTGAATCTACAATTTTAAGTAAGAATACGTCTAATTTACCACTGGCCTCACCTGCTTTAATCAAATTAACGTAAACATTATCAAAATGTTGTGGATACTTCTCAAAACATTTTGATAAATTGACACCACCTTCTAAGCTTTTTCTAATATCTTCAATTATATCCTTGATCCCTTGGCTTTCCATTTGGTCTCTTAACATTGCTAATACTTGAAGGATTGGCAAACCCGCTTTAACCATTGTTGCAAATTGTTTGGAAAATATAAGAATATCTTCTACTTTTACTTTTTTACTTTTGCCGAAAAGTGAGGATCCGCTTTTTTTCTTCTTTTCACCAGTCTTTTTCTTAGACTTAATAATATTTGTGATTATTATTTTTTTTTCTTTTAGTAAATGTGAAGCCTCATCAAGATTAAGTGCCTCAATATCACCCTCAACATATTTTCCATCAGATATTCCTTTATAAGTGAAAGCTTCCATTATTATTCACCTGAAAGAACTCTTTCGTATTCTCTAAAATTAAGCTCTCCCGATGCAATTAGTCTTCTCCCCATATCTTTCATAGTTTGAAAACCCTCTTTAATACCGATCTCTCTTAATTCAGGAGTAGTTGCTTGACGTAAAATTGCTTCCTTAAGGGGTTTTGATACCACTAGAATTTCATAAATACCTTGTCGACCTTTGTAACCAGTATTACTGCATTTGGCACAACCTTTACCTTTAATAGCTTTAACTCTAGATGCTTGTTCAGCACTGAATCCTAAATCCTGTAAAACTTTTGGATTAACATCATCGTCAGGCACTCTACAATCTTTACAATTTTTTCTTGCTAACCTTTGGGCAACAACTAATTGGGTTGCAGCACTGATTAAATAGTCAGGTGTTCCCATGTTTTGTAATCTAGTAATTGTACTTGGTGCATCATTAGTGTGAAGTGTGCTAAATACTAAGTGACCTGTTAAAGCTGCTTTTAACCCAATATCAACAGTCTCTTTATCTCGCATCTCCCCAACAAGAATAATTTCTGGGTCTTGTCTTAAAAAAGATCTTAAAGCTGAGGCAAATGTTAAGCCAATATGATCTTTAATTTGAACTTGTCCTACTCCATCTAATTCATACTCAACAGGATCTTCGGCTGTCAATATATTTAAGTGAGGTTTGCTAACTTCTTTTAAAATACTATACAAAGTTGTTGATTTACCAGATCCAGTTGGACCAGTAACTAATATTAATCCCTGAGTACTATGAATTGCTTTTCTTAAATTTTTTAAATCTTGTTCTTCAAAATTCAATTGTTCTAATTTAATATCACCTGCATCTTTATTCAAAATACGCATTACAATTCTTTCATTGTTTGCAGTTGGTAATATCGATAAACGAAGATCGACTACTTTATTTTCTATTTTAAAGTTTATTGCCCCATCTTGTGGTAATCTTCTCTCAGCAATATCCAGTTTACCCATAATTTTAAATCGAGTTACAACTGCACCATAATTGTCATGTAGAAACTGCTTGTATTGTTCTTGTTCTTGCAACATCCCATCTAATCGATACCTTACTCTTGAAGAAAATCTATAAGGCTCAATATGAATATCACTTACTCCCATTTTAATGGCTTCCGCTACTACAGCAGTACTAAATTTTATAACCTCAGATTCATTTTCAATTGCTTCAATGTCTTCTTCGGGAGCTTTCTCAAGGACTTCACCAGCTTCACCTAAATCAGAGTCAAACGTTTTTATTTTTTTTCTATTTTCATCACGTATTGATGCAATTGTTACTTCATCAGTTTCACTTGATAATCTTTCTATGAATTCTGAGATATCAGAAACTTTCGCAGCATGAAGTTCAATATTTTTTTTTGTAATTGCTTTTAAATTTCTCATTAATCCAAGTTTTGAGCTATCTGAAATTGCTATATGCAAAGTTTTTCCATCAATCTTAAATGGCGCTACAAAATTTACTTTTATATAATTTGATGGCAATACTGTTTTAACTTCATCAGTAATTTCAACTTTTTTTAAATCGACTGTCTCTAAATTTTGTTCCTTGATTAATAAATCAATTATTCTTTTTTCATCTGTAAGCTTTAATTCGAAAATAGCATCAATTTGAGATTTATTACTTTCAGTGCTTATTTTTTTGATATTAATTAAATCTTTCCCAGAAATAATATCATTATCAATTAAAACATTAACTAAATTAATTTCACTTTCTCTACTAATTTTCAACATTACAAAATCCTTGGAGCTATAAATACTAATAGCTCATTCATTGTATCAGATTTTGATGTTCCTTTTAATAAATTTCCAACTACAGGCATTTTACTCGCACCTGGAACACCCCGTTTACTACTAGCCACATTATTTTTCTTGATACCACCAATAACTACAATATCTCCATCTGCTACAAGTAATTTAGTGTTTATTTCCATTGTATTTATTCCAGGTGTGCCGGGTGTGGATCTATTGGGTGTATCGTTATTAACTACTATTGTTAACATTACATTTCCATCACCAATTATATTTGGTGTCACAGTAAGTTTTAACGCAGCATCAGCAAAAGTATCAGCTCCATCACCTCCAGAGACAGGAATTTGTTCACCTTGTTTAATACTTGCGGTTTGATTATCTAAAGTAAATAATTTTGGATTAGAGACAGTTTTTCCTAATCCCTGAGACTCGAGAGCATCTAACTCTAATTTTAAAACTGCTGAGCCTGTTCTTCTTAAAATACCTATACCACTTGTTGCACCAGCAGTACCAAAACTAAAAAGGTTATCTGTTCCTCCAGAACTAGAAAATGCACCAGTGCTATCAGATATTTCAGCACCAGGTCCGCTAGCTGCACCAACTGAACTTCCGCCAATCGTACCGCCAATTCTTTCTCTATTTCTTGTATATGCAGCACCCATCTTTTTTCCTAATGCTTGTTCAAAAGACGATGTCGCCTCTACAATGAAAGCTTCGATCAAGACTTGTTTAGTTCTTTTATCAATTTCTCTTATAACTTTGTCAACAATATCTAAGTCTTTTTCCTTACCTCTCACTATTATTGATCTTGTAGTTTTTTCCTCGGTAACTTGTATCGGCATAAAACTTGAACCAGTTCCTACTGTAGTAAAAAGTTCCGTAATTGTAGCTTTGGCCTCTGCAGGCGAAATATAATACAATCTAAAAATTTCTGAGATGATAGGTTCAACTGAGTCTTCTAATTCTACTTTCTTTTTAACAGCTGATGCTCTAGCTGATTTATAGCTTTCTTGAGAAGTTAAATTTGATGGAGTTGACACTCTAATAATATTGCTTGCAACATCAATATCTGCTGCGTAACTTTTTAAATCCAATAATGCATTAAATGCTTTATCCCATGGAACATTGTCTAGTTCAGCAGTTATTGCACCAGCAACTTCTTCACCAACTAAAATATTTATCTCACCTACCTCAGCCATTAAAGCCATTGCTTCTTTATAATCTAGATTTTGAAATTTAAATGAAACATTTTGTTTTAAATTTTCAAATTCCTCGGAAATTAGTAGATAGTTTCTTTCTTTAACGGATGATAGTTGTTTTCTTTTTTTAAGTTTTACAACATCTCCTTCAATTGGAATTGGTCCCATTTCAGCACTTTTTTCTAACTCTTTTTTCCCAAGCTGTTTAACATCTGTTTTAATAAGTGGAGTATTATGCTTAAAAGTCTTCTTAGCCATTTTTTCAGCACAACCAGTCAACATTAAAAATAGTAAGGGAATAAAAATTAAAGATATTTTATTTTTAAATCTCATAAATTAAAAGCTTCTTTCAGAAATTTGATTTTTAAAATTTATTACTAATAATGACTCGCTATTCTTTTCAAATACAGCCTCTTTATTATTAACTGCAACTAATTTTACACCTGGACTTAATTCTTCAAACATTCTAATTGTAATAATATCTCCGGCCGCATTGATTAAAGTAACAAATCCTTGATTTTGTTCAGCTGACATTACTCCAACTAACTTAAACTTATATAAACTCATTTCATTTTGTGCTTCTTGCGGGTCGCCGAGTGACATAGTGTTACCCCCTGAAAGAGAGCTATCACCCACAAAAGGATCATTTAATGGAAGTGGTTCCTCATTATTTATTTCAGAGCTAATATTTGCTTGTGTATTTGCCTGATTTTCCTTAACTTTTTGATTAATCTCTTTAGCTTTTTCAATTATATTTTGCTCATTATCATGACTATCAGCCATTGAAACATTTGACATATATATAAAGAGTAAGGAAATAAAAATTACTTTAAAAAAATTCATCTGGTAACCCCACTATTGTTAATGTTCCTCTAACTTTTATCGCTCCAGTTGAATCTCCTTGTACCACTTGTATGGACTCTTTGTCAAAGTTTAACATCTTGTTAGATAAGGAAAGAGCTCTTTTAAATTTAATATATCCAATGAAATTGCCGTCAATTTCAAAGTCAACTGGTATTAAATAATAGGCAATATTCTTTACATTTTTGGCGTCATTATTGTTAGAATTACCTGCAGATTTTCCATCCGCTTTTGCCAAAGCGTCAGCTTTAAGAACCTGTTTAATTTGTTTTTTTTCAATTTTTGAAATTACCAAATCATTTTGTCCTGCAAAAATACTTAGTGTCTGATAAAGACCCTCAACTTCAGCTTTTGAGTGAAAAAGGCTCGAATATTTCTCATATTCAGGTTTGAGTTTTTTAATTTTTTTCTTCATCGAGCTAACATCATTTGTGAATTGTATGGTTTCTTCTTTTTTCAAATTCATATCATCTAATTTAACTTTTCTAGTTTCCACCATCGGACTTAGGATTGCATAGTAAATAATTAGAAAAAATATAATTGCACCAGAAACAATACCAATCTTTATAAGAGTTTTTTTGTCTGCTAACTTTAAGATTTTGTCTTTTAAATCAGACATGTTCAAATTTTTTAAGTCTATATTCATATCTAACGCCATAACTAACCTCTTTTAATTTTTACAATTACTCTAAAACCTTTCATTGTTGCAGTTCCGGCCTGACTATTTGGCAGTCGCATAGAAGACAACGATGCTTGTTCAACTAATTTTTGTTTACTTAGATTATCGATGAACTTTAATATATCCTGATCGCTCGCTGCCACCCCTTGAATAGTCAAATTTCTTGTTCCTTTAAACTCTACTTTATCAAACCTTACTCTATTCGGGACACTTGATGCTACTTGAGCTAAAATTCTGTAAGTTAATTCTTTATTAGAAGAAAGTGATTTACTTAATTTTAAAGATGTATTGATTATACCAAGCTCTTTACCAACTATTTTTTTTTGTGTTACTATTTTAGAATGTTCTGCTAAGACTTTGTCGTATTCTTCTAATTTTGCATTGTAAGAAAAAATATTCCAAAAAGATAAGCCAAATAATAGTAAGTATACTGCAGCTACAGCCGCTGAAACCCCTTTAAAAGCAAATCCTGAAATTGCTTTCATCTTTTTTTGTTTCATTACATTTGATCTGTCGGGCAACAAATTGATATTTTTTACAGCAGTTACAAATTTATAATAACCAAATACATCTAGTTTTCTAAATGCTAGTCCAATAGAAGTAGACAAATATGATTTATTAACTTTGTTATCTAAAATTTGTTGATTTTGACTTGGAATTTTTAAACCCTCAGTTGGATCAAAGGTATTGAACCCAACATTCATTAAACTTTTTCTAAAGCTTGCAAGATAATCCTCAACACTCTCAATATCGGATACAACTTTAATATTTCTTATTCTTTTTTCATACTTAGTCTCAAAATCTTGAATAGCTTGTTTTACTTGAGTAACGTATCTTCTAACTAATCCCTCTTTTTCTTCCGCATCCTGTGATTCTTGTAAAATTTTTCTATCTTGTCCTCTTATAAAGATGTCTGTTATGATTGGATTATTATCAAAGAGAATCATTAAATAATTTTCATCTAAACCAAACTCTAAAACAGCAGTTAAATTAGCGTCTTCTGGTCTATTTGTTAATTGATTAGATTGATCTACAGCTGACTTTAAGGCAAAACATTTTACATCAATAATGACTGGGTTTAAGCCTGCATTTTTTATTATCGACGTATAACTATTTATATCAGTCAATTTAGAAGCAACAAATAAAATATCCATGGTGTTATCTTTTTGATTCCTATTGATAACTTGATGAAAAATAGAATAATCTTCTAGGTTATCTGTTAGTTGCACTAAATTTTCCCATAAGGAATTTGTTTCAATTGCTTTCCCTAACTCCTCATCATTCATTAAAGGTGCTGTTACAACTCTAATGATTGCACTAGTTACAGGTATTGATATTGCAACATTTGGTGATGATATTTTATATTTTTGAATAGCTAATTTTAATTCCTCTGAAAATTTATCAGCATTTTCTATAGGAGTACTATCGTCACTTACTTCAACTGGATGGATATAGAGTTTATCTAACACCCATTGATTAGCTTTATTGCTCGATACTTGAACTAATCTTATTTCTTTATTAGCAAGTTCTACTCCCAATATTTCTTCACCTTGTACGCTTGATTTTCCAAGTTTCGATTTAAAAAAACTTTCAAATTTTGATTTTAAATTTCCAACTTTTGCATTGTTAAAAGAAGATTTTTTTAAGTTGTTTCCAATAGAGGGCTTTTTTAATTTGATATCTTTTAATTTTCCAAAAATATTAGAAATTTTATCCTTTAGTTGCTCTTGTTTGCTTGGTTCAGCATTTTCAGTAGATGCAGCTGCTGCACTTTGTTCTTGAGATTTGTTTTCAGTATTGTCTAATGGTGTTTCAATTTTTTCCAATCCTCCTAATGTGTCTTGAAGTTTTTGTTTATCTTCGCTTGATGAAGTTTTTTGTTCAGCTATATTTTGATTTTCATTAATTTTTTCATTATTAATTTGATTTTTTAATCTTTCACTTTCCTCTTGGACATCATCAAACCATTTTTCTAAAATTGGGATTGCCTCATCTAAATTTGTCGTACCAGATGATGAAATTTTTTGTTTTCCATCAATATAAAGTCTTCCAACCCAATTTTTTGACTTTAATTCACCCTTATATTTATCTTGCCTAACATAAATATGTAATCGCCCATCTTTTTTATGTATAACTTGATGACCAGAGCCAGCATCTTCATCTTTTTTTTCAGTTAAAGTATCAGAATTTTGATTTTCGTTGACCTCTTGAGTTTCTTTTTCATTATTTAGAGAGACTGGATCATCATTCTCATCTTTTTTTTCGTTAGAAGCTTCGAAAACTTGCGGTTGATCATTATTTTGATCATTATTTTGATTTTCAACCACTGGTACCTCATCAGATGGTAAATTTTCACTCTGAGGTTGATTAGTTTCTTCAACTTTTGATTGATTCTCTGACTCCTTGTCAGTTGAATCATCATTTATATTTTTTTTATCTTCTTCTTGATCACTCATAATAATTTATAAAATTTTTTCTCTAACACAATTGGTAGAATCTCTAACACAAAATTGTCATTTAGTCTAACACAAAAATAAATATTATGTCCAAAATGGGCAATAATTAAAAAAAAGTGAGTAAAATAGCCATTTTTTTTAAAAAAGTTATTTTATCATCTTTAAATGTAAATTTAT
>CACOGC010000012.1 GCA_902626645.1 uncultured Pelagibacteraceae bacterium | reverse complement strand
TAGATCTATTTGGCAGAATTTTAATATCTGCATTATTTTTTTTAAATGGAATTTTTAAAATAAATAATTACGAGGGCACCATAGGTTGGATGGAAAGTTTTGGTTTGCCAGGTATTTTACTTATACCTGCAATTGCCCTTGAAATTATTGGACCCATTTTTATTGTAATTGGCTATCAAACTAGAATTGCCGCTGCAGCTTTAAGTTTATTTTGTTTTGCAACAGCTATTATTTTTCATAATGATTTTGCTGATCAGGTACAGCTTACTGCTTTTCTTAAAAACATCGCTTTAGCTGGTGGTTTTTTATTCTTGGTAGTTAATGGTGCTAAAGGTTTTTGTTTAGATAAAAAGTGATCTTGAAATTAATAATTAATTCATTAATTAAACTTGATGAAAAATATTGAAGTTAAACAAATTATTGATCCCATCCCAGCTTCAGATGGTGCTGGAGTGAAATTAAAAAGAAGTATTGGAGTTGAACCCAATTACTTTGATCCTTTTTTAATGTTAGATGAGTTCGGCTCTGAAAATAGTGATGATTATGTAGCTGGTTTTCCCCCGCACCCCCACCGAGGAATTGAAACTGTCACTTACATGCTTGCTGGTGATTTTGAGCATAAAGATAGTACAGGTGGTGAAGGTAAAATGACTGCAGGCGATGTCCAATGGATGAAAACTGGAAGTGGTATTATCCACTCAGAGATGCCTGCAATGAAAGAGGGAAAGCTTCATGGATTTCAATTGTGGATCAATATGCCTGCAAAATTAAAAATGAGCAAGCCTGAATATATTTATATTGATGCAGATAAAATGAGTGTACATGAAGATGGCGATAAAAAAGTAAAAGTTATAGCTGGTAAGTTTGAAAAAGCAGAGGGTCCAGTCAAAGGGCATAATGTTGAGCCAGTTTATTTTGATGTTGAGTTAAATAAAGATAAAAATTTTAATTTCCTTCTACCATCTACTCATAATAGTTTTATTTATTTAATAGATGGCGAAATAAAGATTGGTGAACAAAAACATGAAAATGTCAAAGATAGCACCTTGATATTACTTACTAGGGGTGAAAATTTGGAAGTGAAAGCTGTATCAAAAGCTAAATTTTTAGTTATTTCTGGAAAGCCAATAAATGAGGAAATTGCAAGAGGTGGTCCTTTTGTAATGAACACTAAAGCAGAAATATTACAGGCTGTTCAAGATTATCATAACGGCACTTTTGTAAAATAAAAAATGAAATCGATACAAATTGAGAAATTTGGTGAACCAGAGGTTTTAATTGTTAAGGATATAGACATAGGAAAACCAGGTCCAAAAGACGTCTTAATTAAAAATAAATCAATAGGTCTAAATTTTATAGATATTTATCACAGGACAGGTCTCTACCCTATTCCACTACCAAGTGGTATTGGCCTAGAGGCAAGTGGCGTGATTGAAGAAATAGGATCTGAAGTAAAATTATTTAAAGTTGGCGATAGAGTTACTCATGCATCAATGCCAATTGGAGCGTATTCAGAAAAACAAATTATGCCTGAGGAAAAATTAATTTCTGTTCCAGATGGTATTTCTGATGAGGTGGCATCTTGTATAACTCTTAAGGGTATTACCGCAGAATATCTATTGCACAGAGCTTACCCATTAAAAAAAGGTGATAAAGTGCTTTATCATGCTGCAGCTGGAGCTCTTGGTCAAATCTTATGTCCTTGGGCTAACTCTTTAGGTGCAGAAGTAATCGGAACAGTTGGCTCAAAAGCTAAGGAGGAAATTGCTAAAAAAAATGGCTGTCAC
Source organism: uncultured Pelagibacteraceae bacterium (assembly GCA_902626645.1). Taxonomy (GTDB): domain Bacteria; phylum Pseudomonadota; class Alphaproteobacteria; order Pelagibacterales; family Pelagibacteraceae; genus Pelagibacter. The sequence continues at coordinate 13,696 of CACOGC010000012.1, read as the reverse complement.
CATGTAATTAATTATTCTGAAAAAAATTTCTCAGAAGAAGTTGAAAAAATTGTAGGGAAAAATGGTATTGATGTTGTTTATGATGGTGTTGGAATAAAAACATTTAAAGGTTCAATTGAAACATTAAAAATAAGAGGAATGATGGTAGCATTTGGAAATGCATCTGGGTACGTTGATACTATTGATGTAAAAAAAGATATTAATGCTAAAGGGTTATTTTTTACTCGACCATCCATTGCACATTATACGATCAAAAGAGAAGAGTTAGTTGAGTCAGCAAAAAAAGTTTTTGACGCCATTTTATCTAATAAGTTTAAAGTAGAAATTTCAAAAAAATATTCTTTGAAAGATGCTGCTCAAGCTCACAAGGATTTAGAGGCTAGATTGTTAACCGGTCCAGCGGTAATTATTCCTTAAATTGAATATCCATATCAGAAAGATGAAGTCGAAGCGCTTTAGTTGAGATCTGAATTTCAATAATAAAAAATATGATTGAGATCATCATCGATAAACAACAAGATCCAAAAATTATTCTTGCAATAAAAAGTTCTTGTAAATAAAGACCAAAAACAGTGAGCATATTGAACAAAAATCCAAAAGCAGAAAATAAAATACTTAATTTTAAAACACCTATTCTTTTCTCTAAATTTATCAATTGGTCTTTCCATTCAGGTGGGGTGTGTTTTTCGAATACATACTCATCATGTATTTTTCTTATTAAAGAACTCAAAGTATGAAACCTATTAGAATACACTCCCATTATTAGTGGGATTGCAGGAAACATTAATGCGGTAACAGTGTAATCTATATTCATACGAATCAATTTGATTATCAATCTTGGCTTTGTTATTTACAAGTAAAATTTTATGAACCAATTAAACTTATTTATAGAACTTACTAGGCTTAAAAAACCAATCGGTTATATGTTACTATTTTGGCCTTGTATATGGGGCTTAACACTAGTTTATGATTTCTCACAAAATAAAAATTTTTATTTTTTCTACTTAATTTTATTTTTTCTCGGCGCAGTATTGATGAGATCTGCGGGGTGTATTGTTAATGATGTATTGGATAGAAAATTCGATAAACTAGTTGTAAGGACAAAAGACAGACCCATTGCATCAGGAAAAATTTCCGTAAAATTAAGTTTATTTTATGCAGCAATACTATGCTTATTAGCATTTTTTGTTTTAATTAACTTTAACCTTCTTACAATTTTATTAGCACTAGCCTCAATGCCATTAGCTTTTACGTATCCGTTGATGAAAAGGTATACTTATTGGCCACAACTATTTCTAGGAGTAACTTTTAATTATGGCTTAGTACTTGCTTGGACATCAATTTCAGGAAGTTTAAATCTTGTTCCGTTAATATTTTATTTAGGAGCCATATTTTGGACACTAGGATACGACACAATTTATGGATACCAAGATATAAAAGATGATGAAATAATAGGACTAAAATCAACGTCAATTAAATTTAAAGGAACTGCAAAAATATTTTTGATTATATGTTACTCTGTCTTAATATTTTCTTTTATAATAGGGGGTTACCTAATGGATTTTAGTTTGTATTATTTTTTATTTTTACTAATACCATTTACACAGTTATTTTTATATCAAATAAAGACTTTTGATATAAATACTCCAAGCACATGTTTAAAAGTTTTTAAAAGTAACAATTTTTTTGGTCTTTTAGTTTTAATGAATATTTTGATAGGAAAAGTCTCATAATGGAAAAATCAGCAACATTAAAAAGACTCTTTAATGAGTATACAAAGAAATATATCAAAAAAATTGCGATAGCAGTATTCTTTTCTCTTTTAGTTGCTGCAAGTACTTCATCAATTGCTTGGCTACTCGATCCTGCTATTGAAAAAATATTTATTCAAAAAGATCAATCACTACTCATAATAATACCATTTTTGATAATCATTGCCTTCACAACAAAGGGGGTTTCTCTTTATCTAGCAAAAGTAATAATGATCAATGTTGGGGAAGATATTAAAAAGAAACTCCAATTTGATATGTTAAATACTTTAATAAGTGCTGACACTCAATCTATAGATGAAAAGCATACAGGAAAATTTATTTCAAATCTTACTTATGATGTAATGCACATTACAAATCTTCTCAGTCATGGTATTTTAAATCTTTTTAAAGATAGCTTAACACTTATTGGACTGCTTACTGTAATGTTTTTACAGAATTGGAAACTTTCATTAATTGCAATTATTTTAATTCCAATAGCAAGCACTGCAGCAAGAAGTTTGGGTAAAAGAATGGGTAAAGTGACAACGGAGGCTCAAGAAAAATCTAGTTTTTTAACTAAGTACTTGGTTGAATTATTTAAAAACCACCGACTTACAAAAATTTTTCAGAAAGAAAAATATGAGTCAAATAGAGCAGACAATTATTTAAATCAACTAAAAGATAAAAATAAAAAAATTGGGCATGTGATAGTCAGAATTTCTCCAATAATGGAAGTATTAACCGGCATAATGATTGCTATTCTGATTTTTTATTCAGGAAAATTAATTGCTGAAGCAGAGTTAAGTGTAAATAATTTTTTTTCATTTCTTGCAGCAATGATGTTAGCTTATCAACCAGTAAGGTCATTATCGACATTAAATGTAATTCTTAATCAGGGTCTTTCAGCAGCTTCAAGAATTTTATCTGTAATTGACACCAAAAAATTAATAAAAAATCCAGAAAATGCAAAAGAAATTCATGTAGAAAAAGCGAATATCAAATTTAAGGATGTGATGTTTAGCTATAATAAATCTGAGGGTGAGGTTCTTAAAAATATAAATCTTGAATTTGAGGGAGGCCAAATGACTTCTTTGGTTGGTCATAGTGGTTCAGGTAAATCCACTATTTTAAATTTAATACCTAGATTTTATGATTGTGGATCGGGTGATATTTCTGTTGACGACCAATCTATATATGACGTCACACTACATTCATTAAGAAAAAATATTTCCCTAGTTAGCCAAGAGACAACTCTTTTTGATGACACAATTAAAAATAACATAAAATATGCAAATTTAGATGCAAGTGATGAGGAAATACTTAGAGCAGCAAAATTATCACATTGTGATGAATTTATTAATAATCTTCCAGAAAAATATGAAACCATGATTGGTGAGGATGGTGTTAGATTATCTGGAGGTGAAAAACAAAGGATTTCAATAGCTAGAGCTATGTTGAAAAAAAGCTCTATTATTCTTTTAGACGAAGCCACATCATCTTTAGATTCTGAGACTGAAACAAAAATACAAGATGCATTAAAAATTTTAACAAAAGATAAAACTACTATTGTTATTGCTCATAGACTTTCGACCATCTTAAACTCAAACAAAATATATGTAATAGACTCTGGAAAGATAATTGATAATGGTAAACATGAGGATTTATTAATTAATTCAAAAATTTATAAAAATTTTCATGACAAACAATTTCATAGGTAATGATTTTTTTTATTTACCAGTTTTTACTTTCAATCATTATACTTTTTTCCCCATTTATAATTATCTTTAGAATTTTAAAAAATAAAGAGGATAAATTTAGATTTAAAGAAAAATTTTGTTTTATATCAAAAAAAAGAGGGCCTGGAAAACTGATCTGGTTTCATGGATCTAGTGTTGGTGAAATCTTAAGTGCTATACCAATTATTAGGAAGTATGACAATGATAAGTCTATAAATAAAATATTAATAACATCTAGTACATTAAGCTCATCAAAAATATTAGAAAAAATCAAATTTAAGAAAACTATTCATCAATTCTATCCAATCGATCATATATTATTTTCAAAAAAATTTTTAGAACATTGGAAACCAAATGTGGCTATTTTTTTAGAATCAGAAATTTGGCCAAGTATGTTTAGGTCAGTCAAAAAAAAAGGTGTTCATTTAATCCTTCTAAATGCTAGAATTACTAAAAAATCTTTTAATCGTTGGTCTAAATTGAAAAAATTTTCTTACTCACTTTTTGGATTAATTGATAAGGCTTATTCACAAAACTCAGAAACATATAATTACTTAAAAAGACTGAATGTCAAAAATATCAAATCAATTGGAAATATAAAATTTATAGACGATTATAAAATCAAATCTGATAGATCTGATCGAAAACTATTTTCTCAATTTAAAAAATATAAAATATTTATTGCTGCCAGCACTCATGAGACTGAAGAATTATTTGCTGCTAAGACACATATTCTTTTAAAAAAAAAAAATAAGAATATCATTACAATTATAATTCCAAGGCATATAAATCGAGTTAAACAAATAATTACTGAAATAAGTAAACTTGGACTAAATATAGCTACTCGTAGTTCTAAAAAATCAAAATTAAAAAATATTGATATTTTTGTAGTTGATACTTTCGGAGAAACAAAAAAATTTTATAAGATTGCTACAACTGTTTTTTTAGGAAAATCAATTGTAAAAGGTGGAGGTCAAAATCCATTAGAGCCAGCAAGATTTGGTGCAAAAATATTGCATGGGCCAGATGTTGATAATTTTAAAGATGTTTATAAATATCTTAGTAAGTTAAAGATATCATCTGAGGTAAAATCGCCGCAAACATGTGCAAATTCAATAGTCTTTAAAAAAAAAATGAAAAAAGTACACAAAATGAAATATCTTGGTTCTACAATACTTAAAAAAACATTAAATGAGTTAGACAAGTCTATCTATAATGAAATTTAAAAAACCCAAATTTTGGGATTATAAAAAACCTAACATTATATCATATTTACTTCTACCAATCTCATTAATACTAAGAATTTTGAGGTTCATTATTAATTCAACAATTAAAAAAAAAAAATCTCCCTCTATTAAAACTATTTGCGTCGGAAATATTTATCTAGGTGGGACAGGCAAGACATCTCTGTGTTTAAAGATTCATGAAATTTTAAAAAATAAAATAAAGACGTGTTTTATAAAAAAATATCATTCAGACCAAATTGATGAGCAAAAAATATTGGAAAATTATGGAAAACTATTTAAATCAAAAGATAGATTTTCTTCTATCAAACAAGCAATTAATGAAAGATTTGAACTTGCAATTTTTGATGATGGTTTGCAAGATCCATCAATAGATTATGATTATAATATAGTTTGTTTTAATATTGATAATTGGATTGGTAACAGTTTTACTATTCCATCTGGACCACTCAGAGAGAATATCAAAAATTTAAAAAAATATAAAAATGTTTTTCTAAACGGAAATGATGAGAATATTGATAGTTTTATAAAATATATACATAATCTAGATCCTAATATAAATATTTATCAAGGAGAATATATTCCTATGAATATCAATGAATTTGATACAAGTCATAAATATTTAGTTTTTTCAGGTATTGGAAATCATAAGACTTTTATATCAATGTTAAGAAAAAATAATTTAAACATTGTCAAAGAAATAGAATTCCCTGATCATTATAGATACTCACAAAAAGAGATTGACGATATCATTTCACTGTCAGAAAAATTAAATTGTAAAATAATGACAACTGAAAAAGATTATATGAGACTAAACAACAACAATAAAATTTTTTATATCAAATCAGAATTAAGAATCTTAAACCAAGAAACTTTTATTAACGATATTTCAAAGGTTTATGAAAATAATTAAATACTTAATACAATTTGTAATAATTTGCATTTTTTATGTCATATTCAAAATCATTGGAGTTAAACTCTCGTCTTTCCTAAGCGGAAAAATATTTGAAATTATTGGTCCAATTTTTAGATCAAAAAAAATAATCAATAGTAATATTAAAAAAGCTTTCCCAGATTGTAATTCTAAAGAATTAAATAAAATTAAATCTTTAATGTGGAATAATTATGGAAGGGTTTTTGCAGAATATCTTTATATGAAAAATTTTAGAAATGGTAATCTAAGTAAAAATATTTCTATAGAGGGTGAGGACATACTTTTAAATATAAAAGATCAAAATCAAAAAGTCGTATTTATATCGGGGCATTTTAGTAACTTCGAGCTTATGGCAATGCAGATAGACAAAATAGGTATTAAAATTGGAGCAATCTATAGACCACTAAACAATATTTTTTTAAATAGATTTATGGAGCGAATAAGAAAAAAATATATCTGCAACTATCAAATTAAAAAAGGTATCGGTGGATTAAAGGAATTAATAAAACTTAATAACCAAGGTTTTTCAACAGCACTTATGATAGATCAGAGGGTTTCTCAAGGTATTAAATCAAATTTTTTTAATGAGAAAGCGTTTACCACTACTATTCCAGCACAATTGATAAAAAAATTTAATATGCCTGTAGTACCTATCTTTATAGAAAGATATGAAGGTATTAAATTTAAAATGAAAGTTCATGAACCAATTCACTTCTCAAACGAAGATACTATTGAAAATATTACAAACGAATTAAATAAGAATCTTGAGAAAATGATACTTGCTAATCCTAATAACTGGATATGGTCCCATAATCGATGGAAATAATGCTATTTATTGTCTAATTCCTCTTTTTTTTTAGAAGCCTCAACATATGAATAATATGGTTCTTGAAGTTCCACGTTCCAGTAAGTCAAATTTTCAAGACTGATTGCTTTACCCGAAACTGCACAAATTACATGGTCACCATTTTCAATTACTTGAAAATTATTTGGTAAATATTTTACTTTTGCTAATTTTTTATTCATTTATAGTTTATATGTTTATACATGATTGTAGGGATTATAGGAAGCGGAGGAAGAGAGCATGCCATTTGTCATGCATTAAATAAGTCAAAAAAAATTGATAAGATTTATTGTTTTCCTGGTAACGCTGGGACCGATGCAATAGCTGAGAACATTAATCTAGATATAAATAATTTTGAAGAAATTAAAAATTTCGTTTTTTCAAAAAAAATAGAATTAGTAGTAATCGGCCCAGAAAAACCTTTGGTTGATGGACTAACAGATTACTTGGAAAGTTTTGATATTAAGGTTTTTGGACCTAGTAAAGTTGCTTCACAATTAGAGGGGTCTAAAATATTTACAAAGAACATCTGTAAAAAGTATAATATTCCAACTGCGAATTTCGGTGTATTTGATGACACTCATCAAGCTAAAAATTTTTTAGATAACTCAAATTTTCCAATAGTCATTAAAGCAGACAATTTGGCTGCAGGGAAAGGTGTTTATATTTGTGAAAATAAAGAAGAGTCTTATGAAGCAGTTAAGGAAATATTTGATGGAAAGTTTGGTGATGCTAAAAATGTTCTTATTGAAGAATTTTTAGAAGGTGAAGAAATGAGCTTTTTCATTTTAAGTGATGGTATTACTTACAAAATTTTTGGTACAGCTCAAGATCATAAAAGAGTTCAGGAAGGTGATAAAGGAAAAAATACTGGTGGTATGGGTGCTTATTCGCCGTCAAGATTAATAAATGAAGAGCTCGAAAAAAAGATTTTGAATAATATAATTGATCCAACCTTAAGAGCACTTAAAGATTTAAAATCATCATATAAAGGTTTTTTATACGCAGGGCTCATGATAAAAAATAATGAACCTCATTTAATTGAATATAATGTTAGAATGGGTGATCCAGAGTGTCAAACTATTCTCCCTAAGCTAAATACAGATTTCGGTGAAATTATTGATTCATGCTCTAATGGAAGATTAAATGAAAGCAAAATTAATTGGAATAATAAAAAAAGTTTATGTGTTGTTTTATGCTCAAAAGGTTACCCTGAAACCTACCAAAAAAATGTTGAAATCAAAAATATCAATAAAATTGAATTAAACACTGATGATCACTTATTTCATGCTGGTACTATTAAAAGAGGTGATGTTACTTTAGCGGTGGGTGGACGGGTTTTAAATTTTGTTTCTTTATCAGATAGCTTTGAAGAATCAAGAAATAGGATTCATCAACTTCTCAACAATCTAAATTGGTCAGATGGTTTTTTTAGAAAAGATATTGGTTATAAAGTAATAAAAAAATGAGAATAATTGGTGGAAAATTTAAAGGAAAGAAAATTTTACAACCAAAAGATAAAGAAACAAGACCTTTAAAGGACTTAGCAAAAGAATCTATTTTTAATATTATTAATCACTCAAATAAATTTAAGATCAATATTGAAAATTCGATAATTTTAGATCTATTTGCAGGTGTTGGCTCATTTGGTTTAGAGTGTCTTTCAAGAGGTGCTAGACATGTTACTTTTGTAGAAAAGTATAATGGTGTTTTACCAATTTTAAAAAGTAATCTAAATAATTTAAATATGAGAGAAAAATATGAGATTATAGAGGAAGACTTAATATCTAATAACTTTTTAAAAAAAATTCAGTTTAAATTCAACATCATATTTTTAGATCCTCCCTATAAAGAAAAAAGATTATCAAATATTATTGATAATATTTTTCAAGAAAAAATTCTCAATAAAGAGGGGGTGATTATTGTGCATAGGCATAAAAGAGAAAATGACGAATTTTCAAAAAATTTTAGAGTTCTAGATGAGAAAAAATATGGAATATCAAAAATTATATTTGGTAATTTAAACTAAAATTTTCTTAGTCTCTTTTTTAATTAACTCAACAGCTGGTTGATCGTAGGGGTTTATTTTCAAAGCTCTTCCAATTAAAATAGTTTCCAACATAAAAAAACAAAATAACTCACCTAAAGTTTTTTCATCCCTTTTTTTAATTTCAAAACTTCTAAAAGGTATATTTTTTTTTTTAAAAACAGTTTCTGTAGCTTTTTTTTGAGCGAAAGTAATATTTTGAATATTTTTGTTTTTAAGAAAATTTTGTGAGGGTAAAATAAATTTATTATCTATTTTGGGGGTATTATTTTCATGAACATAAAAAAACGTATAAAAATTATTTTTAAAACCATCCAAATAAAGCTGCATAACACTATGATTGTCTCTGGGCATGTTAGATACGACTGGCAATAAACCTTTTCCCTTTTTACCCAAACTTTCAGCTACAAGTTGTTGATACCACGAAAAAAAATTTTGAGATTTTTCATCATAATTTATAATAATTGAATTAAATTTCCTTTTTTTAATTAAATTTATTGTAGATCCCACATTAGATATGAGCGCATTTAAATATTTTTGATTTTTAATTAAATTATTAAATTGCCTAAAACTTTTTGAATTAAGACCCATTAATTCTGCGGGCAACATTCCAACTTCTGATAAAACTGAGTATCTACCACCTATAAAATTATTGTGATGAATAATCTCTGATTTTAGTTTGTGTGCTAATGAATTTAAATAATTTTTTTTATTTTCTGTGATAAAAATATTTTTATCACTTTTTTTGATAAGCATATTAGAATTAACTATTGTCTCTAAAGTATTGCCTGATTTAGAGATGATTAAATTTAAATGTTTTTTATTTCCAGAATTTTTGTTGGAAGTTGATAAATTATCATAAAATAATACGTTCTTTTTAATTTTATCGCTGAGAAAACTATAAATAGTTTTCGTACCCAATGACGAACCACCAATTCCTATTATACGGATATCGTTAAATCTTTTTAAAATTCCTAAATTTTTGATCTTAAATTGGTCTTTATAATTTTTACTAAAAGATTGAAAGATTTGACTATTTTCTTTAATTAATTTTTTAAGATTTTTTTTAATTTTAGAGTTTTGTTTACTACTCTTAAAATTTTTAAAAAAAATTCCTGATGTTATCATTAATTATTTTTAATTTTTTCTATAATGGAATTTTCAAAATTTGTATTTTGATTAGTGTTTTGATTATCTAAATCTGAATCCTTGTTGTCAGTCATTAATGATTTGATATCAGTATTCTTTTCATTCTCAGTTGCTTGATTAGTTTGCTGTGGTAATGGTAATTCATTGAAGTCTGGAGGCATTACTAGAGGTGATTTCTTTTCAACCAAAAATTCATCTATACTACTTTTTTTCTGTGAACTAAAACCATCTCTCACAATTCCGCATGAATTTAAAGCTAAAATTGAAATTATAATTGTTGTTATTTTAAATATTTTTTTCATCAATTTTATTTTTTTGATTATCAACTATTTCAAAAATAATCAAAAATAATACTCCTAATGAAATAAATATATCCGATACATTAAAAATAAACCAATGAAAATTTCCGATATGAAAATCAATAAAGTCTGGCACAGCCTTAAAAAAAATTCGATCATATAAATTACCTAGAGCTCCACCAAATATCATTAAAAGTGAATATTTTTTAATACCATCACTTTTTAAAGTCATAAAAAAAATAATTAAAATTACAGCTGCAATTAAGATTGTTAAAATGTTGTACATATAACTTTGATCAAATGATAATAAACCAAACGCTATTCCTTCATTGTAAATTAAATTGATATTTAAAAATTTTGATACAAATAATTCAGACGACAAATTTTTTTCATTTTCAGAAATCACATAGACTTTGGTGAACCTATCAATACCAAAAATACTTAAAATTATGAAAAGGTTAACGATAAAACTTTTATTTAAATATTTAGACATTATTGAGAATGTCGCTCACAAGGCTCAACACTTATTTTCCAGCACACAGGACATTTATCGCCCAGGGCTTTCTTAGTTTCAACTAGAATATCTGAACCTTCATCAAAATTAATTTGAGTTTTTGATACTATACAAAGCTCTGATAAATCAATTTTTGAGATTATATCTTTATATTTCTCATTTAATTTAATTTTCAGTTCTGCTTCTAAGCTTGAACCAATTTCTTTATTGGCTCTTTTTTCCTCAATACTTATGTTACATACATCTCTGATTTTTATTAATTGAGACCATCTTTCTGTAAGCTGTTCATTTTTAAATTTATCTGGAAAAGTAAGAAATTTTTCTAAATGGATGCTTTTAGTATTCTTTGATATTAGTTGATGTATTTCCTCAGTTGTAAAAGACAATATTGGAGCGAACCATCTGAGTAAAGATTTTAATAAAACATTCAAAATTGTAACACAAGATTTTCTCTTTTCAGAATTAATTGGATCACAATATAAAGTGTCCTTTCTTATATCAAAATAGAATGCCGACAAATCTGTTGTGCAAAAGTTCAACAATTCTTTATAAAGATTGTGAAAATCATATTTTTTAAAATAATTTTCAAATTTGTTGTTAAGGGAATAAATCTTACTTAACATAAATTTCTCTAGCTCCGGCAAGCTTTCAACTTCAATTTTATCTAAATCAAAATCTTCGTATTTGTCATTTATATTTCCTAATAAATATCTAAATGTATTTCTAATTTTACGATAAGACTCAGAATGCTGATCCAAAATAGAATAATCTATTCTTAAATCTTCAGCATAATTTGATGCAGCAACCCAAATTCTTAAAATATCAGCACCATATTTTTTTAAAATATCCTCAGGTGCAATTACATTTCCAAGAGATTTTGACATTTTAAGACCTTTTCCATCCACAACAAACCCATGGGATAATATAGACTCGAAAGGTGCCTTACCTCTTGTTCCACACGACTCTAATAAAGAGGAATGAAACCACCCCCTATGTTGATCAGAACCCTCCAAATACATTGATGCAGGCCATTTAAGGTCTTTTCTCTTCTCTAGTACAAAAGAATGGGTTGATCCACTATCGAACCAAACTTCAACAATATCGCTGAGCTTTTCAAAATCTTCCGCTTTATATTTATCACCTAAAAATTTTTGAGGGTCATCTGAAAACCAACAATCAGAACCTTCTTTCTCATAAATTTTAGCAATATTTTCAAATACTCCATCGTCTATTAAAATTTCATTAGACTTTTTATTTACAAAAATAGGTAGTGGCACACCCCAAACTCTTTGTCTTGATACACACCAATCTGGCCTTGTCTCGATCATTGATTTTAATCTTTCTTTACCTTTGCTTGGATAAAAGGTCGTATCATCTATTGCTTTTAAAGCCTTACTTCTCAGTTTATGACTTTCCATAGAAATAAACCATTGTGGTGTCGCTCTATGAACTAAAGGTGCTTTTGATCTCCAGGAATGAGGATATGAATGAACCAATACACTATTTGAAAGAAGTTTATTTTGATCTCTCAATTTTTCGATCACAATGGGGTTAGCCTTAAAAATATGTAAACCTTCAAATAGAGAAACATTATTTGTATATTTTCCATCATCATCTACTGTCTCAATTGCTTTTATTCCGTTATTTAAACAAAGATTAAAATCGTCAGGTCCATGACTTGGTGCACAATGAACAATTCCTGTTCCTTGTTCAGTGGTTACAAAACGTGCTTCTAACATTGGGATATCGTAATCATACCCTAAATCAAAAAATGGATGCATACAGATAGTATCTTTTAAATCTTTACCTTTAAATTTCTTAAGGTTTTCAAATTCTTTAATCTCACAATCTTTTAAAACAGAGTCTAGTAGTGCCTCAGCTATAACAATTTTTTTATTTTTAAAATTTCCGTCATCATTAATTTGAATTATTAAGTAATCTAAGCTTTCATTGTATGCTAAGGCTTTGTTTGCTGGTATCGTCCAAGGAGTGGTTGTCCATATAACAATATCACAATCATTAAGTTCTTTTATTTTTGATGATTTAACTGGAAAACAAGCATAGATCGTATCAGATTTATGGTCTTGATATTCAACCTCGGCATCAGCTAAGGCAGTTTTTTCTACAGTTGACCATAAAACTGGTTTAAATCCTCTGTAAAGACTTCCTTCTTTTAAAAATTTTCCAAGTTCTCTTACAATTTGTGCCTCTGCATCATAACTCATTGTTGAATAATAGTTTTCCCAATCACCAACAACACCTAATCTTTTAAATTGATCTTTGTGAACCTCTATCCATTTTTCAGCAAACGTTCGGCATTCTTTTCTAAATTCTACAATCGGAACATCGTTCTTATTTTTTTTATTTTTTTTGTATTGTTCCTCAATTTTCCATTCGATAGGTAAACCATGACAATCCCAACCTGGAACATAAACAGAATCTTTACCATCCATTTGATGAAACTTTACGATAATATCTTTTAATATTTTATTTAACGCAGTACCCATATGTATATTTCCATTCGCATATGGGGGACCATCGTGGAGAACAAATTTTTCCTCTCCTTTTCTTGAATTCCTCAACTCTTTATAAAGATCAATTTTTTTCCAAAGATTTAGAATTTCTGGCTCTCTAATTGGTAAATTAGCTTTCATTGAAAAAGCTGTTTTAGGTAAGTTAATTTGGTTTTTACTCATTTTGCTTTTTTTGCAGTTACTAAATCAATTTTAATTTGTTTTTTTAATTGATCTATATTTTTGAATTTTTTTTCAGCTCTTATAAATTTTAAAAATTCTACTCTTAAATACTTATTATATAAATTTCCAGAAAAATTAAATAAATGAACTTCTAATAATATTTTTTTTCCATTAAATGTAGGTCGATATCCTAAATTGGCTATTCCTTTAATATATTTTAAACTTTTTATTTTCTTAGCTTTAACAGCATAAACGCCTGGTTTTGCCAACACATAATCTTTGATATCTATGTTGGCTGTTGGAAAACCAATCTTTTTTCCTAGTTGTCTACCTTTTTGAACTTTTCCATCAATTGACCATTTTTTATCTAAAAGTTTATTAACTTTATTAAGTTTCCCACTTTGCAAATATTTTCTTAATAATGAAGATGAAATAATTTTTTTTTTAATTGATAAAGGTTTTGGTTTAACAATTTTATAATT
>CACOGC010000011.1 GCA_902626645.1 uncultured Pelagibacteraceae bacterium | reverse complement strand
CAGGCTTACTTGGAATATTGGGGTGGAAAGTTACAGTCATTTCATCAAACTTCATTGCGTTAATGTTAATTTTAACAATGGCAATGAATATTCACATGAGCACGAGATTTTTACAAATTAAAGAAGTTCATCCAAATAAAAAAATTATAGAATTGATTACTTTAACAACTAATAAAATGTTTTGGCCAATTTTATATACTGCTTTAACAACTATAATTGCCTTTTTATCTTTAATCTTCAGTGAAATAAAACCAATAATTGATTTTGGCTGGATGATGACCTTAGGTTTAATTACATCATTTGTTATTACCTTTACATTGCTTCCATCTCTAATTAATTTTATGCCTAAAGAAAAAATATTTATTAAAAAACAAGAAGAGTCAAAAATTACCTCTTTCTTTGCACAAATTTCCTTAAATAATCACAAAACAATTTTCACCCTAACTATTGTAGTTATCATTTTAAGTTTAATTGGTATAAGCAGACTAGAAGTTGAAAATAGTTTCATTAATTATTTCAGTAAAAAAACTGAAATTTATAAAGGTATGAAACTCATAGACGAAAAGTTAGGTGGAACAACTCCACTTGAAATAATTTTAAAGTTTCCAAAGAAAGAAAACAAGAAAACTGATGATGAAGATGATTTTGAAGATTGGGGGGATGAAGAAAATGAGAATGATGATAAATACTGGTTTACTAAAGATAAAATAGATAGAATTTCCTCCGTTCATAACTATCTAGATGATTTGCCTCAAGTTGGAAAAGTTTTATCCTTTTCATCAATAATCGATGTAGCAACGATGCTCAATAACAATAAGCCTTTGGGAACATTAGAAATGGGTGTGCTTTATTCAAAAATACCTGAGAGTATCAAAACTGAAATAATTGATCCATATATTTCTATAAAAGATAACGAAGCTAGAATTAATCTAAGGATTATAGATTCTCAAGAAAATTTAAGGAGAAACGACCTGATAAAAAAAATTAATTATGACTTGAAAAATAAGTTGGGTTTTAAAGAAAGTGAGTACAAACTTGGTGGTGTTTTAATTTTATTTAATAACTTGCTCCAAAGTCTTTTTAAATCTCAAATACTTACTTTAGGTTTAGTGATGATCGGAATATTTGGGATGTTCGTAGTTCTTTTCAAAAATGTTAAGCTTTCTCTAATTGGTGTAGTGCCAAATTTTATAGCAGCTTTTTTTATTCTAGGAATAATAGGTTTACTTGGTATTCCATTGGATATGATGACAATCACAATAGCGGCAATTACAATTGGAATAGCTGTTGATAATAGTATTCATTATATTTATAGATTTAAGGAAGAATTCAATACTTCCAAAGATTATAATAAAACTCTTATTTTGTGCCATTCTACAGTTGGTAAAGCGATTTTAAATACCTCAATAACAATTGTTTTTGGATTTTCAATTTTGGTTTTGTCAAAATTTATACCCACAATCTATTTCGGTATATTTACTGGACTGGCAATGTTATTAGCAATGGTCTCGGTTTTAACGTTGCTTCCTTCTTTGATTTTATTGATTAAACCGTTTAATAAATAATTAGATGCAAGATTTTGTTGTAGATTTTTATAAAACTACAAACGTTATAGACATAGTATATTTAATAATTACAATTTTTACATTAATTGGCGGTTACAGAAAAGGTTTTGTTTTAAGTATTCTGTCAATGGCTAAATGGTTTCTAGCCTATATAATTACATTGATAATATTCCCAAGAGCAAAACCTCATCTAAAGGGCATAATTGATAACGAGTATGTTCTAGATGTAATTTTAGGAGTTACGATATTTGTAATTGTTATATTTTTAATTTTAATGATTAATAGAGGTATTCGAAAAGCTGTCCAATTCACTGGCCTTGGAAGTATAGATACAATGTTTGGATTCTTTTTTGGATTTATCAAAGCTTATATTATCTCTGTATGTATCTTCTCAGGTGTACACATTGTATATAATCACGATAAATGGCCAGTAAATTTAAGTAAATCATTAATCTTTCCATATTTAGAAAAAGGTAGTAATTATTTATTAGAAAAATTTCCTGATGAAAAAACATATCAAAAATCTAAGGAGAAAATTGAAAATATTTGATCCTAAGCTCAAAGAAGAGTGTGGTATATTTGGAATAAGTAATACCAAGGATGCTTCTGCACTAACTGCCTTAGGACTTCATGCTCTCCAACATAGAGGTCAAGAAGGATGTGGTATCGTTACCTTTGATGGTAAACAATATTTTTCTGAGAAAAGATTTGGTTTGGTGGGCGATAATTTTAATAAAGAGAAAATACTAAAAAAGCTTCAAGGTGATTATGCTATTGGACATAATAGATATAGCACAACAGGTGAAAATACTCTTAGGAACATTCAGCCTTTTTTTGCTGATACTAATGCTGGGGGGATTGGTGTAGCTCATAACGGAAATTTAACCAATTCTATTTCTTTAAGAAAAAAATTAGTTGATGAAGGTGCAATTTTTTACACAACATCTGATACAGAAACAATAGTTCAATTAATTGCTAAATCAAAACGAGCAAAAACAATAGATAAAATTGTTGATGCAATTTTTCAAATACAAGGTGGATATGCTTTGGTAATGTTAACTCAGACTTCATTGGTAGGTGTTAGAGATCCTTTTGGTATCAGGCCTTTAGTAATTGGAAAATTAAAGAATAGTTATGTTCTAACATCTGAAACATGTGCTTTAGATATAATTGGTGCAAAATTCATACGAGAAGTTGAAAATGGTGAGATAGTTTTAATTGAAAATAACGAACTAAAAAGTATTAAACCATTTCCACCAAGAAAAATTAGGCCTTGTGTCTTTGAATATATTTATTTTGCAAGACCAGATAGCATGCTTGACGGAAAAACTGCGTATGAACATAGAAAAAATCTTGGTTCTGAACTTGCAAAAGAAAATGACATAGATGCTGATATTGTTGTGCCGGTACCAGACTCTGGAAATGCAGCCGCTTTAGGATTTGCACAATCCCTAAAAGTAAAATTTGAGCTTGGTTTAGTCAGAAATCATTATGTAGGAAGAACTTTCATTGAACCAAGTCAAAAAATTAGAAGTTTGGGTGTGAAATTAAAATTAAATGCTAATCAATCGACTATTCAAGGCAAAAGAATAATTTTAGTTGATGACTCGCTAGTAAGAGGCACAACATCTCATAAAATAGTTAAAATGCTTTATGATGCTGGTGCAAAAGAGGTTCATGTTAGAATAGCTAGTCCAGAAATTAAATTTCCTGATTTTTATGGAGTTGATACTCCAACTAAAAAAGAATTGCTTGCAGCTAATAAAAGTAACTCGGAAATCTGTGAATACATAGGTGCAAAATCGTTAAAATTTTTGTCAGTAAATGGAATGTATCGCGCAATTGGTTTTGATGGAAGAAATGAAAGTTATCCTCAATTAACTGATCATTATTTTACGGGAGAGTATCCAGTTAAACCGATCGATGAACTTGGTGATAATAAAATCACGCAATTGTCATTGTTAAGTACTGCATCTAATAATTAAATGAAAAAAGTAAGTTTTACTGAAATGAAAAATGGTACTAAAGAAGATTATCTTTTTTTAGATAAACATGAAAAAGATTTTGCCAGTAAAACTGCTGATAGAATATTAAAATTTATGTCAGGACTGACTGAAACTCTAGAAGGTTATCAGGTATCAAGACTTGAGCACTCACTTCAAAGCGCTACGAGAGCTCATAGAAATGGCGAAAGTGAAGAAATGGTTGTAGCTTGTCTGTTGCACGACATCGGGGATGAATTGGCACCAATGAATCATTCTGAGTACGCTGCTTCAATTTTAAAGCCCTATGTATCGGAAAAAACTCATTGGATAGTTGAAAAACATGGAGAATTTCAAATGTATTATTACGCACATCATTTAGGTGGTAATAAGAATAAAAGAGATAAATATAAAGATCATAAATATTTTCAAGATACAGTAGATTTTTGTGAAAAATATGATCAAAATTCTTTTGATCCTAAATACAAGTCTTTACCATTAGAGTTTTTCAAACCAATTGTAAAAAAAATTTTTTCTAGAAAACCATACTCTTCTCTAAAGAATAATTAAAAATAAAATTTATATCTATGATTACAAAAAAAGAACAAATAATTGAATATTTCAAGTCTGGAATTAAAAACAAAAAAGAATTTAAAATTGGTATCGAGCATGAGAAATTTCTATTTAATAGCCAAAATAATAAGAGAATTGATTATCAAAAAATAAAGGAGATGTTCTCAGCTCTACTTGAATTTGGATGGAATCCTGTATTAGAAAACGACAATATTATTGCTTTAAATAAGGGTGGTAAAAATATTACTCTTGAGCCAGGTAATCAAATTGAATTATCTGGTGATAAACTTTCTAATATTCATGAAGCATGTGCAGAGTCTTATGATTACTTATTTGAATTAAAACAGGTCACAAAAAAACTTAATATTAAAATTGTAAGTGCAGGTTTCGATCCAATATCAAAATTAGATGAGATCCCCAATAACCCTAAAAAAAGATACAAACTAATGACAAATGATATGCCTTTAGGGGGAGAATTAAGTCTTGATATGATGTATCGAACCTGTGGAACGCAGTTAAACTTAGATTACTGTTCAGAAGAAGATTTTAAAAAAAAATTTAAGATAGTTAATTCTCTGGTGCCTATTTCAATTGCTTTATTTGCTAATTCATCAATAGTTGAGAAGAAAAAAAGCAATTACTTATCGTACCGATCGAAAGTATGGCAAAATACTTCTCGAGGTGGTTTGCCAAAATTGTTCTTAGAAAACTTTGATTTTGAAAAATATGCAGATTTTGTGATTAATTTTCCAATTCTTTTTATACAACAAAAAGAAAATTATTTTTCAGGTAGAGGATACAATTTTAGTGATTTCATGTCAGGAAATATTAAAGAAATAAATAGTCGTCTACCTGATGAGAATGATTTATCAACTCATTTAAGTACAATTTTTACGGAGAATAGACTTAAAAAATATATTGAATTAAGATCGATGGATACTTGTGGTTGGGATTGTCTATGTGCGGGCCCAGCATTTAATGTTGGAATGTTATATGGAAATTTAGATGAAGTTAATGAATTAATTTCTAGTTGGGATAAAGATAAAATTATGAATGCATATTTAGAAGCACCACAAAAAGGTTTTAGCACCCAGCTTATGGGTAAAGACCTACTTTATTGGTCTTCAGTATTATTAGATTTATCTAAAAAAGGATTAGAAAAAAGAGATATAGTCAATAAAAGTGGAAAAAATGAGACCATATTTTTAAATCATTTACAAAAAGTGATTGATAATAAAACTACAAATGCACATCATATGATTATTAAATTTTCTAAAAATGAAGATTTAACTGAATTATATGACAAATAAAATTATCGCTATCCAGGGAAATCATCCTTCTAAACTTAACCCTAGAACAGATACTAGTATTTTTTTAGCTCATGAAATACAAAAGAAAAACTATAAAATTTTCTATTTTGATCCAAAAGATTTATCTATTATTAATTTTAAAGTAATTGCTAAAGGATTTTTCATCAAATTTGATTACAGAAAAAAAGGATTTTTTAAAATTTTAAAAAAACAAAAACTAGAGTTAATTAAGTGTAAATATTTACTTATTCGCCAAGATCCACCATTCGATTTAGAATATATTTGTTCAACTCTTATTTTAGATAAAATAAAAAAAAGGGTTAAAGTTATTAATGATCCAGCAGCAATAAGAAATGTATCTGAAAAACTTTTTTCCATAAAATATCAAAAATTTATGCCAGATACTATTTTTTCACAAAATATTGACGAAATTAGAAAGTTTTTTAAAAAACATAAAAAAGTGATTGTTAAACCTATTAATAGCTATAGTGGAAACAATATATGTTTATTGACCAAGTTTAATCTAAAATTTTTTCAAAAATTTATTAAAAAACACAATCATATTATGTGTCAAAAATATTTACCTAAGATTAAAGAGGGGGATAAGAGAGTTTTTTTGATAAATGGTAAAGTTTGTGGTGCAATATCAAGAATTCCAAAAAAAGGCTCATTTTTAAGCAATTTAAGTAAAGGTGCGAAACCAATAAATATAAAATTAACTAATAAAGAAATGAAAATATCAAAATTGATTAGCAAAGATTTAAAAAAAGACAAAATTTTCTTTGCTGGAATTGACTTTATAGATGAGCAACTCAATGGTGATATAAATGTAACATCACCTACTGGATTAAAAACTTTCTACGATCTTTCAAAAATAAATTTAGCATCAACCTTCTGGAAAGAATTAAAAGCGTGAAAAATCTTACAGACCAACAGAAGGGATCGTTATTGGCCTTTGTTGCTGTAATGTTTATTACACCAGACTCACTATTTATAAGACTTTCAAATGTAGATACTTGGGGTTTAGTTTTTTATAGGGGAATTATTCCTTTTCTGACAGTTTTGATAGGTATTTTAATCATTTATAAGTTAAATTTCTTTAAAATTCTTTTCACTAGTGGTTTTCATGGAATATTTTATGTAATTACATTTAGTGTAACTAATATAACTTTTGTTGTTTCTATCCAAAATACAAACGTTGCTAATACCTTAGTTATGATTGCGACTGCTCCAATGTTATCAGCTATTCTTGGAGCTATATTTCTAAAAGAGCCTCCCGATAAAAAAACTTGGATTTCTATAATAATTACCTTTTTAGCAATTATATATATTTTCTATGACTCTTTAAAGTTAGGTAATTTTTATGGAGATGTTTTAGGATTTATTACTGCAATAGGTTTAGCTGTTGGAGCAGTTATAATCAGATCCGCTAAAGATAAAAATTTAGTCCCTGCTGCGGTAGTTGGTAAACTATTTGTAGCAACTTTTGCATTACTTTTCATCGAAAGTTTTGCGTTAGTTGGTAAAGATCTTTTGATTGTTCCATTGATGTGTATTTTATGTGTAGCGATTCCTTTTGTTTTGGTTACTATTGCACCGAGGTTTATACCTGCTGCAGAAGTTAATCTTTTTTTTCTGCTAGAGACTATAATTGGTCCAATTTGGGTTTGGTTAATCATCAAAGAACAGCCTAGTTTAGAAACACTTCAGGGTGGCCTAATTATAATCACTACCATCGCAATTCATTCGTACTTAAAACTCAAAAATTCTTAAGCTTGTCACAATTAAGACTTGATTTAATAATACATCGCGAATAATTACCTCAATTTTTATGAATAAAGTTTTAAAAAACTCCTGGGCATTATTTTTGGGAATGGGCTTCATCATGATGGCTTATGGCTTCCAAGGTTCGCTCCTTGGGGTAAGAGCGGTCCAAGAAGAATTTAGCCTTACTTCAACTGGATTTATGATGTCTGGTTATTTTGTAGGATATTTTATTGGTGCCGCAACTATTCCAAATATAATTTCGAGTGTTGGTCACATAAGAGTTTTTGCAGCTTTTGCATCTTTAGCTTCATTAGTTGTTTTAATTCACTCGGTAATAATTCATCCATTCATATGGTTTCTACTAAGAATACTCACAGGTGTAAGCATGGTCTGTATTTATACAGTTGCAGAAAGTTGGTTAAATGACAGATCAAGTAATAAAAATCGAGGTAGCGTACTTTCTATTTATATGGTCATACTTTATGGAGCCATGGGCATCGGTATGTTTTTACTTAACTTTAGTAGTCCTAAAAACTTTCAACCTTTTATCTTAGTTTCCGTAATAACTTCTGCTGCTTTAATTCCTATTTTACTAACTAAAAAAAAACCACCAAATTTTAAAAAAATACAAGCCATGAATATGAGAGAGTTATACGAAGCTTCACCTTTTGGTATGGTGAGCTCTCTTTTTTATGGAACAATACAATCAGCTTTATTCACATTGCTAGCAGTTTATGCTACCTCCATGAACTTTACAATTTTAGAAATATCAATTGTTACTTTCTTATTGGCGATATCAGGTGCAGTAGCCCAATTTCCAGTTGGTAAAATTTCTGATATTTATGATAGAAGAAGAGTAATTGTTTTTTCAACATTTGGGGCGGCAATATTTGCAATTATTGCAATATTCGTTTCAAGACAAATGTATTTGCCTGGTGGTCTCGCAACCAGCAAAACATGGTTTTATTTTTTCTTTATTCTTTTTTCATTTTGTAGTTTGCCAATGTTCTCTTTAATTCTAGCACATACAAATGATTATATTTCTAAAGAAAAGTTTGTAGCAGCTGGAGCGGGACTGCAATTTGCTTTTGGATTAGGAGCAATGAGCGGGCCATTTCTTTGTTCAATATTTATGGATTTGGTTGGACCAAATGGTTTTTTTGTATTTCTCTTTATTTTTCACTCTTTCATAGGATTTTTTGGAATATATAGAATGAAAGTAAGAAAAAGCGTTGAAAATCCAGACTCTCAGTTCGTTGCAATGCCCCAGACCATTACTCCAGCAGGTATTGAACTTAATCCTACTACTGAACACATAGAGGAACCATATTCAGAAAAAGTTAAAGAAATTTTAGAAAGAAAAGGTGTAAAATATAAAAAAGACGAGAACGAGGATCAAAAAGAAGAAGCGACATACTAAATATATCCCTTTCAGGTTGTAACTCATTTTAGTCAGACTACATAAATTTTTTTAAGAATCTTATTGAATAATTTTCATTTATCTAGTGAAATAATTAAATATTAAAAAAATGTCACTTAAAAAAAAGAAAACAAAACTAAAAAAAAAAACTAACGGACTTGCTAAAATAGCAACGTTAACAACAAGTTCGTTAAGTATCGCATTATCTAATTATAAGAAAAAAAAAGAACAAGAAAAAATCAAAGCTATTAAATTACAAAAATTTGAAGAAAGAAATTCTTATCAAAAGGAAAAAAAAGAATTGAAACTTTGGGAGGATAGGCTCAATAAGGAGAGTAGCAAAATCCGCTTAAATGAAGAAGAGCTGAGAATAAGAGAAAAAGAAATTAGATCTAAAGAAGATAAACAAAAAATTGAAAGTGAAAGACTGACGAAAAAAGATGAGGAGTTAGTGCTCGTTGCAAAAGAATTGAGAGAAAAGGAAAAACAATTAAAAACTAGAGAAGAAGAGCAAAATAGAAAAGATATCGATTTAAAAGTAAGAGAAGATGAGCAAAAAAATAAGGAATTAAAAGAACAAAGACGTAAAAATAGAGAATTAAAAGTATTGAAAGAAGAGGAAGATAGACAAAAAGAGGCTGAGTTTATCAAAATAAGAGAGTGGGAAGAAAAATTTGATAGAGAACGAAAGCAAAAAGAACAAGAAGAAATTAGACGAGAACAAAGGCTTATTCAAAAAGAAATAGAAAAAAGAGCAAGATTTGATGAAATTGACAAAAATCTTAAAAGTTCATCAAGTGGATTAGAGAATTTTAATATAGATAAATCAAAAGAAAACTAGATCTAAAAATTCTTTCCTTTTATTTTAGTCTAAAGACTATGCTAAATTAAAATAAATCAAGATCTTGGGATGTATGAACAAAGAAAACGCTAGTAAACTCTGGAAGATTATTCAGGAAGCTGGCAATTATTTGATGGGATAGCGGGACAACCTACTCCACAATACCTCACACTACATCACACTAGTTATGCGGATAATTTAAATTTAATTGAAAATAATTCGCTTTAAGACTCATTAATTTAAGCAACAAACTAGACACAGAACTAGATCTTTTTTAGATAAATCAAAGATGTGAATTCTTTAAAAAAAATAAAATAATTTAGCTGCAAAATATTATAGATAGTATAAATAATCTTAATGGTTAAGTTTAGATTAGCTGAGTTTTTTTGTGGTCCAGGAGGAATGGGTTATGGGGCTGGTCTAAGCAGGGTTAAGAAAAATAATAAAATATTTTCTATAGAGCATGCTTGGGCATCAGATTATGACCTAGATACTTGCAATACATACAAAAAAAATATTAAAACAAAAAAAGTCTTTTGTGAGGATGTAAAAAACTTTTTCAAAAAAGTTGATAATAAACAAATAATACTTCCAAAATTTGACTCTTTTGCTTATGGTTTTCCCTGTAATGATTTCAGTAATGTAGGAGAACATCTTGGTTTTAAAGGAAAGTTTGGACCACTGTATACTTATGGCGTTGAATTAATAAATAGATATCAACCAAAATGGTTTGTAGCAGAAAATGTAGGTGGCATAAGTAGTTCTAACGAAGGACAGGCTTTTAAAAAAATTTTAGATGACTTAAAAAATGCTGGAGATGGTTATAATTTAACAACTCATAAGTATAAATTTGAAGAATATGGAATTCCACAATCAAGACATAGAATAATTATAGTGGGAATAAAAAAACAATTAAATTTATTTTTTAAAGTTCCAAAACCTAATTATAAGATAATTTCAGCAAAAGAAGCACTTTCAAATATTCCTTTAAATGCAAAAAATAATGAGTTAACCAAAAATTCAAAACAAGTTATTGAGAGATTGAAATATATTAAACCAGGAAAAAGTGCATTTAATTCTGATATACCTAAAAACCTTCAGCTTAATGTTAAGGGAGCTAAAATAAGTCAAATTTACAGAAGACTCGATCCCAACAAACCTTCCTATACTATAACTGGAAGTGGAGGCGGAGGAACTCATGTATACCATTGGAAAGAAAATAGAGCTCTGACAAACAGAGAAAGGGCAAGGTTACAAACATTTCCTGATGATTTTGTTTTTGAAGGATCAAAAGAGAGTGTTAGAAAACAAATAGGAATGGCTGTACCTGTGAAAGGAGCTAAAATTATATTCGATTCAATACTTAAAACTTTTGCAGGAATAGTCTATCCTGCAATTGATGAAAAATTTTAAAGACACTTACAACATTGCTGAAGTAGATAATTGGGATAGTTTAAAAGGTTATGCTGGGCAAGAATTAGCTTTTGGTAGATTAATGTTGTGTGGTTTTAATGTGCAACGAAATTTATGGCGTGATGCAAAATATGATGGAATCTTTGTTGTTGATGATACTCCTGTTAGAATAGAAATAAAATCAAGTACTCAAAATGATTTTTCAATGGTTGGGGGGAGAAGGGCTGGAGAACAAATTGATAGAAATGCACCATCTAGAGTTCAGCCGATAAGCAGAAAAGATGCTGATTTTGGCTTATGTGTTTCTAATATAGATGCAACATGTTGGTTTTTATCTATAGACATTATCGAAATAACAAAAAGAACAGATTGGAAAGAACATTATTTAGAAAAATTTAAAGAGAAATTTAAAATATTTTTAACAAAAGATTTAATTGGGATTAATGCAAAAGATATTGCGCAGGGTTTTTTAAAAAAAAATATTAATGAATTAGAGGATATTTGTAAAAAAAATGAAATAGTTATTAGTAATAAAAATAAAGAAAATAACTTTCAATATCCAAAAGAAAAAATTTTTGGAGAATCCTCTATTAGAAAAGAAATTATTGTTGATTACAAAAATTCATTGATTCTAGATATATGGATGTTTTTGTATAATAGAATTTGAATTAATTTTTTTAATATATTTATGGGTGCCTATAATTTTAAAAATGAAAATGTTTTTAATTATTTAAAAGAAATTGAAAAAATTCGAAATATTTTAAAAAAACAAAATCCATCATTTAAATTTTCATCAGATAAAGGTGATGTAGCTGAAGTTTACGTTAAATCAGTTTTTGGATTAAAACAAGCAACATACGGCAAAGCAGGATATGACTTAATATCCTCTGGAGGAATAAAGGTAAGTGTAAAAAATATTTGGGAATACAACAAATATAGAGCTGTGAGTTTATCAGGTGGATCAAATCAAACAAAAAATGCTTATAAAAAAGCTGATCAATTAATTTGTTTAGGAAGAGATTTTAACGGAGATTTAAAAATATTGTCAAATATACCAATTAAATTTTTAAAAAAATATTTAAAGGGTGGAAATATACATCCGAGAATAGAGTTAAGATCATTAATTAAATTGAATTCTCTTATGCCAGATAAATATAAATTAAAACCTATAAAAAAAACATTCAAAGAAGCTGATCCAATTTTTTATATAAAAGATCTCTATGATTTATTTAATATTCCAAAAAATTTTTGGTCAAACTTGAGAACATCCTGGAGAAATCAAAAAAATAAAATCCATAAAAATGTTGATTTAAAAGACTTTATGACTTCAGATCCATTCAAAAATCAAAGGTATGGATTAATCTTATCCAAATGGGATTTGGCTTTATTTTGTTTAACCTATGATTTTGTAAAAGATGGTATAGACTATAGAACTAGCGTTTATTTAGCTTTTCATAAATTAATTAAAAAAAACTTTCCTCAAATAAAAAGATCTAAAATTAAACTTATAACAAAATTTGTTTCAGAAACTGGTTTTAAAAATATTAAAAGAGATTTGAGATATAAAAATTATTTTTCAATTTTTCTTACAGGTGACTTCGCTTTAAACTCAAGAAGTAATACTTACTTCACTACTAATGATTTAAAAATACTATCAAATTTCAAAAACAAAATATCTAAATCAAGAGGTGGTAATCAAAAATTATGGCATAGTTCATTAATTTCATCCTGTAAAAAATTTAATAAAACCAAAGAAAAATTTAATTTGATAAATCCAAAAAAAATTAGATTTGACAAATATTTTAAAAATTTAAATGATATATTATTTGAAAAATTTATTAAAAATATCTAGACACAGAACTAGATCTTTTTTAGATAAAACAAGGTTTAGAGTAGTATGACGCCAGAAAACTCGCAGAAACTCTGGAAAATTATTCAGGATGCTGGCGATTATTTGGTAGGTCAATTACCTGATCATCCTAATCATCCTAAAGGAAGAAATCCTTATGCCCATGTAGCAATTTGTATAAAAAATAAATTCAATGCAAGTTATAAAGATATTCCAGATGATAAATTCAATGAAGTTTTACAATATATTGATTTTTTAAAAAAAAATCCTAGCTAATTAAATTATATTTTTTTTATTGTTTAGGAAAATAATCTTTAAATTCACTTTCTCTATAAACATCAGCAGTACAACAATGAAGGCCACCGCCAAAAGCATAGGCATCTCTTAAATCTACTGGAATTACTTCCATACCAAGTTTATCGAGTTGTTCTGCTTGATATTTTTCACTTTTTTCAACACAAACTGTCTTTGGATCTAGTACCAAAACATTCATAGAAAGCCAAACAGACGAATAGCAAAGTGGCGGTGGTTCGTTGTGAGCAGGTTGTGCAGCATCTATAATTTCCCAGCCATTATTTTCAAATAATTTTCTTTGTTCTTTAGGTAATCTTCTTTGAGGATTATTAATAATCAATCCTTCTTTTATTGGCGTGAAGGTTGCATCTATATGAATTGGGTATGGATCTCCTGGAAAATTTACAGCATGAACTCGATGATCTTTATAATGTCTTTTTAACCAATCAATTCCTTTAAGATTTGTCGTGAAACCATGTTGTACCACTAAGTCTTTACCAAATCTCAACACATCAGCTGCATCAAACAAAGGTTCTTCTTCAGTTGTTACAAAAAATTTATCTTCAGTCCATTTTAATCTTTTTTGAATTCCAATTTTGTCAGATAAATAATCTTTTCTATAATCTGCGTCTGTTAATCTTGGTTTTGGCGCTGACTCATGTCTCATGTTTGGATCTAAATTGTAATATTCTTTAAGAAGCGGACGGTAACAAAGATACTCAAACCATCTACATCTATAACTCATAGTTGCCTCTAAAATTTCATTTCCAACTGTTAATAAAACATCTCTAGGAGGCATGCAGCCAAACATAGTTTCAGATTCCCAATCAGGTGTTGAAGTTTTTTGATTAAAATTTAAAGGTGTTGGTCTATCAACTTTAATACCTCTTTTAACCAAAATATTTGAGAAATCATTAAGTAACTGATTTGCTTTATCTACAGTGTCTTTTGTTCTAGGACCAAATTTCCCTCTCATATCTGAGTCTTCAGGAACTTTTGCATCTAAAGCAGGCTCTGGTGCGGGTATACATGTGCCGTCGGCTCTTCCAACAATAACATGCTTTAAAGGATCCCACTCATTCCAGCTATTTACAATCCTTTTTCCTTTTTTCATTTTAACCTTTTATAACATTATGCTCTGGACCAAATGGAAACTTCGTAATATTTTCTGAACTATTCTTCCCTATTATCAAAATATCATGTTCTCTATACCCTCCTGCACCAGGATTTCCTTCTGGAATAAGTATCATAGGCTCCATTGAAATAACCATATTTTCCTCAAGAACAGTGTCAATATCTTCTCTCAATTCAAGACCCGCTTCCCTTCCATAAAAATGGGACAATACTCCAAATGAATGTCCATACCCAAACGTTCTGTATTGCAAATATCCTAGTTCAGCAAAAAGTTCGTTTAATTCATTACATATGTCAGAACATTTTACTCCAGGTTTTATTAACTCAAGCCCCCTTTTGTGAACCTTCACATTTGCCTCCCATGCTTTTAAAGATTCATCATTTACATTATCTAAAAATAAAGTCCTCTCTAAAGCAGTATAATATCCAGAAATCATTGGAAAAGTGTTTAAGGATAAAATATCACCACTGACTAATTTACGATTTGTTTTTGGATTATGTGCGCCATCTGTATTGATACCTGATTGAAACCATACCCAAGTATCCATGTACTCAGCATTTGGATATGTTTTGGCTATTTCTTTTTCCATTTTATCTCTTCCAGTTATTGCAATTTCTAGCTCTGTTGCTCCTTGTTTAATATTCTTGACAATTTCTTCTCCCCCAATATCAGCAATTCTTGCCCCATTTTTTATAATTTCTATTTCTTCTTTAGATTTTATCATTCTTAACTTCATCAGTTTTTTTGAAATATCTTTAAAAGCAGAGACTGAAAAAATTGATTGAATTTTTTCATTTATTTCTAAAGTAATATGATCATTTTCAATTCCAATATTTTTAGGTATTTTATTCTCATCAATTATTGATGTTATCGCTTTTAAAAAATTGTCCTTTTTCCAATCAGTATAAATAATATTTTCGCAATGTGATCTCCTCCAGGGCTGACTTGCATCAATATTAGCTGAAATAGTTACAATTTTATTTTCAGTAATGATACATCCGTATGGTCTGCCGAAAGAGCAATAAATAAAACCAGAGTAGTAAGCTATATTATGCATTGAGGTTAAAATAATCATATCAAGATTATCTTTATCCATTATAGTTCTTAATTTATTTAACCTCTGATTATATTCTTCGTTAGAAAAAGGTAGTTTAGCCTTTTCACCATTCTTTAAAGTAAAAAAATCAGGCCTTTCCATAAATTTTATGAATTTAATTTAGAGCTATATATCTCTTATTCCATCTCATAATAAGGCTATAATAAATAATTGAGACAAAAAGAAAGAAGCCTCCCACTATTGTGTTAGTAGATGGAATTTCATTAATCCCAAATAACGGTAACCATACCCAAAAAATTCCTCCAATAACCTCTGTCAGAGATAGTAATGTTAATTCTGCTGCCTGGATTGCTTTAGATCCTATCGAATATAAAATAAGACCTAAACACACTAATACTCCATGGAGAGAAAACATTGCACTATTATAACTAGTTGCAAAAAAAGTTTGTTTATTGACCAAAATCATAATCGTGGCAGTTATGAAACAAAATAAACCTGCAACAGCAACTGTTGTAAATTTTGGAGTTTCTTTTCTCCATCTTAAAGTGACTGAAAAAATTGAAAATCCTATTGATGATGTAAGTCCAAAAACAAAACCTATTAAAGAATTTTTTTCAGTATTACCAACAGCCATGATTATAATACCAACGGTTGCAATTAGCATTGATATCCAAACATTTAGAGAAATTTTTTCTTTTAAAAATAAAAAAGCTAATAGTGCAGTGAAAAAAGGCATTGCGGCTAAACATAATAAAGTAATTGCTGCAGTAGTGTTCGTTATCGAATAAATGAATGAAATCATTGCAATACCAAGACCCATGCCGCCAACGATTCCTGATTTACCTACTTTTTTGTAATTTTTGTAAAAATTTATTCCCTCTTCAAAGTATAGATATAAATTTAAAATAATAAAAATAGTTAAGCCTCTACCAAAAATATATTGCCAAGGAACCATATGAGGATCATTCATATATCTCACTACCAAAGGACCAAACGACCAAAGTATCCCCGCAAATAAAACGACTGGTACAGCTATTTTTTCGTTTCTTAGTTCAACCATAATCGAATATTTAGATCTAATTAATTAGTACTACAACATAAATTAAATTGTTATACAAAGATTTGTCACTAATATAATAAATTAATATGAATTTGGATATTCTTAAAATAGCCTCTGATACCAACAATAACAAAAGCATCAAAAACTATACACACCACTCAAAATTGAAAAATTCAATGTGTGGGGATGAAATGCAAATAGATTTGATTATCAAAAAAAATAAAATTATTGATTTTGGTTATCATGGTAAGTCCTGTGTTTATTGTCAAGCCTCAGCAAGCTTACTTTCAAAAATTTCAATTAATGAAAATAAATCTAAAATTAATGAACTGTGCGTTGATGCAAAACATTATTTTGAGGGAAATGTTGAAAAGATTGAAAAAAAATGGAAACCGCTCAATAAAATATTTAATGATAAAAATCTATCTCGTAAAGAATGTATATTATTACCTTTTAAAACAATCAAAAAGATAGTATCAAAATAATCTTATGGGTAATTTGAAACAATCTCTTATTGCAGGATTATTTTCAATCATCACTATAGGTATTTTAACTTTACTAACTTACAAAACTGAATTTGGAATTTTCCTTGTAGCATCTTTTGGATCGTCAATGGTTCTGTTGTATGGATATCCTGAAAGCCCTTTTGCCCAACCCAAAAATGTTTTTTTTGGGCATCTAGTAACCGCTGTCGTAGGAATGTTTTTTTTATATTTAATTCCTTTGCCATTATTTATAATTATACCGTTAGCAGTTGGTTTTGGAGTGGGTCTTATGATATTGTTAAATGTGACCCATCCACCTGCAGGTGGAAATCCGATTATAGTTATCATGGGTAGTGTCTCACTAGACTATTTGTTAAGCCCAATAATTTCAGGATCAATAATTATTCTAGTTTTTGCCATCATAATTAATAGATTTATACTTAAAAAGAGTTATCCAAATTCAAAATAATTTGTTTGCTAGCGACATTAAAATAATGTTAGATGACTCAAAATAAATTAATGATCGAAAGTAACGCAGGAGAATAAATGAAAATATTATGTGTATTATATGATGATCCAAAAGGAGGAATGCCTAAGTCATATCCACTTAAAGATCTTCCTAAACTAGAAAAATATCCAGATGGAATGACTCTGCCTTCACCCAAAGGAAGAGATTTTAATCCAGGAGAATTATTAGGATGTGTTTCAGGAGAGTTAGGATTAAGAAAATTTTTAGAAAGTAATGGACACGAGTTAGTAGTTACTAATAGTAAAGATGGAGATGGATGTGAGGCTGATAAGCATATCGTTGATGCTGATATAGTAATTTCTCAACCTTTTTTTCCGTATTATTTAACTAAAGAAAGAATTGCTAAAGCTAAAAACTTAAAAATGGCTATTACAGCTGGAATCGGCTCTGATCACGTGGATTTACAAGCAGCTATGGATAACAAAATTGATGTAGTTGAAGTAACTTTTTGTAATTCAAGATCTGTTGCTGAACACATCGTAATGATGATTGTATCGATGGTAAGAGACTATCACAACCAACATAGAATTGTTAATGAAGGTGGATGGAACATAGCAGATGCTGTGCAAAGATCTTATGATGTTGAAGGTATGCATATTGGAACTGTTGCTGCTGGCCGTATTGGTTTAGATGCATTAAGAAAAATGAAACCATTTGATGTTCATTTGCATTATTTTGATAGACATAAATTACCAGATAGTGTTGAAAAAGAATTAAACTTAACATTTCATGAGTCGGTAGAGTCTATGGTTAAAGTTTGTGATGTCGTGACAATAAATTGTCCTCTTCATCCTGAGACTGAGAACTTATTTGACGATGCAATGATAAGCAAAATGAAAAAAGGTGCTTATATTGTAAACACTGCAAGAGGTAAAATTTGTAATCGTGATGCAATTGCAAAAGCATTGAAGAGTGGTCAACTAAGTGGTTATGCTGGAGACGTTTGGTTTCCACAGCCAGCTCCAAATGATCATGTATGGAGAACAATGCCTAACCATGGAATGACGCCTCACACTTCTGGAACATCTTTGTCAGCTCAAACAAGATATGCTGATGGTGTAAGAGAAATCTTAGAATGTTTCTTTGAAGGAAAAGAAATTAGAGATCAATATCTTATCGTCAAAGATGGACAATTAGCTGGAATGGGTGCTCACTCATATAGTAAAGGATCTGCTACGGGTGGTTCTGAAGAGGCAGCTAAATATAAGAAAAAATAAATCATTCTTTTAATTATTAAAGGTAAGCTACTTTAAGTAGCTACCTTTAATAACCTAGACTCAATTCTCAATTTTTGTATAAATTTTTAGTCATGAGATTTTTATTATTTATATTTCTTAACTTAATAATTACTAATTCAGTATTAGCAGCTGAAAAAAGTAAAGCTTATTTTGCTGGTGGTTGTTTCTGGTGTATGGAAGAGTCTTTTGAAAAATTAACAGGTGTTGAGAAAGTGATTTCAGGATACTCTGGTGGAAAAACCGAAAATCCAACCTATAAGGAAGTTACTTATGGAAATACAGGTCACCTTGAAGTTGTAGAAGTAATTTATGATGAAAGTTTAATATCTTACGAAGAATTACTTAAAAATTTTTGGCTCAATATAGATCCATTTGATCCTTATGGTCAGTTTTGTGACAAAGGATATAGCTATAGGTCTGCAGCTTTTTATACAAATCAAAAGGAAAAAGATTTAATTGAAAAAGATTTTAAAAGACTAGAAAAAAAATTTAATAAAAAAGTTGTTACTTATATTAAAGAATTTGAAAAATTTTATATAGCTGAAGATCGTCATCAAGATTATTATCAAGTATATTTTTTGAATTATTTAAAATATAAAAAAGCTTGTAGAAGAGAAGAAATTTTAAATAGAATTTGGAAAATGTAGCAATTTATGAAAAATAATATCAATTGGAATTTTGATAACACATATTCCGAATTGCCTGAGCCATTTAGAGAAAAAATAAATCCAGTAAAAGTTAAAAATCCTAAGCTGATTTTATTAAATGAGTCTTTGGCCAAGGATTTAAATTTAGACTTTTCTGAAATAAGTCAGTCTGAGTTATCGGCCATATTTACAGGAAACGAATTACCAAAAAATAGTAATTCAATAGCACAAGCTTATGCAGGTCATCAATTTGGCCATTTTACAATGCTTGGTGATGGTAGAGCAGTTTTGATTGGAGAACATGTATCTAAAAATAATCATAGATACGATATTCAATTTAAAGGCTCGGGAAAAACTGCTTTTTCAAGAAATGGAGATGGAAGAGCAGCATTAGGGCCTATGCTTAGAGAATATTTAATTAGTGAAGCAATGTATGCCTTAAATATACCAACGACGCGAAGTCTTGCGGTTGCAAAAACTGGAGAAAATGTAATTAGAGAGACACCATTAGAAGGTGCTATACTCACCAGAGTAGCATCAAGTCATATTAGAGTAGGAACTTTTCAGTATATTGCGGCAAGGAATAAAAAAGGTGAGTTAGAGACATTATTTGATTATGTTGTCAAAAGACATTACCCAGAAATTGAAAATTCAAAAAATAAAGCCTTAGATCTTTTAAAAATTGTTTTAGATAAACAGATTGCTTTAGTTGTTAATTGGATGAGGGTTGGATTTATTCATGGTGTAATGAATACAGATAACATGAGTATAGCTGGTGAGACCATTGACTACGGACCTTGTGCTTTCATGGA
>CACOGC010000010.1 GCA_902626645.1 uncultured Pelagibacteraceae bacterium | reverse complement strand
TTTGTAAAAAAAAATTTAAATTATCTAATTTTTTTATTATTACTCACACTATTAATTTTTCTTAAAATTTTAAATCCAGCGTTTATTAAGTCGGTTTCTTATTTAAGTTTTGATTTGTATCAAAAAATATTTGCTCAAGAAAAAGACAGCGAAGTAGTTATCATTGATATTGATGAACAAAGTTTAGGAAAGTTTGGACAATTTCCATGGAATAGAACAGTTTTTGCAAAAATTCTTGATCAATTGAATACCGCAAATCCAAAAGCAATTGGTTTTGATATATTCTTTACTGAAAAAGATAAACAGTCTCCTGAAGAAATTATTAAATCTTATAATCTAATTCCCACAGATATTACTGAGTTGCAAAAATTAAAGGGCCCAGATGATTTATTCGCAGAAAAGTTAAAAGAGTCAAAATCAGTTATTGCAGTATTGGGTAGTAATGTTCCATCACATTCAAATTATGATCGAAAAGCAAAAGCAAGATTTCTTTCTAAAGGAGGTGAACCAAAACAATTTACATATTCTTATCCATTTTCTATAGGCTCATTAGAAAAATTAGAGAAAAATGTTCAGGGTCTTGGCTCAATTTCTTTTTTAGACCAGCTCGATGGAATAATTAGATCTTTACCATTAATTGTTCAGTTTAATAAAAAGATATATCCCACGATGGGTTTAGAAATGGTTCGAGTTGGATCCAAACAAAAAAATATTTATGTCGAATTAAATGAGGTAGGAATAAATAGAATAAGTGCTAGACCCTATAAAGTAGAGTCTGATCCAAATGGTATTATTTGGATCAAATATAAAAAATCACAAAAAAAGCAATATATTTCTGCTGGCGATGTTTATGATGGTAATTTTGAAAAAAGTTTTTTTGAAAATAAATATGTTTTAATTGGAGCTTCAGCTCAAGGCTTATTCGATTTAGTAAAAACTCCACTGGGTATTACAATACCTGGAGTAGAAGTTCATGCCAATGTTATTGAAAATATTTTAGACCAGTCTTATTTGATAAGAAATCCTAACACTTATATCTTTGAGCTTATATTTTCTATTATTGTTGCCTTACTCACTTTTATTTTATCGCAAAAAATTAAACCGAAATATAGTTTATCAATCTTCTTTGGTAATATTCTATTAATTATTATTATTGGTTTCTCTATTTATAAATTTAGATCAGAGTTAGTGGATTTTAGTTATCCAATTTTCATAGTAACTTTGACATTTTTGACCGGTCTTTATTTTAGATTTATTGAGGAAAATAAAATGGCTTTAGCTAATTTACAAAAAGAAGCTAAACTTTTAAAAGAACGAGAACTTGCTGCAGGAGTTCAAAAGAGCTTATTCCCTGATATTTCAAAGTTTGAGAATTTTATTTTTGCTAAAAACGTCCCAGCAAGGGATGTTTCTGGGGATTATTTTGATGTCGTAAGATCAACCCCTGAAGAATATTTTTTTACTTTAGCAGATGTTTCCGGCAAAGGAGTAAAAGCTGGGATGTATATGGCAAAAGCATCCTCTATTTTTAGAACACTAACTAATTTAAAATTTCCTCTAGAAAAAGTAGTGTTTGGTGTCAACAATGAATTGGTAGAAGCAAAATTTAAGGGAATGTTTGTTACAGCTGTTTTTGGTAAATTAAATATCAAAACGGGTGAACTAGTGTTCATCAATGCAGGTCATGAAAGTATTCTTACTTTTGATGAAAATAAAAACTATGAATATATTAAATCAGAAATGCCACCAATTGGTATTGTAAAATATTTTACAGAGTCGATGGTGAAATCAAATACCCTTAATTTAAAAGATAAAACTTTTGTGGTTTACACGGATGGAGTAACCGAAGGGTATATGAAAAATGGGGAAGAGTTAGGCGCTGAAGGAGTTCAAAAAATTATAAACGAAATGTCACAGGTCACCCCTAAATCTATAGTTGAGTCTATTGAAAAAGAACTCAACTGGGGTGCGGAAAAGCTGAGGGATGACATAACTTGTATGGCAATAAATATTAAAAATACTGAACTTATAAAGAAGAAATAATTTGTAACCCAAAATGATTAGATTGATTATTTAATATTTTTCAATTTTATGTAGATTGCTTTTGTGAAACGAATCTTAATATTAATATTTTTATTACCCATCTTGAGTAATTGTACTCAGTATTCTGCATTAATAGGTCCTTCTTTAACTTTAGCAAATACTGGAAGCATTGCTCAAGCAACAACCTCTTTATCTGGTTCATTGGCAATGAATGAAGTCAAAAAAGAATATACAAATAATTTACAAGCAGAAAGAATTTGTCCAACTGTTCACTCTTCAGAACTTAATGCAATCTTTTTTGAGACCATAGAACAAATGGGTTGCTATTATGATCCCCTTAGTATTCTTAGATAGATTTACTGAATAATTTTAATTAAACTATTATTTGAAATAATAGTTTCAACTATGAAATTTCTGGTACTTTTTAATTTGTAAAATTAAAAAATTATTTTAAAAGTTCTTGAAGTTTATTTTCTTTTTCTAGTGCTCTAACCTCATCATAACCACCTATATGTTGGTCATCAAAAAATATTTGCGGAATAGTTCTTTTACCATTTGCTTTCTTGATCATCTCATCCATTGCACCTGCAACTGACGAGATATCAATTTCATTATAGGGAGCATTGTTACGCGTCAATAATCTTTTTGCTGCATCACAAAAACTACACATTGGGCCGGTATAAATTGTAATTTTTTTCATGAATTACAGATAATCACCTTTTTTAATTTTACTAGTAATTTGTTTTCTTGAATATTCAAATTTTTTTCTGTGTTTGATACTTTTTTGATGAACTCTTTTTCTCCATAATCTAAATGAGGATGGTTTGAGAGATTTTCTCATTATCTTAATGACATCCGATTCTCGGTAGCCAGTTTTTTTTTCGATATCTTCAAAAGTGATCCTATCGGCCCAGGCTGCCCAGATGACCCAATCTGGATCTTCATGATTTGGCTCTGGATTTTTGACTCGGGTAACTGGCCTGTGACCTTTTTTTTTCATAAATCCTTTATATTTGAAAAAAATCGATAATGCATTTTTTTTAGGATCTGTTATAGTGTGATTTGATAGTCCTACTTAGCCATCTTTAGCTCCCGGTTTTTTAGGACTATCTTTTTTTTTATGCTCCCCCTAGATTTTATCCTTTTTTTACAAATCATAATTTTTCTATTCATCACCCCGGGTACCCCTCGGATAGTTATTATTTCTTATTCGATGAATTATGGTGTTAAAAATTGTATTTGGACAGCTCTTGGAGATGTTTCGGCAAATTTATTCCAAGCAACATTGGTAATTTTTGTTATAGGAACTTTTTTGTCAGACAATCCAAACTTTCTAAACTTTTTTAAGTGGGTTGGGGTAATTTATTTAATGTATTTAGCTTATGATGTGTACAAATCTTCACCAAAAGATGTAAATTCTAGAATAATTAGTACAAAAAGTATTTTTTCTTTTTATAAAGATGGTTTTTTAGTTGCTGGCACAAGTCCTAAGGCTTGGTTGTTCTTTCCTTTAATTTTCCCCCAGTTTATTGACTTTAATACCAATTATATTGTTCAATTCTTAATTTTAATAACAACTTATGTTGTTTTAGATTTTATTTCTTTGATTGGGTATGCTTTGTTAGCACAAAAATTAATTACATGGATCAAAGCAAATCCAAAAACAATTAATACAATCTCAGCGAGTGTTTTAATAATCATTGCGTTAATTATTATTGCTACACAACAATATTAAAATACATCCAAAGTTGTTTTGCCTCTTGCAATAAAAGAAAATTATTTATTAAATTAAGAATTAATTAATTAATAACAAAAGGAAATAAAATGAAAATAAACAAAATAATCTTGAGTTTTATTTCTGCAGTAGCAATTTTACTTTCAACTTCAGTTGTTTCATTTGCAAAAGTAGTTGGTGATAAAATTGTTTTAGGTGCTGCTATTTCATTAACTGGAAAATATTCATCTAATGGTGTTCATACACAAAACGGTTATAACATGGCTGTTGACAGAATTAATAGCATGGGTGGTGTTAAAGTTGGTGGAAAAACTTATAAGTTTGAAATTATTTATTATGATGATGAGTCAAACCCAAAAAGAGCAGCTCAATTAGCAGAAAGATTAATCTCACAAGATGGTGTT
Source organism: uncultured Pelagibacteraceae bacterium (assembly GCA_902626645.1). Taxonomy (GTDB): domain Bacteria; phylum Pseudomonadota; class Alphaproteobacteria; order Pelagibacterales; family Pelagibacteraceae; genus Pelagibacter. The sequence continues at coordinate 36,865 of CACOGC010000010.1, read as the reverse complement.
GAGTTTATGCTTGGGCCCTATAGTTCAGGTTTAACAAAAGCAATTGCACCTGTTACAGAAAAATATGGTGTACCAATGGTGGAAGCAAATGGTGCGTCTAGATCTTTGTTTACTAAAGGTTACAAATATCTATTTGCAGTTTTAGCTCCAGCAAACTTATATCTTGATGTAGCTATTAGAACAGCAGTTGAGTTAAATGGTGGAAAAGGTGTAAGAATTGCCCAAGCATTTGAACAAGATGCTTTCTCACAAGACGTAAGATTAGGTATTTTAGATGCAGCAAAAGAAACTGGATCTGAGATTATAATCGACGATAAGCTTCCAAAAGAGCTTAACGATATGGCTGCAACATTAGTTAAAGTAAAACAAATGAAGCCAGATGTTCTTGTGGTATCAGGACATACAAAAGGTGCATTAACTGCAATTAGACAAATTGCTGAAATGAAGGTTGATGTTCCAATGTTAGCAATGACACATTGTGATGCTGCGAAATTATCAAAACAACATGGTAAAAATTCTCAGTATGCTTTATGTGCTTCACAATGGCATAAATCATTAACTTACAAAGATAAATTCTTTGGGTCAGGCATGAAGTATGCGGCAGATTTTGAAAAAGAGTTTAAATATGATCCGCCGTATCAGTCAGCTGAGTCATCTGCAGCTTTATTAGTATTTAAAGATGCTTTTGAAAGAGCTAATTCTTTTGATAAGAAAAAAGTAAGAGATGCTCTTGCAGCAACTAACATGCAAACGTTCTATGGAAATATTAAATTTGCTGAAGGTGGTCAAAATGTTGACAAGCCGATGGTACTTTTCCAAGTAATGTGTGATGGCGCTGGGAAATGTGAAAATAAAGTTGTAGCTCCATTGAAGTGGGCTTCAGCTAAGTTGATTCACCCAATTCCTAAGTGGTCTGACAGATAATAACAAATCTAGAAATACCCCCTAAACTCTAGGGGGTATTTTTTTTAAGAGGCAATTTATGGATTTCATGGTTTTCCAATATCCGATGATAACCATTCAAGCTTGCTTGGACGGAATTTTATTAGGTGTATTATTTGCTTTAATTGCTTATGGCATGGCATTGCAGTGGGGAGTAATGAATATCATAAATATTGCACAAGGTGATTTAGTTATTCTTGGAGGTTACATTGCTTACTTTATGTATCTTTATGGAATACATCCTGCTTGGGGTGTCATTGTATCACCAATAATAATGTATTTTGTGGGTGTTGGAATTTATAAGTTGGTCATTAATAAAGTAGTTGATAGAGACTTATTTATCTCAATTCTTGCAACTTTTGGAATAAGCATACTTTTTATGCAATTAATGAACTTTGCATTTGGTGCAGATGTTGTTTTAGCTAACTCTGGTTACGGAACCACTTTCTTATTTGACAGCAATGTGGTTTTACCAAATTCTAAAATATTTTCTGCTGTAGTAAGTATCGTTTTTGCAATTTGTTTGGTTATTTATATGAAAAAATCAAAACTTGGTCGAGCAATAAGAGCAACTGCTCAAAATGCAAGAGCTGCAAAGATTTTAGGCGTTGATACCGAAAAAGTTTATGCTGCAACATTTGGTATTAATGCCGCTTTATGTGGTGTTGCGGGAGCTTTAATATCAATAACATTTACAATTCATCCTTATATGGGATTACCTTACACAATTAGATCGTTTATGATTGTAATTGTAGCGGGCCTTGGAAATTTACCTGGTGTTGCAATGTCAGGAATGGGATTAGGAGTTTTTGAAGAATTTGCTGACTACATCTTAGGAACAGAGTTTAGAATTGGATCAGTATTCTTATTATTAGTTTTAATTTTAGTTTATAGAAGATTTAAGCTTTCTAGAAAGAGAGAGTACTTAAAGTGAATAAAAACCTTGTTTTATACGCATCAATATTAGTTTTTGGACTTGCTGCACCATTTATATTTCCTGCTTTTAAAGTTCAATTATCTATTCTTTGTGTATTAATTATTCTTGCTGTTACTTGGAATATCCAGGGTGGTGAGATGGGTTACAATTCATTTGGAAACATTCTTTTTTATGGGCTTGGAATGTATTTATGTGCCTCAGTACAAGTTGGAATGTTTTTTCCATTAGCCGAATGGACTGAAAGTGGGGGAGAAAAGACGTTCGTACATACTCCTACACAATTTTTTCAAGGAATGGCAGCTGGACTTGTAGTTGCAGCAGTTGTTCCAACAATAGTAGCTGGTCTAATTGGATATTCAATTTTAGGATTGAGAGGACATTATTTTGCAATATGTACTTTAGGTTTAGGAGTAGCCGCAGGAGAAATTTCTGGAGGTATTGAGATTATTGGAGCAGGCCAAGGATTTACAACACCACCTTTTCCAAACGTTGGTGGATTAGAGGCAAGAGGAGAATTTTTTTATTTCTGTAGTTTTTTTGCTCTAGTATTTGCATTCATTACGATAAGAGCAATTTATTCCACACGTTTTAAATTAATTCTTAATGCAATTAGAGATAACGAAGATAAAGCAGAAGCAATGGGTATTGAAACCATGAAGTATAAGATAATTGGCTGGATGGTATCTGCATTCTTCTGTGGATTAGCTGGCGGAATAATGGGAGGTCTTGTTGGATACATTGACTCAACTGATGTTGCCTTTGATGGAAGAGAGATGGGAGTATTTATGGTGCTCATGGCAATCTTGGGTGGAAAAGGAACTTTATGGGGACCTGTTATTGGTGCAACTGTTTTTCATGTTTTCAAAGAAGGTTTTTGGACATTTTTTTTAGGTTGGCAGTATGTGGCTCTTGGAGTTCTTATTGTTGTTATAGTAATTTACTTTCCAGAGGGAATTATGGGTTGGCTTAGAGAAAAATATCCTGAGCGATTTGGTGAAGTTGTTGATGAAGCAGATAGAAAAGCACAGGTAGAATTAAAATGAGTATTCTAGAAGTAAACAATGTAAGTAAATCATTCGGTGGCGTTAAAGCCAATGTTGATATTTCCATGTCAGTTGAAAAAGGAAAAATAGTTGGTTTAATTGGTCCAAATGGTTCTGGCAAAACAACTTTATTTAATTCAATTGTAGGAACTTATCCTATTGATAATGGATCAATCAAATTTAATGGCAAAGAAGTATCAGAACTTCCAGTGCCAATCATAGCAAAATTAGGTTTGTTAAGAACTTTTCAGCAAACAAGAATATATGGAAAACTTAATTGTGTAGAAAATATGCTAATTAGCCATAAAGGAAGTGACTCAAGTTTGTTAAAGATTTTTTCAAAAATCCCTAAAGAACTTACAGAGAAGGCTGAAAACTTGCTAAGCTTTGTTGGTTTGTTCCAAAAAAGAAAATTAAGAGCTGGAGATTTATCTTTTGGCCAGCAAAAATTATTAGAGTTAGCAATGGCTTTAATGAATGAGCCCGAAATGCTCTTGTTAGATGAACCAACTGCAGGAATAAATCCAACACTAATAAATGGAATTATAGACAGATTAATAAAAGTAAATCAGGATTTCGGGATAACATTATTAGTAATTGAACATAACATGAGAGTTATTATGCAATTAGCCAAAGATATTTTTTGTTTAGCGCATGGAAAAATGTTGGCTAATGGTACACCTGATGAGATTAAAAATGATAAGCGTGTAATAGATGCTTATTTAGGAGCACAATAATGTCTAATCAATATGAAGTTTTAGGTAAGGCACCAGTTGCTGAAGATTTAAAAAAACTTTCACCCTCAAATGTTCATCTTACTATAAAAAATATGAATGCTGGTTACGGAAAAATGGAAATATTACACAACTTTGATCTTTTTGTAAGTAAGGCCCAGTCATTATGTTTAATAGGTCCAAATGGGGCAGGCAAATCCACTATTCTTCACTCAATTTATGGTTTTACTAATATTTTTTCAGGCCAAATAGAAATTGATGGCAAGGAAATTACAAATTTAAGTCCGGCTGAAAAATTAAAATCAGTTGGTATTGCCTATATACTTCAAGATAACTCTGTTTTTCCGGATATGACAGTTGAAGAAAATTTATTAATGGGAGGATTCATAAAAGAAAAAACAGAAGAGTCTTTTCAAGAAGCTGAGAGAATTTTTGAAAAATATGAACGATTAAGAAATAGACGAAATCAGCCGGCAAAAGTACTTTCAGGTGGTGAAAGAAGATTGTTAGAAATCTCTAGAGCACTAGTAATGAAGCCATCAGTGCTATTAGTTGATGAGCCATCAATTGGTTTAGAACCAAGATATATTGATATGGTGTTTGAAATATTACGAGATCTCCAGGAGAATGAAAAAAAGACAATCATTCTTGTTGAACAAAATGCCAAAAAAGGATTAGAGTTTGCTGATATAGGTTATGTTCTCGTTTCCGGACAGACTGCTATTGCTGGCAAGGGTGATGATCTTTTAAACAATCCAGATGTTGGTCGCTTATTTCTTGGCGGCTAAATGATAAAGAAAGAATTTTTCTTAAAAGGATATAAATCAATCCTTAAAGCTGATAGCCCCGCAATCGCTCTGGCATGTTGCTTCGTTGCGATCGGTGCACTTCTTAAAAACGTTGGTTTTAATATTCAAGAAAGTGTCCTATCAACATTGTTGATTTATGCCTTGCCAGGATCATTAGTGATGGCAGAGTCAATTCTTATTGGAGCATCATTAATTAGTATCTTTTTTGCAGTTTGGTTTGTTAATGCAAGACTTTACCCAATGGCAGTATCTTTATTTCCATTAATGATGGATGATAGTCAACCAAAATGGAAATATTATTTGTCATGTCATTTTATAGCTGTCTCGGCATGGTTAATTATGAAAAGTAATTATGAGACAATTGAAAAAAAGGATAGGGTTGATTTTTGGATAGGAATTGGTTCAGCAACTTTAAGTGTATCTGTTTTAGCAACAATTTTAGGTTTTTACATAGCAGATTATTTAAATAAAGATATGTTAATGGGGTTAGCGATTTTAAATCCAATTTATTTCACTTGTATGATGGTAGGAGCAATGAAAACATTGCAAATTACTTTATCAGTAACCTTAGGAGCTATTTTGGGCCCTATTTTTTATTTTTTTTCACCAGAGTGGTCTATTATATTAGGTGGAGTTGTAGGTGGCTCAGTAGCATATTTAATCGGAGAAAAAAATGTCAATTAGCGTTTTACTATCTATTATCGTAACATCGTTAGCAACTTATCTGTCAAGATTTTTAGGTGTTCTCTCATCATTAAGAATAAAGGAGTCTTCTAAAATTTTTAGATGGTTTAATTGTTTAGCATATGCAACGCTTGCAGCTTTGATTGCCAGAACAATCATTTTTCCAGTAGGTGCCCTTACAGATGCTAGCTATTTAAGTAGATTAATTGTTGTATTATTAAGTCTTGGAATATTTTTTATTACTAAAAAAAATTTTGTATACCCAACAATTTTTTCAGCCATCTCTATTGGTATAGTAAATAACTTTTTTTAGTAATTTAGAAATAATTTGGTATTATGTAAATTAGGAAATAAATTATGGAAAATATATCTGGATTTGAAATATCAACTAATAAAATATCTCCTAGAATAATTGATATAAAAATTAAAGACGAGACTATTGAAAAATTGATTTTTCCATTTAAAAAATTTGATTTAACATCTATCGAATACAAACCTTTCACAAGATTTACAATTGCTAAAAGCTTAGATGATTTAAGTGAAAACAAGCTAGGTGTTGTAATGAATAGAATAATAAGAGATAGAAATCTTGGGTGTTTCATAATTGGTCCAGAAAATAAAAATGCTAATGTTGATGATATTTTTTTAGTAAAATTATCAACTGCAATATCCCATTTAATAGGATTGCCAAATCATGATTCTATGGCGGGCAAATATTATGCAAGATTTCACGTTAAGCATGAGGATAAAAGTGACTCATATTTAAGGAAAGCTTATACTAATATGGATCTTCATACTGATGGAACATATGTAAAAGAAATTACTGATTGGCTTTTAATGACAAAGATCGAGGAAAAAAATGTAGAGGGTGGAGAAACAGCAATGCTGCACTTAGATGATTGGGAATATTGTGAAGAACTATTCGACGATCCAGTTGGAAAACAGAATTTTTTGTGGGGTTCGCCCAAGAGCAAGAATGTAGACTATAAAGTAGAACATCCGATATTTTCAGAAGATAAAGATGGCAAACCTCAGATATCTTATATTGATCAGTTTCCTGAACCAAAAAATATGTCTCAAGGTAACTTTTTACAAAAATTATCTGATTGTTTAGAGGAAAGTAAGAATAAAGTGATAACCAAACTGCCTGTAGGATCAGCGGTAGTTGCAAATAATTATTTTTGGTTACATGGTAGAAAACCTTTCAAGGAAAATAAAGATTTAAGCAGAGAACTATTAAGAATTAGGGGTTCATTTTTTAAAAATTAATCTATCATCTTAAATAAATAAAATTTATAAAATTATGAAACTTGGTTTTATTGGCACAGGAAAAATAGCATCTTCAGTTATTATTGGAATATGTAATTCAAAACTAAAATATAAAAAGATTATTATTTCACCAAGAAATAAAAAAATAGCGCTTAATTTAAAAAAAAGATTTAACAAGGTAAGTGTTGCAAAAAATAACCAAGATGTGATTAATAATTCTAATTGGGTGTTCTTAGCAGTTACTCCTACAGTGGGAAAAAAAATATTAAAAAATTTAAATTTTAGAAAAAGTCAGACGATAATCAGCTTTATTTCAACAATAACATTAATAGAGCTAAAAAAGATTATTAAAGTAAAGTCAAAAATTGTAAGAGCAATACCACTTCCCCCAATATCTTTAAAAAAAGGGCCTGTCCCAATTTATCCCCCAAATAAAAAAGTAAAAGATTTTTTTAATAAAATTGGATCTACAATTGAAATTAAAAATGAAAAGTTATCAATTAACTTTTGGTCAACATCGGGAATGATGGCTTCTTATTATGAAATCTTAAATGTAATGAGTGGTTGGTTAGTAAAAAAGGGAATAAAAAAAATAGATGCACAAAAATATATTACAAACCTATTTTTAGCCTTATCTGAAGATGCAGTTGTCAATTCAAAAAAAGATTTAAAATATTTGGTAAAAGAATCTCAAACGCCACAGGGTTTAAATGAGCAAGGTCTTAAAGAAATGAAGAAAAAGGGGGCCTATAAATCTGTTATAAATTCTTTAAATAGTATTTATAAAAGACTAAACAAATAATTAATGTCAGAAAATATTTTAGAAATTAATAATCTATCAAAATATTTTGGGGGATTAGCAGCAGTATCGGATTGCTCTTTAAAGGTTAAGAAAGGAACTATAACTGGAATAATTGGTCCTAATGGTTCTGGTAAAACAACTTTATTTAACTTGATAGCTGGAAACTTAAAATGTTCAGCTGGTAGTGTAATGTTTAACAATGAAAATATTACTGATGTTCCTGCTTACGAATTATTTTCAAAAGGACTTCTTCGAACTTTCCAAATTGCACACGAGTTTACAAACTTATCTGTCTTAGAAAATTTAATGATGGTTCCAGGAAATCAATCAGGTGAACAACTAATAAACGCAATATTTAAGCCCAATCTGATTATGAAAGAAGAAAATATTATTAAGCAAAAAGCAATAGAAGTTATAGAATTTTTGAATTTAGGTCATTTACGAAATGAGTTGGCTGGTAATTTGTCTGGTGGTCAAAAAAAGTTATTAGAACTTGGTAGAACAATGATGGTTGATGCAAAATTAGTTTTATTAGATGAGGTAGGAGCAGGTGTTAATAGAACATTACTGAAAGATCTTGGTACAGCTATCGAAAAGCTTAATAAAGAAAAAGGATATACTTTTTGTATGATTGAGCATGACATGGACTTTATTGGAAGATTATGTGATCCAGTAATTGTAATGGCTGAAGGATCGGTACTATTTGAGGGTTCGGTTGAAGATGCCAAAAAGGATGAAAAGGTAATTGAAAGTTATTTAGGAAGAGGATCAAAGTTAAAAGATAATTAAAATGGCATTTTTTGAGGGAAATAAAATGACAGGGGGCTATGGAAATGGTCCTGATATTATTAGTTCATGTTCTGTAAATGTAGATAGAGGAGAAATTGTTTCAATTTTAGGTCCTAATGGTGCTGGAAAGTCAACTGCTATGAAAGCTATGTTAGGTTTATTAAATTTAAAATCTGGCTCAGTAATAATTGATGGCAAAGATATAACTAAATTATCACCACAAGATAGAGTCAAATCAGGAATTTCATTCGTCCCTCAAACCAAAAATGTTTTTGCTGGGATGACTGTTGAGGAAAATTTAGAAATGGGAGCTTTCTTAATTGATGATAACTATAATTCAATTATTCATGAGATTTATGATTTATTTCCAATATTAAGAGAAAAAAAAAGTCAATTGGTTGGTGAATTATCAGGTGGGCAAAGACAACAGGTTGCCCTTGGAAGAGCGCTTATGATTAAACCATCAGTTTTAATGTTAGATGAACCTACCGCAGGAGTTTCACCAATTGTAATGGATGAGTTATTTGATCATATTGTCAAAGTAAAACAAACAAATGTAGCTATATTGATGGTAGAACAAAATGCTAAACAAGCATTAAGTATTTCAGATAGAGGCTATGTTTTAGTTACAGGAGAAAATCGTTATTCAGGATCAGGTAAAGAATTGCTTAACGATCCTAGAGTAAGAAGCTCATTTTTAGGTGGTTAGTATGGATTTTATAAATGCAATCGTATTGTTATTAAACTATATTTTTGTTCCTGCATTGGCTTATGGATCTCAATTAGCACTAGGTGCAATTTTTGTAACTTTAATTTATGGAATTCTAAGATTTGCTAATTTTGCAACTGGAGACATGATGTCTTTTGGTACTATGGTAACAATTTTATTCACATGGTACTTTCAGTCTTTAGGAGCGAGCCTCGGCTTTCTACCAACTGCTCTAATCGCAATTCCTTTTGCAATAATATTTATGGTTGGATATATGCTTTTGATAGATAAATTTGTTTTTAAATATTATAGGGTAAGTAAAAGTCCTCCTGTTCAATTAGCAATGGTGAGTATTGGAGTTATGTTTGTTACTCAGGCAGTTGTTCGAATAATAATTGGTCCATCTGATAGAAGATTTTTTGATGGTGAAAAATTTTTGATTAAAGCTGGTGAGTTTAAAGAAATGACTGGTCTTAACGAAGGCCTTGCAATCAAATCCACTCAAGTAATTACAATTGTTGTAACATTAATTTTAGTTTCAGCTCTTTTTTGGTTTTTAAATAAAACAAAAACAGGAAAAAGTATGAGGGCTTATTCTGATAATGAAGATCTTGCTCTGTTGTCTGGGATTGATCCAAAAAAGATTGTTATGATTACTTGGATAATAGCGGGAGTTTTAGCTACAATTGGTGGAGCATTATATGGTTTAGATAAAAGTTTTAAACCATTTACTTATTTTAATAATATGCTTCCAATTTTTGCTGCAGCTATTGTTGGTGGTATAGGAAATCCTTTTGGTGCATTTTTAGGTGGATATGTAATTGCGTTTTCTGAAATTCTTTTAACTTATGCTTATAAAAAATTTTTCATGTATCTATTGCCTGAAAGTTTAGAGCCAAATACTTTAGTACAACTACTATCAACAGATTATAAATTTGCAGTATCATTTTCAATTCTTGTCATTGTACTGCTTTACCGACCATCTGGAATTTTCAAAGGAAAAATATTGTGAGAAAAAATTTAAATGTAATTGCAGCTTATACTATAATGATGGGATTAATCATTCTTGTTGGAATTTTTCAATCTTGGAATATAGCTTTATCGATTTTTAATCTTTGTTTGATTTCAGCTGTCATGACTATGGGAGCTAATATTCAATGGGGTTATGCTGGTCTTATTAATTTTGGCATAATGGGATATACAGCTCTAGGTGGTTTAGCAGCAGTTTTAATTTCAGTTGATCCAGTTCAAGAAGCATGGAGCGCAGGTGGATCAAATATTCTTTTAAGTCTTTTACTAATAATAGGGATGGTATTAGCTGTTAAATATGTATTAAAAAAATATGAAAAATCTAAAGTTAGAACCTATATCATTGCAACTATTATAATTGCAGGAATAATAATCATTAGATTTGTATCTGAACCTGGGATTGAAGCAATAGAGGAAGTAGATCCTGCAAAAACAGGATTTCTTGGTGGATTTGGTCTTCCAATTATTTTTTCTTGGATTGTTGGTGCTCTGTTTGCAGGTGGGTTGGCATTTGTAATTGGTAAAGTTGCCTTAGGTTTAAGGGCAGATTATTTGGCAATAGCTACCTTGTTAATATCTGAAATTGTTATTGCAATTATTAAGCATGAAGATTGGCTAACTAGAGGTGTAAAAAATGTTATTGGATTGAAGCGCCCTGCACCCTATGAGGTTAATTTGCAACAAACAGATTGGTTTATAAATTTAGTTGAAAAATTTAACTCAAGTAAATTGAATTTAATAACAGATTTAACTGAGAGACAAGCTGCTCTAAATCAATTTGTCGTTGAGGGATCATCAATTTTTGTAAAACTTTGTTATTCAGGGTTGTTTTTAATTGTTGTTATCATTCTATTAATTCTAACTCAAAAAGCTCTTTATTCTCCGTGGGGTAGAATGATGAGAGCAATAAGAGATAATGAAGAGGCAGCGAATGCAATGGGTAAAAATGTGGTGAAACAACATTTACTAATTTTTGTTTTAGGTTCAGCTATAGTAGGAATTGCTGGTGCTATGTTAGTAACCCAAGATGGATTATTTACGCCAGGCAGCTACAGACCTATGCGATATACTTTTTTAATTTGGGTGATGGTTATAGTAGGTGGCAGTGGAAATAATTTCGGTGCAATACTAGGAGGCTTCGTAGTTTGGTTTTTATGGATTGAGTCAGCACCTATTGGATTATATTTAGTTAATTTAACAACAGCTGGTTTAGCTGATACGCATTTTTTAAAAGTTCATTTAATTGAAAGTGTACCATATTTTAGATTTTTGATGATGGGAATAGGACTATTATTGATAATGAGATATAGACCAAAAGGTATACTTCCAGAAAAAATAGAAATAAAATAAGAAAGATGAAATATATAATTTTAGGTGCAGCTTTTGCTTGGGCTTTATATATGGCTGATAAATATTTATTTTTTTAAAAAAAACCCCCAACATGAAAATGTCAGGGGTTTTAATTTTAAGATAAATTATCTTTGTTTTTTAGTTTTGAATTTTCCGCCTTTAACTTCTTGTTCTAAAAAAGAACCTTCAGCTTCACCGACGCTAGTAAAAGTAACACCTGTTGCACCTTCGTAGTCAACTTTTTTACCTTTAGCTAATAAATCTAAACCTTTTTTAAGTTCACCTGGATAAATTTTTGTTCCAGGGCCGTTAGCAACATCCATTACATTTTTTGCAATAGACGCTCTGTCAGCTGAATTACCTGCTTGCATTGCTAAAACAATTAAAGCAGCTGCATCGTATGACTCACCAGTGTATGGACCAGAACTATCAATACCAGCAGCTTTTGCTACGCCAGCAAAAACTCCAGCACCTTTTCCAGTTGAACCTGGCATTGAACCAAAAGACTTTCTTAAATCTTTTCCAAATGCATCAACTAATGATTGACCAATCATACCATCTGATAAAATAAATCTGTCAAAAGCACCAGAGTCTAAAGAAGCTTGAATGATACCTTTTCCACCTTGGTCAAGATATCCAATAACAGCTACTGCATCACCACCTGCTGAAGCTAGTGTTGCAACCTCAGAAGAATAATCTGCTTTTCCATCTTCATGAGCATTTACTGTAGTTACTTTTATTCCGTGAGCTTCGACTGCTGCTTTGTAAACATCAGCTAAACCTTTACCATAATCGTTGTTTGTATAAGTAATAGCTACACTTTTTACTTTTCTATCTTTAGTAATATCTGCAAGGATTTGTCCACCTCTAGCATCTGATGGAGCAGTTCTAAAGAAATACCCTTTATCATCTAAAGTTGTTAATCCTGGAGATGTCGCAGAAGGTGAAATCATTACTACACCATTTGGTACAGCAACATTTGATGCAATAGCACCTGTTACACCTGAACAATCAGCACCCATGATTGCAGCTACACCTTGTGCAATAACACCCTCAGCTGCTGCTGTTGCTGCTGCTGAGTCAACACAAGTTGAGTCTGCTCTTACTACTGAAATTTTTTCTCCACCTAATAGTGAACCTGAATCAGATGCTTCTTTAAAAGCAAGTTCTGCAGATGCAGCCATAGCAGGTGTAAGAGATTCTATAGGACCAGTAAATCCTAAAATTATTCCCATTTTTACTTCTGCAAAAACATTTGTTGTAAAACTTGATACAAATATAAATGCAGCAATAATTAATTTTCTCATTATATTCCTCTATTTGTTAACAATTTATAAAGTCTAAATTAAATCCTATTTAAATAGATTTTCAACTGCCAAATTATCTTATTTTATAATGTCTTTATTTAAACTAGACTGAATATTAAAGATTTTAAACGATTTTAATGAAGTCTAATAAAATTCAACCACAATTCATAAAAAAATATAATCCTAGAATAGGATTAATTGCCTTAGCTACAGATTTTATAATTGAAAAAGATTTTATCAAAATAATTAAAGATAAAGATATAGATTTTTTCGTAAATAGAATTGAATGTTACAATCCTTTATCAAAAGAAAATTTAATTAAAATGTCTGAAAAAGTTACGGATGTTACAAAAAATATTTTACCAGATGAAAACATAGATTGTGTCGTATATGGATGTACTTCTGGAACAATAGCTGTTGGATATGAAACCATCGAAAGAAAAGTTAAAGAGGCGAAACCAAAAGCAAAAATTACAACACCAAGTACTGCAGCTATTAAAGCATTAAAAAAGTTAAATATTAAAAAAATAGCAATATTTACTCCTTATAGTAAAAAATTAAATGATGAGGTTATAGATTATTTTTCAAGTCAAGGTTTTGACATCGTTGCAAATACTTATCTAGATATTGCAGCTGACTATGACATTGGAAAAGTAGATCAAAATTTTTTATTTAAAACTTTATCGCAGATAGAAATCAAAAATGCTGATGCCTTATTTATTTCGTGCACAGCTTTACCAGTTTTAAATATAATTGAAAGATTAGAGAAAGAATTAGGTAAGCCTGTCATTACAAGCAATCAATCATTAATATGGGATACTTTAGAAAGTATTAATATGAATAAAAATATTCTAGGTTTTGGAAAATTATTTAATTTAGATCAATGAGTCTTTTTACAAAAGAAGAATATAATAATAGATTAAAAAAAGTTCAAAAAATGATGCAAGATAAAGGCATCGAATTATTAATTTCTCACGATACGAATAACATAAATTACTTAACAGGTTACGATGCTTGGTCTTTTTATTACGCTCAATGTGCAATAGTCCATGTCAATGCTGATGAACCTTTATGTTTTGTTAGAGATCAGGATGCAGGTGGAGCTTATCTAAAAACATATTTAAAGAAGGAGAATATAATCGTATATGATGAACACTATATTCATACTTGGCCTAAGCATCCTTATGATTATTTAGTGGAGATAATTAAAAATAAAAAATGGGATAAGCTTTCTATTGGTTTAGAGATGGATGCACATTATTTTACCGCATTCTGTTATCAGAAAATTAGGGATGGTTTACCCGATGCCAAGATCAAAGACTCTGAAAGATTAGTTAATTGGGCCCGTCTAGTAAAATCAAATACTGAAATAAATTTTATGAAATCTGCTGCAAAAATTTCAGAGGTTGGAATGAAAAAAGCTTACGAAGTAATAAGCCCTGGGGTTAGACAATGTGATGCTGTTGGCGAAATTCAAAAAGCTTTATTTTATGGAACCCCTGAATTTGGTGGAGAATACGCCAGTATTGCAACATTGCTTCCTACCGGAAAAGGAACATCTGCTTCACATCTAACCGCAACACAAGATAAATTTATTGATGGTGAGGCTACAATTGTTGAACTTTCTGGAGTGTATAAGCGTTATCATGCACCGATGGCTAGAACTATTTTGCTTGGAAAACCTGATCAACTTAAAATTGATACGATGAAAAAAACTATTGAGGCACTTCAAGCTGGAATTGATGCAACGAAACCTGGAAATACTGTAGATCACGTTGCCCAAGCATTTTGGAAAATATTAGATAAATATAGAATAGAAAAAAAATCTAGGACGGGTTACTCAATTGGAATAGGCTATCCACCGGATTGGGGAGAACATACTTTAAATATTTATAAAGGCGACATGACAATTTTGGAGCCTAATATTTGTTTTCACATGATAGCTGTTATGCAATTTGGTGAATGGGGTGTTGAAGCATCAGAGGCAATAAGAGTTACAGATAAAGGAGCGGAATTATTTTGTAATATGTCTAAAGAACTTCACGTTAAAAGCTAGTTATTAAAGGTTGAAATTTATTCTTACAAATGTTTTAAAGTTGATTAAAATTATGGCTCTTAAAAAAGATTTCGTCAAATTCGATAAAGTAGATAAAAGCTATGACGGCAAAGTTTTAGTCGTTAAGGATCTTCAATTAGATATTGAAGAAGGTGAGTTTGTAACTATGCTAGGACCCTCGGGTTCTGGAAAAACAACTTGCTTAATGATGCTAGCAGGATTTGAAACACCAACAAATGGTGAAATATATTTAGATGGTAAGGCTATCTCAAGTATACCTCCGCATAAAAGAGGTATTGGAATGGTGTTTCAGAATTATGCGCTATTTCCTCATATGACAGTTTATGAGAACCTTGCCTTTCCGTTAAGAGTTAGAAAAATTCCAAAAGACGAGGCAGATAAAAAAATTGATAAGGCGTTATCAATGGTTTCACTTCAAGGTTTCGCATCAAGAATGCCAGGGCAATTATCAGGTGGTCAACAACAAAGAGTGGCTGTAGCGAGATCATTAGTATTTGATCCCCAACTAGTTTTAATGGACGAACCTCTGGGAGCTTTAGATAAAAATTTGAGAGAGAGTATGCAATATGAAATTAAACATATACATGAAAACATTGGTGTAACTGTTGTTTACGTAACTCATGATCAAAGTGAAGCATTAACCATGTCTAATCGTATTGCTGTTTTTAATGATGGAAAAGTTCAGCAGCTTTCAAGTCCGGATGAGCTTTATGAAAAACCTGTAAATTCTTTTGTTGCTGAATTTATTGGAGAAAATAATACTTTTGTGGGTGAGGTTTCAGATATTTCAGGTGGTAAGTGTAAGGTTAAAATAGCTAACACAGATATACTTGCGAATCCTATTTCTGTAAAAGGTAAAGGTGAGAAAACTAAGATTTCTTTAAGACCTGAAAGAGCTTTAATTAATCCAAGTGATCAAATGGACAATATACATTCCGGAAAGATTGAAGAAGTAATATATCACGGAGATCATACAAGAGTTAGAATAAATCTTTTAGGAAATAATCAATTTATCTTAAAAGTTCCTAATAGCTCAGCGAATTTGGATATCAAGCTTGGCAAAGATATCAAGATAGGTTGGAACAGTGAAGATGCTAGAGCGTTAGATCCTTCTTAGACCACCAATATATTGCTAAATTAACTAAAATGGCCTGTTGACTCTCATTATCGATCTTGTTGTAATTGATTTTTATAAAAAAACGTTTAAACGGAGGAAAAATGAAAAAACTAAGTAAAGTATTACTAGCTATTTCTTTTGTACTTTCACTAACTACTTCAGCATTTGCAACAACAGTAACTGCAGTGTCATGGGGTGGGGCTTATACTGAGTCTCAAAAGTTAGGTTATGGTGATCCTACAGCTAAAAAACTTGGCATAAATATTGCCTGGGTTGACTATTCTGGTGGATTATCTGAGATTAAAGCACAAAAAGAAGCTGGTAAAATCACGTGGGATATAATCGACGTGTTTGCAATGGATACTATTACTGGATGTGATGAAGGATTATTTGTTGAATTTGATTTCGATAAAGACTTTCCACCAGCTCCAGATGGAACTCCAGCAAGTAAAGATTTCTTTACCGCAATGCCTAGTAAGTGTGCTGTAGGAAATATTTTATATTCTTGGAACTACGCTTATAACACTAATAATGTTAAAGGTACTCCAAAGACTATCAAAGATTTCTTTAACACAAAGAAATTCCCTGGAAAAAGAGCTATCTACAAAAGCGCTTTAACTAATTTAGAGATCGCTTTAGCTGCAGATGGTATTAAGCCAGGTAAAGGCGGAGCAAAAATCTACAAAGCTTTAGAAACAGAAAAAGGTGTCGAAAGAGCAATGAATAAGATCAAAAAATTATGTACAGACCCTAAAGGTGGATGTGTATTTTGGTCTGCAGGTGCTCAACCACCAGAACTGTTAGTATCAGGTGAAGTAGTAATGGCTACTGGTTGGAATGGCAGATTCTTCAATGCTGAAATTGGAGAAGGTGCACCAATCAAACAAGTTTGGGATGGCCAAGGTCTTGACTACGAATATTTCGTACAAGTTAAAGGCGGACCAAACGATGCTAATGGTATGGCTAAAAAAGCTTTAGCTATGATGACTAGCTCAGAGATGTTAGCGGGTAGTGCTAAATACATCGCATATGCTCCTTGGAGAAAATCTTCAATTGGTATTATGGAAAAAGGTGAGCCTTGGTATAAAGATGGTAAGACTAACATGGTACCACAAATGCCAACTGCACCGGCTAACACTAAAAACTACTTCCTAGTAGATCCAATTTTCTGGGCTGACAATGGTACAGAGCTTGGTGAAAAATGGGAAGCTATGAAAGCTGGTCTATAATTTAAGTTTTATTAAACTTAATTATATATTATAATTTAAGGGCGGTTATTCGTAACCGCCCTTTTTATTTATGAGCTCTGAAACAAAACAAATTTTAACAACAGATGGTATACCTTTAGAGGTAAGTCTTAAAAAGGCTGAGAGAAAGAATAAGATCAAAGCCTTTTTACTTGTTGCCCCCTTATTGTTTTTCTTAATAATAACTTATGTCTTTCCAATAGGTGATATGCTGTTCAGAAGTGTTGATGATAAGATGGTAACACAAATGCTTCCAAAAACTTTTAAAGCAATGGAGAACTGGGATGGTCAAGAGCTACCTGATGAAGAAGTTTTTGCTGCTTTTCATGAAGATTTCATAAAATTAGTTGAGGATAAACGTGAAGGTAAGTTATCTACTCAATTAAACTATACTAAAAATGGATTTAAAAGTATTATTAAAAAATTACGAAGAAAATCTAAATCATTTGAAGAGGGAAACTACAAAGAACAAATAATGTCAGTTCATAAAAGATGGGCTGATGTTGAGTACTGGAGAGCAATAAAAAGAAGAGCTCCTGAGTTTACTAGTCAAAAATATCTTAAGGGTATGGACATGTATGTAAATGAAGAGGGAAAAATAGTAAGCGTTGAAGAAGATAGAAGAATTCATAGAGTGTTATGGTTAAGAACCCTTGAAATAGCATTTTTTGTAACAGTCTTTTGTTTCTTAATGGCTTATCCAATAGCTCACCTATTAGCTACTTTACCTATGAAGTATAGTAACTTATTAATGATTTGCGTACTACTGCCGTTCTGGACCTCATTACTTGTGAGGACTGCAAGCTGGATGATTTTGTTGCAACAACAAGGAATTGTAAATGATTTCTTTGTAGGAATAGGATTAGTAGCTGACGATAATAGACCTGAGATGATGTACAACAAAACAGGAAGTTACGTTGCAATGACACAAATATTGCTACCATTCATGGTTTTACCACTTTATAGTGTCATGAAAACTATCTCGCCTAGCTTAATGAGGGCAGGAAAATCATTAGGTGGAACCCCATTTGTGGCATTTTGGAAAGTTTATTTTCCACTAACAATACCAGGGATAGGTGCGGGCTGTTTATTAGTATTTATCTTAGCGATAGGTTATTATATCACCCCAGCCTTAGTTGGTGGTGCATCTGGAACTTTGATAAGTAACCAAATTGCTTTCCACATGAAAAGTACTCTCGATTGGAGCTTTGCATCAGCCATGGGATTAATGTTATTGAGTGGAGTATTGGTAATCTATTGGCTTTATAACAAACTAGTTGGAATTGATAATATTAAATTAGGATAATCAAGATGGCTTTACCAAAATATACTGAACCACATTATAGAATTTGGCATTACATTTATCTTACAATTTGTGGTGCTGTTTTCTTTTTCCTAATTGCACCTTTGTTTGTGATATTTCCATTATCATTCAACGCTGAAGAATTTTTGAGTTTTTCTGATGGAATGAAACGTCTAGATCCAGATGCCTTTTCTTTAAGATGGTATAAAGATATGATTTATGGAACAAAAAATCCATGGGGATTAGCAGCTAAGAATAGTTTTATTATTGCAATTTTTGCAACAATCGGATCAGTGGTACTTGGAACAGTTGCAGCTTTAGGATTGAGCAGCAGACATATGCCATATAAGGGTTTGATAATGGCTGTTTTAATTTCTCCAATGATTGTACCTTTAATTATTTCAGGTGTTGCAATATTTTTCTTTATGGCAAAGGCTGGTTTGGCAGCGACCCATACAGGAATAGTCTTAGCTCATATTATATTAGGGACACCATTTGTTGTTATCACAGTCACCGCTACACTTTCAGGATTTGATCACAGCGTTACTAGAGCTGCTGCAAGTTTAGGTAGTGATCCAGTAAATACTTTCATGAAAATTACTTTACCACTAATTTTGCCTGGAGTTATTTCAGGTGGATTATTTGCATTTGTAACTTCATTTGATGAAGTTGTGGTTGTTTTATTTTTAGCAGGTTTAGAAAATACAACTATTCCTATTCAAATGTGGACAGGTTTAAGAGAACAATTGAGTCCAACAATTCTAGCTGTTGCAACTTGTTTAATAATACTATCGACACTAATATTAGTAACTGCTGAGCTTTTAAGAAGACGATCAGAGAGGCTTAGAGGAATTAATCAATAGTTAAAATAATCAAATGAAGATTAAGAATGTTGTAGTTATTGGATCAGGTACAATGGGTAGTGGTATAGCAGCTCATTTGTGTAATGCTAATATCCCTGTCACACTTTTAGATTTAAAAACTGAAATAAGTCAAAATGCTAGAGAACGAATTCATAAATCAAGGCCACCTTTATTAATCGATAAAACAAAAATTGATAACATTAAAGTTGGAAATATATCTGATGATTTTGATGTTGTTAAAGATGCTGATTGGATTGTTGAGGCAGTGGTTGAGAGAATTGATATAAAACATCAAATTTATGATAAAATTTTTAAAAGCAGAAAAGATGGAGCAATAGTTTCATCAAACACTTCTTCAATCCCAATCAAAGTTTTATCTCAAAATTTAAATAAAGATCAAAAAAAAAATTTTTGTATTACTCATTTTTTTAACCCAGTTAGATACATGGGTCTTCTAGAAATAGTTAAGAATGAAGACAATGATTTAAATAAGATAAATCAATTAAAAGAATTTTGTGAAGTAGAATTAGGTAAAGGAGCAATTGTTTGTAATGATACCCCTGGTTTTTTAGGAAATAGAGTAGGCGTTTATGCAATGCAGATCGCAATGACTGAAGCATTTAAGATGAAACTTTCTATTGAGGAAGCAGATGCAATCTTTGGCAGACCTATGGGTATACCTAAAACAGGAGTTTTTGGATTATATGATTTGATTGGAATAGATTTAATGGCAGATGTTTTAAAAAGTTTTATCAAAGAACTTCCAAAATCTGATGAGTTCCATGAAGTTGCTAAAGAAAATCCTTTAGTAAAAAAATTGATTGAAACTGGATATACAGGCAGAAAAGGTAAAGGTGGCTTCTACAGAATGAAGAAGACTGATAGTGGAAAAATTATGGAAGCTATTAATCTTGAAACTGGAGAGTATTCTACAAGTCAAAAAATAGATATTAAGTCTGATAAAGTAGATTTAAAGGCTCTAATTAATAGGAAAGATAAGTACGGAAACTATGCTTGGTCAGTATTATCCAAGATAATAAAATATGCTTCATCACTAGTTCCTGGGATTACAAAAGAATTTAATGACATAGACGAAGCTATGAGACTTGGATTTAATTGGGCGAAAGGACCTTTTGAGATGTTAGAAGAAATCGGTGTTAAAAATTTCTTTGACAAAGTTGATGAATATAAAGGTAATAATTTTTTAGAAAATTTATCGAATTCTAAAGATGAAAATTTTTATGGTCAAAGGCAAAAGTACACATCGATTGAAACTTTAGGGAAGATTAAGAAAACAGCCTCAAGTGTTGATGGCAATAGTTCTGCTTCAATTTATAGATTTAATGATTTTAATATTGTTGAGTTTACAACTAAAGCTAATGCACTCGATTATGACTCAATGGATGCACTTAAGAAAGCGACTGATAAGCCTTTAATAATAATTAATGAAAGCATGCAATTTTCTGCTGGTGTTAACCTGACCTACACAATGGAATTTGCAAATAAAAATGATTTTCAATCTATAGAAAAATTTATTAAATATTTTCAAGAAACTTGCAAACATCTTAAGTACTCTAAATATCCAGTTATATCTGCGCCATCAGGTTTAACTTTGGGTGGAGGTTTTGAGGTTTTAGTACAAAGTAATTTTGTAGCCTCACATACAAATATTGTAATCGGATTAGTAGAAACTATTGTTGGATTAATTCCAGCTGGAGGTGGATGTAAAGAAATGCTGGCTAGATGGTTAAATACTGAAGAGGCTAAAAAAGATCCAAAATATGCACCTTTGAAAGTATTTGATATAATTGGCTATGGTAGAACAGCCACCTCTCCAGTTGAGGCAGAACCTTTGAAATACTTATTGCCTGAAAATAAAAGAATTATGAATAGAAATAGTTTGCTTGAAGTTTCGAAAAATATTTTAAATGAAAATAAGGACTTTAAAGCACCAAAGGAGCTTACATTTAATTTACCTGGTAAAGTAGTTATTGATGATATGAACAAAATTTTAGAAAAACTTTATAATGATAAAGTTATATTGGATCATGGTTTGACTGTAGCTAAAGAATTAGCTCATGTACTAAGTGGTGGTGAAACTAACAAAGATAAAACTCTTACAGAGGATGATTTGTTTAAATTGGAACTTGATGCTTTTATGAGATTAATTGAAACTAAACAAACTCAAGATAGAATTAAACATACACTTGCAACTGGAAAACCTTTAGTTAATTAAATAATCTAAGAGTATTTATAAAGTCAGGCCTTAAAACATATTCAGATTTATTTAAGTGTTTAATTTTTTCTAAAGCTTCTAAGCCAAATATTACTTTTCCAATGGGTGTATATTCACCTTCATATAAAGGTTCGTCCTGAAGAATTATAAAAAACTGACTATCTTCAGTATCATATTTTAAAGATCGAGCTAATCCTACACTTCCTTTGGTGTAGTTAAAATCTTTATCAACTTCAGATTTGATTGTACCTAAACCAGATTTTCCAGTTCCAATTTTTCCATAATCAATGTTTCCTTTCCTTCCAAATTCTACATCACCAGCTTGTACAAGTTTATCTTTAATGACCCTATGAAATGCCACATCATCATAGGCATTAGATTTAATTAATGTTTTAAATCTTTCTACTCCATTAGGAGATATATCTGGATATAACTCTATAATTACATTCCCACATTCAACGTTAAGAATTGCTATGTTATTTGGATTTTCAAAATTAATTTTATTTGGGTCATAATTCTTAACAAAGAAACATTTATTTTTTAGCAAAACAAAAGAGGTAATCGAAAATAAACCTAAAATTACAACAAATAAAAATATTATTTTTTCAGATTTTGATGCTTTTATCTTTTCAATCATAAAATAAAATTTTCATCAATTTTTAAGAGCCCTTTTTTGATGAATTCTATCTTTTTTTTAAGAATAGGATCTACCTTCTCAGGTAAATTTCCATACATTAAATGAGAAAATACCTCAGCCATATCCTCAGATGCGGTAGATTGTGAATATTCACTGATAAAACCAGCTGTTTTAGAAAATGTTTCTAATCCTATTTTTTTAGTACATGTCGAACATTCTGCATAATTGAACTCTTTAGGATTAAAACTAGACCAAATTTGTTCATTAAATATATCTTTGAAACTATCATTTATTATATGGAACACTTCGTGATGCAACACTCTTTCAAAATATCTATTGTTAAATTTTATATCAACAATTAAAGTTTTCATTACATTATCAGGTATTCCAGCAGTGTTAATGCCTGAGATTGATAAGTCTTCACACATAACAATGTATTTTAAATTTATTTTTTTTAAAAAGTTTTCAGAATATCTGTTAAGATTTTTTTCAATAATCTTATATCTTTTATCTAGGTCTTGCTTTGATGATTTAAAACAATTGATATTATTATCAATACCTATTGTAAATGCTTGTTTAGCATTCAAGTATCTTAATTTGTTTTCAGTTTTAAGATTATAAATCTCTAGGTTTGGAATTTTTATTAATTCGTAAATTGTATCTGCTTGTGTTGGGGAAATTAAAAATAAATACAATAAAATGAACTTTAATAATTTCATAATTAGTATTATTGAAGATATTCCAATTTGTTAGAATGTGATAGAGTTTTTGTGATGAAAAAAAAAAGAAGCAAAGAACCCATTCAACCAGTAAGTGGCACAAAGGTTCCAAGATTTGCTGGCCCATCAACTTTTGCAAGACTACCAGAATTAAGAGATGTTGAGTACTGTGATGTTGCAATTGTGGGGATACCATTTGATGCAGGCACGAGTTACAGACCTGGAGCAAGATTTGGTCCTCAAAGTATTAGACAAGCTTCAAGACATTTAAGAACAAATTATCATCCAAATTATGATGTTGAGCCCTTTAAAGTTCAACAAGTTGCTGATGCAGGTGATATTACTTGCAATCCATTTAATATAGATGAAGCAATTAAGCAAATTGAGGAAGGAGCCTTAGATCTTCTTAAAAAAACTGGTGGTATAATTAGTTTAGGTGGAGATCATACAATTGCGTTTCCTTTATTAAAAGCAGTAAATAAAATTAATAATGGTCCTGTTGCTTTAGTTCATTTCGATGCTCATCTTGATACTTGGGACACTTATTTTGGTGCGCCCTACACGCATGGGACACCTTTTAGAAGAGCGCGAGAGGAAAATTTATTCATGGATGATGCTTCAATGCATGTTGGTATTAGAGGCCCATTATATAGCAGAGAAGATCTTAAAAATGATGAAAGTTTCGGATTTAAAATAATTCATTGTGATGAGTTTCAGGCTGAAGGCACTGACAAAATTGCAGAAAGAATAAAAAAAAGAGTAGGAGATAATCCATTATACTTATCAATTGATATTGATGTTTTAGACCCTGCCTTTGCGCCTGGCACTGGTACACCTGAAATAGCTGGTATGACTAGTAGAGAGATGGTTAATGTAATTAGAGGCTTATCAGGTATGAACTTAATTTCTGCTGATGTTGTTGAGGTATCACCTGCTTATGATCATGCTGAGGTAACATCACTCGCGGCTGCTACAATAGTTTATGAGTTAACAAATCTATTTGCAAAAAAATAAAGAAAGGTTAGGAATCTCTAATGGAAAATAAAAAAAACTTTTATATCAATGGCAAATGGGTATCACCAAAAAGTAAAGAAGAAATCAAAGTAATTGATCCTGCAACAGAAGAGAATTGTGCTGTTATAACATTGGGTAATAAAGATGATGTAGACGACGCTGTGAATGCTGCTAAAAATGCTTACAGCTCTTGGGCCTTTTCATCAAAAGATGAAAGAATTAGGTTATTAGAAAAACTTTACGAAAATTATAAGAAAAGATGGGCTGACATTGCAAACGCAATTACAATTGAGATGGGGGCACCAAAGGATTTTGCAACAAAACTTCAAGCTGGAACAGGCGCTGCTCATTTAAAATCATTTATAAGATATTTAAAAAATTTTGAATTTGAAAAACCATTAGGAGAACATGCACCTAATCAAAGACTTATTTATGAACCTAAAGGCGTATGTGCATTAATTACCCCATGGAATTGGCCGATGAACCAGGTTTGTTTGAAAGTAATGCCCGCAATAGCATCTGGGTGTACTATGGTTTTAAAACCATCTGAATTAGCACCATTATCATCAATGATACTTGCTGAGCTGATTGATGAGACTAAAATTCCAGCAGGTGTGTTTAATTTAGTAAATGGTGATGGAGCAACAACGGGGGATGCATTAACAAGTCATCCTGATGTAAATATGATTTCATTTACTGGATCAACTAGAGCTGGAGCATTAATTTCTCAAAATGCTGCCAAAGATTTTAAAAGAGTGAGTTTGGAACTTGGTGGAAAAGGTGCAAATATAATATTTAAAGATGCTGATCCAGATGCAATAGAGAGAGGGGCTTTACGATGTTTTAGAAATTCAGGTCAGTCATGTAATGCACCCACAAGAATGCTTGTTGAAAAATCGATGTACAATGATGCTGTTGAAAGACTAAAAAAGTATACAGAAAATTTTGAAGTCGGTGATCCAAAAAAAGAGGGAGAGCATATAGGCCCAGTCATTTCTGAGACCCAATACAATAAGATACAAACTTTAATTAAGAAAGGTATAGATGAAGGAGCTAAATTGGTAGCTGGCGGTCCTGGTAAACCAGATGGATTAGAAAAAGGTTATTTTGTAAAACCCACAGTATTTGCTGATGTTAATAATAGAATGGAAATAGCAAGAACAGAAATATTTGGACCAGTTTTATCTGTAATGCCTTTTGAAACAGAAGAAGAAGCAATTGAAATTGCAAATGATACTCCCTATGGATTAACAAACTACATTCAAACCAAAGATAAAGAAAAAGTAAAGAGAGTTGCTAGAAAACTAAGGTCAGGAATGGTTGATGTTAATGGCGCTGGTATAGCTGTTGATGCACCTTTCGGTGGATTTAAACATTCAGGTATTGGTAGAGAGGCTGGAGAACATGGTCTTGAAGAGTTTTTGGAGGTTAAATCTGTAGGTGGATGGAGTTAATTAAGGGTAGATTTTTTCTTAATTCCCTCAAGAAATCTCAAACATTTTTTTAGTTCATTAAGTTCAATGAACTCATCAACTTTGTGAGCCTGTTCAATAGAACCTGGCCCACAAACAACTGTACTGATACCGATTTCTTGAAACAATCCCGCTTCAGTTCCAAAAGATACAACTTCTCTGGAATTATCACCAGTTAAACTTGAGACTAACTCACATGCTTCTGAATTATCTATACGATCAAAACCTGTAACTTCACCTATTATTTCCTTTGTTATTTTTGAATTTGAAAAAACTTTTTTCATTTCTGGTAATAAAACTTCATTAGCATATTTATCAATTTGTTGGTTTAGAAAGACACCATCTTCTTTGACAACTGGTCTTGTCTCCCATTCAATACGACATTTGTCAGCTATTACATTATGAGCTATCCCTCCAAATATACCTCCGACTTGTAATGTTGAAAAAGGAGGATCAAATATTGAATCTTTAGGAGCTCTTTTTTTTAATTCTTCCCTCAGCTCAATTAATTTATTTGCATATTTTGATGCAAATTCTACGGCACTAACACCTTTGTGTGGCATCGAGCTGTGTCCAGCTAACCCTTCAAAATAAGTAGTATATTCGTAACAGCCTTTATGAGCGTCTATGATTTTCATTTTTGTAGGTTCACCAACAATACAAATTCCATCTTGAATTTTTCTTTTTTTAAGTTCTTCAATTAATATTGGAGCACCTAGGCATGCAGTTTCCTCATCAAAAGTAAAACAAAAATGAATATCTCTATTTAGATCAACTTTAGAAAAAACTGGAGCAAATGCTAAAGTACATGCAATAAATCCCTTCATATCACAGGAACCTCTTCCGTAAAGTTTATCTTCTTTAATTGTTGCTTTGAAAGGGTCTGTACTCCAACTCTTTGAAACAGGAACTGTATCAGTATGACCAGATAAAATTATTGGCTTAACACCATTTGATTTTTTTGCTTTAATTGTTGCAAAAAGATTTACTCTTTTTTTCTCTTTATCAAAAGTTTTAAATGAGGTCGCACCTAATTCATGAAGATATTTTTCACAATAATTTATTAAATTACTATTATCATCACCTGAAATTGTTTTAAAACCGATTAAATCGGTCAAAATTTTGATACAATTCTCATATATCTTATCAATATTAATATCTGTACTCATGAACAATAATTAATATATATACTGAATTTATGAAAGAACAAATAACATACGATATATTTGATAAAGTTGACATAAGAGTAGGAACAGTAATTTCAGTTAAAAAAAATGAGAAAGCACGAAAACCGTCATTGGTGGTTGAAGTAGATTTTGGTAAAGAAATAGGAATTAAACAATCATCAGCTCAAATTACCCATTATTACAATGAAGAAAATTTAAAAGGTAAACAAGTTATTGGAGTATGCAATTTTCCCGAAAAAAATATTGCTGGAGTTATATCTCAAGTTTTAATTTTAGGTTCAATAGATAAAGATGGTAAAGTAATTTTGGTTCATCCTTCTCAAAATTCTGAAAATGGACTTCCGGTAGCTTAAATATGCACCCAGAAATATTATCAATTTCTTTATTTTGGTTTGTAACAGCTTATACACCTGGTCCAAACAATGTAGTTGCTTCATACTCAGGATTTAATTTTGGAATAAAAAAAACAATCCCACATATTCTTGGTGTGACTTTAGGATTTACTTCATTAGTAATATTTTTATCGATTGGCTTAATAAATGTATTTAAATTATTTCCAGTAATTCAAGTAAGCATAAAATATCTAGGAACATTGTTTCTTTTATATCTTGCTTACAAGATTGCTTTTTCAACTTCTTCAAATGAAACTAAAAAAGAAAATCCTGTTAAATTTATTGAAACCTTTCTATTTCAATATCTAAATCCAAAAGGTGTCACAGTTGCAATTATTGTCGTATCTACTTATGTCGAACTAGGAACAAATTATATAAATTACGCGACTCAAATAGTAGTTCTTGCTTTTCTATTCTCAGTGACAAGTATAACTTTGTGGACATTTGTTGGTAAATTTTTAAGGAAATTCGCGACAAATGATAAATTTATTAAGTACTTTAATTATGCTATGTCAGGTCTTCTTTTGCTAAGCATTATTACATTTTATATATAAAATATGAAACCAGGAAAAAAAAATTCATACAACACTCTTTCTGAAATAGAGATAAATAATAAAAAATTTAGATTTTATTCATTAAAGAAAGCAGAAGAAAATGGATTAGATGGTATTTCAAAATTACCTAAATCTCTCAAAGTTTTATTAGAAAATTTACTTAGATATGAAGATGATGTATCGGTCACAAAAAATCAAATTGAAGCAATTAAGAGCTGGCTCAAAACAAAAAAATCAAAAACAGAAATTGCCTATAGACCTGCTAGAGTGTTGCTTCAGGATTATACTGGAATTCCAGCAGTTGCTGATTTAGCGGCAATGCGTGAAGCGGTAAAAGAAAAAAATAAAGACCCTAATACAATAAACCCACTTTCAGCAGTAGATCTTGTTATTGATCATTCAGTCCAGGTTGATCAGTCAGCTGAACCAGATTCTTTTGACAAAAATGTTGAAATTGAATTTAACAGGAATGGAGAAAGGTATTCTTTTTTAAAGTGGGGTCAACAAGCATTCAATAATTTTAGAATAGTCCCTCCCGGAACTGGAATTTGTCATCAGGTTAATTTAGAATATTTATCAAAAGTAGTATGGAGTGAGGAGTTTGAAGGAGAAAATTATCTTTTCCCAGATACATTAGTAGGGACCGATAGTCATACTACTATGGTCAATGGACTTTCAGTTTTAGGATGGGGGGTAGGCGGCATAGAGGCGGAGGCAGGTATGTTAGGTCAACCCATTTCAATGCTTATTCCCGAAGTAATAGGTTTTGAAGTAAAAAATAAAATGCCAGAAGGTACTACTGCAACAGACTTAGTTTTAACAGTTGTTAAAATGTTAAGAGACAAGGGTGTAGTTGGAAAGTTCGTAGAATTTTATGGTGATGGTTTAAAAAATTTAACTTTGGCTGATCGTGCAACAATTGCAAATATGGCCCCAGAGTACGGAGCAACTTGTGGATTTTTTCCAATAGATGAGGAAACTTTAAAGTATTTAAAATTTTCTGGTAGAGATGAAATGACAGTAAAAATAGTTGAGGAATATGCTAAAGCTCAGGGTTTGTGGTCTAGTGAAGATATTGATTTTACTGACACTTTAACTTTAGATATGACAACTATTGTTCCAACTATTTCTGGACCGAAAAGACCACAAGATAAAGTTTTATTAACTGATGCCTCAACCAGTTTTAAGAAAAGTTTTTCTGAAGTAACTGGTAAAAAAAATTTTTCAGTCTCAAAAGTCAAAGATAAAGAATATTCAATTAAAGATGGATCTATTCTAATTGCAGCAATTACGTCTTGTACAAATACCTCCAATCCAAATGTTTTAATTGGAGCAGGACTTTTAGCTAAGAAAGCAGTGGAATTAGGATTAGAGGTAAAACCATGGGTTAAAACTTCATTAGCACCGGGCTCACAAGTTGTTACAGATTACCTGGAGAAAGCAGGATTAAATACTTACTTAGATAAACTTGGTTTTCATTTAGTTGGTTATGGCTGCACTACATGTATTGGAAATTCAGGTCCATTAGCTGATGACATTGTTGAATCTATTCAAAAAGAAAATATCTATGCTGTTTCAGTATTGTCTGGTAATAGAAATTTCGAGGGTAGAATTTCACCACATATAAAAGCAAATTATCTTGCTTCACCTCCATTAGTCGTCGCTTATGCTCTTGCCGGTCATATGAATTTTGATTTGTATAAAGATAGTTTTGGCAAAGATAAAAATGGCAAAGATATTTTTATGAAGGATATTTGGCCATCAAATAAAAAAATTGAAGATGTATTAAAGTCATCTTTAAATCCCGAGATGTTTGTGAAAAGGTATTCAAACGTCTCAGAGGGACCAAAACTATGGCAACAAATTAAAACAGAAAAAAGTAGTATTTATAATTGGGAAGAAAATTCTACATATGTCAAAAAACCACCTTTTTTTGAAAATCTTCCAGATCAACCAGAAGGTTTTAAAAAAATTCATGATGCTCGTCCATTATTAATTTTGGGCGATATGGTAACTACAGATCATATCTCTCCTGCAGGTAACATTCAAAAAGAGAGTCCTACAGGAGAATATTTTATGAAACATCAAATTTTACCTAAAGATTATAATTCTTATGGCGCCAGACGAGGGAATCACGAAGTGATGATGAGAGGAACATTTGCTAATATTAGAATACGAAATGAGATGGCACCTGGCACAGAAGGTGGATTTACAACGCTTTATCCAGAAAAAAAAGTAATGCCAATTTATGATGCAGTCGTTGAATATAAAAAACGAGGTACTGATTTAGTAGTCATAGGTGGTAAAGAATATGGAACGGGCTCGTCAAGAGATTGGGCAGCTAAAGGAACCAAACTTTTAGGGGTAAAGACTGTAATTGCTGAAAGTTTTGAGAGAATTCATAGATCTAACTTAATTGGAATGGGTATTTTACCATTACAATTTATTGATAATATTGATAGGAAAAATTTAAAATTAATTGGTTCAGAATTGATAAGTGTAATCAATCTTGAAAATGGAATTAATCCTTCTGATAAAGTTAAAGTAGAAATAAAGTATGCTTCAGGTGAGATTAAAACAATCCAAGCACTCTGTAGAATAGATACTAAAAATGAGCTAGAGTATTATAAAAATGGAGGCATATTACAATACGTCCTTCGAAATATGATTTAATTATGGATGAAGATATAGCAATCATTAATAGCAATACCAGAAATCAAAGAATTAAAGATTTTTTTATAAAAAATAAAAAATTACTTATATCTGTTATAATTTTTTTGTTATTAATTCTGCTCGGTTTTTACTCATATCAAATCTATAAAGATAAAAATAAGATTAAAATTTCAGACAAATATAATAGTTCAATCATTAAACATAAGAATGGAGATAACTCTGGGATAGTATTGGCGATGCAAGAAATAGTAGAAAATAAAGATCCAACTTATTCTCCATTGGCTTTATATTACTTAATAGATAATGAGCTAGAGAGTGATAAAAATAAAATTAATAGTTTGTTTGATATATTGATTAACAAAACTTCATTAGATAGTGAAATTAAGTATCTTATTATTTATAAGAAAGCTCTTTATAATGCCGATACAATAAACGAAGGTCAAATTTTAGAAATTTTAAATCCTGTAATTAATTCAAAAAGTGTCTGGAAGTCTCATGCTCTTTATTTAATAGCAGAGTATTTTTATTCTAAAGGTGAAAAACAAAAATCTAAAGAATTTTTCAGTCAAATAATTACTTTAGAAAATGCTAATTTGGATATACTCAAGGAAACACAAAAAAGACTAAACAGAGATTTGAGTGAATAAAGTATTTGTAATATTAATATTTTCAATTTTTTTATCGAATTGCTCTCTGAATGAAAATTCACGAATATGGAATAAAAAAGAAAAAATTGAAAATGAAAATAAGGTCTCTAAAAAAATTCTTACCGAAAAAGAGGTAATTTCAACAGAATTTAATCCTTTATTAAAATTAGACCTATCAAAAATTAAGCAAAATAATAAAATTTTTGATCCACTCAATAACTTTGGTTCATCAAAATATAATGGTCAACTTGATAAAATTAATCATTATAAATTTTCAAAACTAGAAAATTTTAATCAATTTAATTTTGAGCCACTGATTTTAAAGAATGGCGTAATAGTCTTTGAAAAGAAAGGAACTATTGTTAAGTTTGATGACAATAAAAAGATTGTTTGGAAAAATAACTTTTATTCAAAAACAGAAAAAAAAATTCATCCTATTTTGTCATTTGCAATGACAGACAAAAACTTGTTAGTTGCAGATAGTATTGCAAAAATTTCAAGTATTAATCTACAAACTGGAAATTTAATTTGGTCAAAAAAAAGTGAATATCCATTTAATTCAGAAATCAAAATTTTTAAGGACAAATTTTTGGTAGTGGATTTTAAAAATACTTTAAGATGTTTTTATATAAGGGATGGATCAGAGTGCTGGAATATAAAAACTGAGGAATCTTTTACTGTTTCAAATTCAAAATTATCAATGCTAATAAAAGATAATTTGGTGATATATAATAATTCTCTTGGGGATATCACAGCAGTTGATATTTCATCAGGTTTAATTCAATGGCAGCTCCCAACACAAAAAAGCAGTATTGTTAATGAAACATATGGTTTTAATTTTTCGAAACTAGTTAGTGATGGGAGTTCAATTTATTTTTCTAATAATAAAAATCAATTTTTTTCTGTAGATTTATCATCAGGTACAACAAATTGGATGAGTGAAATTAATTCTATTCTTACACCAATTATAATTGATAATTTTATTTTTACTGTATCTGAAAATGGATATCTTTTTACAATTCAAAAGAATGGAGGAAACATAATTAGAATTAATGATATTTATAAAGATTTTAATTTAAAAAAAAGAAAAAAAATTAAACCAACAGGATTTACTATAGGTGGAAATAATCTTTATTTAACAAATTCTGATGGAAATTTAATTGTTATAGGTTTAAGTGTTGGAAATGTTTTAAAAATTGAAAAAGTTGCGAGAGATTTAGTATCAAAACCTTTAATATATAATGAAAATTTATTTATTGTTAAAAACGGCTCAATAACCCAATATGATTAATTATGCTTTTAAAATTTTTAGAAAAAATAGGAAGAAAAAAAGTTGTTTTAGATAGAGGTCCTTCACATCCTAAATATCATGAGGCTAAACCATGGATGAATAGATATTATCTTATCTTTAGACATAGACCAAAGTGGTTTCCTTTTAATATTTTAATACATGAGATGTTAGCGGATGATCATGGCGAAGGTGTTCACAATCATACATTTCCTTATATTACTATAATATTAAGAGGAGGATATTGGGAAACATTAAGCACAGGAAAATTCTGGCGACCTCCTGGTTATATAGGCTTTAGATCAGCAAATAATTTACATAGAGTAGACTTAAAACCTGGAACGAAGCCGTTAACAATATTTATATCTGGTCCGTTTGGACTAAGGAAAGGACCAAGATCTGAATACGGAATTGATTTTAAAAGTAAAAAAAATTAATGTCTTTAAATCTTGAGGAAAAATTTAAATCTCATTGTAATTCGCAAAATCTAGAGTTAAATCTAAATCAAATAATTTTAGTCAAACAACTAGATAATTTTTATAAAGAAAATTTTAGAAGTACTTTGTTGAATTTTTTTTCCAAACAATCCTCAAAAAAAGGCTTTTATCTTTATGGTGGTGTTGGTGTTGGAAAAACTATGATTTTAGATTTTTTTTTTAATTTAATTAATCAAAAAAAACAACGTCTTCACTTTAATGAATTTATGCTAAACTTTCATGATTTTGTTCATGATAATAAAGATAAAAATGAAGAAAATGTAATTGCTGTTTTTGTTAAAGATTTGAAATCAAAATTTTCACTCATCTTTTTTGATGAATTTCAAGTTACCAACATTGTCGATGCTATGATATTAGGCAAATTATTTCAGGAAATGTTTAATCAAAATATAAAGGTAATTGTGACCTCAAACACCAAAATATCAGAGCTATATAAAGAGGGGCTACAAAGAGACCAATTTAAACCCTTTATTCAAATAATGCAGGAAAAATCAATAGAACATGAATTGATAATTGATGATGATTACAGAAAAAGCAAAGAAAACGAAAAACGAAGATATTTCCATCCTTTAAATCAAGAAACTAATTTCAAGATAAATAAGTTTTCTAGAATCATTACTAAAAATAAAAAATTGTCATCCAAAATTTTGAATATCAAAGGTAGGAATTTTGAAATAAAAAATTTTTATGAGGGGATTTCAAAGTTTCATTTTGATGAATTGTGTAATCAAAACCTAGGAAGTGAAGATTATTTAAAAATTGCTGAAAGCTGTAATTTTATAATTATTGAAAACATACCAGAATTTAGTGACATCAACTCAAATCAACAACAAAGGTTCATAACTCTTATTGATGTAATTTACGACAAAGAAATAGCAATAGCAGTGACAGCTAAACAAAGTCTAGAAAAATTATCTAGCTCCAAGTCCTTAGAAAAACCATTTAAACGTACAATTAGTCGTTTATTTGAATTAACATCAAAAGATTTTTGATATGAAACAAGAATTTTATAATCTCAAAATAGATACTAATGGTCAACGATTATATGAATTTACCGATCAAACATTAGATTGGATTGAAAAAAACAATTTTAAAAATGGAATATTAAACTTAAGTATTCAGCATACGAGTGCTTCTATTATTGTTCAAGAAAATGCTGATCCAGATGTTCAAACGGATTTAATTAATTATTTTGATAAATTAGTGCCAATGGATAACAAATTATATATCCATACCACTGAGGGAAAAGATGATATGCCGGCACATATAAAGTCTGCTCTTACCAATAATCAAATTTCATTAAGTGTCAAAAATAAAGAACTATTACTAGGTACCTGGCAAGGTATATATTTATTTGAACACCGATTAAATCCTCAACAAAGAACTATCATTCATCACTTTATTGGTGAATGTTAAATTATTTACTTTCTTTTAAAGAAATTTTTCCTGTAATTTTTTTTCCAACTTTTACTTTAATAGTTTTTGGAGTTCTTAAATTTAAAGTTTTTTTTTTAACAAATATATTTCCATTGATTTGATTTGAATTAGAATTAAGTTTAAGCGTTCTATTAAAACTCAAAGCTTTAGGATTTGATTTTGGCATTTTAATAACTAGTATATCTATTTGAATACTCTAACAATTCTTCAAGCAGTTTTCTTTGATTAACTATTTGTAGATTTAAGGTTTCATATTTTGGATCTATTTCTTTTATAGCAGTACTTGATTTAAAAACGTCCTGGATAATTTTTTTTGTTAGATCTAATCTCTTATCTAAATCTAGATTAAGCATTACATCGTTTATTTTAGTTTCTATATTTTTTAATTCATTAATTAAACTCTCACTCAAATTACTCTTATTTGAATTATTGTTTGTAGATTGTAACTGGCTTATATTTTCTGGTAGTTGTAAATAAATTTGCTTTCTTTGAGCCATTAAAAATTCCTTCATTTTTTCGGTTTGTGCAATTCTCAATTCTTCAGCTTTTTGTTTTACTAATAATTCTTTTCTCTTTTTTTCTTCTGCCAATCGTTTCTGTTCGGCTAACAATTCTTTTGCTCTTTGTTCCTCTATAACTCTTTGTTCTTCAGCTTTTTGTTTAGCTAATAATTCTTCCTCTTGTTTTTTTTCTAATAATATTTTTTCTTTTTCTTGTTTAAGAGTTTCTTCTGCTTCTTGTCTTGCTAATAAAGCCGCCTGTTCTTTAGCTTTTTTTTCCTCTAAGATTTTTTCAGCCTTAAGTCTTTCAATCTCTTCTTGTTTTCTTTTTTTTGCTAATTTTCTTTGTTTTTTAAGCCGTTTCTCATTTTCTAACCTATTAGCCCTTAGTTCAGGATCAACCAATAAAGTAAACTTATCTTCAATTCGAGTATTAATATTTTTAGCAATTACTTTTATCTCAAGTTCTTCAGTATTATCTTTGTCTAAATTATTTACCAAAAATGTTTTTTGTGATGGTAAAAATGTTATCCAGCTCGGTAGCGGTTTATTGTTGCTTAATAATGCATCATATATTGTTCTACCTTCACCTTCTAAATCAAAAGTTTTTTCAGAGAATGAAAACTGACTCGTTCTACCTTCATTATTTTTTTTAACAATAGGATTTTGATTTTTAATTGGTTTTCTAATTTTAGCATAATATCTTTTACCAGAAGTTTTAAAATTATTTTTGATGATATACGCATAGTCTTTGAAATTAATATTTTTTACATTTTCTCTTGTAATATCAAGACCAACCGAGGTATAAATTTTTCCGATTGCATGTTGTAATTTAGAATAAGCGATATCATATCTTAGTTCAGCTACTAATAAACTTGCCTGCTCTCTTATAAGTTCTAAATTTCCAAATCGAGCAATTTTTTGAGCATTCTTAATTTGTTCCGTGATTTTTTTTGAAACTTGATAATATCTTTCAGCTGTATCGTACTCTTCAAGAGCTAAAGAATAATCAATATTTGCTAGATGCACTTGAGATAATACTGCCATAGATAAAGCTAATCTTTTTTCTTTTATTACCTCTGTATTAGTTTCATTAATTCTTTTTACCTTAGGATACATAAAAACGTTTAATAAATTCGCCCCCATGACGGATCCATATTCAAGATTTGTTTTATTCATTAAATGATCATTAGATGAATGTGTCCAGGCTGCATTAAAATTTAAGCCTGGTAATAAAGAAGACATACTCGCTTTTGTTTCTTGAATAGATATTTTTTCATCATAATGACTTTTTCTAAGTTCAGGCCTATTAATTAAAGCATATTTTTCCATTCCATCTAAATTCATGTCTAAAATAGTAAGAGGATCCTCTGTTGGAACAATAGTAAATTTTTGATTTGGTAATAACCCCATTAAACCTGCAAGCTGAATTCTTGCATCTATAAATATTTCTTTTTGAGATTGAAGGGCTCGTTGAATGTCTAATAATTCTTTTTGATATAAAAGTGCATCCATCGGTTTTGTTAACAATAATTCCTCAATTTTTTGTGAGTCATTTAAAGCTTTATCAACTTCAACTAATAAAGGATCATATTTTTTTATTAATTTATCCGCTGAAATTGTGTTCCAATATGCTTTAATTACATCTCTTACAATATTATGTTCAGCCTTTCTTTCCATTTCTTCAGTGATCAAATATCGATTGGCTTCTTGACCTGCTCTTATATATGATAAACCAAAGTCTAAAGCATTCCAGGTAAAACCAATGTCTTGACTATTAACATCTCTTTCTCTTGAGGTTGAAAAAGAAGTTCCAATTGATCCCGCTAAATCAGTATTAGGCACGGTTGCACTCGCACTCGCGTTGTATCTTTCGCTACCAGAATAACCAGCGTTTGCAGCTATTGCTGGCAACATTTCAAATTCAACTTTATCTAATTGTCTGTATGCGATTCCGGTCTCTAATTGTTTTATCTTTAATTCTCTATTATTTTTAATTGCAAGTGCAATGGCTGTATAAAGATCAATTTTGATATTTTCTTCCCAAGTTTCATTTTGTTTTTTGATTTGTTCAATTTTTAAAATATCTTGATCAACTCTTTTTTGAGAGTCGTCTAAACTAATTTCCTTTGGAGTACGTGCGCACGAAGAAAGGATTATTAAGCATGTTAATAAGGAAGTTATTGTTTTCTTCAGCATTCTTGAATTGTTAATAATATATACTTTAAATTGAAATCATAATATGTTCATTTTGGGTTTTTCGTTTAGGACAATAAAAAAATAAAGCGTTTTTGGCACCTTAAATCATGTCTTATTGTAGCAAGGTGTTTTTGATTACGCTTATATGACTTATAATTTAATTTGATGAAGGGTAACAAAAAAAAAATATTTATTGAGGCTTTAGAGCAAAGAATAATGCTCGATGGAGCAGGAGCTTCAACCGCTTTAGACGTTATTGATGAGAGAAACAAAGAACAATTATTAAATAAAAATCAAAAAATTTCAAAATTATCAGAAAACAAAATTGAGGATAATTCTCAAAAATTACCATTTGATCAAATGGCAAGGGATCAAAAAAGAAATGATCGAAAACAAGTTGTT
>CACOGC010000009.1 GCA_902626645.1 uncultured Pelagibacteraceae bacterium | reverse complement strand
TCATTGAGCCTGTATTTGGACAATGTGCTGTCACAACTTCTTGATTTATTTTTACATCTACAAAAAAACGTTTATATCTTTTGATTAATTTGCCTTTTATTAAAGACTTGGTAAATTCCATATTCAAATTATAGATAATATGAAAAAAAATACAAAAGTTAATGCTGCTATATTAATAATTGGAAATGAAATCCTTTCCGGTAGAACTCAAGATACAAATACAAGTACTTTAGCCGTCTGGCTTAATTCACTTGGAGTTCAGGTAAATGAAGTAAGAGTAATACCAGATATAAAAAAAACTATTATTGAAAATTTGAATATCTTAAGAAAAAATAATGATTATGTTTTTACAACTGGTGGTATTGGTCCAACACATGATGATATTACCGCTGAGTCTGTTTCGGAAGCTTTTGGATTAAAATATGAAATTCATCCGGAAGCTTTTAAAATACTAGAAAGTTATTATAAACCAGGAGAATTTAATGAAGGCAGACAAAAAATGGTCTGGATGCCACAGAATGCAAAATTAATTTTAAATCCAACGAGTGGTGCTCCAGGATTTAGTGTTGAGAATGTGTTTTGTTTACCAGGTGTCCCATCAATATTAAAATCAATGTTAGGTAGTTTGAAACAAAAAATTGTAGGTGGTGATCCAATACTAAGCCATACAATAAGTTTAAGAACTGTAGAAAGTGAAATTGCAAATTCTTTATCAAAAGTTCAAGACCAGAATAAAGATGTTGAAATTGGAAGTTATCCCTTTTTTCACGCAGGAAAACTTGGAGTATCCATAGTTCTTCGATCGGAGAAACAATCAAAAATTAATGATAGCATTAAGTCAGAAGTTTTTTACAATAAAGAAACCAGATTTGATTTTCTAATCGAAAAAAAAAAGCAAAAAATTTTTATTGAAGTTAAAAATGTAACTCTTTTTAGAAAGAAGAAAACTGCCGAATTTCCTGATGCAATTACTACAAGAGGTTCAAAACATCTTCTTACCCTTATTGATGCCATAAAAAAAGGATATAAATCATATTTGATCTTTTTAGTCCAGATACAAAACATGGAAAATTTTAAAATTGCGAAAGATATTGATGAAGAATATTATAAAAACTATCTTATTGCGAAAAAAGCTGGTGTTAGTTTTCTTGCTTATAGATGCAGTCTAAGTTCAAAAGAAATAAGAATAGAAAAAAAGTTAAAGATTATAAATGGATAGTTATTCAGAAAAATTTGAAAAAATGAGAATTGCAGGGAAACTTGCAGCTCAGACCTTAGATATGCTTACTGAAAATATAAAAGAAGGTATTTCAACTGCACAAATTGATAAACTTGGTTACGAATTTATTAGAGATAATGGAGGTTTCTCTGCCCCACTTTATTACAGAGGCTTTACCAAATCATTATGTACATCATTAAACCACGTTGTTTGTCATGGAATTCCCTCTGAAGAAAGAATTTTAGAAGAAGGTGATGCAGTCAATGTAGATGTCACGGCAATTATTGATAACCACTACGGAGATACAAGTAGAATGTTTTGTATAGGTAAAACTTCTGTCAAATTAAATAATCTTATAGACGCAACTCATGAGTCGATGATGAGGGCCATAAAAATTTTAAAACCTGGAAAAAAACTTGGAGATATTGGTCATGAAATTCAAACATATGTAGAAGAAAAAGGTTTTTCAGTTGTCAGAGATTTTTGTGGACATGGTATAGGCACAACTTTTCATGAGTCACCAAATATTTTACATTATGGAACTAAAAATACTGGAATGGAACTAAAACCAGGAATGACATTTACAATTGAACCAATGATTAATGCAGGTAAATTTGCTACAAAAATGCTGAATGATGGTTGGACAGCAGTTACAAAAGATAAATCTTTGTCTGCACAATTTGAACATACAGTGGGAATAACAGAAAATGGTTATGAAATTTTTACAGAATCTGCTAAAGGTTATTCAAAGCCTCCATATTTATAATTAATGATTAAAAGATACTCGAGAAAAGAACTTACTGATGTTTGGTCAGAAGAAAATAAATACAAAATTTGGTTAGATGTAGAGATAGCTGCAGCACAAGCTATGGAAAAATTAAATCAAATTCCTAGAGGGGTTTCTTCAATTGTAAGAAAAAAAGCAAGAATTAATGTTAAAAGAATTCATCAAATTGAATCTCAAGTCAAACACGATGTCATAGCTTTTTTAACTTCCGTAACAGAAAAAGCTGGGATTAAAGCAAGATATCTTCATCAAGGAATGACCTCATCAGACGTGGTAGATACAAGTTTTAATATTCAATTAGTTCAATCAGGAAAAATAATTCTCAAAGACATTGACCAAATTTTAAAAGTATTAAAAAAACAAGCCATCAAATATAAATTTACACCATGCATGGGAAGAAGCCATGGCATACATGCTGAACCAATTACCTTTGGTTTGAAACTTGCCTCTTTTTATGCAGAATTTAAAAGAAATAGAAAAAGATTAATGGATGCAATAGATGAAGTTTCGACATGTGCTATTTCAGGTGCAGTTGGGACATTTGCCAATATTAATCCAAATGTAGAAAAACATGTTGCAAAAAAACTTGGCTTAAAAGTTGAACCGATTTCAACTCAAGTTATTCCAAGGGATAGACATGCTTTTTATTTCTCGGTTCTTGGAATTATTGCGGGTTCTGTAGAAAGAGTAGCTACAGAAATAAGGCATTTACAAAGAACTGAAGTTTACGAACTACAAGAATTTTTTTCAAAAAAACAAAAAGGTTCATCTGCTATGCCACATAAAAAAAATCCTATTTTGAGTGAAAATTTAACAGGTCTTTCAAGAATGGTACGAAGTGCAGTTATTCCTGCACTTGAAAATATAGCCTTATGGCACGAAAGAGATATTTCACATTCAAGCGTAGAGAGAAACATTGGCCCAGATGCTAATATAACTATTGATTTTGCTTTAGTAAGATTAACAAATATTTTAGATAATATGATTGTTTATCCAAAAAAAATGTTAGAAAATTTAAATATAACGAAAGGTTTAATTTTTTCACAAGAGTTGATGCTTGAACTTACAAAAACTGGATTAACTAGAGAAAAATCATATCGGATGGTTCAAAGTTTCTCAAAAAAGTGTTTTGCTGAAAATTTAAATTTATTTGATGTAGCGCGATCTGACAGATATATAATAAGTAAAATCTCAATAAAAAAATTAAAATCAATATTTAGCTATTCAAAACATATGAAAAATGTCAATTTTATTTTTAGAAGAGTAATTAAATAATGAAAAAAGGGAAAAAACTATACGAAGGAAAAGCTAAAATTATTTATGCAACTTCTGACAAAAATCTTGTTATTCAATATTTTAAAGATGATGCAACGGCATTTAATAATCAAAAAAAAAGTACTATTGAGGGAAAAGGTGTCCTAAATAATAGAATTTCAGAGCATATACTGTCAAACCTAAATCAAATTGGAATTAAAAATCATTTAGTAAAAAGACTAAATATGAGAGAACAACTTGTGAAACTTGTGGATATTATTCCTATTGAGTTCATTGTAAGAAATATTGCAACTGGTTCTCTCACAAAACGATTGGGTATTGAGGATGGTACTGTGCTTGAATATCCATTAATAGAATATTGTCTCAAAGATGATAAATTAGGTGATCCAAACATTAGTAGAGAACATATTCTGGCATTTAATTGGCTTGACGCTATTCAGCTTGATTTAATTGATAAAAATTTAAAACGATTGAATGATTTTTTACTTGGTTTATTTCGAGGTGTTGGAATTAAACTAGTCGATTTTAAAGTAGAGTTTGGCTTCACTCATGAAAGCGGAAAAAATAAAATTATTTTAGCAGATGAAATTAGCCCTGATACTTGTAGATTGTGGGACTCAATTACGGATAAAAAACTTGATAAGGACAGATTTAGAAAAGATTTAGGAGATTTGATAGCAGCTTATACTGAGGTTGCAAAACGACTTGGTATTCTTCATGAACAATCAAATGTATCCGCTGTTAACGTAACAAAACTTTCTTCAATAAAAAAAAAGAGTAAATGAAAGTTTCCGCAGTAATAACATTAAAAAAGGATGTTTTAGATCCACAGGGTAAAGTCATTCATCAAGCCTTGGATGGAATGGGTTTTAAAAATATAAGTGAAGTAAGACAAGGTAAATATTTTGAAATAGATGTTAATGAAAATGATCCAAGCAAAGCAAAAGCTGTTGTAGAGGACATGTGTAAAAAACTTTTAGCTAATCTTGTAATCGAAAACTTTAAAATTATTGAAACACAATAATTAATGAAGTCATCTGTAATAACTTTTCCTGGTTCAAATTGTGATAGAGACATGGATGTTGCGCTCAAGAAATTTGGGTTTAAAAATAAGATGGTTTGGCATGATGATAATGAACTCCCTAAAAGTGATTTAGTTGTACTTCCAGGTGGTTTTTCTTACGGAGATTACTTACGATGTGGAAGTATGGCTTCAAAATCTAAGATAATGCAATCAGTTATAAATTTTGCGAAATCTGGGGGATTGGTCATGGGAATTTGTAATGGATTTCAAATACTGGTTGAAACAGGTTTAGTGCCAGGAGTTTTGTTAAGAAATAAATATCTGGAGTTTATATGTAAAAATGTCTTCGTAAAATTGGACAACAAAGAAAATGCATATTTTAAAAATCTTAATAAAGATATTTTAGAATTTCATATTGCTCATAATGAAGGAAATTATTTTTGTACCAAAGATCAATTGAAAGAAATTAAGGATAATAATCAAATAGCAATTTATTATTGTAATAGTGAAGGCAAGATAGAAGATCAATATAATCCAAATGGTTCAATTAAAAATATTGCAGGCATTTTTAATAAAGAAAAAAATGTGTTGGGTATGATGCCTCACCCTGAAAGAATGATAGATGAAAGTTTATCTGGTGAAGATGGGTCTTTGTTTTTTAAAAATCTTTTAAATAATATTAAATAATGGAAGTTAATGAACAAATTGCAATAGATCATGGACTCAAGTCTGATGAATATAAAAAAATTTGTCAATTACTTAAGAGAACTCCAAATATTACTGAACTTGGGATTTTTTCTGCAATGTGGAATGAACATTGCTCATATAAGTCATCACGACTTCACCTTAAAAAGCTTCCAACTAAAGGAAAAAAAGTAATTCAAGGTCCGGGAGAAAATGCAGGTGTTATTGATATTGAAGATGGTGATGCAATCGTTTTTAAAATCGAAAGTCATAATCATCCTTCATTTATAGAACCTTATCAAGGTGCTGCAACGGGTGTTGGGGGAATTATGAGAGATGTATTTACTATGGGAGCAAGACCGATAGCTAATTTGAATTCGATACATTTTGGATCCCCACAACATAAAAAAACAAAAAATCTCTTACGAGGTGTTGTGCATGGTATTGGTGGTTATGGAAATTGTATGGGTGTGCCAACAATAGCAGGACAAACATCTTTTGATAGTTCTTACAATGGAAATATTTTGGTTAACGCAATGACACTTGGTTTGGTTAAAAAAAATAAAATTTTTTATTCTAAGGCTGCTGGTTTAAACAAACCTGTAATTTATGTAGGATCTAAGACTGGTAGAGATGGAATTCATGGTGCAAGTATGGCTTCAGCTAGTTTTGATGAAAAAATTGAGGAAAAAAAACCAACAGTACAAGTTGGTGACCCTTTTACAGAAAAACTTTTATTAGAGGCATGTTTAGAATTAATGGCTGGTGATTCAATTATTGCCATTCAAGACATGGGGGCTGCTGGTCTTACTTCCTCAAGTATCGAAATGGCATCAAAAGGAAATTTAGGCATTGAAATTGATTTAAACAAAGTTCCTTGCAGAGAAACTAAAATGACCCCCTATGAAATCATGTTGTCTGAAAGCCAAGAACGAATGTTAATAGTTTTAGAAAATGGTAAAGAGGAAACTGCAAAAAAAATATTTGATAAATGGAATTTAGACTTTGCGGTGATTGGAAAAACAACAAACTCAAAAAACATTGAATTATTTTTTAATCAAGAACAAGTAACAAAAATACCTGTTAATATTCTTGTCGAAAATTCTCCAATGTATGATCGTAAATGGAAAAAATCAAAGTTGCCCAAAAAAAATAAGATTAAAAATGAAGTCCTGAAAGAATTAAAAATTAAGGATGTACTAAAGAAGATTTTATCTAATCAAAATATCTGTAGTAAAGAATGGATCTGGCAACAATATGATCACACAGTTATGGGTGATACTATTCAAAAACCAGGTGGAGACTCTGGTGTTGTGAGAGTTCATGGAACTAATAAAGCTGTAGCAGCATCAGTAGACTCCTCGGCAGTTTATTGTTGGGCCCACCCATTAACGGGAGGTAAACAAGTCGTAGCTGAAAGTTGGAGAAATTTAATTTCAGTTGGAGCGACTCCAATCGCAATCACGAATTGTTTAAATTTTGGAAGCCCCGAAAAAGAAGACAACATGGGTGAATTTGTAGAATGCGTTCAAGGTATAGGTGAAGCTAGCAAATATTTAAATTTCCCAGTGGTATCTGGCAATGTATCTTTTTACAACCAAACAAAAGAAGTTGGGATTAAACCAACTCCATCAATTGGTGGTGTAGGTCTTATTAAAGATTACAAAAAGATGATTTCAATGGATTTAAAAGAAATTGATAATTTAGTTTTAATTATTGGTAAGACTGAGGGACATATTGACCAAAGTTTATTCGCCAGAACAATTTTAGATGAAAAAAATGGACCTCCACCAGAAGTAAACCTTTTTAATGAAAAAAATAATGGAGAGTCAATTTTAAATTTAATTGATAAAGAATACGTGAAAAGTGCTCATGATATATCTTTAGGAGGTCTATTGGTTGCGATAAGTAAAATGTGCATTAAAGGTAATAAGGGAATTAAAATTAATAAATCAAAGAATTTAATGAATGAAATTGAATATTTTTTTTCAGAAGATCAAGGAAGGTATTTAATAGAGATAAATAAAGAAGATTTAAAAGAAGTTACAAAAATTTTAGATAAAAATTCTGTGTATTATGAGGAATTTGGTATTATCACGAAAAACGATATAATTATTAATGAAAAGACAAAACTTACAATTGACGAATTAAAGTCTTATTATACAAGTTGGCTAGCTAAATATATGAGTTAAAAATGGCAATGGATTTAAAAGAAATAGAAAAA
The DNA here is from genome assembly GCA_902626645.1 of uncultured Pelagibacteraceae bacterium. Lineage (GTDB taxonomy): Bacteria > Pseudomonadota > Alphaproteobacteria > Pelagibacterales > Pelagibacteraceae > Pelagibacter. The sequence continues at coordinate 34,656 of CACOGC010000009.1, read as the reverse complement.
CATATTAAAGAAGCTATGCCAGACGCTGTAATAGATATTCAAGATCTAGCTGGAGATGGTAATCATTATTCAGCAACTATAACCTCTTCTCAATTTGCAGGGAAAAGCAAAATTGAACAACATAAAATGGTTTATGATTCATTAAAAGGTAAGATGGGAAATGAATTACATGCTTTAGCAATTAAAACAAAGGAACAATAATGGATGATCAAACAAAAAGTTTAATTCAAAATCATATAGATACTAATGATGTGTGCCTTTTTATGAAAGGTACTCCAGATCAACCACAATGTGGTTTTTCAATGACTGTTTCAAATATACTTAAAATATTAGAAATAAATTTTAAGGGTGTAAATGTATTAGAAAATCAATCTTTGAGAGATGGAATTAAAGTATTCAGTGATTGGCCAACTATCCCACAACTTTATATCAAAAAAGAATTTATTGGTGGATGTGACATCATTAAAGAAATGTATGAGAGTGGAGAATTAAAAAAATTATTTGATGATAAAGATATTAATTATAAAAAATAGTTATTATCTAGAGTAATATTCAATTACTAAATTTGGTTCCATAACAACTGGGTATGGTACTTCCTCAAATTTTGGAACTCTAACAAACTTAAATTTTTTATTTTTTTCATCCATTTGAATATATTCTGGAGCTTCTCTTTCTTTGCTAGCTAGAGCAATATCAATGATTGCAAGTTGTTTTGATTTATCTCTAATTTCTATAGTGTCCTCTTCTCTCACATAATAACTAGATATGTTAACTTTTTTTCCATTAACTTTTACATGTCCATGGTTGATTAATTGTCTTGCGGAAAAAATTGTAGTTGCAAACTTTGCTCTATATATCACTGCATCTAATCTTCTTTCCAATAAACCAATTAAATTTTCACTTGTATCGCCTTTAAGCATACTGGCTTTTTTATAGATATTTCTAAATTGTCTCTCATTAATATTTCCATAATAAGCCTTTAATTTTTGTTTAGCTTGTAACTGAATTCCGTAATCAGAGGGTTTTGAAGTCTTCGTTTGACCATGTTGTCCTGGTCCATAGGCTCTCGTATTAAATGGGCTTTTAGGTCTTCCCCAAAGATTTACTTTTAATCTTCTGTCGACTTTATGTTTAGAGTTTAATCTTTTTGTCATTTAATAGTGGGTTTTATAAACTTACTCATTATTTTGTCAATCAACGTTTTTTACCCAAACTTGCAAATACACCAGATAATATACGTGTTTCTTTATCAGATAAGTCCATTTTGTAAAAAATGTTTCTTAGGTTTTCTAGCATTTTTGGTCTCTTCTCTTTAGGTCTAAAAAAATTTATTTCATCCAAATTTTTAACGCAAAGGCCTACCATTAATTGAATTTCTTTTTTGCTTGCTGATTTAACCTTTTTTGATTTTTTAAATGGAATATTTTTTAATTTGATAAGACTGGCTACATATTGAGCAATTATGATCAAACTATGAGATAAATTTAAAGACTTGAAGTCAGGATTGGTAGGTATTTGTAAAGTGTAATTTGCATAACTGACCTCATCATTTGATAAACCTGATGCTTCTGACCCAAACAAAAATCCAACTCTCTTCTTAAAATTAATCTTTTTTAAATCTTCTAAATTAATATGTTTTATATTCTTGTTTCTGAATCTTGCTGAAGTAGCAATTAAAATATCAATTTTTTCTAAAGCTTTTTCTAAATTATCGTATTTTTTACTTTGATTAATAATATCTTTTGCACCTACAGATGTGGCTAAGATTTTATCATTTGGGAAAATAGGTTTTGGATTAATCAAAACTAATTTTTTAAAATTAAAGTTTTTTATTGCTCTAGCGCATGCTCCAATATTTTCTGATAATTGAGGTTTATGTAAAATAAATGAGATATTATTTTTACTCATTTATTTACTAGCTGGAGCATTATCCTTAAATAGTTTATAATCTAAACTATCAATTAATGCTTTAAACGATGCATCGATAATGTTTGTAGACACACCAATAGTAAACCAATTCTTTCCTTTAGAGTCTGTGCTTTCAATAGACACTCTAGTAACTGCCTCTGTTCCTGTGTTTAAAATTCTTACTTTATAATCAACAAGTTTTAGATCTTTTAGATATTTTGAATATTTCGCAAGTCTATCAACGTTTTGTCTAATAGCGTTATCTAATGCATTTACTGGTCCATTCCCTTCTCCTTCACACATAATTTTTTCTCCATCAACTTCTAATTGAGCTTTCGCGGAAGAAACTATTTCACCAGACTTATTTTTTTTAACAGAAACATCATATTCATTAATTGAAATATACCTTGGAATTTCCCCAATAATTCTTCTAGCTAATAATTCAAACGAGGCATCAGCCCCATCATAACTATAACCAATAAATTCCCTATCTTTTACTTCATCTAGTAATTTTTTAATTTTTGGATCACTTTCCTCGATATTAATTTTGATACTCTTTAATCTAGATATGATATTTGATTTTCCAGATTGGTCTGAAACAACAATATTTCTAGTGTTACCAACATCCTCTGGATTGATGTGTTCATAAGTTTTTGGATCTTTTTGTACAGCAGATACATGTAATCCTCCTTTATGTGAAAACGCTGCAGCACCAACATAAGGTAAATGCTGATTAGGTTTTCTGTTTAAAATTTCATCTAATAATCTTGAGCATTCAGTTAAATTTTTAATGTTTTCTGATTTGATACTGATTTCAAATTGAGATGAAAAATCTTTTTTCAAAAAAAATGTCGGGATTAATGACATTAAATTTGCATTACCACATCTTTCACCTAAACCATTAATTGTTCCTTGTATTTGTCTAACACCAGATAATACTGCGGCTAAAGAATTTGCAACTGCATTGCCAGTATCATTATGTGCATGTATCCCTAAGTTCTTACCTGGAACAACTTTAGAAACTTCAGAAACTATCTGTGTGACTTCATGAGGTAGTGTTCCCCCATTCGTGTCACATAAAACAATCCATCTTGCACCTTGATCATATGCAGCTTTAATACAAGACAATGCATATTTCGGATTTGCTTTATAACCATCAAAAAAATGCTCTGCATCAAACATGAATTCTTTTTTTGCTTTCACAAAATGTTTAGCACTTTCAGAAATATTATCTAAATTTTCATCATTTGTTATTCCTAAAGCTACATCAACATGAAAATCCCAGGACTTTCCTACTAAACAAACAGCAGAAGTATTTGAATTCATGAGTGCTGATAAACCAGTATCATTTTCTGCACTTCTTCCTGATCTCTTCGTCATACCAAAAGACGTTAACTTTGAGTTTTTAAAATTATGTTTCTTTTGAAAAAATTCTGTATCAGTTGGATTAGCGCCAGGCCATCCAGCCTCAATATAATCAACGCCTAAATTATCTAAAGCTGAGGCAATTTTTTCTTTATCCTCCAAAGAGAAATCAACACCTTGAGTTTGGGCTCCATCTCTAAGAGTTGTATCAAATATGTATAATCTTTCTTTACTCATTTAAATTTCCAGAGTGTTTTACCATCTTTGTCTTCTATTAAAACACCTTTGTCTAAAAGTTCATCTCTAATTCTATCTGCCTCTTTATAATTCTTATTTTCTCTAGCTTTATCTCTTAATTTAAGCATGTCATCAATTTCGGATTCGCTTATGGATGCTTTATTCTTTTTAAAGTTATTCCATTGTTCACTACTTTCATTCATCAAACCTATAAATTGGCATGCCGATATAAATAAATTTGTATCCTCACCTTTAGAAGCTTTTTCGAATAGATTATGAAGATTTGCAATGTAACCAGGAGTATTCAAATCTTCATACAATGGCTTTAAAATTTCATCTGGAACTTTAATAGACTTTAAATCAGATGAATAGACTCTGTACCATTTATCTAAAGTATTTTCACAATCACTTAATAACTTATCATTCCAATCAAGTGGTTGTTTGTAATGTGTGCTCATCAAAGCTAATCTAATTATTTGACCACTTATCTTATTTCTAAAATCTTTTATTTTAAGAATATTACCTTGAGACTTAGCCATTTTCTCATTTGACATTGTAATAAATGCATTATGGATCCAATAATTTGCAAAAACTTTTGTATCATTTGCACATCTAGATTGTGCTATTTCATTTTCGTGATGAGGAAAAATTAAGTCTATACCTCCCCCATGAATATCAAATTCATTGCCTAAGAATTTTTTGGACATTGCAGAACATTCTAAATGCCAACCTGGTCTGCCTTTACCCCAAGGGGAATCCCAGGCTGGTTCATCATTAATTGATGGTTTCCATAATACAAAATCCTCAGAATTTTTTTTATTTTCACTAATTTCTATTCTTGATCCAGCAATCAATTCATCTAAATTTTTATTTGATAATTTTCCGTAATCATCAAATTTTTTTACTTCAAAGTAGACATGTTTTTTATTTTCATATGCAAATCCTTTTTTTATTAAATCATCAATCATCTCAATCATTAGATCAATATGTTCAGTAGCTTTTGGCTGATGAGTAGGATTTTCACAATTTAAAAACTCACAATCTCTCAAAAAACTTGAGGTTACTTTTTCTGTGAGTTCTTTTGTTGAGATTCTTTGTTCCTGAGAAGATTTGATAATCTTATCATCGATATCTGTAATATTCCTTACATAAGTAACTTTTGGAAAATTATTTTTTAACAATTTAAATAAGATATCAAAAATTACTAATGGCCTTGCGTTTCCTATGTGTGGATCATCATAAACTGTGGGTCCACAAACATACATCCTTACATTTGCTTTTTCTATAGGAGCAAAATGTTCTTTTTTATTACTTAAATTATTTGTTAAAAAAATATCCATATCAATTGATTAAGAAATATACCTTATTTGATGATTTGTTAATCTAATTGATTAATTAGGAATCTTGCAAACTGGAATTGGCTCCATTTTATGCAAGTTTTGATTTCTAATTTTTTCGTACTGTTCTCTGTGGGGTGAATTTGGGTTACCCATTGCATCTTCAAGTTCTAAATATTTAAATCCTAATTGACCCTCATCTGTTCTTCCATCATCCCATAAACCATCAGTAGGTGGAGCATCGATAATTTCTTTTAAAATACCTAATTCTTTGCCTAATTCCCATACTTCAGTTTTGTTACAATCTGCTATAGGAGATATATCAACACCACCATCTCCATATTTTGTATAAAAACCTACTCCAAAATCTTCTACTTTATTACCCGTTCCTACTACAATTCCTTTGTTTGCAGCTGCAACCTGATAAAGGGTGGTCATTCTTAATCTGGCTCTTGAATTAGCAAAACCATGTTCGTTATCAAATTTTTTTAGTGTTGTAGAAAATGTCTCAAAAAGTTTATCTAAACTTAAAGTATGAGCTTCGACATTTTTGAAGTTTTTTACTAGCCATTGTTGATGCTTTAAACTTAAATCGTGTTGATTTTCATTTTGCTTTATAGGCATTGTTAACACAATAGTTTTTAAACCCGTCATTGCGCTTAATGTACTCGATACAGACGAATCTATTCCTCCAGAAATTCCAATCACTAATGATTGAGCTTTATTTGGCATCTTTTCAACATAGGACTTAATCCAATTTGATATGTATTTTACTTTTTTCGAAGGAATCATAATACTTATTTAACAATCTACATTATTATAGCAATAGCTTAAGATGCCGCTTGGATAGCATTCTTAGAATAGCTGCTATTCTTTTTTATCTCATCTGAAATTAAAAAAGCTAATTCTAAAGCTTGATCTGCATTAAGTCTTGGATCACAATGAGTGTGGTACCTACTTGATAAATCTTGATCTTGAATATTTTTAGCACCGCCAGTGCATTCAGTTACATTTTGACCAGTCATTTCAATATGTAATCCACCAGCATAAGATCCTTCACTTTGATGAACTGCGAATACATCTTTAACTTCTTTTAAAACATTATTGAAACGTCTTGTTTTATAACCTGTTGTTGATTGAATTGTATTACCGTGCATAGGATCACAAGACCAAATCACATTTACACCTTCTTTTTTGATTCCCCTTATGAGTTTTGGTAAAAATTTACCCACATTGTCATGACCAAATCTCGAAATTAATGTAATTTTACCTTTTTCATTTTTAGGATTTATCAAATTACAAATTTTTGCTATTTCATCTGGTTTTGATGTTGGCCCACATTTAATACCAATTGGATTTTCTATACCTCTACAATATTCAACATGACCTCCATCTAACTGTCTAGTTCTATCACCTATCCAAACAAAATGAGCTGATGTTGCATGATATTCACCAGTTGTGGAATCTGTTCTAGTCATACTTTCCTCAAAAGGTAGGTGCAGAGCTTCATGAGAGGTCCAAAAATTGACTGTTTTCAATCTTCGGTTAAATTCTGAGTTAATTCCACATGCATCCATGAATGCTAAAGCATCTGCAATTTTATCTTCTAACTCTTTAAATTTTTTGGCTTGAGGACTTTTCTTTATATAGCCCAAGTTCCATAAATGAACTTTTTTTAAGTCTGCAAATCCTCCATGTGAAAATGCTCTAAGTAAATTTAAAGTTGCTGCTGACTGAGAATAAGCTTTAAAAAGTCTCTTTGGATCATGCCTCCTCGCTTTCTCAGAAAATTCTATCCCATTTACATTGTCACCAAGATAACTTGGTAATTCGTTATCACCTTGTTTTTCTGTTGGCGCACTCCTTGGTTTTGCAAATTGACCTGCTATTCTTCCAAGTTTAATTACTGGTAATGAAGCTGAGTAAGTCAGTACTAAAGACATCTGAAGAATTACTTTAAAATAATCTCTTATATTATCTGGGTTAAATTCTGCAAAACTTTCTGCACAATCTCCACCTTGAAGTAAAAATGCTTTACCATCTGATACTTCTGATAGCTGTTTTTTTAAGTGTCTTGTCTCTTCGGCAAAAACAAGAGGAGGAAATGTTTTAATCTTATTTAATACCTGATCTAATTCTTTTTTATCCTGATATTCAGGAATATGTTTGACAGGATATTTTCTCCAACTATTTGTTTTCCAATTTTTCATATTCAACTCAAGATTGTTGTATCAGAATTTTTCTGTTATTCAACGGTTACTGATTTTGCTAAATTTCTAGGTTTATCAATATCATAACCTTTTTTTAGTGCTGAATAATAAGCTAATTTTTGCAAAGGTATGGTTAAAAGAAAAGGTAATAGATCTTCATTGGTACTTTCAACTTCGATTTTCTCCCAAATATTTTCTGAAATTACTTCATCTTTACTTTTATTGGTAATTAATAAAACTTTAGCCCCCCTCGCAATTACCTCCTGCATATTCGAAATTGTTTTTTTATAATAATTATCTCTTGGAGCCAAAACTACAACTGGCATACCCTCCTCTATTAACGCAAGAGGTCCATGTTTCATTTCTCCTGCTGGATAACCTTCGGCATGAATGTATGATAATTCTTTCAGTTTTAAGGCACCTTCAAGAGCAATTGGATAAGAAAAACCACGTCCCAAAAACATAGAGCCTTTTGCCTCATTAAAAGTATTTGAAATTGATTGTATTTTGTTATCAATCAATAATGTTTTTTCAACAAGTTTTGGTAAATTTTTAAGATCATCAATTTTTTTATCAAAATTACTCTTTTCGATATCTTTTCTCAATAAAGCAAGTTTCAAGGCAAGAATATATAAAATTAATATTTGTCCAAGAAAAGCTTTTGTTGAGGCAACACCTATTTCAATTCCACAATGAATTGGTAAAACAAACTCAGAGTCTCTTGCAATTGAGCTTTCTACTACGTTTACAACTGCACACGTCTTAACACCACTTTGTTTACAAAGATCTAAAGCAGCATAAGTATCTGCTGTTTCTCCAGATTGTGAGACAAATACATAAAGAGTGTCTTTTTTAAATCTATTTTTTCTGTATCTAAATTCTGATGCTATATCTATATTTACATCTAATGATGTTATTTCCTCAAACCAATATTTTGCCATTAAACATGAATGATATGCTGTTCCACATCCAATCAAAGTTATTGATGATATCTCATCACTTCTCCATGGAAAATTGTAAATATTAATATCTTTATTAGACATGTCTATATACTCATTAATTCCATTTTTAATTGTGTTTGGTTGTTCTTCAATTTCTTTAACCATAAAATGTTTGTAATCACCTTTGTCATATTTTTCTTCAGTAGAGGACAATTCTAAAACTTTTTTATTAATTTTAGTTCCTTCCTCACTAAAAAATTCTACGTAATCTTTTTTAATAATGCAAAACTCACCATCATTTAAATAGGTAATCTTATTTGTCATCGATTTAAGTGCATAAGAGTCTGAACCAAGATAATTTTCATTAGGACCGTAACCCACAGCTAATGGAGAACCTCTTCTTGCACCAACAATTAAATCTGGTTGATCTTTAAAAATTATTCCAAGTGCAAAGCTTCCATGTAACGACTTCAATGTTTTTTGAATTGAATTAACAATATTTTCTGTTTTCAGATTTTCAGTGATTAAATGGACTATTACCTCTGTATCAGTTTGAGATTTAAATTTGTGACCTTTTCCAATTAAAAATTTTTTTAATATTGTTGAGTTTTCAATAATTCCATTATGAACAACAGAAACATTTTGGGAAGAATGTGGATGGGCATTAATACTATTAGGAAGTCCATGTGTTGCCCATCTCACATGACCAATACCAATAGTTCCCTCCATGTTTTGAACTAAAGAATTTTTTTCCAAATTTTCTACTCTTCCCTCAGATTTTACCTCATTTATCAATCCATTATAAAGAGTTGCCATACCAGCTGAATCATAGCCTCTATACTCTAATTTTTTTAGAGAATTAATTATATTTGCTGATACAGGTTTATTGCTATTAATTCCAATTATTCCACACATAACTATTTAGACTTTCTTTTATAGTTTTTGATTTCAGTCTGTAAACTTCTCGTTAATGCTAATGATTTTTTCTTCACATTTTTTGTTATAACCGAACCAGCCCCAACCATACTATTCTCTTCGATTATAACTGGTGCTACCAATGATGAATTTGAACCAATAAAAACATTGTCTTTTATTTTAGTTTTATTCTTTTTTACTCCATCATAATTACAGGTAATTGTTCCAGCACCAATGTTGACTGATTTACCTATTTCACTATCACCGATATATGTTAAGTGGTTTACTTTTGAATTTATACCTAAAGTACTTTTTTTGATTTCAACAAAATTTCCAATTTTTGAACCACTTTTCAAAACTACACCTGGTCTTATTCTGGCATATGGTCCAATATCAACTTTATTTTCAATTTTACAATTTTCCAGATGAGAAAAAGATTTTATTGTTACATTGTTTCCAATTCTCACTTTTTGACCTATTACTACATAAGGTTCGATAATCACATTCTTACCTATCTTGGTGTCTTTCGAAAAAAAAATTGTTTCCGGACCAATCATTTTTACTCCAACTCTTAAAAATTTTTTTCGAAGGTCATTTTGAAGCTTTTGTAAATTTAATTGTTTCATCTATAAAATCCTTTATATTAAGTATACATGTTTCTTAATTCACATAATATTTCTTAAAAAAACTTTTAATTATGCAACAAAATTTTACAATTCTTTTTGATTTAGATGGAACTTTAGTTGATACAGCGCCAGATTTGATGCGTGCACATAATCATGTAATGAAAAAATTTGGTTATCCCACAAAGTCAACTGAGGAAATAAGGAATCTTGTGGGTCAAGGTGCTGGTGCAATGCTTGGAAGATCAATTTGGGGGCAAGCTAAAAAAGAATTTGGAAAAGTGCAAGATGAAAAGATTAAAAAAGAAATGATAAAAGATTTTACTGACTTCTATGGAAAAAACATTGTTAACGAAAGTACCCTGATAAATGGTGTAAAAGATTTTTTAATATGGTCAAAAGAAAACAATATTTCTATGGCTGTTTGCACTAATAAGACTGATTACCTAGCCGTCGATCTTTTAAAAAAAATCGGGATTTACGATTTTTTTGAATATGTTGCGGGACATAATACCTTTGATTATTGTAAGCCTGATCCAAGACATCTAACTTCTGTAATTGAAATATTACATGGTGATATAAATAAATCATTAATGATTGGAGATAGTGAAACTGATGCGAATGCAGCGAAAAATGCTGGAATACCAGTTATCCTAATGGAAGATGGATATACTGAAAAAAAAACGAATGAAATTTACCATAATCACTTAGTAAAAGACTTTATTGGTATCGAAAAGATTGTATCAAAATATCTTTAATATTGATTATTTTTTTTTAACTATTAAAACCAATCTCGTTAATTAGGAGTTATTTTGATAGTTCATAAAATTAAAGTTTACCCATCTAAGATTTATTTACCAAAAAAAAATCAACTTGCATGGAAAATTGCAGAAATTGCAAGTGATAATTCTAAATTAAATAAAGATGCGATTGAAATGTCAATAAATAGAATAATAGACAATGCATCGGTGGCTGTAGCTTCACTAAATAGAAAACCCGTTGTTTCATCTAGAGAAATGGCCTTGAAACATTCAAGAAGAAATGGTGCAACGTTATTTGGTGTTAATAGTAAATTAAAATTTGATTGTGAGTGGGCTGCATGGTCTAATGGGACTGCTGTCAGGGAATTAGATTTTCACGATACCTTTTTAGCAGCCGACTATAGTCACCCAGGGGACAATATTCCTCCACTAATAAGTGTTGCTCAGCAAAATAAAAAAAGTGGTTTAGATCTTTTGAGAGGAATAATTACAGCTTATGAAGTCCAGGTTAATTTAGTTAAAGGAATATGTTTACATAAACATAAGGTAGATCACATAGCTCACCTTGGTCCAAGTGTTGCAGCTGGGATTGGTTCAATGTTAAGGTTAAAAACTGAAATTATTTATCAAGCTGTTCAGCAGGCATTACATACAACAATTTCTACAAGACAATCCAGAAAAGGAGAAATTTCGAGTTGGAAAGCTTATGCTCCCGCACATGCAGGAAAACTTGCTATAGAGGCTGTTGATAGAGTTATGCGTGGTGAAGGAGCACCAAGTCCAATTTATGAAGGTGAGGATAGTGTGATAGCGAGAATTCTTGATGGTAAGAAGGCTTTATATAAAATTCCATTACCAAAAAAAGGTGAAACAAAAAAAGCAATTCTTGAAACTTATACAAAAGAATATTCTGCAGAATATCAATCTCAAGCTTTAATTGACTTAGCAAAAAAACTTAAAAAGAAAGTTCAAAATCTTAATCAGATCAAAAAAATAGATATTTTTACAAGTCACCACACCCATTATGTAATCGGAACAGGTGCAAACGATCCACAAAAAATGGATCCTAAAGCTAGCAGAGAAACATTAGATCACTCAATAATGTATATATTTGCTGTTGCACTTGAGGATGGTACCTGGCATCACGTAAAATCTTACACAAAAACAAGAGCTAAAAGAAAGAGTACAATTAAAATATGGAAATCAATAAAAACTCATGAAGATAAAAAATGGACTAAAAAATATCATGATCCTAATCCTCGAAAGAAAGCATTTGGTGCAAAAGTAGTAATAACTCTAAATAATGGTAAAAAAATTACTGAGCAGCAAGGTGTAGCAGATGCTCATCCTTATGGTTTGCGACCTTTTAAAAGAAAAAATTATATCAATAAATTCCTAACTTTAACGGAAAATATCTTAGATAAAAAAGAAAGTGATAGATTTTTAAACGTAGTACAAAAATTAAAAAAATTAAAGCCAGGCCAATTGGATAAATTAAATATTGAAGTAAAAAAGAGTAAATTGAAAAGAAATTTTAAAAAAGGTATTTTTTAATGCACTTTATTGAAAAAGAGCCAAAACAAAAAAGAGAGGATTTTGTTAATAAATTAAAATCTAATAAAATTCTAAGAGTTCCTGGAGCCTATAACCCTTTAACTGCAAAGTTAATTGAAGAAATCGGTTACGATGCAGTTTATGTGTCTGGTGGAGTTATGGCAAATGATCTTGGCTTTCCAGATATTGGTTTAACTACATTACAAGATGTTAGTACAAGGTCTTATCTTATTTCACGAGTGACAAACCTTCCAACAATTGTTGATATTGATACTGGATTTAAATCTTGTAAGGAAACTATTGAAACTTTTGAGGAATTTGGAATTACAGCTGTTCATTTAGAGGATCAAATTGAAAGAAAAAGATGTGGACACCTAGACAATAAAGAATTGATATCAACAGAAGCTATGGTTAAGAAAATTAAAGAATGTGTATCAGCAAAAAAAGATGAAAATTTTAAAATTATAGCGAGATCTGATGCAAAAAGTGTTGAGGGAACAGATAAGATGATAGATAGATGTAAAGCTTATGTAGATGCTGGGGCAGAAATAATTTTCCCAGAAGCTTTACATGACGAAAAAGATTTTGAAAAAGTAAGGAAAGAACTTTCTTGTTACTTACTAGCAAATATGACTGAATTTGGTAAATCAAAATTATTTAATTATAAAGAATTAGAAAAATTTGGATACAATATTGTAATTTATCCAGTAACAACTCAAAGACTAGCTATGAAAAATGTTGAAGATGGATTACGAGACATTTATGCAAATGGACATCAAAATAATATTATAGATAAAATGCAGACAAGAAAAAGGCTTTATGAGCTTGTTGATTATGAAAAGTATAATAGCTTGGATGAAAAAATTTATAATTTTAGTACCAAGGGACATGAATAATGAGTGATGATATTAAAAAAGGTTTACTTGGAATAGTTGTTGATGAAACAGAAGTTTCTAAAGTTATGCCTGAAATCAACTCTCTTACATATAGAGGTTATGCGGCTCAAGATTTATGTGAATATTGTAGATTTGAAGAAGTGGCTTATTTAATTTTAAATAAGGATTTACCAAATACAATCCAACTTAGAAAGTTTGAAAAAGAGGAAAAAAATAATAGAGACTTGTCCAAAGATCTTTATTCAATAATAAAAAAAATGCCAAAAAAATCTCATCCAATGGATGTTGCCAGAACGGCAGTAAGCATAATGGGGCTTGAGGATAAAGAAACTACCGACTCTTCAGAGGAAGCAAATATGAGAAAGGCTATAAGAATTTTAGCAAAAACCCCAACTGCATTAGCTGCTTTTTACAGAATAAGAAAAGGGAAAAATATAATCAAACCTAAGAAAAATCTAAATATAGCTGAGAATTTTTTTTATATGTGCTTTGGAAAAGTTCCACAGAAAGAAATTGTAAAAGCATTTGATGTATCTTTAATTTTATATGCTGAACATAGCTTTAATGTTTCAACATTTACAGCGAGAACAATCACAAGTAGTTTGTCAGACATTCATGGTGCAATTACCGGAGCAATAGCAAGTTTAAAGGGTCCGCTTCATGGTGGCGCTAATGAAGAAGTTATGCACATGATGAATAAAATTAAATCTCCGAATAATGCTCTCAAGTGGATAAATAATGCATTAGATAAAAAAGAAGTAGTGATGGGTTTCGGGCATAGAGTTTATAAATCAGGAGATTCAAGAGTTCCAACCATGAGAAAATATTTTGCTAAAGTTGCAAAAATAAAAAAGGATAAAAAATTTGAAAAAATTTACGATATTGTTGAAAAAGTAATGATAGATAGAAAAAATATTCATCCAAATGTCGATTATCCAACTGGTCCCACTTATCATTTGATGGGTTTTGATACTGATTTTTTTACACCAATATTTGTAATTTCAAGAATCACAGGTTGGTCGGCACACATAATGGAGCAACATGCAGCAAATAAACTTATTAGACCACTAGCGAGCTATAAAGGTAGCAAACACAGAAAAGTATTACAATTAAATCAGAGATAAATACTTATTTGCTAGCCAAAATATTCTCTTTATCTATTTGCTGAAGTTTATAGCCGTTTGACTTAAGCTTTTCTTCTATCTCTTGTAATTTTTTTCCCTCAATAAAAGTACCATCAAAATGTTTTGATTCAAAAAGTATTTTATTTATCTCTATTTTCTGAAAGTTTATTGAATTCATAATTTTATATTCTGCACCTTCTACATCTATTTGAAGTTTATCAATTGTTTTGATTGAATATTTTTGAATTAAATCATCAAAAGTAATAAATTCAATTTGAATAGTTTCTATATCATTTTCTTTGATATCAAATCTTTTATTCTTATGATTTAGAATATGATTTTTGTCAAAAGATCCTATTTGGCTCGCCCAATGCTTTCCGAGTTTAGCTATCGAATCTTTTTTCACATAATAAAAAAAATCTTTTTTAGATTTATCTATTATTGCATTTTTACAAATTGTAATTTTAGAATTATCTTTGTATTCAGAATTTAGTATTTCATAATTATAAGGAACAGGCTCAACTAAAAGTACGTTTCTATCTTGATATTCATTTATTAGATCTTTTAAATAAAGTCCTGAATGTGCTCCAATAACTACTAGACCAAAGTCTTGCACTTGATATTAACTAAATGCTTCTACCCAAGTCCCTTGAGTTGATGCTTTAGAATATTCTGTTGCACGACCTTCAAAAAAGTTCATATGTTCAACAGCATTCAACATAGTATCAAGCCATCCTAGAGGATTTTTTTCTACATCATAGATTGGTTCAAGACCAAGTTGAACTAATCTTCTATTACCAATAAATCTAATGTAGTCTTTAACTTCTTGTGCAGTTAAGCCTTCCATTGGACCCATCTCAAAAGCTAGGTCAATAAAAGCATCCTCGTGAGAAATAATTGTTCTGCATGCTTCATAAAGCTCTTTTTTTAATTTAGGTGTCCAGATTTCTGGGTTTTCTTTTATAAATTCTTTAAAAATTCTTATCATAGAATTACAATGAAGAGTTTCATCTCTAACTGACCAAGTTACTATCTGACCCATTCCTTTCAATTTATTATGTCTCGGAAAGTTTAAAAGAATTGCAAAACTTGCAAAAAGTTGTAAGCCTTCTGTGAAGGCACTAAATACTGCAACAGTTTTTGCTATATCCTCTTTAGAATTTACATTAAATCCCTGCATGTAATCGTATTTATCTTTCATTTCTTTATACTTCATAAAAGCTGAATATTCGGACTCAGGCATTCCAATTGTATCAAGTAAATGAGAGTAAGCCGCAACATGTACTGTTTCCATTGCAGCAAAAGCTGTCATCATCATTAAAACTTCTGTTGGCTTAAAAACAGTTGTGTAGTGTCTTAAATAACAATTATTTACTTCAACATCTGCTTGAGTAAAAAATCTAAAAATTTGTGTTACTAAATTTTTTTCTGGCTGAGATAAATTTTTTTGCCAATCTCTTACATCGTCTCCAAGTGGAACCTCTTCTGGCAACCAGTGTATTCTTTGTTGAGTTAACCACGCATCATAGCACCAAGGATATCTAAATGGTTTATAAACAGGGTTTTCTACTAATAAACCCATTTTTTTTGGTTGAATTATCTCTTTCTTTTCTGTTTTAATTTTATCTGTTACTGACATGATAAACACTCCTCATATTCTGGTTGTTCGTTGGTTTGTTGATTTTTTGATTTATATACATTGGCTGTGATATCAGTTGATTTAGCATTATTGATATTTTCAGCTCTTTGAATTGATTTTGATCTGCAGTAATAAAGGCTTTTTAAACCTTTTTTCCATGCATCAAAATGAATTCTATGTAATTCTCTTTTATGTACATCTGCTGGTAAAAATAAATTAACTGATTGTGCTTGAGAAATATATGGAGTTCTATCTCCACTCAGTTCAATAATCCATTTTTGATTTAATTCAAAAGCAGTTTTAAAAACATCTTTCTCCAGATCTGTTAAAAAATCTAAGTGAGATACTGAGCCTTGATTTGTTGTAATGGTAGACCATGTCTCATCATCATTTTTACCATGACTTTCTAAAATTTCCTCTAAATATCTATTTCTAACGTTAAAGGATCCAGATAAAGTTTTATGCGTGTAACTATTGGCTGCAATAGGCTCAACACCAGGAGAAGCTCCTCCACAAATAATAGAAATAGATGCTGTTGGCGCTATAGCTGTCTTATTAGAAAATCTTTCATTAAATCCATATTCTGCTGCATCTGGACATGCACCTCGCTCTTCAGCTAATTCTTTTGATGCTTTATTAACTTGTTCATCGATTTGTTTAAATATTTTTTTATTCCAAGATTTTGCCATTACAGACTCAAGTGGAATTCTGTGTTTTTGCAAAAAAGAATGAAAACCCATAACTCCTAGACCAACGCTCCTCTCTCTTTCTGCAGAGTATTTTGCATCTTTAAATTGATCTGGAGCCTTATTAATAAAATCTGACAAAACATTATCTAAAAATCTCATTACATCACTTATCATGTTAGGATCATCTTTCCATTCATCATATTTTTCTAAATTTAAAGATGATAAGCAACAGACAGCTGTTCTATCTTTTCCATCTTTGTCAATTCCTGTGGGTAATGTTATTTCACTACACAGATTAGAAGTTTTAACAGTTAAGTTGGCAAGTTTATGATGTTGTGGAATTTGTCTATTAACTGTGTCAATATAAATAATATATGGCTCACCAGTTTCAATTCTGGCTGTTAACAATCTAATCCATAAATTTCTTGCTGATATAGTTTGTTGAATCGATCCATCTGCTGGACTTTTAAGTGCCCATTGATCATCAGTTTCAACAGCACGCATAAATGCATCTGATACCAAAACTCCGTGATGTAAATTTAAAGCTTTTCTATTCGGATCACCTCCAGTTGGTCTTCTCATTTCAATAAATTCTTCTATTTCAGGATGATCAATAGGAAGATAACAAGCAGCAGAACCTCTTCTTAAAGATCCTTGGCTGATTGCCATAGTCAAAGAGTCCATAACTTTAATAAATGGAATGATCCCAGAAGTTTTTCCAACTTTACCAATCTTTTCTCCAATTGATCTTAAATTACCCCAATAACTTCCTATACCTCCACCCTTCGCAGCTAGCCAAACATTTTCACTCCAAAGATCTAAAATACCACCTAGACTATCTGAGGCTTCGTTTAAAAAACAAGAAATAGGTAATCCTCTTTTTGTTCCACCATTAGACAAAACAGGGGTTGCTGGCATGAACCAAAGATTACTAATATAATTATAAATTCTTTGGGCGTGGAGATTATCATCTGCATATGTACTCGCAACTCTTGCAAATAAATCCTGGAAAGACTCGTTATGGCCAAGATATCTATCTTTTAAAGTTGCTTTACCAAAATCAGTTAAATTCGTGTCTCGAGAACGATCTATTTTAATTATGATGCCTTTATCATTTTGAAAAAGTTCAGTTTCATTATTAAGCGAAAAAAGATCTGGTCTGTTATTTTTTTCTACTTCTTTAACTTGTGGGCTATATTCAGAGACAGCTTTCTTCAGGGCCTGCGATAGAATTTTATTCATATTTTTGTATTATATTTTGTTATTAGTACGAAAACAACTATATGTTGTGTGCGCTTAGCGTTAATACACTATATAAACAACAAATCAATAGAACATTTATAGAACACAAGAAAAAAAAATCAATAAAAAAATTCAAAAAAATGTAAGTAATTATTAATAATGTCAGTAAATTTAAAAATCGACCCCTATGGTTTTAGAGAGTATGACGCTCGATGGTTGTATGAAAAAGACATTAATCTCCCAGGTATAACGAATCTTGGCAGAGGATTAGGCACACAAATTATAAAACAAACCAACAAGGCTAATCCAAAAGTAATCGTTGGTCATGATTATCGGTCTTATAGCGAGGATATAAAAGTAGCTCTTAAAAAAGGTTTAGTCTCAACAGGTTGCTATGTTGACGATGTAGGTTTGTCTTTGTCTCCGATGGTTTATTTTGCACAATTCCATTTTAATTCTGATGCTGTTGCAATGGTAACTGCAAGTCATAACGATAATGGTTGGACAGGTGTTAAAATGGGTATTAGGAAAGGATTAACACATGCTCCAGAGGAAATGAAAGAGTTAAAAGAAATAACATTAAGTGAAAACTTTATAAACGGACAAGGTCAGGAAAAAAAAATAGAAAATTTTCAGGATATATATAAAAAAAGCTTAGTAAATAATAATAAAATCAAAAAAAAGATTAAAGCAGTGGTAGCTTGTGGTAATGGAACTGCCGGAATTTTTGCTCCTGATATTTTACGTGGAATTGGTTGTGACGTAATAGAACTTGATTGTAATTTAGACTGGACCTTCCCAAAATATAATCCTAATCCAGAAGACTTAAAAATGTTACATGCAATTTCTGATGCCGTCAAAAAAAATAATGCTGATATAGGTTTTGGATTTGATGGTGATGGCGACAGAGTAGGAGTAATTGATAATAAAGGAAATGAAATATTTTCAGATAAAATAGGATTATTAATTGCAAGAAGTTTGTCAAATAAATATAAAAATTCAGTTTTTGTAGTAGATGTAAAGTCAACAGGATTATATGCAAATGACAAATTATTAAATTCTAATAAATGTAAAACAATTTATTGGAAAACTGGCCATTCACATATCAAAAGAAAAGTGAACAATGAAAACGCATTAGCTGGATTTGAAAAAAGTGGACACTTTTTTTTCAATCAACCTTTAGGGTTTGGATATGACGATGGTATTAATTCTGCAATTCA
Source organism: uncultured Pelagibacteraceae bacterium (assembly GCA_902626645.1). Classification (GTDB taxonomy): domain Bacteria; phylum Pseudomonadota; class Alphaproteobacteria; order Pelagibacterales; family Pelagibacteraceae; genus Pelagibacter. The sequence goes on along the minus strand of CACOGC010000009.1, from coordinate 15,995 downwards.
AGTTTGTCATTTATTAGATAATCAGAACAAAAAAATGAATGAGATTATTAAAGAAATTCCAAAAACATTTCAAACGCCTACTATGGCTCCTTATTGTAAGGATGAAGACAAATATGCGTTAGTAGATAAAATTGTTAAAGATATTGAAAAAATTAAAAATGATAAAATTAAAATAGATAGCCAGGAAATTGATGAAATTTTGACAGTAAATGGAATTAGATTTTCTTTTAAAGATGGTTCGTGGGGTTTAATTAGAGCATCCTCAAATAAACCTTCATTGGTAATTGTAACAGAAAGTCCCACATCCGATGATAGAAAGCTAAAAATATTTAGATTTATAGATACTTTACTTCAAAAAACAGGTAAAATTGGTGAATACGACCAAAAAATTTAATTAATCATTCTTTTCTTCGGTCTCATTTTTATTTAGTGAGTTGTCATTATAAAATTTTTTTATTAATTCTTCTTCCTTCTTTTTTTGCTCTAAATCAAACTTTTCCTCCCACTCTTTCAATCTTCTCTCCTCCTCTTGAATTCTTTGTTCTTCTTCTAGTTTTTGTTTAATTTCTCGTTCTTTTTCCTCTTCTATTCTTTTTTGCTCTTCCTCTTCTTTTCTTAATTTCTCTGTTCTTTCATATTCTTCTTTTTGTCGTGCAAATCTCTCTTCTTCCTCAATTTTAATTTTTTCCTCTTTTAATCTTAGTTCCTCTTCTTTTACTCTTTGTTCTGCTTGCTCTTTTAAGATTTGTCTTTCTATCTCTTTTTGTCTCTCATTTTCGATCTCTTTCAATCTTAATTCTGATTCTTTCAGTTTTTCTTCCTCATATTTAAGTTTTTTTGCTGCTTCTCGAATTCTTTGCTCTTCTTCTAATCTTTTTTGTCTCTCTATTTCGTTAAGTCTAATTTGCTCTTGTCTTTCTCTCTCTTTCTCCTCTCTTAGTTGCTGTGCTTTAATTTCCTTTTCTTTTAAAGCTTGTTCTTTTGCTTTTATTTTTTCTTCTCGAACCCTCTGTCTTTCTAGAATGCTTAATCTGAGCTCTTCCTCTCTAATCTTTCTTGCATCCTCCCTTATTTTTTTAGCTTCTTCGTCTTTAATTTTTTGTTCCTCAATAAATATCCTTTTAGCCTCAATTTTTTTTCTTTTTTCCTCATTTTTTTTAATTTGCTTCTCGTTTTCAATAATTAGTCTTCTTTGTTCAAGAATTTGTTTTTTTTCCTCTTTTATTCTTTCTTCTTTTTCTCTTTGTGCTTGTTTTTTTTGGTTCTCAAGTTCTCTTTTTTCGTTAATAATCCTCTGCTTTTCAGATCTTTCTCTGCTTATTTTTCTATCTTTTTGAAGTTTTTTATAAAAATTATCTAATTTATTTTTACTTTCCTCAATGAAATTAAATAGATTCAAATCAAATTTGTTCTTTTTATTATCTCGACCATTAGATTTATTGTTATCTCTTTTTTTTAAAGCCATATTAAAAGGTAACACTATTTTAATTATTTTAAATATAAACCATGTGTTTAAATTGAGGTTTTTTAATTATTTCAATTTGTACGTGCACCATAAGATATCTTTTTTAAAAAAAATATTTTGATTCGTAAGGAGAATCAAATAACTTTTACTTATGGGTGGTAGAGGGAGACTGAAGCCACCCTTTTTTTTAGTACTTATTACTCTTTATAACTTTATATTCAAAATTTTGAGTTGTTTCATTTACACTAATTAGTTTAGCACCATTTTTTATATGAAACTTATAAGCCATTTCTGTTAAGGGAGACAATGTAACTAATCTGTTAAGATGATTTGATTTTTTTATTTTGTTAAATACCTCTTTGACAATTAATTTACCACCACCCTTTTTTTTGGACCAAACTGTATAGGCAATTGCAATTTTTCCTACATTCTGTCCTCTCAAGGTGCTTTGTAAGTGAGCATCTTGACTCATAATATCTAACTCCTGTACAGACTTTGGTATTTCATTAGTATAAGCAAAACACATTACTGCGTGAATTTCTCCTTTATACTTTACCCCAAAAATTTTTCTTCCATAACTTCTTCTGAAATTATTGTTAAGTTCTGGCCTTACAGGATCTTCTTTAGTATTACACTCTTTTAATTCAACTAGCTCCGCACCTTTAATCCAATCAAAAAAATTACCAATATTTTTACCTATAAGTTGTTTATTTTTTCTAATTCTTGCTTTTATTCTCGGTTTAAATTTTTTAGCTTTATTTGAGTAGTTTTCTATTGAGCCATCTTTTAAATATTTAGCTACAAGTTTTTGTTTAACACTTTTGATAATTTCTTTCATATATTATTAAATAAATTATAAACTAAAATATCTAAATATAAAAATTGTCCCAATTTCAAATAAGATCAGAATACTTAAGTTTTTGTATAATAGTCTATTTTAATAAATATTTAATATTCATTCTTTATTGTATTTCCTATATAAAATATCAATATGGCAGATAAAAAAATTAGATCGGTTGCAAAAACATTTTCCTGGAGGTTGTTAATTTTTATATATTGGATGATATTTGGATATATATTCACAGGCACATTTAAAGGAGCAAGTATACTGGGGTTTGGTTCAATTATTCCACTTTTCTTTTACTATTTTCATGAAAGAGTTTGGAATAGAGTAAAATGGGGAACTAATCAATAGATAAGGCTTTTAGTTAATCGACAGATATTCAAGAAAAGATCTTATAGATACCAATATTAAAAAAGTTCCAAATATTTTACTCAATAGTTTTTTATCTATCTTGTAAACAGCTTTTGCACCCAGTCTTGCCATTATCATTGTTACAGGAACAAAAACTATGAAACCAAGTAAGTTTATGTAACCTAAACTATAAGGAGTGTTAACATTATCGATGATTTTACCCCCCATTATCATGGTAGTTGTGCCAGTTATAGCAATTAAAAATCCAACTGCAGCAGCTGTACCAATTGATTTTCTTATATCATAACCAAATGTTCTCATAAAAGGCACCATCAATGAACCACCGCCTATTCCTAAAGGTACAGATATAAATCCAATTATTACCCCGGAGGTATTTTTAATAAAATCTGATATTTTTTTTGGATTATCAACAAGTTTTTCTCTTAAGAAAATAAAAAAAAGACCTACCATAAAAGCAAAAATTGAAAAAAACAAAACTAGAGCAGGTGTTTTTAGATTTACAGCTAAAAAGGTTCCAGCAATAACACCAATTAAGATAAAAATTCCAAAAGATTTTACCATCTTAAAATCTACTGCATCATATTCCATATGAGTTTTTGTAGATATAATTGATGTGGGGATTATTATTGCTAATGAAGTACCAACGGATAAATGCATTCTAGTAACAATATCAAAATCTAATACAGTAAACGCATAATATAAGGCTGGAACCATAATAATACCGCCACCAACACCCAGTAAGCCAGCCATAAAACCTGCCACTGCCGCAGCAACGCCTAAGACAATCAAAAGATTAAACAATTCACTAAAATTTAAAATTTCCATTACGAGCTTGCTTGATTGGCTTTTTCATTATTTTGAACAATGGTCATTATGTGTTTTGCTTTTTGAAAATCAGAATCACGAGCCATCATATTGTCGCTAAGATATCTTTTCCAATCTTTTGATCCAACTTGACCGTGATAAAGACCAACTGTATGTCTCATTATATGGTTTACTTTAGTCCCTAGACTTACTTCTTTTTTTAAATACTCTAATAATTTTTCAACAACCTCTTCTCTTGTTGGATTATTTTTTGTTTTGAATATTTCTTTTTCAATTTCTACTAATGAATAAGGATTTTGGTATATAGATCTCCCAATCATTACACCATCGCATTTTTTTAAATGGTTATTTATTTCTTCTATTTTGGAAATACCCCCATTAATTATTATTTCTAAATTTGGTTTTTTGTTTTTTATATCATAAACCATTTGGTAATTTAATTTGGGGATATTTAAGTTTTGTTTTGGAGACAATCCGGAAAGCATGGCTTTTCGAGCATGTAAAATAAAAGTATTGCATCCTGCTGAATTCATGTTTGATATAAAATTATCCAAGTAATCAAAATCTTCTGTTTGATCAAATCCTATTCTTGTTTTAGCAGTAACTGGAATTTTACAAGAATTTACCATTGAGTTTATACATTCTGCTACTAAATCAGGTTCTTTCATAAGACATGCACCAAACTTATTTTTTTGAACCTTTTTACTTGGACATCCAAGATTAATATTTATTTCATCATAGCCTATGTCCTCTGCAATTTTAGCGACCTCTGCTAATTCAGCTTTATCAGAACCACCAACCTGTAAAGCTAAAGGTTTTTCCTCCGGGCTAAATGATAAGATTTTATTTCTATCCCCATGAATTGCAGATTTTGTGGCGACCATCTCAGTATAAAGCATTACATTTTTGCTCATTATTCTTAAAAAAAAACGATCGTGCCTATCAGTACAATCCATCATTGGAGCGACTGAAACTTTTCTATTAATTTTTTGTTTAGTATCCAAGTGCTTTACCCATGATTTTATCAGGTAACCATGTAACAATTTCAGGAAAAATACAGAGAATTAAAATAGCCAATGCCATAATTATCATGAAAGGAATAGAGCCTTTTAAGATTTCAGATAAACTCACATCTGGGGTGATGCCCTTTATAATATAAAGATTTAATCCAACAGGAGGGGTTATTAATCCTATTTCCATATTTATAGTGAACACTATTGCAAACCAATAAGGATCAAATCCTAATGTTGTTATTACGGGCAACAAAATTGCAGAGGTCATAACAATCACTGCAACAGGAGGTAAAAAGAAACCAGCAATTAAAAGAAAAATATTAATTAATATAAATACAACCCACTTATTTGAACTTAACTCAACCATACTTTGAGCTAAAGACTGAGTTACGTAAAGTTGTGAAAGAGTAAATGCAAAAAGATAAGAAGCTGCAATAATAAACATGATCATTACACTTTCTTTCATTGATACTTTAACAATGTTCCAAATCTTTTTCGGCTGATAAATTTTATAAACTACAGCAATTAAGACAAAAACTAAGAACGCCCCAACTCCAGATGCTTCCGACGGAGTAGCTACCCCACCATACAAAACATATAAAACTCCAGCGATAATTGCTAGGAATGGAAGAATTCTAGGTAATACTTCAAGTTTTTCTTTTAAAGTTGGCTTTACTCTGTTTCTTAAAGCTTTTGCAGCATCTTTATCTATAAAATAACTATGGATTAATGCCCAAATTGCAAACATTCCTGCCAACATAAAACCTGGTACTAATCCACATAAAAATAATCTTCCAATTGATGTTCCGGTTGCAATTCCATAAACAATTAAAACAATGCTAGGAGGAATTAAAACTCCTAATGTTCCGCCAGCTGCTATAGTTCCAGTGGCTATTTGATCTGAATAGCCCCTTTTCCTCATTTCTGGTATTCCCATAGTTCCAATAGCTGCACAAGTTGCGGGACTTGATCCACTTAATGCAGCAAAAATTGAACATGCTCCTATATTAGAAATAACCAATCCACCTGGCACTCTCCAAAGCCATCTATCTAATCCTGTATATAAATCTTTACCTGCAGGAGAATTGGCAACGGCCATTCCCATTAAAATAAACATTGGAATTGAAAGTAAAACAAATGAATTTAATCCAGCGAAGAATGTTTCAGCAAAAACATCGAGCATTTGAAAACCCTCAAATGATACTAAAAGAACTATTGATACAAAACTCAAACCAAAGGCAATTGGAATTCCAGAAAAAAGGACCAGCAAAGTAAATACTGCTACGATTAAAGCTATTATTAATGGGTCCATTAATTGTAATCCTTATCATCAGTGAGTTTAATAATTTCAGCTATATATTGAAGAATCATTAGTATAGCTCCTAAAGCCATAGAAGAATATGGTATCCATAAAGGTGGATCCCAAACAGTCCCTGTTGAATAATTTTTTGTAAATGCTTCTTCAACCATTAAAAATCCAAAATAAAATAAGATTAAAAAAAATAATAAACTTAAAAAGGAAGTAAAAATTTTTAAGCGAATGATATTTTTTTTAGATAGGAAATCATAAATCCATTCCATACTAACGTGAGCTTTTTCACTAAGTACATACACACTTCCTATGAAAGTTGATGCAACTAATAACATGGTAACTAATTCTGTTTGCCATGTAATTGCTCTTTGAAAAAAATATCTCTCAAAAACTAGCTCTACAATTACTAAAATTGATAAAAGCAAAGCTAATACTGCAAAGGCACCACAAGCTTTTGCTATAAAATCACAAAATTTAAGATATTTTTTTTTCATAAAAAAACCCCTATTTAATAAGAATAAATAGGGGTTCTTTATATATTATTTTATTTAACTGCTAAAGCCATTTCCATCAGCTTATCGCCACCTGGAACTTTATCAGCGAATGCCTTGTGAGATGATTTTTTTGCAATCTCTACCCAAGCAGCATGATCTTTTTCGTTCATGTATACTAATTTAACACCTGCAGCTTTATAAGCTTCTTCAAACTTTTTATCTAAGTTTTCAACTTGAGCTGTCATGTATTTTTCAGCAACTTTTCCTGCTTTCATCAAAGCTTTTTGTTGCTTAGAATTTAAAGCATCAAAAGACTTTTTAGACATCAGAATTGGCTCATACATAAACCATAATCCAAATTTTCCTGGGGGTGTTGCGCATGAAACTTGTTCATAAATTTTGTAACTCACAAAACTTCCTGAACTAGTATTAGCACCTGTTAATACACCTGTTTGTAAACCAGTATAAATTTCAGATGATGGCATACTTTGTATACCTGCTCCTGCAGCTTCTAGCATTTGGTTAAATGCTTTACCAGCAGCTCTCATCACTTGTCCTTTTGCGTCGCTAGGATTTTTAATACATTTTGTTTTTGAAGCAAAACCACCACCTAACCAAGCATCAGATAAAACTACAACACCAGCATCATTAATAATTTTCTTAATTTCAGTCATCATTGGACCTTTATTAAATCTTAATGCATGATCATGATTTTTTACAGTTCCTGGCATTAACGTTGCATCAAATTCTGGATGAAACTTAGATGCATATGCTAAAGGAAAAGCAGAAATATCTAACTGACCAGTTGTCATCGGTTTCCATTGTTCTTTTGGTTTGTATAATGATTTAGCTGGATAAATTCTGATATCTATTCCAACATTTGCTTTTTTAACCTCGTCAGCAATGATTTGAACCATTTCATGACGTGGATCGTAAGATCCATCAGCTCTTGGAGTACCAGGCCATTGGTGACTTGCTTTTAGCGTAACTGCATAAGCAGAACCAATAGTAGTAAAAACAAAAACTAATGAAGTTAAATATAAAGATATTCTTTTTAACATTATTTTTTCCCTCTATTGTTATTTTTAATAATTCAATTAAAGTGAACTTATTAATAAGAGTCAAGTCGACAAAAACTCATGTAAGATGAAATAACATGGATGGACCTTTAAAAAACCTACTGGTAGTTGATTTAACAAGAGTATTAGTTGGTCCTTACTGTACCATGATATTATCTGATTTAGGTGCTAGAGTAATTAAAGTTGAGGCACCTGAAATTGGAGATGACTCAAGAAAATTTGGACCATTCATTAAAGATTACTCAGCTTATTTTATGTCTTTAAATAGAGGGAAAGAGAGTATTGCACTAAATTTAAAAAATAATGAGGACAAAAAGATATTTGAAAAAATCTTATCTAAAGCAGATATTTTAGTTGAAAATTTTAAACCAGGAACTTTAGAAAAATGGGGATATGGATGGAAAGATGTTAATAAAAAATATCCTAAACTGATTTATGCTTCTGCATCAGGGTTTGGTCAAACAGGTCCTCTAAAAGAATTACCAGCTTATGACATGGTAGTTCAGGGCATGGGTGGTTTAATGAGTGTTACTGGCCAACCTAATTCCGAACCAACAAGAGTTGGAACATCAATTGGAGACATCACTGCTGGGCTTTTTACTGCAATCGGAATAAATGCTGCCTTGTATGATAGACAAAAAACTGGAAAAGGAATGTTCATAGATGTTTCGATGCTTGATTGTCAGATTGCTATTTTAGAAAACGCTATAGCTAGATATCTCTCAAATAATGAAATTCCAAAACCGATGGGATCAAGACATCCATCGATTGCTCCATTTGAAGCTTTTAGAACTCAAGATAGCTACATAATAATTGCTGCTGGAAATGATAAACTTTTTGAAAAACTTTGTAACCTCCTTAAAATTTCAGATGTATGTAAAGATCCAAAATTTTCAGACAACTCATCTAGAGCAAAAAATATGGATGAACTTAAAAAAATTTTAGAGGATAAACTGTCTTCTAAAAAAACAAGTGCGTGGGTTAATGAAATGGAAAAAGATAAAATTCCATGTGGACCAATATTTAATATTAAGGAAGCGGTTGAGAACCCTCAGGTAGAGTCAAGAAATATGATTGTTAAAGCATTTCATAAGGTTGTTGGTGATTTTAAATTAGCTGGAAATCCAATTAAAATGTCTTCTTATATAGATGAAAAAACGAGAGGTGACATACCTGACCTAGATGAACACCGACAAAAAATAATAAAGGAATTTTGTAATTAATAAATTTTTAAGAATTTGAAGTATCAGTATCGTCTGCTGCTTGATCTTCACTTTCAGAGACTTGATCCAAAGAAACATCTCCCTGTTCTGCTTCAGCGTCTTCGGATACAGGAGCTTCTGGCACATCTGGTTGAGCAGTTTCAGATAATTCTGCTAAATCATCTTTAGAAACTTGAATTTTTTCAGGTGCTTTTCTCGCTCTTTTAGATGGGAGAATAGGTGTTCCACTTTTTGAAATTTCTCCTTTATATAAACTTTCAAAATCATCTCCAACATCCTCATCAGCTTCAGTACCATCGTCGACTTGTTCTACATGTTTTCTAAGTTTGTAGACAGCACTTTCAGTTAATTCATCCACTTTGATATTTTCTTCAGCTATTTCTCTTAATGCAATAACAGTGTTTTTATCGTTATCACGATCTAAAGTTGGCTCTATTCCAGTATTGAGTTGAGTTGCTCTTTCTTTTGCAACCAAAACTAATTCATATGGACTATCTACTTTATCAATACAATCTTCGACTGTTACTCTTGCCATGCCGGTTATCTATAAGCTGTTATTAAAAAAAGCAAGGATTATTTAAATATATTCTGGATTTAACCTATTTCTAACTAAGAATAGAGCAATTAAAGACAAGAAAATATATACAAATGAAATCACTGCTATTTGTTCAATAGTAAAGCCTTTGTCAATTAACAATCCAAATAAAGCAGTACCAAAAGCAGTAGAAAATACCATTAATGCTGTTGTTAATGCTTTAATTGATCCAATATATTTTACGCCATAAATCTCAGCCCAGGTCGAAGACCCCAGGACATTGGCCAACCCATTTGAAATTCCAATTAAACCCAGGAATATAAAAGCAGAAATAGAAATATCTAAATAAAACAAAATCAACATTGAAATTAACAAAGGTATATTCATAAAGATTAATAATTTTCTGCTAGTAAATTTATCAATTAAAAAACCAGAGCCTAATAAAGTAATGACTGATAAGACAGAATAAGCCATAAATGATTGTGCTATGACAAATTCACCCCACTCTTTTGACTCTGTTATGTATGATTGATAAACAAATACGCCAGTAGCAATCCAAGGCATTGCTAACATATTCAAACAAACTATATAAAATCTAAAATCTTTTAAAACCTCAACTCTTGTCCAATTTTTAATTTCTTTTTCAAAAAGATTTCGATCATTTACTTCTTCTCTTGAATCAAAGTTCAAATTTTTGATTAACGCAAAGGAAATAAGTGGTAAAAAAAATAGTATTAATACAGAAATAGATAGCCAAATGTTTTGCCAGGCAGTTAAAGTAAGTAAATAGACTATTAAAACTGGTAAAATAAATTCTGCAGTTGATAATCCAAACCAACAGATACTGAGAGCTTTACCCCTAGATTTAGTAAAAAACCTTGAAATAGTTGTAGTTGCTGTATGAGACATTAATCCTTGACCAGAAAACCTCATTAAAAAAACAGCAATGAATAAAAAAACTATTGATGAAATTTTTGAAAAGAAAAAACAAGAAAAAGCTAGCAAAAGAGTTACATATAATGCAAATCTAAAAATATTTATGTCATCAATTTTTTTACCAACCCAAATTAAAAGAAAGCTACTTAATAATGTTGCAGAAGCATAAATTGAGCCAAATTGTCCATGAGTTATTGAAAGTGTTTCTCTAATACTTGAATTAAATAAACCAAGAAAAAAACTCTGTCCAAAACTAGAAAAAAATGTAAAGATAAATCCAAATATAATTACTTTTAAACTTAAACTTTTAAACATAAAAAATTATGAGCTGTAATGTTGCTTTCATAGGTCTTGGTGTAATGGGCTATCCAATGGCAGGATATATATCAAAAGGCGGTCACAATGTAACTGTTTTTAATCGTACAAAATCAAAAGCAGAAAAATGGATTGGAGAATACAAAGGTAAAATGGCTGAAACTCCAGCAGATGCAGCTAAAGATGCAGAATATATTTTTACCTGTGTTGGAAATGATAATGACTTAAGAGAGGTAACTTTTGGTGATAAGGGAGCTTTCAAAACAATTAAAAAGGGTGCAGTTTATATTGATAACACTACGGCATCAGCAACAATTGCAAGAGAGATTTATGATTACGCAAAGAAAAATGGATTTGGCGCATTAGATGCTCCTGTATCTGGTGGACAAGCTGGAGCAGAAAATGGTGCATTAACAGTTATGATCGGTGGCGATCAAGCTGACTTTGATAAAGCAAAAGATAAAATTGATTGTTACAGTAAAAAAATGAAGTTACTTGGTAATGCTGGCTCTGGACAATTAGCTAAGATGGTGAACCAAATTTGTATAGCTGGATTAGTTCAAGGATTATCTGAAGGTATAAATTTTGGAATGAAAGCTGGTTTAAACATGGAGGATGTTATTGAGGTAATTTCAAAAGGTGCTGCACAATCTTGGCAAATGGAAAACAGATATAAAACAATGATTGATGATAAGTTTGATTTTGGTTTTGCAGTTGATTGGATGAGAAAAGATTTAAAGATTGCAATGGATGAGGCTAAAAATAATGGTTCATTATTACCTGTAACAGAACTTGTAGATAAGTTTTATGGAGAAGTTCAAGGTTTAGGGGGTAATCGTTGGGACACTTCAAGCTTAATAAAAAGATTTAGAAAGTAATGTATGCAGCCAGCATACTATGAAAATTTCGAGGAAATTCAAAATAAGTATTGGTCTATGCTCGATGATGCTGTGACTAATAGAGCTTCTCCTTTTAGAATTCCTGTGTTTATTTGTACCCATCAAGATGAGGTAGATGGAAGAATTGTTGTTCTTAGAAAATCAGATAGAGCAAACAATCTATTACAATTTCATACTGATTTAAGATCACCAAAAGTAGAAATTCTTAAGAAAAATAAAAGAGCTTCTCTAGTTTTTTACGATAAAGAAGAAAAGATACAATTAAGAGTAAAAGTTGAGTGTGAAGTTAATAATCAAAATTCTTCAACAGAAGCTTCATGGAAAAAAACCCAGCATATAAGCAGAAGATGCTATTTAACTGATAGCCCTCCAGGAACTACCTCAGATAAACCAACCTCTGGAATGATATCTAAATTAGAGGATTTTAATTATTCTATGGAACAAAGTGAAGAAGGTTACAAGAACTTTACAGTAATAAAATGTAAAATAAAATCTGTTGAATGGCTTTATCTTGCTGCAAAAGGACATAGAAGAGCAAAATTTGATTTTGAAAATAGCAAAAATGCTTGGCTAGTTCCATAAAACCAAGTTATTGAATATCTAATATAAGTCTAAATATCGCATCGATACATGTTTTTTAATTGGTAGATTTTAATTTGTGAAAAAAAAAATTAAAAAGTATTTGTTAATAGGTAGTTTTTCTTTTTTTTTAATAAAAGGAATAATTTGGTTAATAATAATTGCGGGTGCTTTTTTTGGTATAGGCAAAATTTAGGAGGAATATGTTTATTGCAATGAATAGGTTTAAGATCGTAAAAGGTAAAGAGACGGAGTTTGAGAATGTTTGGAAAAACAGAGAGACTCACTTAGAAGAAGTGCCAGGTTTTAAAAATTTTAATTTAGTTAGAGGTGAGGAAAAAGATGATCATACCTTATATGCATCTCATAGCACATGGAATTCAAAAGAAGATTTTTGGAATTGGACAAAATCAGAAGCATTTAGACTTGCTCACAAAGATGCTGGGAAACATAAAGATTTATATTTAGGTGCACCAAATTTTGAGGGCTTTGAAAAGGTTTTATAAAATAAATAACTTAAGATTTAAAAAATTGATTTAGAATATTTTTTCCAATTATCCTGGTAATGCTTGGTGTTTTCCCAAACAGCTTTTTTTTCTTCCTCAGTTACCTCTCTTACTACTTTGCCTGGAGATCCAACTACTAAGGAATTATCTGGTATTACTTTATTCTCAGTTATTAAAGCTTTAGCGCCAATTATACAATTTTTTCCTATTTTAGCTTTGTTAAGAATAACCGCACCAATTCCTATCAAGCTATTATCCCCTATCGTACACCCATGTAGCATAACTAAATGTCCAATGGTTACATCTTTTCCGACTTTCAAAGGACATCCAGGATCTGTGTGCAGTACACAACCATCTTGAATATTTGATCCCTCGCCTATATGAATATTTTCAATATCTCCTCTTAAAGTAGCATTAAACCAAACACTTGTATTTTTTTCTAAAGTAACATCACCTATAACTACTGCATTAGGTGCTACCCAATTTTCGCCAGAGTTTTTTGGTTTTTTATCTTTTAAATCGTAAAACATAATTTATATATTATTACATTATGCCAATACAAACTCCAATATGTGATTTTGGTCAAAAGGCTCACGACTTTAAGCTTAAATCAACTGATAATAAAATTTTATCTTTAGAAGATGTTAAAGGTGAAAATGGAACATTAATCATGTTCATTTGTAATCATTGTCCATACGTCAAAGCAGTCACAAAAGATATTGCTGAAGAGACAAAAAAATTAAAAGATATAGGAATTAGTTCTGTAGCAATCTGTGCCAATGATGCAGAAAATTATCCTGAAGACTCATTTGAAAATATGATTGAATTTGCCAAAAAAAATCAATTTGATTTCCCTTATTTAGTTGATGAAACACAAGAGATAGCAAGAACTTATGATGCCGTATGTACTCCAGATTTCTTTGGGTATAACAAGAATTTAGAACTTCAATACAGAGGAAGATTAAGAGAATTAAAAAAATTAGTTCCTGTAAGAAATGGTGATAGTGATTTATTAATAGCCATGAAACAAATTGCTGAAACTGGTAAAGGACCTGAAAACCAAATTCCTAGTGCTGGATGTAGTATTAAGTGGAAAACTAGTTAATGTACTTGATTGTCACTAGATCCTTTCCACCAGAGGTGGGTGGTATGCAAAATTTGATGTGGGGACTAGCTAAAGAAATGTCCAAAAACTTTATGACCAAGGTTTTTGCGGATTACTGCGAAAATCATAACCAATTTGATAAAAAAGAAAATTTCTCAATAGAAAGGGTTGGTGGAATTAAATTTTTGAGAAAAATAAGAAAAGCACAATTAATTAATGAATATGTCAAAGAAAATAAAGTTCAGGGCATTATAGCTGATCATTGGAAGAGTTTAGAATTAATTAAGACTGATAAAAAAAAATATTGTTTAATCCATGGAAAGGAAATTAATCATCCTAAAGGTAGCTCTTTAAATAAAAGAATAAATAAAGTTTTAAATAGCGTAGAAAAAATAATAGCAAATTCTGAATTTACTAAAAACTTAGCAGTTGAAAATGGTGCAGAACAAGGAAAAGTTATTGTAATAAATCCAGGAATAAATCCTGCTCAAGAACTTAACAAAAAATCATTAATTAAAGTTGAGAGTTTGCTCAAAACAAAAACACCACGCTTAATTACTGTTTCTAGATTTGATAAAAGAAAAAATCATGGAAAAGTATTAATGGCTTTGAGAAACCTAAAGCAAATATATCCAAATATAGTTTACATTTGTGTTGGCTATGGAGATGAAGAGCAAAATTTAAAAGATTTAGTCAAAGAACTTGACTTAAGTGGACAAGTAATGTTTTTCAAAGAAATTACAGATGATCTTAAAAACGCTTTGGTTGCAAAATCAAATATATTTGTGATGCCATCTATAAGGTATAAAAGCTCAGTTGAGGGTTTTGGAATAGCTTATATAGAGGCAGCGCAGTATGGAATTCCTTCTTTGGGTGGAGCTGATGGTGGTGCTGCAGATGCAATTCAACATGATAAAACTGGTTTAATATGCAATGGAAACAATCTAGATGATATTTATTCATCATTAAATTCAATGATTGAAAATGAAAAATATTTAAATTTTGGTAAAAATGCAAAAGAACTAGCATCTAAATTCGATTGGTCCAATACTATTGAACAATATAAAAAAATTTTAATTTAAGATTTATTTTTTGTAAAAGTTTTATAGATATGCCAAAGAACAATTAGAATTGTTGTAATCAATATACAAACTGTAAGAGTTCTGTCCCATAAAAACTCCCAAGATCCATTACTTAGAAGTAATGATCTTCTTAAATTCTCCTCCATCAATCCACCAAGAACAAAAGCTAGTATTAGCGGTGGCATGGGAAAATCATAAAGTCTTAAAAAAGTTGCAATAACAGCTATTCCTATCATTAAATAAATGTCAAAATTATTAAATGACATTACATAAATTCCTGTAATTGAAAAAAATAATATCAATGGAATTAGATAATTTTTTGGGACCGCTAAAATCCTGGCGATGTAAGGAATTAATGGTAAGTTTAATATCAATAAGATAACCATTCCAATATACATCGACATTATCACTGACCAAAAAATTTCAGGATTGGTCATGTAAAGTCTTGGGCCTGGCTGAATACCAAAGCCCAAAAGTGCTCCTAGCATTACGGCTGTTGTTCCACTGCCTGGTATACCTAAAGTTAACATTGGCACAAAAGAACCTGAACATGCTGCATTATTTGCTGTTTCAGGTGCCGATAATCCATTTACACTTCCTTTTCCAAACTTTTCTTTTTCTTCATCCTTAACTAAATTTCTTTCCATTCCATAAGCTAAAAATGATGCAATAGTTGCGCCAGCACCAGGCAATACTCCAATTAAGAAACCAATAACTGAGGATCTTGGAATTGTTCGATACATTTTACCCCGTTCCTCTTTGTTAATTTTAATTGATCCAAGCTCAGTTAAAGAAACTTGCTTTGCTGCTGCTGTTGGATCATTTCTCTTTAATATAATTGTTAATGCCTCACTCATAGCAAATGTTGACATAACCACTAGGACGAAACTTATACCATCTGTTAAATTCATATTATCGAAAGTAAATCTGGTGATATCTGATAGTGAATCTTGACCAACAGATGCTAACATCAAACCAAGCACAACCATCATCATTGCTTTTAAGAATTGACCTTTTGAAGAAAAAGCTGCAATTGCTGTTAAACCTAAAATCATAAGTGCAAAATAATCTGGAGATCTAAATGATAAACTTACTTTTGATAAACTGGGAGCCATAAATAATAAATAAATTGCTGACAAAGTTCCACCAGCAAAAGAACTCCAGGCAGCTATTGCTAGTGCTTTACCAGCTTTACCTTGTTGTGCCATCGGGTATCCATCAAAAGAAGTTGCAACTGTTCCTGGAACACCTGGGGCATTTAACAAAATTGAAGAGGTTGAGCCACCAAATACCGCGCCATAATAAACCCCAGCCATTAAAATTAATCCAGTTGCAGGGTCAAAGCCATAAGTAATTGGTATCATTAAAGCTATGGCTGTCATCGGTCCTAAACCAGGCAACATCCCAATAA
>CACOGC010000008.1 GCA_902626645.1 uncultured Pelagibacteraceae bacterium | reverse complement strand
CTCCATTTCTGTACAACTGAACTATTGCGTAAGGTTCATCAACTCCTGCTCCAAAAAAACCTCTAGGTCTATGATATTTAAAACTTCTTCCAATTAAATGAACACCATTTGCAATCAGTGCTGAAGCAAGACTATCACCCTCATAGCCATAATATTTTTTGCCATTAAATCTAAATGAAAGTTTTTTATTTCTGTTAATTAAGCCAACATCCTTTAATCGAAAACTTTGTGTCATTATGAAATTTCTTCTTCGGCTTTTAAAGTTTTAAAGATTTCATGAGAGCCGGTATCTCTCTCAACTTTAATCCATTGTCGACATCCGGCCAAATGTTGCCATAACTCCCAATGTTTTCCTCTCAAGCTTTTTCTGTTGTAAACAAAATTATTCCAATCTTGATCTGATATATCTTTTCCTAGTTCAGGTCTTTTAACACTAGCATCTCCCCCATAGGAAAATTCATTTTGTGATCTCATTCCACAATGTGGACACTTGATATGAAGCATTTATGAAATCCAAGTTTTTGTTCCAAGCCCTTTTTCGTCTAGCAAATGACCTGTATTAAATCTATTTAAACTATATCCAGCATTTAATTCATGAACTCTATCTTGCGCAATTGTATGGGCAAAAGTCCAACCAGATGCCGGTGTAGCTTTAAATCCTCCGTAACACCATCCACAATTTAAATACAAGCCTTCAATGTGTGTTTTATCAATAATTGGTGAGCCATCCATGGACATATCCATTATACCACCCCATGTTCTTAACATTTTTAATTTACTTAAAAATGGCATCATGGCAATTCCTTCTGTAAGTACATGCTGAAGTGTTGGTAAATTACCTCGTTGGGCGTAACTATTATAGCCATCTAAATCACCTCCCATAACCATTTCACCTTTATCTGATTGACTTATATAAAAATGTCCAGCACCAAAAGTAACCACATTATCTAAAACTGGTTTTACTGGTTCTGATACACAAGCTTGTAATAAATGTGTTTCAATTGGCAAAGTCATATTTAATTTTTCAGCCAAAATATTTGTGCTACCTGCAACACATAGTCCAATTTTTTTAGCTTTAATTTCTCCTCTTGAAGTCCTAATCCCTTTAATTTTACCTGCAGAGACATCAAAACCAATTACTTCACAATTTTGAATTATATCTACACCCATTGAGTCTGCTTGACGCGCATAACCCCACGCTACTGCATCATGTCTAGCCGTACCTGCGCTAGGTTGCATTAATCCACCAAAGATTGGAAATCTAACATTTTCAGAAAAATCAGCCATTGGAATAATTTCTTTTACTTGCTCTCTATTTAAAAGAACCGCATCTATACCATTTAAACGCATAGAATTACCTCTTCTGGCATAAACATTCATTTGAGCATCAGAGTGAGCTAGATTTATAATTCCTCTTGGAGAAAACATCACGTTGTAATTTAAATCTTGGCTCATCTTTCTCCACAGATTCATTCCGAATTCACTAAATAACGCATTTTCATCATACATATAATTTGATCTAATAATCGTAGTATTACGTCCAACGTTTCCTCCACCAATCCAACCTTTTTCTATGATGGCCACATTGGTTATGTTGTGCTCTTTCGCCAAATAATATGCTGTTGCTAGACCATGACCTCCACCACCAATAATCACGACATCATACTCTTTTTTAGGTGTGGGGTCTTTCCAAGCTAAATCCCAATTCTCGTGATTAGAAAGGGCATTTTTTATCAAACTAAAAACTGAATATTTTTGCATAACCCATTTTTATAATAATGAATATAAATAGTTCATATTTTTTTTATATATAATTTTTAGATATTTCCAAAGGTGTTAAAAAGAGATACTAATCGACCAGTTTTTTATATTTAACAAGTTTAAATGAGCGACATAAAATCAGATATCCAAATAGCAAGAGAAGCTAAAATGCAACCAATTAAGGATATTTTAGCTAAAGTAAATGTCCCAGATGAAAGCTCAGCATTTAGTCCGATGGGTAGACATATTGCTAAAGTGAACCTGGAGTATTTGGAAAAATTAAAAGATAAACCTGACGGAAAGTTAATCTTAGTAACAGCTATAACTCCTACTCCAGCTGGGGAAGGTAAAACAACTACTTCAGTAGGTTTAAATGAT
The DNA here is from genome assembly GCA_902626645.1 of uncultured Pelagibacteraceae bacterium. GTDB lineage: Bacteria > Pseudomonadota > Alphaproteobacteria > Pelagibacterales > Pelagibacteraceae > Pelagibacter. The sequence goes on along the minus strand of CACOGC010000008.1, from coordinate 40,162 downwards.
GGATTAAATAAAATAGGAAAAAAATCTATTGTTTGCCTAAGAGAACCAAGCCTTGGTCCCTCTTTTGGAATGAAAGGTGGTGCAGCAGGTGGTGGATATGCTCAAGTTGTACCAATGGAACAAATCAATCTTCATTTTACTGGTGATTTTCATGCAATAACATCTGCACATAATCTTTTGTCAGCATTAATCGACAATCATATCTACTGGGGAAATAAACTCAATATAGATGTAAGAAGAATAGTTTGGAAAAGAGTGATGGATATGAATGATAGAGCTCTTAGATCAATTAACATTAACCTTGGTGGTGTAGCAAACGGTTTTCCAAGAGAAGATGGTTTTGATATTACCGTTGCCTCAGAAATTATGGCTATCTTTTGTCTTGCAAATAATCTTGAAGACTTAGAAAAAAGAATAGGGAATATCACGGTAGCTTATACAAGAGAGAAAAAACCTATTTACGCGAAAGATTTAAAAGCTCAAGGTCCTATGACTGTTCTGTTAAAAGAAGCTTTAAGACCTAATGTGACCCAAACATTAGAAAACAATCCTGCAATAATACATGGGGGACCATTTGCTAATATCGCTCATGGATGTAATTCTGTTATTGCAACTAAAGCTGGATTAAAACTCGCAGATTATGTTGTAACTGAAGCTGGTTTTGGTGCTGATCTTGGTGCAGAAAAGTTTCTTGATATAAAATGTAGAAAATCAAATTTAAAACCAAGTTGTGTTGTGATTGTTGCTACTATTAGAGCATTAAAAATGCATGGTGGAGTCGCAAAAGATGATTTAAAAAATGAAAATGTTGATGCTTTAAAAAAAGGATTAATAAATCTTCAAAGACACATTGAAAATGTTAAAAAGTTTGGATTACCAGTCGCTATAGCTGTAAATCATTTTATAAAAGATACTGATAAAGAGGTAAAAGCATTAATAGAGTTTTGTGAAAAGCTTGGAGTAAAAGCAAGTCTATGTAAACATTGGGCTAATGGAGGCGAAGGTACAAAAGAATTAGCAAGTCATGTTACTGAGTTATGTGAAAAAAATGAGGCAAATTTTAAATTTTTATATGAAAGTAAATTACCCCTATTTAAAAAAATTGAGACAATTGCAAAAGAAATTTATAGAGCTGATGAAGTTATAGCTGACACAAAAATTAGAGATCAGCTTAAAATTTTTGAAGAATCTGGATATGGAGAATTACCTATTTGTGTTGCAAAAACTCAATATAGTTTTTCAACCGATCCCAATTTAAAAGGTGCACCAACTGGACATGCTTTACCAATAAGAGAAATTAGATTATCGTCTGGTGCTGAGTTTATAGTTGTGGTTTGTGGAGCAATCATGACAATGCCAGGCTTACCAAGGGTGCCTGCAGCTGACTCGATTAAATTAAACAAAAAAGGTGAAATAGAGGGTTTATTTTAATTAAGACTATTTAACCAGTTTTTTAACTCCATCATCCTTTTATCTTTATTTGTCACTAAAATTTCTTTTTTGATAAAGGATATATGATTTTCTACGTCTTTTTCATCTTTAAAAACTTTTCTTAAATTTATTAATCTATCTTTTCTAAATTTAATTAAACTTATCATTTTCTCATAAGTTATCTCTGGGTGATATTGTAATCCCCAAACCTTACTATCATTTATTTCAAAATATAAACTTTGAACTTTATTTATTTTATTTGACGCTAAACAGATTGCATTTTTCGGAAGTATTTTGACTTCATCAAAATTAAAAGCTGGTGAATTAAATTTTTTATCTTTTTTTTGATAAAGCGGGTGATCTTGACCAACCTTATTAATTATAATTTCATTAGCTATACCAATATGTGAATTATCAGCTTTTTTTACTTCTCCTCCGGCAGCAGTCACAGCTACCTGCATACCCCAACATATGGCTAGAATATTTACAACTTTTTTTTGACATTCTTTCATGAATTCAATCTGTTTTATTATTTCAGGTGTATTATTATAAATATTTAGACTACTGCCACCCCAAATTAATCCATCATAATTTGAAAGATTATTTTTTACTGACTCGATACTCTCGTCAGATGATGGATTTACTACATCCAATTTTAATTCTTCTTCAAAATAATTGAGGCTATTTTTTAAACTTTCAGTGTGTGTTTGTATTCCTACTTTTTGAAAACTCTCATTCTCTTTCCTGGGATTTCCCTCAACGATAAGTATTTTTTTCATTTAAATAATTTTCCTGAAATACTATATTCGTACATCTTTTTTAAATCATCTTTATTTACTTTTTTTGGATTTCCACTGGTTGAGGGATCTTCTAATGCCATCTGAGATAACTGATCAAGATTTATTTTAGTGCAATCCATGATATCAGATAATTTATTTGGAATGTTCAATTTACTCCTTAAATCTAATATCCATTCTAAGAAACTTTCAAAATTTTTTTTTAAATCCAGATAATCACATATAGAAACTATTTTTTTTTCAATTGAAGATCTATTAAATGTCAAAACGTATGGCATAAAAATTGCATTGGATAAACCATGATGGACATTAAACTGTGAGTTAATTGGATGACTCAATGAGTGTATTGCACCTAATCCCTTCTGAAAAGCTGTAGAACCCATAGATGAAGCTGATAATAACTTTTGTCGTGCATCAATATTTTTTCCGTCTTCAAAAGCTATTAAAAGTGAGTCTTTAATTAATTTTATTCCTTCCAAAGCTATTCCATCTGCCATTGGATGAAAGTTTGGTGCGCAAAACGCTTCAAGGTTGTGAGCTAATGCATCCATACCTGTTGCTGCGGTTAATCGTGGAGAAAGATCTAATGTCAATAGAGGATCTAATATTACAATTGCTGGTAAAATTTTTGGATGAAATATAATTTTTTTTATTCCAGTTTTTTTGTTTATAATTGCAGACGCTCTTCCTGTTTCTGATCCTGTTCCAGCTGTTGTTGGTATTGCAATTATTGGAGGGATGTTTTCTGTTGTAGCTCTTTTCCAGTTTTCACCGATATCCTCAAAGTCCCAAATAGGTCTTGTTTGAGCAGACATAAAACTGATTGCTTTACCAACGTCAAGGGCACTACCTCCACCAATAGCTATAATTCCATCACACTTTTTTTTTTTAAATTGAGCAACACCCTCATCAACATTTTCACCAATCGGGTTACCTGTGAAATTCGAAAAAACCTCTAATTCTTTGAATTTTTTAAGATTATCAGAAATAATATTTTTTATAAAAGGTAAGTTTACTAAATCTTTATCAGTAACAAATAATGGTTTAGTTATATTTAAATTTTTACAAGCTTCACTCAATTCATAAATTCTATTTTCTCCTACCCAAACTGTTGTTGGATAATTCCAATTAATTTTCATAAATATAATTAATTAATCTTTAGTTTTTTATTTTTTAAGATTGCTTTTAATAAATTCATCATCAAGGGAATATTTTTTTTACTCATTTTCTTTAAGATAAAAGGAGCAATTTCTCTAGCAAGCTGCTCACCTTCAACAGTATCTTTAAACATAAATTTTTTTTTTGCTGATTTAAATGTATATCCTCTACCTAAATAACTACCCATTTTACTATTTCTTCCACCAGCAGCACTAACATACAAATCTCCAACACCTGCTAAACCTAAAATTGTCTCTTCTTTGCCTTTAAAATATTTTACAAAATATTTCATCTCATTCATTGACTTTTGAAATAAATTTGATGACGTATTTAAATTTTGTCCAGCCCCTATTATCATGGAATATATATTTTTTATTGCTGAACTAACCTCAATACCAACAACATCTTTTGAATATTCTATTAAATAATATTTGGTAGATATATATCTACCAATATCTTTTGCAGCCTTAATGTTTTGATTTGCAATAATAACACTTGTTTTTTTTTTTCTTGCCAGTTCTTTAGCTAAACAAGGACCTTTTAAAACAGAAATATTTCTTAAGTTATAGATTTTTTTTAATTGATCAGAAATTGTAAATATTCTATTTAGTTTCTTGTCATATTTTAAACCTTTGGTCAAAACTAAAATTGGAGTTTTTTCCTTTAGTCTTCTTAACTCTTCACCTATGAAATTTATTCCAGACAAACTCAAAGCTACAACTATCAAATCAAATTTTCCTATTAATAAATTTTTAGAAAAGTTTTTAAATCTTACTTTTTTTGGAAGTTTAACTTTAAGTGAAGAATGATATTTATATTTTGAAGATAAGTCTTTAATAAATCTTTTGCTATAAGGCTCGGTTATTGTAACTCTATTATTATTATCTATACAAGGAAATGTAAAAGCTGAACCCATGGCGCCACCACCTATTATCAAGATATTTTTCATAACTAATAATTATTTTATTGTAATTGTGGCCATTTTGTTAGTAAAATACATTTAAAAATTATTAATTTTTATAATTTAATGACAAAAGTAGCGATTATTGGTGCAGGGCCTTGTGGCTTATCAATGTTGAGAGCCTTTGAACTAGCGGAAAAAAATGGTGAAAAAATACCTGAGGTAGTTTGTTTTGAGAAACAAGAAACTTGGGGAGGATTATGGAATTATAGTTGGAGAACAGGTTCTGATCAGTATGGTGATCCAGTTCCAAATAGTATGTACAGATATCTTTGGTCGAATGGACCAAAAGAATGTTTAGAATTTGCAGATTACTCCTTTGATGAACATTTTGGAAAACCGATACCATCTTTTCCACCTAGAGAGGTATTATTTGATTATATTGTTGGGAGAGTAAGTAAAGGAAATTTAAAAAGTAAGATTAAATTCAATACTAGAGTTGTTAATACAATTTTTAAAGACGATAAGTTTGAGCTTAGTTATCAAGATAAAGTAAATAATAAAATTTTAAAAGATAATTTTGATTTTGTGGTGGTTTCTACGGGTCATTTTTCGGTTCCATTTATTCCAGAGTATGAAGGAATGAGTTCTTTTCCAGGAAGAATTATGCACTCACATGATTTTAGAGATGCAGAGGAATTTAGAGATAAAAATGTTATAGTGCTAGGGAGTAGCTATTCAGCAGAGGATATTGCTCTTCAGTGTAATAAATACGGAGCCAAGAGCGTTACTATTGGTTACAGACATAATCCGATGGGATTTAAATGGCCCGATGGTATGAAAGAAGTTCATTATCTAGATAAATTAGTTGGAAAAAAAGCAATATTTAAAGATGGAACTGAGCAAGAAGCTGATGTTGTAATTTTATGCACTGGTTATCTACACCATTTTCCTTTTTTAGAAGAGAATTTACAATTAAAAACTAGAAATAGGTTATATCCGCCAAAATTATTTAAAGGAGTAGTTTGGCAAGATAATCACAAACTTTTATATCTTGGAATGCAAGATCAATTCCATACGTTTAATATGTTTGATTGCCAAGCTTGGTACGCAAGAGATGTGATTATGAATAAGATTAAAATACCTAATGATAGTGAGGTTAAAAAAGATATTGATAAGTGGGTCGCAATGGAAGAAAAACTAGAAAATCCTGATCAAATGATTGATTTTCAAACTGAGTATACAAAAGAGCTTCATGAAATGTCTAATTATCCAAAAATTGATTTTGAGTTAATAAGAAAACACTTTAAGGAGTGGGAACATCACAAAGTTGAGGATATTTCAACTTACAGAAATAAATCATTTTCATCACCTGTAACTGGCTCCATTGCTCCAATACATCATACTCCATGGGCAACTGCTATGGATGACTCTTCAAAAACTTTTTTAGATAAATAATCTTAAATTAATCAATACCCAGGTGTTTTTTTCTTTTTTGAACATAGGCTCTAATTAAGTTATCAAATATTAAAGCAATAAAAGCTACACAGATACCAAGCGTTAATCCAATTCCAGCACCTTTTTTATCTGATAATGCTTTTAAAATATATTGACCTAAATCTTCTGTTCCAATAAATGCTCCTATGATCACCATGAATAAAGCAAATACAATTGTCTGATTTATACCAAGCATCATATGTGGGAATGCCAAAGGAAATTCTATTTTAGTTAATCTTTGAAATTTATTTACACCTGACATAGTTGCTGCATCATGTAGTCCAGCTGGAACACTTCTAAGTCCTTCAATTGTATATCTTGTAGCCGGTATTGTTGCATAAACTATAACTGCAATAAGTACAGACGTATCGGTTATGCCGAACAACATCATCACTGGAATTAAATAGACAAAAGATGGGAATGTTTGAAAAATATCACAAACACCCAACATAAAGTTTGCTGAATGTTTATTTTGAAAACATAAAGTTCCTACAGTAAAACCAATCAAACAGGAAACTATAACTCCGAAGGTCGCCATATATGTTGTAACTAAAGCTCTATCCCACCAAGGGCTAAAAGCGATAAATAAAGTTAAAGTACAAACTATCAGCGCTGAACGTAAGCCGCCGATTAGATACCCTGCACCAACAACTAACACTATTGTTGCTATTGCAGGCATTCTTAAATAAAGTGCTCTCATAGGCTGAAGCACTTCCTGTATCAACCATGTATTAAACGCTTTGATATATATAAAGAAGGTCTCAAAAATCCAATCTACTCCTTTATTCCAAAAATCAGCAGTTGATATTCCTTTATTGTGTGGAATTTCAAATAAATAATTAAAAGTATCTTTAAATAAAAAAGTTCCTAAATAAGCGAGCACTATTCCAATAACAAATATAATACCAAAAAATAAAAAATTTTTGTTTCTTTGATAGAAGGTAAGATTTCCAAAATAATCAGTTTGTTTATTAGCCCATGCCAAAGACATCTTATCTAAAAGAATTGCAATTAAACTAATACATAAGCCTGCTTCTAAGGCCAATCCAATGTTAAGTTGGTTTAGTGCTAATAATAAATTGAATCCTAAACCTTTTGCTCCAATAAATGCTGAAATTACTGCCATCGAAAAACACACCATGATGACTTGATTTACCCCAATTAAAATATCTCTTCTTGCAGTTGGAATTAATACTTTAAACATTAATTGAAAATTATTACATCCACTCATTCTACCCGCTTCAATAACCTCTGGAGGCACTGCTCTTAAACCTAGTAATGTCAGTAATATCATCGGAGGTATTGCTACAACCATAGTAATAATTACTGCAGCATGATCACCTACTCCAAAAAGAACCAACGCTGGTACCAACACAGCGTATTGTGGCATTGTCTGCATTACCAGCAATATTGGATATAAAGCTTTTTCTACACGTTTACTTTTAAAAGCTGCTATTCCTAATCCTAAGCCAAAAATAAACGATAATGGAGCAGCAACTAATATAAATGAGAGGGTTTGCATAGAAGGTTTCCATTGACCAAATACAGAAATATAAATCATTGTTAAACCTGCAAACAAAGCTAGACCTTTACCGCTAAGCTTGTATGAAAGTAGCGCTGCACCTGCTGCAACGATAGTCCAAGGTAATCCTGGTAATTCAGCCCATGGGTTTTTATCTATCCAATCCCAACTAGTAAATGCAACTATAGTTTCAAGACCGCCTAATAAAATCTCTCTTATTAATTCTATCAAAAAAGTCATGAAAGCAGTCAAATTTCTGCTTATTTGTAAAACTATCGGGCGACTTTTAAATTCTTGCGTATCTTCATTCCAAACTTCAATCGGCATCCATTCATTCATTAAGAAAAATAATGAATCATTAATCCAAATAGGCAACCATCCAAGTAATGGTGGCAGTCTCCAAAAGACATCAAAAGCATAATATCTCACTTCTTTACCTAAAAAGACGTAACTGCTTTGATTTGGATCTTTCACAAATTCTGCTTGACCACGAATGAATTTGTATGTTTCAGGAACTTCGATTGCAAAACATAAAGCAAAAAATACGACTAATAAAAATAACCACTGAAATGTTTTTGGATATTTCTTAAAAAGTTCCATAATCAATTATTATTCTTTCTTCCCCCAAAAACTGTATTAATTATTTTAGTTGGATTGATAGAACCCACAATTTGATCGTTATCATCTATTACAGCTACTGATTTCTCTTGAGTGAGAATTTTTTCAGCAACATTTTCTATAATTTCATCTTTTGAAACTTTTAAATCACCTAAGTTATCTTTAGATATCTCCATAACATCTTTAATTAATAAAACTTTTTCTCTTGGTACTTCTTCAGTAAATTTTCTAACATATTCTGTAGCTGGGTTTAAAACAATATTGGCAGGTGTATCTAATTGTTCAATTATACCATCCTTCATAATTGCAATACGATCAGCAAGTTTTAGAGCTTCATCAAAATCATGAGTGATAAACATAATTGTTTTTTGTAATTTTTCTTGAAGTCTTAAAAACTCATCCTGCATCTCTTTTCTAATTAATGGATCCAAAGCTGAAAAAGGTTCATCTAAAAACCAAATATCAGGCTCAACTGCTAGAGATCTTGCAATACCTACTCTTTGTTGCTGTCCTCCCGAAAGTTCTCTTGGAAAATAATTTTCCCTACCATCAAGACCAACTAGTTTAACCATATCCATTGCTTTGCTAATACTGTCTTCAGTCTTAACTCCTTTAATCTGAAGTGGAAAAGCTATATTTTCAACAACAGTTTTATGTGGAAGTAATGCAAAGCTTTGAAAAACCATTCCCATTTTATTTCTTCTAAGATCAATTAAGTCTTTATTATTTAATTGTAAAAGATCTTGGCCTTCTATAAAAATTTTTCCACCTGTTGCATCTGTTAATCGTGAAATACATCTTAATAAAGTTGATTTACCTGAGCCTGATAAGCCCATAACAACTAACATCTCTCCTTTAGAAACTTCAAAGGAAGCATTATTCACACCAACGATACAACCATTATCTTGAAAAGTTTTAGCGTCAACATTACCATTTGATTCTTGAAGCATCTTTTGAGCATTTGCTCCAAAAATTTTATAAACATTTTCACATTTGATTACTGGTTCAGACATAAATACTAAATAAGTTATATGAAATTATGATAAAATTAAATCCATAATATTGTTACTTTCTCCTTAAAAATTTTTAATATAATAAACTCTTGTATCAATTCCTGTACTTAAAAAACTTAACGCCTCGCCACTAACATTAATTGACTCATCAACTCCGACGTTATTTCCACTTACTGTAAACCCAGCAAAACACTTATTTTTTTTCTCATCCCACTTCACAAATGTTTTATCAATTTTATTACCATTAATTGTGTAAATTTCATGTGCTCTATAATTTAAAAAATTTGCCCCCATAATTGCACGTTGTGGAATTAATTTTGTTGCTTTACAAACTTGTTCGTAGACTTCATCTGTTAGCTTGTAATGATCTGTGCCATCAAAAGTTACTAGTATACCCGAAGGTAATTTAGATATTAATTCACTTAATTTCTTTTCTTTCGCAATTCTTTCCTCCTCTAGTTTCATTTTTCTAACAAGTTCATCACCACCTCCAAACATTATGTTTAAAGCAAAAAAAGAGGATAATATAATTAGAATAATTAGTAACAAACCACCAAACTGCTTTGTGGTCTCAGGCAAATATTTTATTCTATTAAAAAAATTTTCTTTTAACATTTACTCTTGTAACTTTCCATTTTTCCATATTCCAGATTTTTGGGTTCCATCTGATGAGGTAAAAGTACCTTTGCCATTCATAAATCCTTTTGCCCATTCCCCTTCATAAGTTGAGCCGTCCGGAAAAGTCAGAACACCTTCTCCACTCCATTCACTATTTTTAAACTCACCTTTATAGATGTATCCGTTGGGCCAAGTTTCAACTCCTTGGCCATTTTTCTTAGTGCCTACCCACTCACCTTCGTAAGTAGTCTTGTCAGTATAAACCCATTTTCCAAAACCATTTTCGCAGTTTCCTTCTTTACATCCTGTGCTTCGCGCTAGCGCAACTGAACTAACAAAAAAGCTTAAAATAATAATATATAGATATTTTTTCATAATATTATTTTACACAAAATTGATTAAAAAAAAATTATACTTTTTTGTCCTCTTTATTGCATGAATAAATAGAAATATATTTTTCAGAGTTTTCACTTTTTATATTTTTTGTTATTTCATGAATTAATTCACCTGTTTTTCTGGTAATAATACCAGACTCAGAATAATTTTTTTTTTGATCAATTGACTTGAATAAAACTACGTCTTTATTAACTACTTTAATGTTAAGTTTTGCTGAATCTGAAAGAAATAATGATAATCCTTTAATCGAAAGTGTTTCTGGTTTTTTGGATAAAATTTTGAATTTATCTAAACCTTTCTCATTTAAATCTTTAGCTAAAAAGGTTTGATAATTATATTCTGAATTTTTAATTATTTTTTTTTCTAAATCACAAGCAAACTCAAGATCAATATTTTCACTTATACTTACATCTTTTGCAAAAGATTGATTAAAAAATAATAGACTAATTAATATACTTAAAAAATATTTAATCATTTAATTTGTACTTAAAAAAAAATCTCCCCCAACAATGTTGGGAGAGATTTAAAGATTTAGTTGCTTCAAGCCTTATTTAGTAAAAGCTTTCCAAACTTTCTCGTTCTTTTTCAACCATGCTTTTGCAGCATCTTCGTGAGTCATTTTGTCAACGTCAACTAAAGCTGCCATTGCACCAATTTGACTTGTTGTGAAAGAAAGTTTTTTAAACATAGCTGCTGCATCTGGATGAGTTTTTGGAAAATCAGCATTAACTGCTTTTTTCAAATAACCATCTGGTGAACCACATTTTCCATCTCCACCATCTTCTGGTCTACAACCAGCTGTGTATGGAGGAAAGTCGATAAATGTAAAACCAGCACCATCTGTAAAGTTTGGCGTCCAGTTAAAGATGATTGTTCCTCTTCCTTCTTTTTCAGCTGCTGCTAACTCTGCCCATAGTGCGTCTGCACTTCCAGCAAATTTAACCCACCAAAGATCTCCTAATCCTAAAGCGTCAACTCTTTGAGGGATTAAGTCACCATGCCAAGTTTGTGGACCTTCCAACATTCTTCCTTTTCCATTTGGTGAGTCAGGCGTTGTAAAGTTTTTAGCACAAGCCGGATTTTTTAAAGCAGTCCAGTCTGGTAGTCCTGGGCATAATCCTTTTTCAGCAACCCAATTAGGATATCCCATATCCTCAAGAGTTCTTGCTTCATGGTCACCCCAGTCAAGTAAACCACCCTTATCTAAAGCTGTTGTAAATGATTTACCAAAAGCAGACTCCCACACTTCATGGGATATTGTTACGTCGCCAATTCTAATTGACTCGTATACTGCTTGTGAGTCAGCATTAACATATTTAACATTATTTCCCATACTTTCCATTATTCCACCAATAACATAAGCCATCACAATTTGACTTGACCAGTTATGGGTTGGGATAACAATGGGTTTTTTGCTATCTGCATTTGATAAACCAGCAAAACTTACCACTGAGATTATAAGTGCAGAAATTAATGATATTATTTTTCGCATTTATTCCCCTTTCTTAATATTAAGTTCCCTAGTATGTGCTTAAGTAAAATGATAGTCAACACTTAGATATTTTTATAGTATATAAGGTAATTAAAAATGGCGCTTACAACCTTAGATATAAAAGAACCTGGGCTTAATGTGTTACCACCTGGAGTTGAAAGACATGTAATTGTTGCTGGTGGTTTAACTGGTGTGCAAATTTTTCCAGATGATGAAATTGAAATAATTAATGATGAGGGAAACCAAGTTTGCGAAATAACATGTTTTAATAAAGACGGAAAATATGATTTAGGAATTTTAAACTTAAAAGAAAATGCTAAAGGTAATTTTATTAAAAAAATATTAAACAATAATGATGAAAGTTCATTAATTACAAACTACCAACTTAAAAAAAGAAACTTAAATGTTAATACATCAAAATCATCTATAGTTTTTGATGAAGATACCCCTTCAGGAGAAAAGCTAAAATTAAAGTCAAAAGATAAGTGCTATGTAATATTTTCGGCACCAAATAATGAAATGTTGATAAGTGATCAAAATCCATCCGGAGATTTAACTTTGTTTATTAAAAGAGCTAAAATAAAGAATGACAAGGAATTAACAATAATTCCTGACCCAATGTATGAGCCAAATTATGAAAAAAATATCGACAGACAAACATCCGTTTCATACCAAGTAAAAGAAGGAGACTATATTCAGATCATAAGTCCAGCGGGAAGACAATGTTCTGATTTTGTCGCTTTCGACACAAGAAAACTTGATAAAGATATTGAAAAAGGCCTTGATTGGCAAACAACAAGAACTTTTATGGGAAATACTTTTCCTGGTCCGGGACTCTTTTCCAAATTTTACGATACTGATCATGAGCCTCTAGTTGAGGTAATTAGGGACACAGTTGGAAAGCACGATACTTTTAATTTAGCTTGTACTTCAAAATATTATGAGGATATGGGATATTTTGGTCATCCAAATTGTTCAGATAACTTAACAAAATCAATGGATAAATATGGAGTAAAAAAACAAAAAGGGTGGCATGCCATTAACTTATTTTTCAACACTTCCGCAACTGGCCTTAACTCAGTAATTTCTGATGAGTCCTATGCTAGACCAGGCGATTATGTGATGTTTAGAGCACTTAAAGATCTTACTATAGGCACTACTGCATGTCCTAGTGATATAGATCCATGTAATTCATGGAATCCAACTGACATTTTTGTTAGAACCTATGACAAAAAAAAAGAATTTTCAAAATCATTTGCTTTTAGAATGAAAACAGATTCCGAAAAAAAACTTACAAGAAACTCTGGTTTTTATGAAAGAACATCGAAATTAACAAGAAATTTTATTGATGCTAGGGGTTTTTGGCTTCCAAATGATTACACAAAACACGGTGTCGTAGAAGAATATAATGCATGTAGAGAAAAAGCTGTCCTTATAGATCTGTCATCTTTGAGAAAATTTGAAATAATTGGACCTGATGCTGAGGAATTAATGAATTACACATTAACAAGAAACATTAAAAAATTATCTGTGGGTCAAGTTGTTTATTCGGCAATGTGTTATGACAATGGTATGATGTTTGATGATGGAACTTTATTTAGATTGAGTGAAACAGGTTTTAGGTGGATTTGTGGTGATGAATATGCAGGTGAATGGTTAAAAGAAATTGCAAAAAAGAAAAATTTTAAAGTTAATGTTAAAAATTCGACAGATCAAATAAGTAACGTTTCTATTCAAGGTCCAAAAAGCAGAGATATACTTAAAAAATTAATCTTTACTCCGCCTACCCAACCCACCATCGATGAACTAGAATGGTTTAGATTTACTATTTGCCGTATTGAGGATCTTCAAGGAATTCCTTTAATAGTCTCAAGAACAGGTTATACGGGTGAATTGGGTTATGAAGTATGGTGTCACCCCAAAGACGCACCAGAAGTTTGGGATAAGTTAATGAAGGCTGGAAAAAATGATGGTTTAATCCCAGCTGGATTTGCGGCTTTAGATAAACTGAGAATTGAGGCAGGTTTAATTCTTTTTGGCAATGAATTTGATGGTCAACAAGATCCTTATGAGGCAGGAGTTGGTTTTACTGTGCCTCTTAAAACTAAGGAAGAAGATTTCATAGGAAAAAATATACTAATTGATAGAAAAGCAAATCCGCAAAAAAAATTAGTTGGTTTAGAGCTTATTGGTAAGGAACCTGCTGGACATGGTGATTGTGTTCATATTGGAAGATCTCAAGTTGGTGTAATTACAAGCGGGTGTTTGAGCACGACTTTAAATAAAAATATTGCATTATGTAGAATTGATGACAAATACTCTGAAATCGGAACAGAAGTTGAAGTTGGAAAAATTGATGGTCATCAAAAAAGAATTTCAGCAAAGATAGTAACTTTCCCACATTTCGATCCTAAGAAAACTAGAGTAAGAGCGTAATGGCAAAAACTACCAAAGATTTGCTAGAATTCTGGGAAGACCAAGTAAAACTATCTCATACTTCTAGCAATTATTTTTTTAGAAAATCTCCTTCACATTACCATATGATGTTATTAGTTATGAACGCTTTTAAAAATAGCGAGCATTTAACTGTTGAAGAATTAAAAACTAGATTATTTAAAACATCTAGACCAAAGTCAGCTTTAATGATCAATGAAGCTTGTGAAAAAGGATTTTTTTTCTTAGAAAAAGCACCTAATGATCAAAGAAAAAAATTTATTAAACCAAGCAAATCATTCATTGCAGAATTTAATGAATACTTGGAGACATTAAAAAATTTAAGTTTCTAGGGAAAAATCATTTAATATATTTAATACTTATATTTTTTATATATATAAAAAATTATATATTTAAGTCGCACGAAAAATAAAGATTGGAGTATGTCATTACCGACAAAAGCAAAAGTAGTAATAATCGGTGGAGGTATTCACGGATTGAGTACTGCTTGGAAACTTTCAGAAACTTATAAAAATCCTGGTGATATTGTTGTTTTAGAAAAAAAGGACACTGCTGCTGGTGCAAGTGGAATAGCTTGCGGAGTAGTTCGTAATAATTATTTTCAACCCGCAATGAGAGAATTGATGGCTCACTCAGTTTCAGTATGGGAGAGTGACCCTAAAGCATTTAAATATAATCCAGTTGGTTATTTACAAATATCACCTGAAGTTATGCACGAGGATGTTGCAAGTATTTATGAGCAACAAAAAGCTATCGGTTATGAGTCTGAATTCATAGAAGGTGAAAAAGATTGCATGAATTACATGAGAGGTATATTTGATGATTGGCAAGCGCAAGGAATTACGTCTATCCTGCATGAAAAAAAAGGTGGTTACGCTTTTAACAAAGACTCAATTAAAGCTTTAGAAAATAAGGCAAACTCAAACGGAGTAAATGTTCATAAAGGTGTTAAGGTGACTGGATTTAAAAGAGGAAGTAATAGTAAAGCAGTTACTGGTGTTGAAACAGACAAAGGTACAATCGATTGTGAGCAAGTGGTCATTGGAGCAGGTCCATGGGCAAGAGACTTCTGGAACATGCTTGAACTTCCAAAGACTGCAAACATTAAAGGTAAAGATGGTAAAATGCATGTAACAGATATGTGGACTTATTGGTTTTTGCAAGAAGGTGTGATTGGAGTTGAGCCAGATTTTTTGAAAACTAATGATGGCAAACAACCCCCTGTGGTTCATGTCGACTCAACTGCGCCGTTGTATTCAGACAAAACAAAAAAATTAATTACAGACAAAATTTGGGGAATTTATTATAAACCAGATATTGAAGGGCTGGGAGTACAAGGAGGAACATCCCCTTATATTGTTAAAAAACATTTTGATGATGTAAATGTTGATCCTTATGGATTGGATTCTCCGGAGTATCAAACTACGGACGCTTTTAGCGAAATGTGGTGTTCAGCATTAGCACATTGTCAAAAAAGATTTGAGGGGAAATCAGATTTATATAGGAAAGGTCCATCAGGTGGTCTTGGGTGTATGACTCCAGACTCCTTTCCGATTTTCGATAGATTTTTAGAAAATGTTTATATGATCGCAGATGCCAACCATGGTTATAAAATGATTGGAGTTGGTGAGTTAGTTGCTAAAGAAATTTTAGGACAAGAAAGTGACTTGTTGAAACCTTTTAGATTCAACCGATACGAGAAGGGTGAACTTCACCCTACTTCGAACAGTCCGTTTCCTTGGAGTTAGTTATCTGAGTAGACAGACGATTTGTTTTCAGTTACCTTTTTGACTAAAACATTTAAAGGGGAAACATGACAGATTTAGAAAAACACGTAAACCGACCAGGTAGAGATAAACAAGTCAAAAAAGTAAGAGAAAAAATTAATGAATTAGGAATAACCTATATTTATTATCAATTTATTTCTGTAACAGGAAGAGTGGTTGGAAAAGGAATACCTGCTGATCATTGGGAAAGAACGGCCGAAAAAGGTTTCCAATTAGTTTATGGAGCAACTGCAAACTTATTTTTAGATCGACACAATAATTATATTGGTTATGGACCAGAGGCAATGGAATTAGTTGGAATTCCTGATCCTGAAACTTTTTGCCAGTTACCATGGGATAAAAGAGTAGGAAGAGTTTTTGTTACTTGTTTTAGAAACAGAGAAGAGAGAAATAATCCTGGAGGTCATTTAACTTCTGATTGCAGAGGAAATTTAAGAATTTTCATGGATGAATTCCAAAAGAGACATGGTTTAGAACTAAGAGTAGGAACTGAGCCTGAAATGATGTGGCTAACTAAAAATGAGGACGGAACTCCAACTGGAAAAGGGTTTTCGAAACCATTTTGTTATCACATAGACCAATTTGAATCATTAAGACCTGTATTTATGAAAGTAATTGAGTATGCAAAAGCAATGGGTCTAGACATGATTCAAGGAGATCATGAAGATGCACCCGGTCAATTAGAATTGAACTGGACATATGACAACGTCCTAAGAAATGCAGATAGATTATCAACTTATAGACAAATATGTGCTCAAGTTGCAAGAGAACACAATTTAATTGCGTGTTTTATGACTAAACCATTTATGGGAGTTTCGGCAAGTGGGTGTCATACTAATATGTCTTTATGGAAAGGTGGAAAAGTTAAAACAAATAAACTTGGGCATAAATCTTTGCCAGGTGTAGAGGAAGTTTTTGGTTATGTTGAGGGAGGAACAAACACTTTTATGCCGGATACTAAAGATATGCAATTACCTGGAAAAATTGGATTACAATCAATAGCGGGTATTATGGAGCATTTACCAGCATTAACAGCTTTAGGATCTTCAACTGTAAACTCATATAGAAGATTATGGGATCAAGGTTTTTGGGCACCCGTTTATGCTGACTGGGGTTACCAAAATAGAACTTGTGGATTGAGAGTATCAGCACCGGGTAGATTTGAATACAGATCAGTAGACTCTATGCATAATCCATATTTATTAGGGGCAGCTTTACTAAAAGCTTGTGATCATGGGATTACTAAAAAACTCAAACCAGCTGATCCAGAGTCTAGAAATATTTATGAGGCTCAAAAAGCAGGTAAAGATGTTAAGAAACTTCCTTTGAGTTTAGGTGAAGCTTTAGAAAGATTATCAGAGGATGAAGTTATTAAATCTGCAATGCCTGATGAAATGTATAAAGTTTTCCATTGGTATAAAAATGATGAATGGGAAAGATTTTTAGGTGCTACAACTCAATGGGATTTAGATACTTATTTAGATTGCTTACCTTAAAATAAAAATATAAAGAGAGAAAATATGTGCGGAATAGCAGGATTAATACATAGAAATAAATCTTCAAATGTAGGCTTTGAGTTGCAAGGAATGTTGCAAGCCTTGAAGCATAGGGGAGAAGATTCTACAGGTTACGCTCTTTACGGGGATACAGACGGAAAAAACTTTATTGCAAGGATAAAGATAGGTGAAAATGTTGGTGAAGGTAGTTCATCAGTGGCTGAAGATGTTTCTGTATATGACCAGAGAAAAAAAGAAGTTGACGCTTGTATAAATGAATTGGGGGCTGAAATAGTTAAGGAAGAACGTATACTGCCATATTCACTGAGATATGAGATAGAATATAATAAAAAGGATTTGTTAGAATTTTCACAAAGAATAGAAAGTATTCCAGGGGTAGAGATTTTATCAATGGGTAAATCTCTTGAGGTAATTAAAGATCTAGGGAATGCAAAGATGGTTTGTGAAAGATATAATTTAGATAAACTTATTGGAACACACGCTATAGGTCATGCCCGTATGGCAACTGAGTCAGGTGTCGATATTAAGTCTGCCCATCCTTTTTGGGGATATCCTTTTAGTGATGTTTCGGTAGTTCATAACGGGCAACTCACAAATTATTGGAATAACAGAAGAGTTTTGGAGAATAAGGGAATGAGATTTATGTCTGAGTGTGACTCTGAGCTAATAGCAGTTTACTTAGCCGAAAAAATGCGGAGTGGAGCAACTTTAGAAGAGGGTATGAAAGAATCTCTATCTGGTCTAGATGGGGTTTTTACTTACTTTGTAGCAACTAAAAATTCCTTGGGCATGGCTAAAGATACGATGGCAGCAAAACCTCTTGTGCTCTACGAGTCGGATGATTTAGTAGCAATGGGTTCTGAGGAGATAGCTATAAGATCAGTTTTACCTCAGGAAATAGATACTTACGATCCTTTTGATGGAGAGGTTAAGGTATGGCAAATTTAAAGAATGTAACTAAAAAAACTAAAGCCCAAGAAATGGGTATGCATAGTGAAGTTTTAACTGGAAGAACTCAACAAAAGTTTTTTAATCCAGATGAAGCTGAAAACTTTTATTATTTTGGTACTTACGATGTAGATTTTAATAAAAGAACCGATCTCGATGTTAAAGACATGACTGCTGCTGAAGCTAATAAAAAAATTGATAATTTGATGAGTGAAGGTTACGGCACTATTGTAATTAAAAATCCTCAGGGAAAACATAGCTTAGGGGTAGGAATACTAAATAAACTGAATTTAATTTTTGAAGGAAGTTTAGGTTACTTTGGTATAGGTTCTTGTGATGGCCCGGTAGTTAGAATAAACGGAAGAGTTGGTTGGTCATGTGCGGAAAATTTAATGGCTGGCAAAGTTGTTATTGAGAAAAATGCTGGATCTTGTTTTGGTGCAGCAATTAGGGGTGGTGATTTAATTTGCAAGGGAAGTGTTGGAGCAAGAACAGGTATCGACATGAAAGGTGGAACAATCATTATAGGAGGTGATGCGGGAGCATTTACAGGTTTCATGATGCAAAGAGGTAGAATCATAATTTTAGGTGATGTTGGAATAAATTTAGGTGATTCTATGTATGACGGAACAATTTTTATTGGTGGCAAAATCGGATCGTATGGTAGTGACGCAGTGCCATCAGACTTAACAAAAAGTGACCAGGATTGGCTTAGAAGAAAGTTAAAAGTTGCAGAAATTGGTGAAAATTTCGACGTAAGCAAGATGACAAAAGTAGTCGCAGGGAAAAAATTATGGAATTATGATAACTTAGAACCTACAGAGAAAAAAGGAGCAATTTAATGGCTAAGAAAAAAAAGAAAAAAAATAATAAAAAATTAAAAAATAATGTTGGCGGCAAAGCTGATGTACATTTAAATAATAATGGTGGAAGAAATAAAAGTTTGCTTGGCTATAATGCAATTTTTACTCCAGAAGTAATAGACGATATTCATATTAAATCACAATTAGGAAGATACCGAATGCGGGGAATGGCGTTAATGAAAAAAATTCCTACATTTGATGATCTTGTTTTTCTTCCTGGAACTTTAACAAGGTTTGTTATTGAAGGTTATAGAGAAAAATGTGAAACGAAAACTGTAATTGGTCCAAGATGTGAGAACCCAATAGAATTAGATATTCCTGTTTACATAACAGGTATGAGTTTTGGAGCTTTATCTTATGAAGCAAAAACTGCTTTAGCACGTGGTGCAACAATGGCTGGTAGTGCTACATGTTCTGGTGAAGGTGGAATGATACCAGATGAAAGGAGATATTCTGAAAAGTGGTTCTATCAATGTATTCAATCAAGATATGGATTTAATCCACATCATGCACAACTAGCAGACGGTATAGAAGTTTTTATTGGTCAAGGTCAAAAAGTTGGTATGGGAGGACATTTAATGGGTCAGAAAGTAACTGATCAAGTAGCAGAAATGAGATCACTACCTTCAGGGATCGACCAAAGATCTCCTGCAAGACATCCTGACTGGTTAGGTCCAGACGACTTAGCTTTAAAAGTAGAGGAATTAAGACAACTAACAAAAAATAAAGTTCCTATTCAATTAAAATTAGGTGCATCGAAAGTATATGACGATGTTCGTATGGCTGCAAAATGTGATCCTGACTCTATTTATCTAGATGGTATGGAGGGATCAACTGGTGCGGGTCCTCACATTGCTGCTGCAAATACTGGTATACCAGGAATTGCTGCTATAAGAGAAGCTAGAAGAGCAATTGATGATGTGGGAAAGACGGGAAAAGTAACTTTAATTTATGCAGGTGGTGTTAGAGATGGTGCTGATATGGCAAAAGCGTTAGCGCTAGGTGCTGATGCAATAGCAATTGGAACTGGATCTATGATCGCTTTGAATTGCAATAAAGATATTCCTGAAGCTAACTTTGAAAAAGAAATGGGTGTTAAAGCTGGTGAGTGTTATCATTGTCATACAGGAAGATGTCCAGTTGGTGTAGCAACTCAAGATCCAAAATTAAGAGCTAGATTAAATCCTGATGATGCTGCGATCAGAGTTTACAATTATTTGCATTCGATGACGCTTGAAGCACAATTGTTAGCTAGAGCTTGTGGAAAAACAAATATACATTCTTTAGAACCAGAAGATTTGGCTGCATTAACATCTGAAGCTTCAGCATTAGCTAAGGTTCCTCTTGCTGGAACAAACTATACAGTTGGAGTTGATAACTATCACAAAATATAATTTCAATTATGGCTAAAAAAAAAGGTAAATCATTAGCAAAAACCAAAGAGATCAAGGGTCAATTAGGAAAGAAAAAAGAAACAGCCAGAGAAAAAATGATTGGTCAATCAATTGGTTACCGATATGACGTAAACCTACTACCAGATTATAGTAAAATTACTCCGTTTCTTGAAAAGTATATTGAAGCGATGGGTTGGGATGATCTAAATTGGTTAGAAGATGTCCATATGGGTTACGAAGAGGATAGACCAGCCGTTTTTTGTAGAAATGCTAATGGTTGGGTAACTATTCCAAAATCAATTAAGTTACCAAACAATCAACAAGATAGAGATATGATAGCAAGAGAGTTATTAGTCAAATTTCAAATGTCTCCTAAGCATCCTCTTGTTGATTTAAAAAAAGCTTACTTAAAATTTTAGTACCACAATCTTAAGTTGATTTTATTTTTTAGCTATACACTATTCTAAGGGTTTTTAATCATTCTTTTAATTGTCACTTCTTTGAAAATTTTATAGGATTTTTAAAACTAATATGGAGAGAGGATATGACTGATCAGTTAGCAGCTCTCACGACCATATTTACAGAGTTTTACTACTGGGTAACAGTAGTGCTGATGTTTTTAATTCACGTCGGTTTCTGTATGTATGAAGTTGGAGCTTCTCGATACAAACATCACCAACATACTCTTATGAAAAATACAATGCTGATACCATTAGTAACAGTAACGTGGTTTTTATTTGGTTGGTGGATTTACTGGGCTTTCCCAACAGGACCGGGATTAGCACCATCAATAATGAATGAAAGCAGTGCATTGATAACCGATGACTCAGCTTTTAGTTCTAAATTTTACGTAGCAACAAGTCAATTAATGGCTGTCAACTTAGGGGACCACATTTCGGGTGTTTTCTGGGCTGCATTCTTATTATTTTCTTGGACTGCTGCATCTATCGTTTCTGGAGCAATTATTGAAAGAATAACAACCTTTGCATTTGGAATTTTAGCAATTGCAATTGGTTCTGTTTTCTGGGTAATTGATGCTGCTTGGGGATGGCACTTCGATGGGTGGATGTTAAAACTTTTAGGATATCATGATGCTTATGCATCAGGAGTAATTCACGCAATTGCAGGTGGATTTGCTTTAGGCGTTCTAATGGTTTTAGGACCGAGAATTGGAAAATTCTCATCAAGTGGTGAACCAAGAAATATTGGACCAAGAAATCCTTGGCTAGTAACAATTGGATTGTTTCTAATTTATACTGGCTTTTGGGGATTCTATGCGGCATGTAATATACCGATATTTGATCTTGGACCTGAGTACGGTATGGAAGGTATATCGTATTGGACAGCAACAAACATTTATGTAACACCTACTACACTAAGTGGTATTACTTTTAACTTCTTGATGTCATTATCAGGAGGCTTATTAGCTGGATACTGGATTGCTAAAGGAGATCCTTTCTGGACTTACTCTAGCGGTCTAGCAGGTATCATATGTGCTTCAGCTGGAAATGATTTATATCATCCAATTCAAGCAATGATCATAGGTATGATCGGTGTTGTAATTTCATACAAACTTCATTATTGGGTTGAACGTAAGTTTAAAATTGATGATGCAGTTGGTGCAGTTGCAGTACATGGTTATGCTGGATTTATAGGTCTAGTAATTTGTGGATTTGTCTTAAATGGTTACCCGGCATCTGGATACAGTGTTGGAGCTATGTGGGATGGAACTACTTATGCTTCTATTAATCCATTAGGACAATTCCTAGGGGCATTAATAATGTTCGTAGTTCTTGGACTAATACCAGGTTATGTCATAGCTAAAGTTTTACACGGAATGGGTAAACTAAGAATTCCGCGTGAAGTTGAAATAGCTGGACTAGACTATGAAATAATGGAGACTGCTAAATCAGATGAAAAAGCAGTTGCGTCCGCAACCAGGTAAAGGAGGAAAATATGGCGACAGTTACAAACTGGATTGATCACCTAAACAAGCCTGCAGATCAAGTTGCAGGTGCTGTTTATCCTGGTGCTGGATCTAGTGAAGGCTTACTAGTAATACTTGCTATTATTTTGTGGGTTGGTTGGCATGTGTTAACTTCAAGATCTGAAAGTGATGAACTTGAAAGATTAGCGAGGAAAAGACATGGTGCAAACGACCACAAAAGCAATATTACTGATTGGTAATACAAACTAAAATTTGGGCGCTACATTTATTTGTAGCGCCCTTTTTAATCTAAAAAATCAAAATGCCTGACGAAAATAATAATGAAGAATTAAGACCAAGAAAGATGCGTGGTGTAGCTTTTCCAAAAGCTAAATATGGAGCAATACTTGCGGTCATATTAATCATTGTTGTAAATCTAATTTACTATAAAGATTTTTTAATATCTCTTTTTAAGTAGAAATATCATGTGTGGAATTGTTGGAATTTATTTAAAAAATAAAAAGTTGAACAACTCTCTTGGATCATTATTAGCCGAGATGTTAATCAATATGGGTTCTCGCGGTCCTGATAGTGCTGGTTTTGCAATTTACAATGATGAAAAAGGAGAAAAATTTAAATATTCAATATGTATCAATAATTTAGATTACGAAAATTTTAAAAAAGAATTAAGTGAATATTTAGATGATGCTGATATTAGAAAGAATTCAGATCATGTTATTTTAAAAACAAAAAAGAAAGCAAACGATGTTTTAAAAATATTAAAAGATCATTTCAAAAACACATCTCTAGTTGGTTATGGAAAATCAATTGAAATATTTAAACAAGTTGGAAGCCCTAATGAAGTAGTTAAAAAATTTAATCTTAATAATTATTCTGGAACACACGCAATAGGTCATACACGAATGGCAACTGAAAGTGCTATTACTACAGATGGCTCACACCCCTATTCTACTGGAGAGGATGAATGTTTGGTTCACAATGGATCTTTGTCTAATCATAATAACCTAAGAAGAAAATTAAAAAAAAAGGGGATAAATTTTGACTCTGAAAATGATACAGAGGTTGCAGCAGGATACATTTCAAATCATTTAGCTAATAAAAAAAATCTAAAAGAAACTTTAAATGATGGCCTGAGAGATTTGGATGGTTTTTATACTTTTATTACTGGTACAAGAAATGGCTTTGCAGTACTTCGTGATGAAATTGCATGTAAACCAGCAGTAATAGCTGAAACTAATGACTATGTTGCTATAGCATCTGAATTTCAAGCTATGGCTCACTTACCAGGAGTGAATGATGCAAAAATTTTTGAGCCAGAACCTGGTGTAGTTTATTCATGGGGTAGTTAATGGAACTAGATTTAAAAAAACTTAATCTTAGAAATGTAAATGACAAATTACAAAATTTGGACAGAAAGAAAAATGAAAGGGATTTTACAATAATCAATCCTGAGGGAAATCATGCGATATGCGCAGGTTTGAATAATGAAATGAATGTAACTATTAAAGGTCATGTGGGATATTATTGTGCCGGAATGAATCAAAAAGCAAACATTACAATTGAAGGTAATGTTGGAACAGGTGTGGCAGAAAACATGATGTCTGGAAAAGTTCATGTAAAAGGAAACGCATCACAATCTGCCGGTGCAACTGCCCATGGAGGGCTTTTGATTATTGACGGAGATGCTAGCTCAAGATGTGGAATTTCTATGAAAGGAGTTGATATAGTAGTAAAAGGTTCAGTTGGTCATATGTCTGGTTTTATGTCTCAATCTGGAAATTTAATTGTTTGTGGTGATGCTGGTGAGGCATTAGGAGACAGTTTATATGAAACAAATATCTATATCAGAGGTAAAGTTAAGTCTTTAGGTGCTGATTGTATTGAAAAAAAAATGGATAAAAAACACTTAAATAAATTAAAAAAGTTTTTAAAAGATGCTGAAATCAAAAATTTTAAAGCTGAAAGCTTTAAAAGATATGGATCAGCAAGAAAATTATATAATTTCAAAATTGACAATAGTTATTAATAATGAAGAAAAAAATTAAAACCCACCCACGACAATCCTGGACTTTTGATGAATACACAAATTCAGAAATAAGACGAGCTGCAGCCACTGGTATCTATGATATTAGAGGAGGTGGCTCAAAAAGAAAGTTGCCACACTTTGATGATTTGTTATTTTTAGGAGCATCAATGTCTAGATATCCTTTAGAAGGGTATAGAGAAAAGTGTACAACAAATGTTACTCTAGGCACTAAATACGCAAAAAAGCCTTTGAAACTAGATATACCCATTACTATTGCAGGTATGAGTTTTGGTGCTTTATCTGGACCTGCTAAAGAAGCTTTAGGCAGAGGTGCGAGTGCTGCAGGTACTTCAACAACCACTGGAGATGGTGGTATGACACCTGAAGAAAGAGGTCAATCTAAATATCTAGTTTATCAATTGTTACCCTCAAGATATGGAATGAATCCAGATGACTTGAGGAAAGCTGATGCAATAGAAGTAGTTATTGGTCAAGGAGCAAAACCAGGTGGTGGTGGAATGTTATTGGGCCAAAAAATAAATGATCGTGTTGCTCAAATGAGAACATTGCCAAAAGGTGTTGATCAAAGATCTGCCTGTAGACATCCAGATTGGACAGGTCCAGATGATTTAAAAATTAAAATATTAGAGTTAAGAGAAATTACAAAATGGCAAGTTCCAATATTTATTAAAATTGCAGGTGCTAGACCTTATTACGATACAGCCTTGGCCGTTAAAGCAGGGGCTGATGTTGTTGTGCTTGATGGTATGCAAGGAGGTACTGCAGCAACCCAAGAAGTTTTTATTGAAAATGTCGGACAACCTACGCTAGCTTGCATTAGACCAGCTGTAGATGCTTTGCAAGATTTGGATGCTCATAGAGAGGTGCAGCTTGTTATTTCAGGGGGTATAAGAAATGGTGCTGACGTTGCTAAAGCACTCGCGCTTGGAGCAGATGCTGTTTCTATTGGAAGTGCAGCAATGATTGCAATTGGGGATAATGATCCAAAATGGGAAAAAGACTATAATAAACTTGGAACAACATCAGGAGCCTATGATGATTGGCACGAGGGTAATGATCCTGCAGGTATATCAACTCAAAATCCAAAATTAATGAAAAGATTAGATCCTGTTAAAGCTGGAAAAAAACTCACAAATTACTTAAAAGTAATGACATTAGAAGCTCAAACACTTGCAAGAGCTTGTGGAAAAAATAGCCTACATAACTTAGAACCAGAGGATTTATGTGCTTTAACAGTTGAAGCTGCTGCAATGGCGAGAGTTCCATTGGCTGGAAGCAATTGGATACCAGGAATTAAAGAAAAAAAATGATTGATACGTATCTTTTAAATAAATAAGATTAAGTATGCCTAAAAACCTAGCCCAAATAGCAAAATCAAAAAAAATAAAATACTTTTTAATAAGTTTTGTTGATTTATTTGGATCACTAAGATCAAAACTTGTACCAGCTCAAGCTATTGGTGAAATGCAAAAAAATGGAGCTGGATTCGCTGGGTTTGCAACTTGGCTAGATATGACACCAGCTGATAGTGATATGTTTGGTATTCCAGATCCTGATAGTTTAATTCAATTACCATGGAATAAAGAAGTTGGTTGGCTAGCATCTGATCTTTGGATGAATGGCAAACCAGTAGAAGCCTCACCACGAGTAATGTTAAAAAAACAAATTAAAGAACTTGCAAAAAAAGGTTTAGTAATGAAGTCAGGAGTGGAATGTGAATATTTTTTAATTTCAGCTGATGGAAAATCAATTGCAGACTCAAGAGATATACAATCTAAACCATGTTACGATCAATCTGCATTAATGAGAAGATATGATCTTATTAAAGAGATTTGTGACTGCATGATCGAAATGGGATGGGGTCCTTACCAAAATGATCATGAGGATGCAAATGGACAATTTGAAATGAATTGGGACTATTCAGATAGTTTAACAACAGCTGATAGACATACCTTCTTTAAATATATGGTTAAAACTCTTGCCGAAAAACACGGATTAAGAGCAACGTTTATGCCAAAACCATTTCAAAATTTGACTGGTAATGGTTGCCATGCACATGTTTCAGTTTGGCAGGGAAAAAAGAATAAGTTTTTAGATCAATCAGATAAATTGGGCTTAAGTAAAATGGCATATAATTTCCTAGGAGGAGTAATCAAGAATGCTTCGTCATTATCTGCATTTTTTAATCCAACTATTAATAGTTATAGAAGAATTAATGCTCCGCCAACAAAATCTGGGGCAACCTGGTCTCCTAGTAGCATTTCATACACGGGCAACAATAGAACTCACATGATCAGAATTCCAGATCCTGGTAGATTTGAATTAAGATTGATGGATGGATCTGCTAATCCATATTTATTACAAGCGGGAGTTTTGGCTGCAGGCCTACATGGTTTAAAAAATAAGATTAATCCAGGAAAACCTTTGCATTGCAACATGTACACGGACTATAAAAAATATCCTAATCTTCCTAAACTTCCAAATGAATTAAAACAATCTCTCGATCAATTAAAAAAAAACAAGGAGATGAACAAAAGTTTTGGCAAAGAAACTATTAATAGTTTTGTAAAACTAAGAACTTCAGAAATTAAAGAATTTAATAGGAAAGAAAAATTTAATAAGTCAAAACCCGTCACTAAATGGGAAAGTCAAAATACTTTAGACTGCTAAAGTGAATTGGAAACTCACGAAATTTCAAATCAACAATAATTTTAAATTTAGGAGGAATAATGTCCTTAAATATTTGCCTTCAGCATTGCTTGCTAATGCCTATAAATCAGTTTCTAAATGGAGAAGTTATAAGGCCACTCCCCTCTTAAAACTTAATAAACTTCAAAGAAATTTAGATCTTAAAAATATCTTCTATAAAGATGAGTCTAAAAGGTTTCATTTAAAATCTTTTAAAGCTTTGGGTGGCGCATATGCGGTAGAAAAAATATCTAAAGGAAAAAAGAATATCACTATCTCTTCAGCGACAGCTGGTAATCACGGAAGATCAGTTGCTTGGGGTGCAAAAAGATTAAAACTAAAATGTAAAATTTTTGTAAGCCAATATGTTAGTGAAACAAGGGTAAGGGAAATTAAAAAGTTTGGTGCTCAAGTTATAAGGGTAAAAGGAGATTATGAGGACTCTCTAAAGGAATGTCAAAAATTATCAAAAAAGTATAATTGGAAAATTGTCCAAGATGTATCAACAAAAGATTATAAGTATATACCTCAACTTACTATGGCAGGATATTCAATTATGATTAAAGAAATTTCTAAGCAAACCAATCAATATATAACTCATATATTTCTTCAAGCAGGTGTTGGAGGATTGGCAGCTGGTGTGGTTGGTGGAGTAGCAAAATATTTTAAAAGAATACCTAAAATTATAATTGTCGAACCTGATCGAGCAGATTGTGTGCTGCAAAGTGTAAAAGGCAATAGACTAAAAAAGATTAATATTAAAAAAGAGAGTATTATGGGTGGAATGTCGTGTAATGAGATGTCTCTAGTACCATGGCAAATATTAAAAAATGCTAGCAATTGTTGTGTCTCAATCTCAGATAAAAATATTGCAAAAACTATAGCTTACTTAAAAGATAAAAAGTTTAGCAAGACCTCTATTACAGGTGGTGAATGTGCAGCTCCAGGTGTTATCGCTTTGATAGGAATATGTAACAATATCAAAGCTAAAAAATTCCTTAATCTTGATGAAAACTCAAATATTCTAGTTATTGGATGCGAAGGAAATGCAGATGTAAAACTTTACAAACAACTGCTATCTAAGGGCAGAAAATAAAAAATTTCTATGACAAAAAATGCTATTACTTGGATAAGGGAAGATTTTAGGATTGAGCATAACCCAGCTCTTTCTTTTGCTACGCAAAATCATGAGAATGTTGCTGCTTTATATATTTATAATAAAGCAGACTTTGATAATAAAAGAGAAGCGCAAAAATGGTGGCTTGCAAAATCTTTGGAAGTATTTCGGTCAGAATTATTAAAATATAAGATTAATCTTCAGATATTAGAAGGTGATGAATTGGAGGTTTTTTCTAAAATAAAAAGAAAAGACGATGTTTCGATATATTGGAACAAAATTTATGAGCCTGATGTAATTGCCAAAGGAAAGAAAATTAGAGATATTTTTATTAAAAATGAAATCGAATTTAAGTACTTCAAAGGAAATATTTTAAATGAATTTCAAGAAGTAACTAAAAATGATGGAACACCATTTAAAGTATTTACCCCATTTTGGAGAAATGCTGAACAAAAATTTTTAGGCTTGCCACCAAGTAAAAATTACGTCGTTAAGAAAAAAACAAAAACATTCTCCTTATTTAAAAATTCTATTGAGCCAACAAAAATTCTACCAAAAAAAAACTGGTATAAAAAATTTGAAAATTATTGGAATGTATCTGAAAATGACTCCAAAAAAATTCTTAGTAATTTAATTGAGAATAAAATAAAAGACTATGGAACCGCTAGAGACTATCCATCTATTGAAGGTACCTCAAAATTATCACCTTACATAAAGCATGGACAAATTCATGTAAATACAATTTGGAATAAGTGTAAAGAGATGAAATCTAAAGGGATTGGATATAGAAAATATATCAATGAATTAGGATGGAGAGAATTTTCACATAGTTTAATAAATTATTTTCCAGAGTTCTTAAAAGGTAACTTTAGAAAAGAATTTGATAAGTTTCCCTGGGTAAAAAATGAAAAATTTTTGAAAGCTTGGAAGTCAGGTATGACAGGTTATCCAATAGTTGATGCTGGAATGAGAGAGCTTTATGAAACAGGATGGATGCATAATAGAATTAGAATGGTGGTTGGATCTTTTTTGGTAAAACATTTAAGAATCAATTGGACTGAGGGAGAAAAACATTTTCGAAACTGCTTACTTGATTTTAATAAAGCTAATAATGTTGCCCAATGGCAATGGGTAGCAGGTTGTGGAGCAGATGCAGCACCTTATTTCAGAATATTCAATCCAATTCTTCAAGGAGAAAAATTCGATAAAGAGGGAAAATATGTAAAAAAATGGGTTCCAGAATTAAATAAAGTCCCACAAAAATTTATTCACAAACCTTGGGAAATGGAAACTAAATATCAAGAAGCAATCAATACAATAATTGGAAAAAATTATCCTAAGCCAATAGTTATCCACGAAGAAGCGCGTGCCTCTGCCCTTAAAGCTTTTCAAAGCTTAAAGAAGAAATAGGTATCTTCTAATAAATTTTTACGAATTACTTATGCTTTTTGTTGTGAGCAAACATCCTTAATTACCGGAACATTTGCACAATCATTGCATTTAGTTTGTTGAACTATGCAACCATTGTCAAGAAGCTTTACATCAACGACCTTATCACACTTAGAACATATTGATGTAATTGTTAATCCGCATTTTTTACAACTATAGTTTTGTGTCTCCATAACGAAACTTTAAACTTTTTGTAAAAATATACAATTAAATTGAATGTGAATGATAATCATTCACAATTTTTTTCCAGTAAATAAAAATTAAAATCCACTTTCTCTAACAAAAAGTGAAAATATATTTTTAAAAAATTTAATGAAAGGACTATATCTGTTACCATCTATATGCACATAACCTGGTACTTCCCATTCGATTAAATCATTTTTATCAATAGTAGAAAAGGTAACCTGATAATGAGCAGTCATTGGTCTATTCTCATATTCTTCATTTGAAGAATTTCTTGTAGCTATGGGTCCATCAAATTGTGAAGATAAAGACAAATAAGGAAGAATAGAAATTGCAGATCTATCTAAATTCTTAGATACTAATTTTACTCTTGAGTGTTCTCCATTAAATGGAATGAAAATTGCGTATTCGTTAATCTTAAATCGATCAATTTCTCCCTCTGTTAGATAGCCCACAACTGAACCTGGTCCATATTTACTTACTCCACCAAGAGGATCTAAATTACTGACCCATTGATTTACAGATAAGTTAGAAAAATCCTTAATTTTCCCATTTACAGGAGATTTAAGTAATAATTTTGATTTTGTTTTACCAAGACCATCTAATTCATTTTGAAGAAATATTAATTGTTGTTGAAGTATCATATATTCACTGAGATTATTAGCTAACTTACTCAGTCTATTAATTTTAGTTTTTGTAAGTTTTATTTTTCTTCGGACTTTATTTATCTGTAAATCTAAGTCAGGTGATGATAATTCAATTAATTTTTGTCCCTTTTTAACCTCTTGATTCTTTGATACAAAAATTTCTTTTACTTTAGCGGGATATGGAGAATAAATTTTTGTATATTGTTCAGAAACATAAACTGCAGGAATTTTAATTGATGACTTCCATGGAAAAAACAAGATCACAAATAAAATAAATAAAACTGAAAAAAGTCTTTTGGTTTTAGAATTTAATTTAATTTGGGATTTAAGATTATACCAGTTTTTAGTTTCGGTAATTATAGGTCTTAAAATGAACCAATAGATCTCAATGACAAATAAGATTATACCTAAAGTTTTGAATGCTAAGTGATAAACTAACAATGCAATACCTAAAAATATAAAAAATCTATAAACCCAAGTTAACCAAGCGTAGGAAATAAAAGTCCATCGTCTTGTAGGGTTTAAGTCTTCAGGTGGTGGATGATTAAAGCCAAATAAAATTTCTCGTAATTGCCATCGAGCAAGAGCAAATGATCTGGGTTGTAAATTTTCAGCTTTAAGCCAATCAGAAAAAACATAATAACCATCAAATCTCATAAAAGGGCTAACGTTGATTGCCAAAGATGAAATCCAACTGGTCGTAGCAATAAAAAAAGCAACACTTTTAAAGCCACCATCTGGAAGGATAGCCCATAAAAAAGTTGAGATTAATGCAAGATGAAGTTCAGTTAAAATTCCTGCAAAATTAATTAACAATCTATCTTTGTGATCTCTTAGTCTCCAGGCATCAGAAGTATCGGTATATAAAAATGGAAAAAAAACAAGAAAAGCTATCCCGATCGAAGATACTCGACAACCAAAATATTTTGATACAAATGCATGACCCAGTTCATGTAAAGATTTTACAAAAACCAATGTTACTAAATAAAGCATAAGTCCTTTAAAAGAAAAAAAATACAAAAATGTATTTTTAAAACTTTCAATCTGTTGAATTACCAGACAAATACCGATGAAACCGAATATATAGATTAAATTTCTAGCCTTTTTTGATCCAAGTATTTTTGCGTATCTCAGTGTTTTACCAAGCCATTCATCAGGTTTTACTAAAGGTATTTTAAAAAAAAGATAACCATGAATTAAAAATAGTAACCAATTTTTTTTTTGAGCATTTTTTTGTTTCAGCAGAATATTATCTAATTGACCTCGCGGCTGAATAATTAAACTATTCAATTGTAAAAAATTAATAAATTTTTTTATTTCATCACTATCTGCTTCAATACCTTCACGATTAATTTTTTTTTCAAAAACTTTAATATCTTCCCCACCACTCCAGTTTTTGATTAATTTAAAAGCTGTAAGTCCAAGAGTAAAATATTTGTTTCTTAAAGCATCATACAATAACCAAGCAGGAGAGCCATCTTCTCTACTGTTTCCTCTGAGTATTTCTAAATCTTCTCTTAAATATGGAATGATCATATGCCGATTAATTGTCGAATAAATGTAATGGGTTTTCTAAATAAATAATAAAATAAAATAGTTCTGTTTCCGTAAACCTTAGCAGTTCCTCGTAAACCTATTCGTGGGGTATCCTTATTACCCTCAAAACTTGATATTAATTTATAAGAAAGAACCTCTTCGGGCGAG
The DNA here is from genome assembly GCA_902626645.1 of uncultured Pelagibacteraceae bacterium. GTDB lineage: Bacteria > Pseudomonadota > Alphaproteobacteria > Pelagibacterales > Pelagibacteraceae > Pelagibacter. Next base: position 7,973 of record CACOGC010000008.1, on the reverse strand, counting down.
AGTTCTGGCTCATAAGTAGATCGTAAAATCTTACCTTTGTAAGAACTCATAGGATTTATATCTAAAAAAATATTGGTATCAGCATTTTCATTGATAACGATTGAATCTTTTACTGGTAGCCATATGAGAAATTCAATGTTCGCAGGATCTGCAATAGTTAATATTTTTTCACCCACTGACACGGGTTTACCTTGCCAATCAGATTTTCTGTCCACAATAACTACACCTTTTTTTTCAGCATATATTTTTGAATTTTTTAGTTTTCTCTCTGCAGAACTTAACTCGACTCTTCTTAAATCAACTTGTGCCATAAGTTCTGCCAATCTTGATTTTTGTTCATTATCGGTAAAAGACGATTGCCTTGTTCTTAGAAGTTCTTTTTCAGAAACTTGCAGTGATTGTTTTGCAAGATTGAATTCATTTAATAAATCAATATCCTCTAATAAAACCAATAACTCACCAGGTTTTGTTTGATCATTGTTATTGGCAACAATTTTTTTAACCACTCCATCAAATGGCGACGTAATTAAAAAAGGATTTTTAGCTACCACCTCAACTGGAGCAGTACTAGTCATTCGAACTGGAAAGAGAAATATTAATATAATTACCGAAATCGTAATCCAACGTTTTTTTCCAGTAAAATTTTTTTTGAAAAAATCTCTAATTGAATAATTATTTAAAAATGTATTGTAAGCATGACCATAAGTTCTTGATAAATGTGATATTAATTCATTTTCATTCTCAGAAAAAATTTCATTTCGAGCTAATAAAAGAAATCCTTGCAGACCTCTTTGAGGTGAAAAAATTGGTATACGCAGTAAATATTGAGGAATATTTTTTGGTTTTTGCTTTTTAATTTTTTTTGAAAATTTATCTAAATCAATTAGCTCTATCTCTTTAAGATTTTGATTAGATTTATGATTAACAATACTCTCAACAAAAGTAATTAGTGGTGCAGTTCTATCAACTGAAGCTATATCTGATACTGCCTCCACATGAAATTTATCTGTGGGGCTTTTAAGTAACAAAAATGAAGTTGTGTAATCAATTATTTCCCTAGTTTCATTTACAACAAGAAAACTTAGTTCATCTTTACTTTTTGCCTCTCTAGTTTTTTTTTCTAGGCTAATTAATCTTGCAATCTTAATATTTTTATCTTGGCTCAAAATTTAACAATCCCACTCATTCCTGGAATTAAACTCTCATATTTTTCATTAAATTGAGCTTTTAATTCAATTGTTTGACTAGCTGCATCTACTGCAGCACCTAGACTAATTATTTTTGCATTCAACTCATCTCCTGTTTCATCAATAATTATTTTGACATCATGGCCTTTTTTTAACCAGCTTAACCATTTACTTGGCACAACAACTGCTGCCTCTAAAAGTCCATCGCCAACAATATCCATTAATGGTTGTCGTTGTTCTATACTAGTATATACATTGGTGTAAACATCCATTACCCTTCCATCGTACGGAGCAATAATATTGCATCTTTCGACATTAAGTTTAGCAATAGTTAATTCTGCTTCAGCTTTTTTAAGAGCTGACTCAGATAATTGATATTGTAACTCTCCAATTGACCTCATATCTAAAAGTTCTTTATCATTTTTAAGTTGAACTTGTGCACTTTTGTGATCTGCTTTAATTACTTCTAATTGTGCATTGTAAAGTTTGCAGTCAAAGCTTATTAAGGTATCGCCTTTTTTGAATGCATCTCCCATTAAAAAATTTATTTTTTCAACTCTCGCTGCTATTTCGCTTGAAATTGAAACTTTTTCAGTAGCAGTCACTAAAGTTCTTGCTTCTCTAATTTCTTCCTCTGTAGTAGCGGGATCATGGTTATCTGCTTGAGCGACATTGATGAATAAAAATAAAATTATAAAAATTAGCTTTTTCATTATTAAAATATAGGATATTTCTTAAAATCTATCTATCAATTGTGAGCCGTAATCATCCCAATCAGAATATTCTTTGGACAATTGGGATGACAATGAGACAAATTTAGTTTCATTTTCTATAATATTTTTAGTTTCTTGAGCATTTTCATTTACAAAATCTAATTTGATATCTTTTACTGATAACTCACCATCAGGATTTTCTACAATAACTTTTAAATCAATCGACTTAACATTTTCTGGAGGAGTTGCAATTACCTTTCCTGTTTTTGGGTCATATTCAATCCACTCCGGAAGTTCTTGTCCATTATTTAAAACCACTTTTAAGTTTTGCCAAGGAAGCTCAACCTCAAAATTTTCTTTTTCAGCATAAGCTTCAAAATTTAAAAATTCATTTGGTTCTATTGTTTTTACTAACTCATCAATATCTTTTATTTCATTTATTATCTCTGTCTTAGTTTTATCAATTTTTCCTTGTTCACTGACAGAGTTCAGTTTTACAACTCCATCATTTTTAACTTCTAATTTATTTGCTCTTTCTATCTTTCTTGCTTGTTTTAGTATCTCTTTGTCTTCAGCAATTTTTTTTGAGTCGATAACTACAGTTACTTGCTTCTTATTATTATCTACATCAACAGCGATTATCTTAAACTCCACCATCTTCATACCTTTTGGAATATCAGTCTTTGTTTTTCCTGTTTTTGGATTTATCTTAATCCAATCTGGTAAGGCGCTTCCATCTTTCATTTCACCATAGTACTTTTGAACCTCTTTGCCCTCATCATTAAATACTTTAAATTTTACTTTCAGTGCTTTATCTGAATGTTTTGCAATAATTTTATCAACGTAAATATCCAAATCTTTATCTTTAAGTTCTAAAGATTTCGATTCTGCAACTAAATCTACGAGTTTCAAGCCTTGGTTAAATTCAGCTTTTTTAGCTAATTTGGATTTAGGTATCTTTAATTCTTTTCGCTCGAGTCTTTTTTCTCTTTTTAATTTTTTTAATTGTCTATCTTCGTCTCGCTTTTGTCTTTTTTCCTCTCTTTTTTCTTTCTTAGGTTTTTTTACTTCATCAGGATTTGGCTCATCTGTAGCATCTCCATCGATACCTGTTATTGTAAAAGTTATTGTTCCAATATCTATTGCTTTGGATCCAGCATTTGTCTCATCATCCATAACTTTATAAGAAAAAACATCTGTTGCAGTTTCACCTGCTCTTAAGGCTACCGTGTTTGCGTTACCTGATACGCTATAAGTATAAGCACCTGCACTATTGATAGTCAAATTACCATACGTACCTGATACAGCACTACCGACATTTGAATTTGCTAATGTCGATCCCTCAGCACCTGCGCCAACTCCTCTGATCCCTAAAGCTGATGAAGAATCATCACTATCCGTATCATTTGTTAAAACATTTCCTGTAGCATCGTCATCACCTGCCGTAATACTACCTGTATCATTTACTGCTACTGGTGCAGCATTAACAGAAATTGTAATTGTATATGTCACTTCTTGAACTGCTTCACCATCCCAAGCTCTATAAGTAAAACTATCATCAGACTCAGAGTTTGCATTTGGGGTATATCTTAAATTAGTAATATTAGTTATTGTGTCATTGACTGAAGGTTGTGCTCCATTGTTTATTTTTGTTAATGTTCCCGAAGATGGTAATGATTTAATTTTTATTCCAACATCATCATCTGGATCGGTATAATTGGTAAAATCAGAGGCAGCAAAATCTTTTTTAATATTCAATGAAGTTCTAGCTCCATAAGTTCCATCTGTATTATTTTCATTGATATAAACTGTTTCATTTCCAGCTGTTGGTGTATCGTTCACACCTGTAATTGTAATTATTAAGGTTGCTGTATCAGTATTAGTTCCATCTGAAATTGTATAAGTAAAACTATCTGTTACTGAATCGCCTGTATCTAAGGCATTTGCTGCAGTTTGATCAGCTGCATATGAATAGGTACCATCAGCTCCAACTATTAAAGTACCATAAGTCCCAACAATAGTAGTACCACTTGAATTATATGAACTACCTCCTGCAACTGCAGAATCTGATCCTCCAGTCACCGCTATTTGAGTCACAGTTAACGTTGAACTATCATCAGCATCTGTGTCGTCCGCCATCAAAAGATCTGATCCTGAAGTGACTACCTCTGTAGCACCTTCAACTACACTATCTGTATCATCAACGGCTGCTGGTTCATCATTTCTACCTGTAACTGTAATAGTTAAAGTAGCTGTTGCTCCATCTGCAGTATATGTAAATACATCTGTGACTACATCACCTGCATCTAAAGCATCAGCTGCAGATTGATCAGCTGTATAAGTATAAGTACCATCCGCTCCAATTGTTAAAGTTCCATAAGTTCCAACAACAATACCAGGTTCTCCTCCTGAATCAGTATATGTAGAACCGGATTCAATCGTATCTGAGTTTCCATTCGTGTGAGAAATATTTGTAACCACTAAACCATTAGAATCAGCAGTGTCATCTGAAATAACTGTGCCTGCTGAATTTGTTAAATGAGTAACCGTTCCGTCTTCAACAACAGCATCCGTATCGTTTACTAAAGAAATTGAACTTGCAACTGTAAAAGTAAGGGTTCCGACATCGTAACCAAATGAGCCTGCGTTAGTTTCATCATCACGGGTAGTAAATGTAAAAGTATCAGTTGCAGTAGCACCAAATGCAATATTATTTGTGGCATTAGCTGTATAAGTATACGTTCCGTTCGCAGCAATATTTAATGAACCATAGGTTCCTGAAACTGAAGATCCAACTCCTGTTCCATTAGTGACAATGGTATTATTTGAGCTTTCATTTCCTGAAGCAACACCCGTAACAACTAAAACGCTATCAGCATCATCACTATCGGCAACACCATCATGAACATCGCCAGAACTTGTTCCACCCGCAGATACAGTTGAGCCAACTGTTGTGTCAGTAACATTTGGTGCAGCGTTAACAGCAATTGTCATTGTATAAGCGGAAGAGCTGTATGCTGTTCCATCGTGAACTTGGAAACCAAAAGTTACATCACTTTCTGAATTTGCTGCTGGCGTAAATCTTAAATAATTATTTCCAATATCTGCTGCTGTTATTTCTTGATTTAATGTAACATCCGTCCAAGATGATCCATTGTAATATTCTAAAGCCCCTGCACTTTCTAACGTGGTAATTTTAATTTTTGATAAACTATCTCCATCACTGTCTGAAAAATTAAAATCACTTGCTGCAAATATTTTTGTAATATTAGATGGTGTTCTATCCCCTGCTGAAGAGACTTGGTTGTTTTCATTAATATATACTGTTGAGTTTGTTGCAGTAGGTGCATTATTCGATGAATTAACAGTTATCGTAAGTGTAGCTGTATCATTAGCGCTACCATCAGATAAAGTATAAGTGAAAACATCTGTTCCAGCACTTGAATTTGCTATATATTGATAAGTACCATCAGAGCCAATTCTTAAAGTACCATAACTTCCACTAACACTTGTATAGCCAGAGTTATAAGCAGTTCCTGGATTAACAGTGGTAGCACTGCCACTTGCTGTAGTTGCAACTACGCTTATTACACTTAATGATGCACTAGCATCAACGTCTGTATCTCCATGTAAAACATCATCTGTACTATCAGTGACTGTAAGTGTTTGGCTAGCATCAACAGAATTTGTTTCATTATCTGCAACTGGATCATCATTAACACCTATTACAGTGATTATTAAAGTTGCTGTATCAGTACTACTTCCATCAGACATTGTGTATGTAAAACTATCCGTGACGATATCGCCAGCATCTAATGCTTCAGCAGCAGTTTGATCGGCTACATATGTATATGATCCATCCGCACCAATAGTTAAAGTACCATAAGTACCAGTTTTTGATTCTCCACTTGAATTATACGAACTGCCACTTGTAACTGCTGAATTAGTACCTCCCGTTACTTTAATTTGTGTAACTGTTAAGGAAGAGCCTGAGTCATCTAACAAAACATCGCCATCATGTTCATCGTCAATATCGATTAAATTAAATGGTGATTTTAAGGAATGTACATCTACTGTTTCTCCAAGTTCATCAAGAATTAACATTTTTGTTCCACCATGAGTGAAAACAATACCATACGGATCAATACTTGTTACTAAATCAATGTCTCCATCTAGAGACACACCTGAAGAGACATCCCAAGCAGTAGTGAGGTTATATTGATAAATTTTATTAGTAGTTGCGTCGCCCACGAATAATTTTTTACCATTATCGCTGAATGCCAAACTTACTGGAAATGTAGTATCACTACTGATACTTAGAGTTGCAGATGATGCTGTTGAAGATAAATCGTACGCTGTTGCAAAAGTAATCTGACGTATTTCACGGGCGTCATCCTCTACAAAGTAGAACTTTGTTCCATCACTACTTACGGCAAGACTTTTTGCATCACCAAGACCTGTATTATAACTATTACTTGCTGATGGTGATACAAGACTAATTGTTGAAACATCATAAGCGGTACTTAAATCATAAGAATTAATCGAATAATAACCTAAAGTATTCCCAGCCCAGTTCATTACAAAAAGTTTTGTTCCATCTGAATTCCAAGCATGACCAACTGGGTAGTCTCCTGCTATGACACCTAAACTATCACTAGGATCATAATCAAGGTTAGCTGAAGTTGGAGAGCCAGATATAGATGTTGGATCAAATGCTGTGCTTAAAGTCCATTGATGAATTTGGTCAATTTGATAATCTGTCTTAAACATTTTTTTTCCATCATGGCTAAAACTAATACCCGATCCGTGAGTATCATCGCCGACTGTAAGACTTGTTGATGAGTCGATTGTATCATTAACCTCATAGGTTTGATTTTGTGTTGTTTCGCCATTGGTTACGGTAATAGTATCATTTTCATTAACTGTTGCTGTATTAGCTGCTGCATCAAAAGCAACTGCACCTTTAACTAAGACTCTAACATAATCTCCACCTCCAGTATTTTTTGCACCAACGTGAAGAACTCTGTTGTCAGTGCCACCTACAGCTATCCAATCACCACTATTAAAGGTCCCATAATTCCAATCATTAGTATCAGTGTAATCATTTTTGAACTTACGCCAATAAATAGATTCAAAACTCCTATTACTATTACTATTGGAGGTTGGATAAGTATTATTATTTGGATTATGCATATCTATATTGCCTGTGTTAGAAGATAATTTCATAGTTTGATTATCATTTTTTAGTATTCCAATAATTTCACGATCAAATTTTACTTCAGCTATTTTATTATATCTGTCGTTATTGGCATTGAAATGAGCGTCTAACGCTACCATATAAACATCCATTGGGCCCTCATCAGGATCAGAGTCTGAACGTGTTTCTTTTAGTTCGTAATGATGAAAGCTTGTATCAGTAATATACCTTCTAGTGTTATATCCCGAATTACTATCCCAGTCACTTTCAGTTTTATCATTCGCAAATTCATTATCAGGTTTTCTTGCTATTATGTAACCACTAGTAATTCCTGTTTTTTCCAAAACTACTGTAAATCTACCTACATAATTAGAATCATTCTTATCACCTGTACCAAATGTTCCTGAATTGTAAGTCATATAATAGTCCTGCCATAGATTATCGTTACTAGGATTGTGATCTCTTGAAGATTTAAAATCGTATGCATTTCTATCTGCAGTACCTGTAAAAGCAGCCATTGCTCCTCTGATAGATGTTATTCCATCTACACCAACATCGATTTGAGCTGCATGTGTGTCTGCACTCGCAGTTCTATACATGGCAAGATCATGTTGATAATCAGTATGGTTAATATTTTTTGTATCAATATGTCCAACTTTGATTTCAAGTTTCCAGTCACCGCTCTTACCTGTCACATCATCTGATGCAGCAATATCTGCTTTAGTAATTTCTGAAATTTTATTAATTAAAATTTTACCAACTTCGGTGCTTGCAACATTACATCCATAAAATAAAATATCTCCATCATCAGTTAACGATTGACCAATGGACCTCAACGTATGGTTGTACGATTTAATTGTATCATTTGAAAGTGTT
>CACOGC010000007.1 GCA_902626645.1 uncultured Pelagibacteraceae bacterium | reverse complement strand
GTAAAACAAGTAATTTAAATGGATTACAATTAGTATCAAAAATAGAAAATAAAGTAGTCCCAGCAGTAGGGCATACTACTTTTAGACCACCTTATACACCAGTTTCAATAGGTGCAATTGTAGGAAGAGAAGTTGGCAAACATTCAAAACCTACAAGAAAATCCCCAATGCACTCATGGCATGAAAAAAATAATGCGGTATTTGTTGATGCTGGAGTTTGGTTAAGACCAAGATATTACAAACGTGGAAATGAAGATTTATTTGAAGCATCAAAAAGAGAAGCAAAAAATGTAAGAACAAATGTTGGAGTTTGTGATGTTACTACATTAGGCAAAATAGATATTAAAGGACCAGATGCAGCAGAACTATTAAATAGAGTTTATACCAACGCCTGGTTAAAACTACCAGTTGGTAAAGCTCGATATGGTGTGATGTTGAGAGAAGATGGTATTGTAATGGATGATGGAACTACAACAAGAATATCAGAAAACCATTACCACATGACAACAACGACTGCACAAGCTGCAAATGTTCTTTCACATTTAGAATATTATTTACAATTAGTTTGGCCAGAGTTAAATGTTAACGTGGTTTCCAGCACTGAACAATGGGCTGGAGCTGCAATAGCTGGTCCAAAATCAAGAAATTTATTACAAAAATTATTCCCTAATTCTGATGTATCAAATGAAGGACTTCCTTTTATGGGTTATATGGAAGGGGATTTATTTGGAGTCAAAGCAAGAATTTTTAGAATTTCATTTTCAGGTGAACTCGCCTACGAGGTTAATGTTGAGTCTAATAATGGTAATTTCATGTGGGAGAAAATTATAGAAGTTGGTGAACAATTTGAGATACAACCTTATGGAACAGAAGCTTTATCAACACTTAGAATTGAAATGGGCCATGTAGCTGGTTCAGAACTTGATGGTAGAACAATTCCTTATGATAACTCCTTGGAGGGACTATTAAGTAAGAAAAAAGATTTTATTGGAAAAAGATCTTTAATTAGAGAAGCTTTCACGGCCGAAGACAGACAAAAAGTTGTTGGTGTTGTTCCATTAGATAAAAAAACAAGTATACCAGAAGGTTCTCACTTAGTTAAGGACTCGAAAGCACCGTCACCTAATCCTAAATTAGGTTATATTTCAGCTTCATGCTGGAGCGTCGAGTATGATAATCCATTTTCTCTAGCTATTCTAAAGGATGGAAAAAATATGATTGGAGAAAAATTATTTGTAATGTCTCCGCTTAAAAACAAAATAATACCAGTTGAAATAGTCTCCTCACATTATGTTGATCCAAAAGGTGAAAGAGTGAGATCATGAGTTCAATATCAGCATTATCCAATGTTCATTCTACGGGTCATTTTGGTGACCATGCCAACAAAAATGAAGATGAACTTTTGAAAATTTCTGAGTTAAAAAATTTATCAATTGTTCAAATAGTTCAATATAAAAATTCAAAGATAAATTTGGAAAGTATCAATATAAATCAACTTAAACTAAAAAATGATCCATTAAATGTAGTGAATAATAATGATATAAGAATTTTATGGAGCGGTCCTAAAAATTGGCTTTTGGTGTCAGAAAAAAAGGAGATTGTTAAGGATATTTATTCAATATTTAAAGACACAGATTTTGCAGTTACAGATTTATCACATTCAAGAGCAGTGATAGAAATTGAAGGCCGAGATGTAAAAGAAGTATTAAAAAAAGGCTGTCCCTTTAATTTTAATGATTTAAAGAAAAATAATTCAATTAATTCATCATTTCACAACATAGCATTTACAGTAGACATGATAGATACAAATCCAGACAAAATAAGATTGTTTGCGCTAAGGAGTTTTGGTGAGTCTCTTTATCATTCAATTACTGATGCATCTTTAGAGTTTGGCTATATAGCAAGATAATAATTTAGTCTCTTGTGGCTATGTAAACTCCTACAGTAGTAATAACAAAACCTAAAATATCCAAACTGGTTAAATTTTCCCCTAAAAAAAACCAAGCCATCAAAGCTGATGTGGCAGGAATAAGAAAAAATATTGAAACAGTTTTGCTTGCTGAATTTTTTTTTATTAAAAACATTAAAATTGTAAAAGCACCAAAAGATACAAGAAAAATTTGATGGCTCATTGCTATTAAAAATGTTTGAGTAAAATAAATATATGGTTCAACAAATAATATTATGATTGTGATGTGAAATAAACATCCACCAACTGCTTGATAAAAATTATTTACAGATAAAGGTAGATTATGACTAAGTTTTTTTTGCCAAATTGTAGAAGTTGTTATTGAAATTAAAGCTATTATAGTTGCGATTAATCCTAAGAGAGGTATGCCAGACCCCACATCAAAACCTAAAACTAATGTTGCCCCCAAAAACCCTAACAAACCTCCTATCCATTGTTGTAAAGTTACCTTTTCATTTAATATAGGTCCGCTGAGCAAATTTGTTAAAACTGGTTGAAGGGTCACAATTAAAGCAGCAATACCAGCCGGCATCCCTATTGAAATTGAGTAAAAAACACCTCCTAAATATAGTCCATGAAAAAGAACACCACTTAACATCGATTCTATTAAATGTTTTTTTTGGATTAAGATTGATTGTTTTAAATAAAATGAAAATAGTAAAAAACCTACAGCTACAAAAAAAAATCTAAAAGCCAATGCTGCAAAAGGGTCGCTATAATCAATTATTGGTTTAGTGGTTATAAATGCAGAAGACCAAAGTAAAACAAATATGAGTGGAAATATTTTGACCATTTCAGGTCTTATAAATTATTTAATCTACAATATTAAGTATTATTAATTTATTTTGTTTTGTCTCTTTGCACCATAATTCATAACTTTCACACATTCTCCACAAATGATCGAAAGCCCTTTGCGAAATTTCGAGAGGATAGTGACTTTTTGCATAATATAATTCAGGATATTGAATTAACTGCTTAATTGATAAATCTTTTTGAATATGAAGTAATCTTAAAGTTTCCTCAGGCACCTTCTTTTTTGATACCTTTTCAATTAGCTCATTATGGAATTTTCCACTGCTTATTTCATTGTAGGTTGTTGATCCAATGAAATTTTCAATAGCATTAATTGTTGTCAGCTCAGGATTTTTTTTCTTTATCTCACAAATTTTTAAGTAAATTGCCTCTGCAACCAGTAACACATAAGGCTTTTCTTTAGAGGGCATTATCTATTTTGGTATTTCTTCATCGTAGCATTAGCTAAAATCAAATTTGGGTCTAAAAATATTTTTGATGATTTAATTGTTTTAAATGATTTATAGGCGAAAATAGCAATAGGAAGTTCTGTACAACCAAGAATAATTTTTTTACATTTTTTTTTGATTAAATAATTAATTGCTGGTTTTATAGCTTTGCTCGCTAGTTTCACCTTTCCCATTTTAACAAGCCTTATAGCTTTGTTTACCGACTTACTTTGAATAGAATTATTTGGAAAAACTAAATTATAATCTTTATCAAAAAACTTATTATAAATACCTGTTTTTAAAGTTCCTTCTGTAGCAAGCAAACCAATAGAAGAATGTTTTCTGCATTTTTTTTTAGCATGCACAAAAACTTCTTTAGGCATATTTACTATTGGTAAGTTAATTCGTTTTTTTAAATCATCATACCAATAATGGGCTGTATTACAGGGTATGACTATAAATTTACAATTACTTTTTTTTAAAAGATTACAACCATAAACTAAACTTTTTAAAACAGATAAATATTTTTGTTTAGTCTTTTTATTACTTATTTTGTTTGATAGCTTGCCAGTATGAATACCAATCGACTCAGGTCTACCAGGAATATTTGATTTGTTATAAAGCACAAACAAAGGGTAATCTTGATCGATCTTACCCCTATATAAAATTGCCAGCTTATTACAAAAATCTAGACCTGCTTGGGTACCCATTCCTCCTAAAATGCCAATCATAAATTATTTTCTAAATTTTGTTTGTAGAATAGTTCATTGGCTATAAAAATAAATTAATTCTTAATTTAAAAATTAATTAAATTTATAGCCAATTAATCTATGTGAAAATTATGCAGTTTTTAAGTTAACTGCTGAAGGACCTTTAGGACCATCTTCAACATCGAAAGTCAAAGCTTGACCCTCATCTAAACCGTTCATACCAGCATCTCTTACAGCTGAAACATGTACAAACACATCTTTTTCTTTGTCGTCACGTTCAATAAAACCAAAACCTTTTGTTGGATTGAACCATTTTACTTTTCCTTGTAGACTCATATTTTTTCTTCTTACTTATTGTTATATTAATTTATTACTTATAATTAAGTAATACTGGCTTTGTTTATAAATTACAGGGTTTTGTCAACAAATTTAGTTCATAATTAGACTTTTTTTTATCATTCGTGGTCAATTAGCTTAGTTAAATAGATAGAATTAACATCTTCTTTATAATGAGCAAAGGGTTTGCAAGGTGTAAAATCACATTTTCTAAATAATTTTCTCGCTGGATCAAAAAATTTTCCAGCACCGGTCTCTAAACTTATTCTTTGAATTTTTAATTTCTTAGCTTCATCAATGAGATGTTTGATGACTTTGATACCATTGCCTTGATTTCTAAAATCATCATGAATTCTAATTGATTTAAATTCACCATGATCTTTGTCTAAAAACTTTAATGCCCCACAACCAAATATTTTATCATTTTCCCAAAGGCTCCAGAATTTAATTGATGAAACTTTTAACCCTGGAATATCTAGAACATGTGCACTGCCTTCGGGAGATGCAGCTCTTAGTTCTATAAAATGTTTTGTCAAAAGTTTATTGACCTCTGGGTTATCAAAATTTCCCTCAATAGATTTTAGCATTTACATTAAAGTTGTTATGTGGCCCATTTTTCTTTTATCTTTAATCTCTTTTTTTTGATAATCAAAGAAAAATTCATTTTCATTCAATTTAAACTTATCTCTATAGGGTTTAATTTGATTTCCTATAAGGTTCACCATTTTTGCATTAGATATTTTTTTGAGTGGAATTTTTTCTAACGAACAGACTGCTCTTACATGGTTTTCGAATTGACTAATATTAAAAGCATTAATTGTTAGATGACCAGAGTTATGAACTCGGGGAGCTATTTCATTTACATAAAGATTTTCATTTCTATCAATAAAAAATTCAACACAGAGCGTTCCTATATATTTCAATTCTTCTGCAATTCGGATTGACCAATCTTTAGATTCATCAAATATTTTTTTAGTGATTTCAGCTGGTATTATTGAATGTTTCAATATTTGATCTTCATGAGTATTTTCAATCGGCTCATATATTTCATAACTATTGTTCCCAAATCTGGTAATAATCACAGATATCTCCTTTTTAAGTTTTACTAATTTTTCTAGTATATATCCTTTTGAAAAATCAATATTCAGGTTATTGATATCTTCAATTTTTTTAATCGGATATTGACCTTTACCATCATAACCCATTGTAGTAGTTTTTAAAATCCCAGGTAAGAAATCTCCTAATTGCTCCATATCAGATTTATTTTCTATTGATGCGTATCTAGTGGTTCTTATATTGAGTTTATTTACAAAATCTTTTTCTGCAATTCGATGTTGAATTAATCTATTTACTGATGGCTTTGGTAATACTGGTTTTACTTTGTTCATTTCATTAAGAGTTTCATAAGGTATATTTTCAAATTCATAAGTAATTACATCAATTTCTTTTATGAACTCTTCCATTTTGACTTTGTCATCGTATCTGCCATGAATAAATTTGTTACAAAAATTTTGTGCTGGAGCATCAACATCATCACAATAGATTATTGTATTGATATTCAACTTCTTAGCCGCGACAGCTAATAGGCTTCCTAGTTGACCACCACCAATTATACCCAAATTTTTAATTGACATCGTTTATTTTGGATTTTTTTTTACTGATCTAGTTTGTGATGAACGCCAATTATTTAATTTTTTTTTTACAGCAGGATTGCTGTTTGCAATTATAGCTGTAGCCAATAAAGCAGCATTGATGGCACCATCCTCTCCAATTGCAAGAGTTCCAACGGGTATTCCTTTTGGCATTTGTGCTATTGATAATAAACTATCAAGTCCTTTAAGCTTTTTACTTTCAACGGGAACACCTAAAACTGGAATTGAGGTTATAGCTGAAATCATACCAGGTAAATGTGCTGATCCACCAGCACCAGCAATGATTACTCCAATATTATTTCTTGATGCGCTCTCTGCAAATTCATACATTCTTTTTGGAGTACGGTGGGCAGATATAATTTTAGTTTCAAATCGAACACCCATTTTTTTTAGTATATTTGTGGATAATTTCATTGTTTTGAAGTCTGATTGGCTTCCCATGACGATTGCAACTTTGAGATTTTTATTCTTTTTCATGATCAATTTGATGAATATTTATTTCAAAATTAGATTAAAATTTCAATAAAATAAATAGTATTTAAAAAACAACTTGGTATGCTTAGTCAAAATTAACCAAAATGAAATTTAAAATCGATAATCTCCAATATTGTAAATGGTCGAGAAAAGTTTTTGAGATTAATCATGAAGCTGGTCTAGATGCAGTTCATGTTACGATAGTCTATCATGAAGATTTTGATGAACTTCAAAACGAAATAAGTAAGTGGCAAACTTTATTAAAAGAAAATTCAGATTTAATTTTTCTAGGGCAAAGTTATAAGGATATTGAAAAAGCAAATAGTGAGAATAAAACTGCAATTTTTTTTGGTTTTCAAAATTGCTCTCCAATAGAAGATGATATCAATTTAGTTGAAAAAGTTCATAGTCTTGGATGTAGATTTATGCAACTCACTTACAACAATCAATCATTATTAGCGACAGGTTGTTATGAGAAAAACGATAGTGGGGTAACTAATTTTGGACGGGAAGTTATCCGAGAAATGAATAGAGTGGGCATTGTAGTAGATATGTCCCATTCAGCCGAAAAAAGTACTTTTGATGCAATTGAATTTAGTGAAAAACCTATAGCGATCACTCATGCAAACCCATCTTTTTGGCACGCAGCAAAAAGAAATAAGTCTTCTGAGTTACTAAAAACTTTAAGTGAAAGCGGAGGAATATTGGGTTTATCTTTATACCCACATCATCTTAAGGACAATACAAATTGTTCCCTAGAAAGCTTTTGTGAAATGGTGGCTAAAACAGCAGAAATAATGGATATCAATAATATTGGTATAGGATCAGATCTTTGTTTAAATCAACCAGATGAAGTTGTTGAATGGATGAGAAATGGAACCTGGTCTAAAAATAAAAATTATGGAGAAGGCTCTAAAAATAAACCAGGGTTTCCTAAACAACCTAATTGGTTTGAGGATGCAAGAGGTTTTAAAAACTTAGAAGCAGGTTTAAAAAAGGTTGGTTTTTCAGAGACTGAGACTAATGGAATTCTAGGTAACAATTGGTATAACTTTTATAAAACTATCTAAATATGAATATAGAATTAAGAGATCCGAACATGATAATGAAGTTATCAAGACTTGGTTCCTTTCATCAATCAAGATTATCCTTTTTACGAAGTTTTTTAAGCGAATTTAAAGATTGGCAATATAATATAGACTTGTTTGATTTAGACCAAGAGGGTTATGGCACAGCAGTATACTCATTTAAAAAAAAAGACAGGGTTTATTCTTTAATCTGTTATGCGAACAAAATTAATGATGATGAAAGATCAGATAGAGTAATAGCAACTAAGTGGGATGCAGCTTTTACATTACACGATGGAGTACCTTTAAAAGAAGATATTGACAGATTAAGAAATGAAGTTCCAAAACAGGAAGTCGGTAGGTTGTCTTACAAAGAACTAACATTATCTAGAGCAAATAAATCTGTTAGGGTATTTGATCATGTTGTTGAAAGTTTAAGCAATGGAAACCAACCTAATTTAGAGCTACTTGAAAAAGTTGGATATTTATACAGAACGACTGCAGTTTATGGATCAGGAAAGTTTGGTTTAGCAGATCGATTTAGAATTAAAAATAGAGAGGAAATTAACGGACCATTCAGATTAGAGATGATGTTAGTTTATTTAGTAAGACAATTTACGTTTGATCAAGTCAATCATGTTGCAAAAAATAAAAATCCTAATTCAGCTGTTAAACTAGATCCTAAAATTTGTAGAAATTTGGGTATAGGAAATTCCACTGGATTAGGAATGGCTCCATTTATTGTTAACCATCCAACTTTATTAAATAATTGGATACTTAGTAGAGAAATAGCACTTAAAAAAATAAGAGAAATTAAAATTGTTAAAACACAAGATAGAGATTTATTTAAAGATTGTGTAAAAAGTTCTCTTAAAAATATAACTAGCTGGAATACAGAGAGTGAATATCAACTAAAAAAAATTCAACTTTTGTTGAAAGATATCAAAAAATTTATCAGTTTTTTAGAAAACGAATTTGATTTTCAAAAAGATTACCCTTTTAATAAGATTTATCTTTGGCTAGAGAAAGAAACTTGCGAGGAGTGTATTGAATACGTTGTCTCAATCATGATGGAGCCATTTGGTGATATAGTTCAGTCATTGGTTGGGCAAATGAGCTCTGAGGAAGAAAAATATTTTAATATTCCAACCGAACGTAATGTAGGAGATTTAAAAAAGATTTTAGAAAATAGATATCCGGATATTTTAAAAATTAATTTTAATATAGATGAGAGCAACCAGAAATTTTGGTTTATTTCAAAAAATAAAGAAGAACCTAGATTAGCTAATCGTTTTGAAGAAAATGGTGCAGATTTAGAGCAACCATTGGCAATAGCTAGGGATATAAAAAAATTATATGAAAGATTATTGCCTTTAAAAGATAATCTAAAAATTAATCAATTTTTAATTGATAATTCTGATTTAAGACACGTTGTTAGAAGAGCCTTTATTATTGAAAAATTTCCATATTCGGAAATACAAGATAATACTATCGGAGAAAATTTAGTTCCAATTGATATGTTGCGATTAAAATTATCTTTTTTCGGAGCTTTAAAATTTGATCCAAGATCTGACAAGTGGTTGAGAATATGTATGTTTCAAGGAGCGCCACTCCCAAATGAATTAAAAGATTATGATGAACAATGGGTTTATAAGACCCAATCTTAAATTATGAAATCCTTAAGTGAGATAGAAACCACAGCTAAGAGGGCAAGTCGAGCTGTTGGTTATTCATGGGGTATAGCAGAAGAAGTCGGGAAATCTATTAGATTATCTGAATTATTTGGTTTTCCAGCGATCAAACATCTTAATCAATATTATCAAAATAAAAAAAAAGAAAATTTTGAAGATATAAAATTAATTAATAAGATTAACAAATCTGATGCATCATCTTTTTGTCCAATTATGTTGGGTGTTAATTTTATTGATCAAGTAAAGGACATCGAAACTTTAAAAAAGTGCTCAGTTGAAAATCTTGCTTATCCATTGTTAATTTTACCTTTTTTAAGTAGAGCTTCAGAAATTATTGGAAAAAAATTATTAATTTCATTTGATGATTGTAAATTTTTATTGAATTTTAATGTAAGTATCTCATCTAATATTTTGGATAAAGAAATGCCAAAGTTAGCAAAAAAAGTAGAAATAAGTTTTTTAAACAATGAAGATAATTTTTCAGATCAAGATTGGAAAAATCTCTACAAACTTGCAGAGGATACATTTGTAGAGGAAACTGATAGTTTAAAAGAGGGTGCAGCGGGAGCTGGTTTGACTGATAATGACTGAAGACAAAGAAATAGAAAAAAATCTAAAGGATTTAGATGATATTTGTGATGAATGTAAAGAACAGCATGAGAGTGTTACTCAAAACTTGATACTAACAGGTTTTAAAATTTGCAAGTCTTGCAGAGTTTCTAAGACAATTTTTCCAATCTAAATATGATTGATTGGTAAGGCGTTCATTCTACTTATTACGAATGAAATAGATAAAAAGACAATTATTAAAAATGACATAAAGACAATTCCAAATGATTTTAAGTTAGATTTAAGATTAAGAATTTGTCGCGTCGAGATAATTAATCCAGCAAAAATCCAAAATTGCGTAAGAAAAATTATAGGTATCATTAACTCTGGTGTAACAGCGAAAAATCTTAACAGACCAGGTGCGTGAGCAAAACCAACTGCTGTTAATACTTTTTTAAATGGAACTTTACTATTTTTATCAGGAAATAGTTTAACCCCAATAACAAATATTAATATTGCCCAAACAAACCATGTTAATATTGCAGTCACGCCTGACATTGCAACAGCTGTTTTAAAAACTGTGTTTGCAGCGACTGCTCCAGCTATTCCATCTAAAATCATTATGATACCGGCGAAATAAACTGAGGCTTCACCAAAATTTTTACTATCGGAATAAAGTGTTTTATCTAATTTGATAGATCTTAAAATAATACTTAGAAATTCACCGAACATTTATTTTTTTTTATTTTTTTGCTCTTTGTAAGATACGATTAATGGGAATATTATTAAAGCAATAGCTATAAGAATGCAAATTACTATTAAGAAACCTTTTGTCATTTTAGATGAAGGGGGAGTAAACTCCCCCATAAATAAGATTAACCTTTTACAACTTCTCTTGTATTAGCGTTGAAAGATTCTTTAAATGGAATATCGACTATAACAGCATCTACAGGCTTGCCTGGAGCATCAGCGTATTTTTCAGGTAAATGAACTTTATATTTAGTTCCAACCTTACCTTTTGGAAATCCATTTGCATTTAGCGTTCCATCAAAAGGCACGTATCCCATTGCTATATTTTGTTTTTTTTCTGGGTGATACCAAGGTGAGGTAATAAATCCAACAGGATCTCCTCCATTTTCATTTGACACTAACCAAAAATCTGGAGCATATTCTTCAATTGGTTTTCCACCTAATTCAAGACCAACAAGTTGAAGCTTATAAGGTTTTTTACCTTCTTTAAGTTCTTTACCCATTTTCTCCAAAACAGTTTTACCAACATAATCTCCTTTTTTATTCCATTCACCTTTACCAGATAATGAAACCTGATAACCAAGGTTACATTGAAAAGGATTGTGTTGAGCGTCCATATCTTGACCCCATGAAAGAATACCTGCTTGAATTCTTCTGTGATGGGCTGGTGCTATTACCATTAAATTATGTTTCTTTCCGGCTTCTAAAACTGCATTCCACATATCCTCAGCATAAATAGTTGAGTCTCTCAAATAAATTTCATAACCAGCCTCACCAGAAAAACCAGATTGTGAAATAACACAACTTCTTCCACCTACCTTAACCTCTGCCAAACCATAAAAAGGCATATTGTCAAAATCAACTTGATCACCACAAAGATCTTTCATTAAAGCTTTGGATTTTGGGCCTTGAATTTGAACTGGGCTAACATCTATCTCGTCAACTGTACAATTAAATCTTCCATCTGCATTTACACCCTGAAGGTACATACCAATATCAGAGTCAGATAACGAAAACCAAAATTCATCTTTTGAAATTCTTAAAAGAATTGGGTCATTTAAAACTCCACCATAAGCATTACATAAAATTACATATCTTGCTCTCATTGGTGAAATTTTAGTTGCATCTCTTGTAATTACATAATCTACAAATTTTTCTGCATCTGGACCTTTAACCTGAATTTGTCTTTCAACAGCTACATTCCACATAGTTACATGATTTACAATTGCATCATATTCTACCATCGCTCCACCATCTTCAGGTTTTACATAACCTCTAGGATGATAAATACGATTATAAACTGTTGCTCTCCAACAACCTGCTTGCATTGATAAATGCCAGTAGGGTGATTTTCTTACCCTAGTTGAAATTAACATTTCAACTTTAGTTGGTCCACTTTGTCTTAAGTTATAAGGTACTTTTCGATCAGATTGATCTACAGAAGTAACATGTTTTAATTTAGTATAGTCAAATTCTTTAGACATAACTATTCTCCTTCAACCACTTGTTAGTTTCCTTCAAGCCGCCGAATGTATAAATGTGGAAAAAATCAGTGTGCGATTTAATTTTCCCAATTAAATCATTAGGGTCTTTAGGTTTTAATAAATCTAACGCCTTAGTAAAATTAGATTTAAGAAAATTTAGAGAATTTTTTGCACCAACTATATTAGCAAACTTTATTAAGCTAGATATTTTTAGAGGCCCAGTAATTCCCACATGCACTGGTACGCTTTGTTTAGAAATAAAGTCTATAATTGGCTGAGGATCTAGTAACCATTGAGTTACAATATAATCAGCGTAAGGCTTTTTATCTTTCATAGCTTTTTCTAAATCTGAGTCGGATATATCAGGACTCCCCTCTGGGTGTCCAGCAATTCCTATCGTCATCTTCTCAAAATAACCAGTCTCCAAAAGTTGAAAAGAGCTATCGAATTTTCCCATTGGTTCTCTTCCTCCTCCTATAACTAAAACTTGTTTGACGCCACCATCTTTACACCTCGAAACATAATCTTTTAGCTGTTTTTCATCCTGCATAGATCTTGCAGGAAAATGTGGAACTGGATTGAAACCTTTCTTCACTAACTCAACTGCTTGTTGAGCAGTCTCTCTATAATCTCCCCCAGGTAGCATAGTGATATAAATATCTTTTACAGCAGGGACAGTATCCAGATCTGTCTGAGGTCCAATTTCTAAAGAAAAATTCATCTAATAATGATTATATTTTTTGAAAATGCTGTCAAAGAAATTAATCGTGTAATATAATCTCAAGTTGTTTATTGCCTAATAACCAAACGAAATAAATTAATGAAAATTATCTTAATAATGGGTCTACCAGGATCAGGAAAAACAACCCTGGCTAATGAGCTTGCACCATTATTAAATGCAAAAAGGCTTAACGCAGATGAAGTAAGAAAAGAGGCAAATGATTGGGATTTTTCTGAAGAAGGAAGAAAAAGACAGGCAAAAAGAATGGCTGATTTTGCTTTAAAACTTCGAAAAGATAATAACTATGTTGTTGCAGATTTTATCTGCCCAACACCAGAGGCCAGAAGTTTATTTCCCTCAGATTATGTTATTTGGGTTGATACTATTAAAGAGGGTAGGTTTGACGATACTAATAAGATGTTTGTCAAACCAGACAAGTATAACTTTCATGTTACTACACAAGATGCTAAAAATTGGGCACCAAAAATATATAAGGATATAAAAAAATGACATATCAGTGGGATAATAAAAAGCCAACTGCACAAATGTTAGGAAGATGGCAACCATTTCACGATGGTCATTACACCTTATTTAAAGAAATTATCAAAAAAACTGGACAAGTTTGTATTCAAATAAGAGATGTACAAGGAGTAGATGATAATCCTTTCGATTTTGATACAGTTAAAAAAAATATAGAAGATAGACTTAACCCAGAGTTTGAAGGTCGTTTTAAAATTATGTTAGTCCCTAATATTACAAATATTTGTTATGGTAGAGGGGTTGGTTACAAAATTGAAGAGATAGTGTTGTCAGAAGAAATACAAAAAATATCGGCAACCAAGATAAGAGCCAAAATGAGAGAAGAAGGCAAACTCAAATAGAATTTTTGATGAATATATTAGTGAAGAACTTATCCAGCGGTATATCTATAGTTCAAATTAATGATCCTAAAACATATAATTCATTATCTTTTAAGAATTTAAATGATCTAATTAAGGTTCTAAAAAAACTTGATCAAGATAAAAAAATAAAAGTAATCATTATAGAAGGTGCTGGAAAAGGTTTTAGTGCAGGTCATAACCTTAAAGAAGTAAAAAGTTTAAAGGTAAGAAACAAATATCAAAAATTATTTAATCTGTGTTCTAAGTTAATGCTTCAAATAGTAGAGGGTAATAAACCTGTTATCGCTAAAGTGCATGGAGCAGCCTATGCTGCTGGTTGTCAGTTAGTTGCTAGTTGTGATCTAGCCTATAGTACTAAAGATGCATTATTTGCAACTCCTGGAGTAAATATTGGATTATTTTGTAGTACGCCAATGGTTGCTGTAAGTAGAAAAATAAATAAAAAACCGATGATGAAAATGTTGCTAACAGGCGAGCCAATCAAAGCAAATTTTGCAAAAGAAATTGGTTTGATAAATGATTGTTTTTCAAAATCTAAATTAAATAGTGAAGTTTTAAAAATTGCAAAAAAGATTGCATCTAAATCAAATTTAACAATTAAAATCGGCAAACGAACATTTTATAAACAATTAGAGATGCCTCTTCGAAAAGCGTATGCCCATACAAGTAAAATGATGACATTAAATATGATGGCTCTAGATGCTAAAGAAGGTATTTCAGCTTTTTTAGAAAAAAGAAAACCTTTATGGAAAAATAAATGAAATTTAAAAATATTTTAATTATTATTTTTGTTTTCGTAGGTCTTTATGTTGTATTATTTTTTAGAGATCATAATTTCAAACGTGCAATTGATGCTTGTGTGGCCGGAAGTCAAAAATTAGAAAAACCAATGACTATAGCTGAGGCAAAAAAATTTTGTGAGGAAAAGATTAAAGAAGATAAGTAATGGAAATTAAAGAAATTTTATCAAAATATAAAAATATTGCTTTAATTGGTGCGAGTAAAGATCTGACAAAAACATCTTCAGTGGTAATGAAACACTTACAACAATATGGATTTAAAGTTTTTCCTGTTAATCCTTCTATTAAAGGTGAAAAGATATTGAATGAAAATGTTTTTGAAAAAGTATCAGATATTCAAACTAAAATAGACATCATTAATGTTTTTAGACCATCAACGGAGGCAGCTAAAATAGCAAAAGAGACAGTAAAAGTTGGAGCAAAAGTTTTATGGTTACAACTAGACATTAAGAGTGAAGAAGCAAAACAAATTGTTGAAGAAAATGATATTATATATATTGAGGATAAATGCACAAAAATTGAGTACGAAAAATATTTTAGATAATGAAAAACATATTTGTAGTTTATGGGCACTATGATGAAAATTCTTTTAATGCAGCCATTAGAGATACTTTTAAAGAAACTATCGAAAAAAACGGACATAAGGTTGATATAATTGATTTATATAAAGAAAGATTTGATCCAGTCTTTTCAGGAGAAGAGCCAGATGAAAAAGTTTTGGATCATAGAAAAAGGATTGAAAATTCTGATGCGATTGTGTTGATTGCTCCAATATGGAATTTTAGAATGCCTGCCATAGTTGAAGGTTGGATAGATAAAGTTCTGGCACCACCATGGGCGTTTAGATTTAAAAGATTATTTGGCAATTATGGTTACCCTATAGGAAACTTAAAAGGGAAAAAAGCAGTTGTATTTTGTACTTATGGATCACCACAATTTGCTGTTAGAACTTTTTTCCTCAACATGCCGACGAAAAGATTAAGAAGAGGAGTATTTAATATATGCGGCATAACGGATGTTATATATAGAAGATACTTTGCTGTACCTTTCGTTGGTGACAAAAAAAGAAAAAAATTTCTAGAAGATGTTAAAAAAACTGCAAATAATATTTAGTACTTTTTTAATTTTTTTAATTTCAGGATCAATTTCAAAAGCAGATTTACTCAAACCCAAAAGTGATATTAAACCTGACAGAGTTATAGAAATTCAATTGTCAGGACTTCAAAACAATGACCTTATCTATAAGGATAGTGGTATTGAACAAACCTGGAATTTTGCTCACCCAAGTAATAAAAAAGTTACTGGACCTTTAGATAAATTCAAAAGAATGATTAAAGGAGACTCTTATCAAATGATGATTAATCATTTAAGCCACACTATTACAAAGCTTGGAAGTGGTGAAAATTGGGCACAATTTGAAGTGATCCTTTTAGATAAGGATAAAATCTATCACAAGTTTAATTGGCAAGTTGAAAAGTATGAAACAGATGGTCCACTTAAAGATTGCTGGCTAACAACAATGGTCTCCAGCCCAATCCCATTGGGTAGTTCAATATGATTAAAGATGACAATTTTGTTTCGTTATGAATAAAAATTTAGTAGGAATCGCTTAATGAAATCAAAAACTAAAGTCGTTGTTGTTGGTGGTGGTGTTGTTGGAGTAAGTGCTCTTTATCATTTAGCAAAAAAAGGTTGGTCTGATGTTGTTTTAGTTGAGAGGAAAGAACTTACATCTGGATCAACTTGGCATGCAGCAGGATTACTTCCGCTGTTTAATATGAGTTACTCAGTTGGTCAATTGCACAAGTATGCAGTCAATCTTTATAAAACACTTGAAGAAGAGACAGGAAAAAATGTTGGCTTTAGTGTGGTTTCAAATATTCGTTTAGCAAGCACCAAAGATAGAATGGATGAGTATCATCAGTATGCTGGTGTTGCTAAAACAATTGGTGTTGATGTAAAATTTTTAACACCACAGCAAGTAAAAGAAATTTGGCCTTTATGTCATACAGACGACTTAGTTGGTGCTATTCAACATCCTGAGGATGGATACATTCAGCCAGCTGATTTAACACAAGCTTTAGCTGCGGGAGCAAGAAATAGAGGGGCGGAGATTTATAGAAATACAGCCGTAACCGCAATTCGACAAACAAAAAGTGGATGGGTAGTTGAAACTGATAAAGGATCAATTGAATGCGAGCATGTTATTTCTTGCTCAGGAAATTTTGCGCGTCAAACAGGTGAAATGGTTGGACTAGATATCCCAGTAATACCAGTTGAACATCAATATATTGTAACAGAACCTCATCCAGAAATTCAAAAAAGAAAAAAAGCAGGATTGCCTGAGATGGGAGTATTAAGAGATAGTGATAGCAGATGGTATATGAGAGAAGAAGCGGGAGGATTAATATTAGGTCCTTATGAAGATGGTGCTCCAGCTTGTTATGTTGAAGGACCATCAAAAGATTCTGAATACGAATTGTTTCAAGAAGATTTAGATCGACTAGCACCACATATTGAAGGAGCCATTCATAGAGTTCCTGCTTTTGGTGAAGTTGGAGTTAAAAAAGTTTATAATGGAGCAATTTGTTATACGCCTGACGGCAACCCAATAGTTGGTCCAGCTTGGGGACTAAAAAATTTTTGGATTAATGAAGGTCATAGTTTTGGTATTACAGCTGCTGGTGGGGCAGGCTGGCAACTAGCAGAGTGGATTGTTGATGGAGAACCAACAATTGATATGCTTGGTGTCGAACCTAGACGTTATGGAAACTACGCAACCAAATCTTATTTAAAAGCAAAAAATGAGGAAGCTTATAGCCACGTTTTTATCGTTCATTATCCTGACGAGGAAAGACCAGCAGCAAGACCTTTAAGAACATCTCCTTGTTATGAAAGAATGAAAAATTTAGGCGCTGTGTTTGGTCAAAAGTTTGGTTGGGAAAGACCTAATTTTTTTGCAACAGATGGCATGGAGCAAAAAGATGACTGGTCATTTAGAAGATCAAAATGGTTTGATGCAATTAAAAAAGAGTGTCAAAATGTAAAAGAAAATGTCGGTTTATTAGATATGACTGCTTTTGCAAAATGTCGAATTAAAGGTCCTAAGGCTGAAGAATTTTTAGATTATTTAGTAGCAAATAAACTTCCTAAAAAAATTGGCAGAATTAACTTATGTCATGCACTAAATACGAAAGGTGGAGTTCATTCAGAATTTACAATCATGAAGGAGGCAGAAAATAGTTATTACCTTGTTTCTGCAGGTGCAAATTTAAGACTAGATCATGATTGGATACAAAAGTGGATGCCAACTGATGGATCAGTGATATTTGAAGATTTAACTAATAGCACAGGAGTGCTAGTTGTAGCTGGACCAAAAGCAAGACAATTAATGCAAAAAGTTTCTACAGATGATTTTTCTAATGAAAATTTTAAATGGTTAACAGCCAAAAATGTTAACGTTGGATATGCTCCAGTAAATGCAATGAGAGTAAACTTTGTTGGTGAACTGGGCTGGGAATTACATCATCCAATTGAGTATCAAAATCATATTTTTGATAAATTAATGGAAGCTGGAAAAGATTTAGGACTTAAACCTTTCGGAATAAGAGCAATGAATAGTTTAAGAATTGAAAAATCTTATAAATTAGTTGGAACGGAATTATCGATAGAATATTCACCATATGAGTCAGGGTTAGATAGATTTGTTCATCCAAACAAAGGAAATTTCATAGGTCTTGAGGCATTAAACAAGTGGCGAGAAAAAGGTTTTGACAATAAATTAGTAACTCTTGAAGTTCATAATACAACTGACTCAGATGTATTAGGAAATAACCCGATTTATAAAGATGACAAAGTTGTTGGCAGAGCTACTGGTGGTGAATATGGCTTTAGATTAGATAAATCAATTGCATTAGCAATGGTAAAACCAGACTTAGCTAATGTAGGTGAGAAACTTAAGGTTGATATTTTAGGCAAGATGTATGAGGCTACAATATTAGATGAAAGTCCTTATGACGCTGAAAATAAATTATTGAGAGCTTAATGAAAATTTTAGTCGCAGTAAAAAGAGTTATTGATTACAACGTTCAAATTAGAGTTAAGGAAGACAATACAGGTGTGGTAACTGATAATGTTAAAATGTCTACAAATCCACCTGACGATAATGCAATCGAAGAAGCGGTAAAAATTAAAGAAGCCGGCAAAGCAACAGAAGTTGTTGCAGTAAGTATTGGCGAAGAGAAAGCTCAAGAAACAGTTCGTAAAGCTTTAGCGGTAGGGGCAGATAGAGGAATACTTGTTAAGACAGATGGCGTCATTGAACCGCTCGCTGTTTCAAAGTTGTTACAGAAAATTGTTGAAAAAGAAAAACCAGATTTAGTTTTTATGGGTAAACAAGCAATTGACGATGATTGTAATCAAACAGGTCAAATGTTAAGTGCACTTTTAAATTGGCCCCAAGCAACTTTTGCATCAAAAATTGAAATTAAAGATAGTAAATTAGAAGTTACTAGAGAGATAGACGAAGGTTTAGAGACAATTGAAATTAATGTTCCCGCAATAGTAACTTGTGACTTAAGATTAAATGAACCAAGATACGCTTCATTACCAAATATAATGAAAGCAAAGAAAAAACCAATAGAACAATTAAATGCGTCAGATTTAGGGGTAGATATAACTCCAAGAATCGAGCAAGTTAAAGTAGAAGAGCCACCAAAGAGAAAAGCTGGAATAAAAGTTACAAGTGTAGCTGAGTTGGTTCAAAAATTAAAAAATGAAGCTAAGGTGATATAATGTCGGTTTTATTAATTGCAGAACACAATAACAAAGAGTTGAGGCCATTTACGCTTAATGCAAGCACTGCAGCCTCACAAATTGATAATGATGTCCATGCAGTGATTATTGGACATAATTGTGATGAAGCAGCAAAAGCATTATCTGAATTACCATTAGTTAAAAAAGTTATTCAAGTAGAAGCTGCTCACTATGAAAACTTTGTTGCTGAAAATTTTGCTCCAGTAATTGTAAAATTAGCTGAAAATTATTCACATGTTATAAGTTCAGCAAATACTTTTGGAAAAAATTTGATGCCAAGAATTGCTGCTGCTTTAGATACATCTCAAATAAGTGATATTATTAAAGTTATTGCGCCCGATACTTTTTTAAGACCAATTTATGCAGGAAACGCTTTTGCAACAGTTAAAAGCAAAGATGCAAAAAAATGTGTAACCATTAGACCCACATCTTTTGATCCGTGCGAAAGCTCAGGTGGATCAGCCCCTATAGAAAAAGCAGATCCTGGTGAAGAATTTGTAAAAACAAAATTTATCAAAAGAGAGGAAGTAAAATCAGATAGACCCGAACTTGGTACAGCGAGAGTTGTTGTTTCAGGTGGAAGAGGAATGCAGAGTGGTGATAATTTCAAATTAATTACTTCTTTAGCTGATAAATTAAATGCAGCAATTGGGGCTTCAAGAGCAGCAGTTGATGCAGGATATATAAGTAATGATCATCAGGTTGGCCAAACTGGAAAAGTTGTTGTTCCCGATTTATATATTGCTGTTGGTATCTCAGGTGCTATTCAACATTTAGCTGGCATGAAAGAAAGTAAAGTAATCGTGGCAATCAATAAAGATGGTGAAGCGCCAATTTTTAGTGTCGCAGATTATGGACTTGAAGCTGATCTTTTTGAAGCAGTTCCTCAGTTCTTAGAAGAATTGAACAAATTAAACACTATACAAAAATAATATAATCTGTAAAAAATTGAATATGTCCAGAGAGACAATGGAATATGATGTAGTTATTGTAGGTGGTGGTCCATCAGGACTAACCACGGCTATTAGATTAAAACAACTAAATTCAGAATTAAATATTTGTTTGTTAGAGAAAGCATCAGAAATAGGAGCACATATTTTAAGCGGAAATGTTTTTGAAACAAGAGCTTTAGACGAATTAATTCCTGGTTGGAAAGAATTGAATTCACCCATTAAAACTAAAGTCACTAAAGAAAAGTTTTTATTTTTAGGAAAAAATAAATCATTAAGTTGGCCAACCTGGTTACTTCCAGCAGTTCAAAAAAATCATAAAAATTATATTATTAGTCTTGCAAACTTATGTCGATGGCTTGCAGAACAAGCTGAGGCACTAGGTGTTGAAATTTTTCCAGGATTTCCAGCAAGCGAAATATTATATAACGATGATGGCTCTGTTAAAGGAGTTGCAACTCAAGATATGGGTTTAGATAAAGAAGGAAATAAAAAAGATAGCTATGAGCCTGGGATTGATCTTGTTGGTAAAGTAACTGTTTTTGCAGAAGGCTGCAGAGGTCATTTAGGTAAACAATTAATTAATAAGTTTGAACTAGACAAAGGAAAAGATCCTCAACAATATGGAATTGGTTTTAAAGAAATTTGGGAAGTAGATGAAAAAAATCATGAAGTGGGTATGGTCATGCATACTGCTGGTTGGCCATTAGATAAAAACACTTATGGTGGAAGTTTTATTTATCATGCTGAGAATAAACAAGTTTTTTTAGGCTATGTCATTGGACTAGATTATAAAAATCCTTACCTATCTCCCTTTGATGAATTTCAAAGATTTAAAACTCATCCAGCGATCAGAAAAATTATTGAAGGAGGAAAAAGAATTTCTTATGGAGCACGAGCTCTAATTGAAGGTGGTTTTCAAAGTTTACCAAAAATGTTTATGCCTGGCGCATTACTTGTTGGATGTGATGCGGGTACACTTAATATGCCTAAAATAAAAGGTTCGCACACAGCTATGAAAAGTGGAATGATAGCTGCTGAAACTATTGATGAGCATTTTAAATTAAAAAAAGATTTATCGATTTTTGAGGAAAAGTTCAAAAATAGCTGGGTTTATGACGAACTTTATAAGGCTAGAAATGTCAAACCAAGTTTTAGCTGGGGACTTATTTTAGGTATTATTTTTACAGGAATAGATCAAATTTTATTTAGAGGTAGAATGCCTTTTACTCTCAAACACAAGCATGCGGATCACGAGACACTTAAGCCAGCAAATGAAATGCCTAAAATTGAGTACCCAAAACCTGATAATGTCATCACTTTTGATAAAACAAGCTCGGTATATTTAACCGGGACAAATCACGCTGATAACCAACCGGTACATTTAAAATTGAAAGATCCACATTTGCCAATTAGTTATACTTTAGAAAAATTTGATGAACCTGCTCAAAGATATTGTCCAGTTGGAGTTTATGAGGTTCAAAATGAAAACAATGTTCAAAAGTTTGTGATTAATTCTCAAAATTGTATTCATTGTAAAACTTGTGATATTAAAGAGCCATCACAAAATATTACTTGGGTCACCCCAGAGGGTGGTGGTGGACCTAAGTATGGTAATATGTAATTAAGATAGATCTATTGCAAATTTCTTTAAAGTTTCAATTGATAAAATTTTAAGCGTATTTTCGTGAGTGCTTTTTAAAAAAATTGGGCAACCTTTACCAGCTTCTACTGCACGAGCATACCAAGTAGCACAAACACACCATCCATCGCCATCTTTTAAACCAGGAAATCCAAATTCAGGGTGTGGGGTAATCAAATCATTCCCAGCTTCTTTGCACCATTCTAAAAATTCTGTTGTAACTTTTGCACAAACTGTGTGTAAACCGTGGTCATTTTCATCAGTATTACAACAGCCATCTCGATACCAACCAGTTAAAGGATCTAGAGAGCACTCCTCTAACTTTTCCCCAAGAACATTTTTTTGAATTTTATCCATAGAATACATTAAATGTTTTTTTATCAATATCTAAATTAAATGAAAAAGATCTTCTCTCACCTTCTCTCTTAAAAGGGTAAGCAGTGTGCATTAAATAATTTGGAAATATAATCATATCACCAACTTTAGGATTATGATTATGTAAACTATTACTTAAAAAAGATTTTGAACCATGTATAAAATCTATTGTTCCATTTGTTTTAAGTCTTTTTTTACCTTTAGTGATATTTTTTGGTATCTTTAAATACCCAACTCCTGAGATATTACCATTATGAAAATGAACAGGGTTATATTCATTTTTATATTGTCTTACTACCCAAAAACTTTTTAAATTCATCTTTTTCACGTTCTTGTTAGTGCATTGTTTGATATATTTTTTCACATTCAATTTAATGAATTTTAGAATATGTTTGTTTACAAATTTATTCGATAACTTAATTTCTTGCTTTACTTGACCAACAAGTTCTTTAGAGTAGTCACTTTTTTTAGATCTAGATTTATTATTTACAATTAAATCAACTTCTTTATTTATTTGATTAATTATTTTTTTTGGAATTTTAGTCATAGCAATCTTAGGACCAAAAGGATTGAATACTCTCATATTAATATTAAATTTTAGTTGGATTTGGTTGGCCCTTATAAACTTTTCCAGGGTCAAATTTTTTTTCTTTTTCAGTAAATTTCATCTCCACTTCACGTCCATTTTCAATTGGTCCAAGTGGAATAGATCTATAAAAACAAGATCGATAACCAACATGACAGCTAGCTCCATCGCCGATATCAACAGTTAACCAAATAGAGTCTTGGTCATCGTCAATTTTGATTTCAGTTACTTTTTGAACAAAACCACTTGTTTTACCTTTATGCCAGATAGCTTTTCTTGATCTACTATAATAGTGAGCCTCTTTTGTTTCGATAGTTTTTTTTAATGCTTCAACATTCATGTAACCATGCATTAAAATTTCCTTTGTTTGAGAGCACATTGTAATAACAGGTATTAATCCATCATTATCAAATTTAGGTGAAAGAAGATTTCCTTCTTCAATTTCCAGCACATTTTCTCTTTTTTTGAACATATTCGGTGATTATGTAGCATATATATAGATATATTAAATATTTTAAAAATGAGTATTTATATGTATAAAACCCACCATGAAATTAGTTAAAGATATAGATAATAATCAAAATTCTAAAAAGATTTCTGATAAGGAAGCTGAAGAAGCTTTTAAAACTATCTTATCTTGGATGGGTGAAGACCCAAGTAGAGAAGGATTACTAGAAACTCCAAAAAGGGTGGTTAAAGCATTTAAGGAGTATTTCAAAGGCTATAAAGAGGATCCAATTCAAGTTTTAGATAAAACTTTTGGAGACGTCGATGGCTATGATGACATGGTTATTCAAAAAAATATTTCTGTTCAAAGTCATTGTGAACACCATATGGCACCAATTATAGGTAAAGCACATGTGGCTTATATCCCTAATGAAAGAGTTGTTGGATTAAGCAAGTTAGCAAGGGTTGTTGAAGTTTTCTCAAAAAGGTTACAAACTCAGGAAAGATTAACTATGCAAATTGCGAATACACTAATGGAGTCCTTAGATGCTAAAGGAGTTGCAGTTACTATAGATTCAACGCATCAGTGTATGACAATGAGAGGAATTAAAAAAGAGCAAGCAACAACAGTTACAAATTATTATTTAGGTCAATTCAAAGAAGATCTAAGTTTTCAAAATAGATATTTAAGGTTAATTAGCAATTCAAAAGATTAAAAGTGTCTGATCAATTTAAGGCTTTAGTTTTAAATCAAGAAGGCGAAAATTTTACACGAGATATAAAATCAATAGACAAAAAATTCCTTAAAGATGGGAATGTAAAAGTAAAAGTTCATTACTCATGTTTAAATTATAAAGATGCGTTAATTTTAAAAAATGGTGCGAGATTAGTTAAAGATTTTCCACATATTCCTGGTATAGATTTTTCTGGTGTAGTTGAGGAGAGTAGTCATAAAAATTTCAAATCTGGTGATGAGGTTATTTTAACAGGTTGGAGAGTTGGTGAAATTTATTTTGGGGGATATTCACAATTCGCAAATGTAAATGGAGATTTTTTAGTCAAAAAACCAAAAAATCTTGATTTAAGACAATCAATGATTTTAGGAACAGCAGGACTTACTGCATTAATGTGTTCTTTTACAGCGAAAGCTACGAGAGAGGAACTTTTACTTGGAGAAAAAGTTGAAAATGTAATAGTAAGTGGCGCCTCAGGTGGAGTAGGAAGTATGGCAGTAATGATGTTGAGTAAACTTGGTTGTAACGTTACAGCAATAACCGGTAAAGATAATAATATAGATTATCTAAAATCTTTAGGTGCAAAAAGTGTTATAAATACAAGCGAAATGACTAAAGATGCAAGACCTCTTGACAAAGGATTGTGGGATGGTGCTGTTGATACTGTTGGTGGTAAAGTATTAGAAAATATTCTCGCTCAAACGAAAGATGGTGGTATTGTTTCGGCTTGTGGCAATGCAGCAGATATTAAAATAAATACAACTGTAATGCCATTTATTATTAGAGGTGTTAAATTATGGGGTATAAATTCTGTGACTGCTTCAATTAAAAGAAGACAATTTTTGTGGAATGAAGCGGGAAAACTTTTAGACTTTGGAATTATTGAAAAATCAATAAAAGAAATATCATTAGATGAAGTAATCAACATATATCCAAAAATGCTTAAGGGTGAAACTTCTGGGAGGTATCTGATTAACTTAAATAAATAATGGACTGGGACAAATTAAAAATATTTCATGCAGTTGCGGAGGCGGGAAGTTTTACTAGCGCCACAGTAAACTTAAACTTAAGTCAATCAGCAATTAGTAGACAAATCCAATCTTTAGAACAAGATTTGAAAGTTCAATTATTTGAACGTCATGCAAGAGGCTTAACTCTAACAGAAAATGGTGAATATGTTTTTAAAACTGCCCATGAAGTTATAAGTAAATTAAAAGAAGTTGAGACATCATTAGGTGATCAAAAAAATAAACCCTCTGGAAAACTGACAATTACCACTGTAAGAAGCTTTGGTACTCACTGGCTAACTCCTAGAATTCAAGAATTTATGAGACTAAACCCTGAGATTGAAATTGAACTTGTTTTTGATGATAAAGAATTAGATTTGAGCACAAGACAAGCTGATATTGGTATTTTTATGAGAAGACCTAAGCAATTAAATTATATTCAAAAAAAATTGGTCGATATAAAATATTATATTTATGGATCTAATCGATATCTAGAAAAAAATGGTATGCCAAAAACAATAGGTGATTTAAATAAACATAAATTTATATCTTTTGGTAAAGGAGCTCCTTCACCAGTATACAATCCAGACTGGGCTTTAAAACTTGGTATGCATGATGGAAAAAAAAGGAAGTCTATAATGAAAGTTAATAGTGTAATGGGACTTCTTCTAGCAGTTGAGTCAGGAGTTGGTTTAGCAGCGTTACCAGAGTATTTAGTTTATAATTCAAACAATTTGATTAAAGTATTACCTAAATCTGAGGGGCCTATTACTGAGGCTCATTTCGTTTATCCCCAGTCTCTAAAAAATACTGCAAGAGTTCAGGCTTTTAGGAATTTTTTATTCAGCAAAATAGGTGATTGGAAATCCTAAAATTTAAAAAGAACAACAATTTCAATTATTTAAGATTACCTGCGACATAATTGAGATTGATAATCATTATCATTGAGAATAGTTATCATTCACATTTAACAATAACAAAACTAGGAGATAAATGAAAAAAATATCAATTTTTGCATTAATTGCGTCTCTATTTGTGTCAGCTTTTGCTGTTGCAGATGAGGTAAACGTTTTTAATGCACGACACTATAAAGCAGATGCTGAGCTTTATTCTAAGTTTACAAATATGACTGGTATTAAAGTTAATTTGATAAACGGAAAATCAGGTGCTTTAGAGAAAAGAATCATTAGCGAAGGTGCAGATTCTTCGGCTGATTTATACATCACAGCAGATGCAGGAAGATGTGGTGCAATGGATGCTAAAGGTACGCTTCAAGGTGGTTTAACATCTGCTGCTATTAAAGATGCTGTTCCAAAAAGCTTTAGAACAAATAAGTGGGTTGGAATCGCAAAAAGAGCAAGAATAATTTATTACTCACCAGAAAGAGTTACTGGTGCTGAATTATCTGGAATGACTTATGAAGGTCTAGCTGATCCTAAATGGAAAGGTAGATTAGTAATAAGAAAATCTAGCAACATTTATAATAAATCTCTTGTAGCGTCATTAATTAAAAATAATGGAAAAGCTGCAACAGCAGCATGGGCTGAAGGAGTTGTTGCAAACATGGCAAGAACACCAACAGGTAATGATAGAGCTCAAATAATGGCAGTAGCAGCTGGTGAAGCTGATATTGCTGTAGCTAATACTTACTACTTAGCTCTTATGCTATCTGGAAAAAAAGGTGCAGAGCAACAGGAAGCTGCAAAAAAAGTAAAAGCTTTCTTTCCTAATCAAAATGATAGAGGAACGCACATGAATGTTAGTTGTGCTGCTTTAGTAAAAGGTGCACCTAATAAAGCTAACGCTGTTAAACTTGTAGAGTTTTTATTAACTCCAGAGTCTCAAGAGCATTTTACAAATAATACTTTTGAGTTTCCAATGATTGATGGTGTTTCACCAAGTCCATTAGTAGTCAATAATTTAGGATTAGATTTCAAACAAGATATGAAAACTAAACTAGCTTCTTATGGAAAAAATCAAGCAGCCGCTGTAGAAGTAATGACAGCCGCTGGTTGGAAGTAACAAATGGAAGAAAAAAAGAAATTTATTTCTGAAGTTGATTTAAATAAGTCTTCCAAAGCATGTTCCCCATGCAGTTTGGAGTGTGAAAAAATCAACAAAAGAGTAAATAACAGAAAGCTTTCAGAAATTAGTTCTGAGGAGGTTCCGCATATCCTTAAAGTATTTGATTTCTGATTTTTCTGGAGTTCATGCGCCTTAGTTAAGTTGTCTCCTTACTAAGGCCATGAACATAATACTTCATGTTTATAAGGCGGATTATAAATTATGAGAATTAATTTTTGGTTTATTTCCTCACTATTTGTATCTCTAATCATAATTGTTCCTATACTTACAGTTTTTTCAAGTTTTTTTGAAAATACGACTAATTATTTTGAAATCCTAAAAAACACATTCCTTTTCGAGTACACTTTAAATTCTATATGTCTATTAGTAAGTGTATTGTTTTTAACATTCATTATTGGAACAGGCTCAGCCTATTTGGTATCTTTTTATGAGTTTCCCTTAAGTAATTTTTTTAAATGGGCTCTAATTTTATCATTTGCTGTTCCACCATATATTTATGCTTATTCCCTTACAGCTTTTTTTGAGAATTATGGTACCGCTTACACAATTTTAAAGAATTTATTTGGAGAAGCTAATTATAATTCACATATTCCAAAGTTTGACGGTATGTTAGGGAGTATATTATCGATTTCTTTCTCGTTATTTGGATATGTTTATATTCTTACTAGAGCATCTTTTTTATACCAGTCCCAACAATTAATAGACCTTGGAAAAAATCTAGGATTTAGTAGTTATAAATCATTTTATTCAATAATTCTCCCATCAGCCAGACCTGCGATTGTAGCTGGATTATCTTTAGTTGCCATGGAGACTTTAGCTGAATTTGGAGCAGTTGATTTCTTTTCAATCAATACTTTAACAACTGGAATTTATAATTCTTGGATAGCATTTGATGATTTAGCTTTCGCAAATCAATTATCATTTTTCTTATTATTATTTATATTTGCACTATTTATAATAGAGAATTTATCGAGAAAAAAAGCTAAATACCATTTTAATTCTCGAGGTGGATTTAAAAGAAAAGAAAAATTTAAATTAAGTAAATCCAAGGCTTTATTAGCTTTTATTTTTTGTTTTTTGGTATTCTTTTTGAGTTTTTTATTCCCTCTTAGTCAAATGCTATACTGGACTATAAAATTTCCTGAAAACTTATTTGATTTAGATATAGTTAATCTTCTATTAAATACAATTTATCTAGTTTTTTTATCAAGTATAATTTTAATACTTTTTTCCTTAATTTCAAATTATGGAAATAGAGTTTCAAATAATAAAATTTTAAATTTATTATCAACTCTATCTATTTCAGGGTATGCTATTCCAGGCGTTATATTGGCTGTAGCCTTTATTACTTTTATTGCATGGTTTGATGAAACTATAATAAAAACCCTTGGCTTTCTTTCAATTAAAAAGATATTTTTTGGCTCTATACTGGGTCTAGTATTAGTTTATTTCATAAGATTTTATTCTTTAGCCTTTAACGGAATTAAGTCAGGATATGAAAAAATAAATATCAATGTTGATGAAAGTGCGTATTTACTTGGATATTCAAA
Source organism: uncultured Pelagibacteraceae bacterium (assembly GCA_902626645.1). Classification (GTDB taxonomy): domain Bacteria; phylum Pseudomonadota; class Alphaproteobacteria; order Pelagibacterales; family Pelagibacteraceae; genus Pelagibacter. The sequence goes on along the minus strand of CACOGC010000007.1, from coordinate 15,135 downwards.
AAGAAAAACTTTTATGAATATTCATATTCCTTTTTTGCGAAACTCACTTTTATTCGTAGGTATTTTGATTTCTTTGGAAATTATTAGGGAATTACCCATCACTCTTATTTTAAGACCCTTTAATTTTGAGACATTTGCAACAACTGCTTATATCTCAGCTTCTGAGGATTTATTAGAAGCAGCTGCTGTTCCGTCATTGTTTTTGATTTTAATTGCTGCATTTTTTATTATGATAACATCGAAATATATTTTAAGAGATAATAATGAGTAAAAACTTTTTTGAAATTAAAGATGTTACTTTTGCTATAGGTGGAAAGAATAAAGTAAATGACGTAAATATTTCTATTAAAAACGAAGGAGATACCATATGTATCCTTGGACCCTCTGGCATTGGAAAAACGACAATGTTAAGAACAATAGCTGGTCTTGAAAAAATTAATAAAGGTGAAATTATTTTAAAGGATAAAGTTATTTCATCTAATAAAATTCATATTGAACCAGAAAAAAGAAATATAGCTTTATCTTTTCAAGAAAATTCTTTATTTCCTCATTATTCAGTAGATAAGAATATTCACCTTGGTATTAAAAAAAATTCTTCTACAGATAAAAATATAAATTCTAAAGAGATAATAAAGATCTTAAATATTGAGGATATTTTAAGTAAATATCCGCACCAAATCAGTGCCGGTGAAGCACAAAGAGCATCTCTAGCTAGATCTCTTATTTCACAACCAGACCTTTTATTACTTGATGAGCCTCTATCAAATGTAGATCAAAGTTTTAAGGAAGATATTCAGGTAGCTTTAAAACAATTGTTAAATAAAAATAAAATTACAACAATAGTAGTTACTCATGACTCATATGAGGCTTTTTATCTTGGTAGCAAATGTGCACTTGTTTTAGATAATGAAGTAAAGCAATTTGATGATCCATATAATGTTTACCATTTTCCAAATTCAGTTGAGGTTGTCAATTTTCTCAACAGGGGGATATTATTACCTGCGAAAGTTACAGGTGGAAATTCTCTAGAAAATGACGATCTAGGTATTATTAAGGGTAAATTTATTAAGCATTACCCAACAGGTTCTAATGTAAAATTACTACTTCAGCCAGAAGATCTAGAACATGACGATGATAGTAATTTAAAGTTAGAGGTTGTGGACAGAAAATTTAGAGGAACAAACTTCATTTATACATTAAAAACGCCAAGTAATAGGTTGATACCAGTTGCGGTTCACAGTCATCATTGGGAGCAACACGAAGTCAATGAAAAATTTGGCATAAAAAGACCAATAGAGCTTGAACATATAGTTTGCTTTTAATAGAAATAAATCTTCAATTAAATGACTAATTATAAAGTTTTCTTAAAAGGAATTGTTGATGTAAGTCCGTTAATGATACCGGTAGTTCCATTTGGTTTAATCTTTGGTGTCTTAGCAATCGATATTGGATTTAGTCCTGTAGAGACAATGGCGATGTCTTTAATAATTTTTGGTGGTGCATCGCAAATAGTTCTTTTACAATTATTTTCAGGTGGTGCTTCATCACTTGTAATTATAAGCTCTGTAGGGGCTGTCAATTCTCGTCATCTACTTTATGGTGCTGTAGTCTCAGAGCATTTATCGGATCTTAAACTAGTTTGGAAAATTATTATTTCCTATTTTTTAATTGATCAGGCATTTGCAATATCAAATGATTACTTAAAAAAAAATAAAGATAGTAATAGATATTTTCATTTAGTTGGTGGTGGTGCTACCTGTTGGGTAATTTGGCAGTCAACTACCTTATTAGGAATTATATTAGGAGCGGCAATTCCAGAAAAATTAGGATTAAGTTTTGCTGTTCCTCTTACATTTCTGGCTTTATTAGTTAATGACTTTAGAAAATTTATAAATGTGATTGTAATAATAGTTTCAGGTTTAGTAGCTACACTAGGTTACAATTATATTCCTTTCAAAGCATATGTAATTGTGGCTGCTTTAGCAGGATTAATTACAGCAATGATACTAACTACAAAAATGAAAAAAAATGAGTAATTGGGCATTAATTTTATATTGTGGGTTAATAACTTATTTCACAAGATTTTCTATGATAGCTTTAATTAAAAAGGAGATGTTTAATGATAGAATTAGAGAGGTACTATCATTTGTACCTTCAGCAATATTTCCAGCAATAATTTTTCCTGCAATTTTCATTAATGATAAAGGCTTATTTGAAATAGATGATAACCCCAAGATATTAGCAGCAATAATTGCAATGATTATTGGTATTTTCTCTAGAAGTATAATTGCGACAATATTTTCAGGTTTAGCTTCTTATTGGTTTTTAATATTTGTAGTATAAGATTTCATGAAAAAATTATTAGTAACTATATTTTGTATTTTTGCATTTAGTGCAAATGCTTTAGAGAAGAAAACAACTTTTGATAAAGATTTATTCAACAAAGCTCAATCAGAAGGTAAAGTAGTTGTAATAAATTCTTGGATTAAATATTGTACTTCTTGTGCTAGCCAGATGAAAGCCTTAAACAAATTAAAAGATGAATTTAAAAATGTTGAATACTTCTCATTTGAAGTTACGAATAGAGATATTGCTGACTTTCTTAAAGTTCAGTACCAAACTACTTTATTAATATTTAAAGATAATAAAGAAGTTCACAGAAGTATTGGAGTAACTAAAAAAGACAAAATTTACGAAGTAATAAAATCTTCAATTTAAATTAAGCGCCCAACTTAATATTTTTAGAAACATTAGTATCTATCTCAACTGGCTTTTTTAAATTTAAGTTACTCATAATATCGATGTATTCGTCAACACTACTGACTTGTAGCCTTGGGTTAAACTTTTTCTCTTTTCCAATTGTGCTAACTTTTTCGCCTTTATAATCGTGAGCAGGATATAATAGTGTATCCTCTGGTAACTTTAACAGCTTATTAAATATTGAATTATAAGCATCCTTTGCATTACCATTTTGAAAATCTGTCCTACCAGTTCCGTTAATTAACAAAGTGTCTCCAGAAAAAAGATAATTGTCCATGAGAAAACTATAACTATCAGAAGTGTGCCCGGGAGTGTACATAGCTCTTATTTTTAGATTATCTAAATTTATATATTCATCATCTTTTACTTTTATTTCGACAGTCTCAGCTGGAGTATGTTCACCCATGATTGTAGAACACTGAGTTATATCTTTTAACTTTGCTGCTGCTGTTACATGATCAGCGTGAATATGAGTATCTATTACTTTTACTAATTTTAAATTAAGTTCACTTAATAATTTTATGTAACTATCAACATTTTCTAAAACAGGATCAATAATAAGAGCTTCTCTTCCTTCAGATGAGGCAATTAAGTAAGTGTAAGTGCTAGATTTTTGATCAAAAACTTGTTTAAAAATCATAACTAAATATTATCATATATATATGGAAACCACTACATTTGACTGGTCATGTAAAAACACATGGAATCAAAGTGCTAAAAATACTGCTTGGTGTTTATTAGGTTGTGCAATTGGTGACTTTGGAACTATTTTATTTTTTCAATTAACTAAAATACCTTTTGCTGTATTTGCGATAATGACTTTAGCAATCATAAATGGACTTATTACAAGTATAATTCTTGAAACAATTATTCTCATGAGACAAAAGTTTTCTTTTAGGAATGCACTTAAAACTGCAATGGGTATGAGTTTTATATCAATGATCAGTATGGAAATAGCAATGAACTTGACTGATTATTTTTTAACTGGTGGTGCAATCTTAACATGGTGGGTGATACCAATTATGCTATTGGTTGGTTTTTTAACTCCTTGGCCTTACAATTATTGGCGATTAAAAAAATTTAATATTGCGTGTCATTAAAGAATTGGGATAATAAAACTTGGCTTTCCTCAAAAGATTATATCAGCGCTTTTAATAATTTTTTAATAAGACACATCAAATTAGATAAGAATTCAAGTATTTTAGATATTGGTTGTGGTAGAGGAAAGATATTAGGAAACATTACATCTAAGCTTAGATTAATTAAAAAGCCAACAGGTATTGATATTGAGCAGCACAAAGACCGAGACAAAAGAATTATTTTTTATAAAACAGATGCAATAAGTTTCTTAAAGAGGAATAGAAAAAAATTTGACCTAATTTTACTTAAACAAACAATTCATTTTTTATCACTTAAAGAAATAAAAAAACTACTTTCACTAAGCAAGAATTGCCTCAATTCTGGTGGTCGGATAGCAATATTTACATTAGCCACGTCTAAAAATGAAATTCCAACTTTTGTAAAAATGAAAAAAAAATTGAATAAATCACTTAAAAGAGATCAAAAAATACTAAGATTAATAAATGATTTATATCCTGGAGGTCTTTCAAAAACGTTTTCTTTTAAAGTAAAGATATCGAGACAGAAATACGTAGAAATGATTAAAAATAGATATATTTCAACTTTATTGAATTTAAGTAATACAGAAATTTTAAAAGGAATAAGTGAAATAAATAGGAATTATAGGAAAAGACTAAACTTTAAAGATAAATTAATCTGCTTACTCTTAAAAAATTAAATTTAATTTACTTAAGGGGGTCGCCCTTTTGCTCTCCAGCCAAAAGAGCTCCCTTAAGTCGCCTTTGTGGCATTTAAGTCCGAATGGACTTTAAGTTTTATGTTTTTGTTTTTATGAAATATAAAGCTACCCAGCTAAGTGTCAGGTGGCATTTGATTCATTAAAACTACCTCCTTAATTAGAAGATAAATTTCAGCAAGGTTGTATTCAAGATATTTATTTATAAATTAATCAAATATATTTCTTGAATACAACCTAACTATTTATTATTCTTCGCACATCTTAAAAAAACTTCACTTAGAAATAGAAAATTAAAAATTGCTTTGAGATTTAATATCTATATTGTTTCATTATGAAATATGTAAAAGGATTAATTAACTTACTTGTAAGCTTAATAGTTTCTACGATTATAATTTACGCTATAAATATTGCAGCAGGTTTTGCTGGAGCTGATTACACATTTAGTCATGGGGAAACATTTGTAATTTGGATACTAATGGCAATATTAGTCAATAATTGTTTTAACAAATAATCTATATATTGAATTTTCTTTTCAAATGTTTGAGTTTTCCCTCGGTACTATCATAATCTATATAACATCCTTGTAAAAAACGATCGCCATCGTTTGCATTGAATTCTGTTCTTCCATGAAGAAGTCTATGATTGTCCATCATAAGCAGATCTCCAGGTCGTAATTTAAACTCAATTCTGAATTTTTCTGAGTTGTACATATCTGAAATCTTATTCCTTGCAGAATAATATAATTCTAACTTTTCTTTTTCCATTAATGGAACAAAGTCCAATCTTGGACTAAATCTTACTTGTTTTAATCTATTATTTTCGTCAAGCTGGATCATCTCAGCCCAATCTTCTAGAACAACATTTTCATCAACAAACTGAAATCTAACTTTAATCTCAGTTAAAATTTTGTAAAAATCTGGATGTTCTTTTTTTAGAGATTCAGTTACTGCAAGACCATCCACAAGTGTTGATAAACCACCTTTTACCTCATTTTGAATACAATGAAGTAATTGTATACATGGAACTGGTTTTCTATAAGGATTATCAGTGTGGGGTGCCAAAGGCAAAGAGGTATAGGCAAGATCATTTGGGTTAGGTTTTGATTTTACATTAAAAAACTCACCAAAATTTGTTCTACGAATACTTCCTATTGAATTAGCAAAATTTACAATAAAATTGTTTTCTGTTGGAACATTTTCGAAAATCACAAATCCATACTTATAAAAATCTAGTAATGACTCGTACATTACTTTTTCTTCAAAAAAGTTTTTACTAAAATTAAATCTGTTCTTATTTTGAAAACTTGAGTCCCAACTTATCTTATTAAAGAGATATAATTCATTATCTTTCTCAAATTCTTTTAATATATTTTCTATTACAAGTTTAGCATGAGCCCCATCTTTAAAACTAACCTCAAGAAATTTATCTGAAATGTTAATTTTTGAAATTTCAGGATTTTTTTTAAGCATAGTGGGGTCAAATAATCTTTGTTGAGTTTTTTGATCCAAAAATTCTTCGCTATTTACTCTCTCTCTAAGCCAGAATGGATGTATTTCTTTTTTTGAACCTTGTTTTTCAAAAAATACTTTATTATTTGATAATTCAATTTTCATATAATTATCATAGGATTATTTAAAATTTTGCTTTAATCAATAGAAATTAAATAGTATTAGTCGCATGTGTCTAAATTAAATTCTTCAGATTTTAAAAGGTATTCTAAGTTTATTAATAACTTAGCAAAGAAACTTACTCAATTTTATTACTCTAAACTAAATAAAACCTTTAAAATTTCAAATAAACTTCAAGGAAGAGGGTATGACCCGGTTACAACCTCAGACAAGGCATTTGAAAAATTAATTAGAAAAGAGATTAATAAAAAATTTCCAGGCCATCAGATTATAGGTGAAGAATTCGGTTCGAAAAAAACGAAAAGTGATTTTACTTGGATAATAGATCCAATAGATGGAACCAGATCATATGTAATAGGTAATCCAACCTGGAGTAATTTAGTTTCTTTAAATTACAAAGGCAATCCAGTTATTGGATTAGCAAACTATCCAGTTCTTAAAAAATATTATTTTAATGTCTCAGATAAAGCTGCCTATGTTGTGGATCAAGGAAAAAAAAGAAAAATAAATGTAAATAATAAAATTTTATTTAAGAATATAAAAATGTCTGCTGCTTTTCATGGAATGCTATCTTTAGATAAACAAAAAAAAATACCTCGAATTTTAAAGTTAATGCAATTTCCATGCGCAGACGCTTTAAGTTATTCTCACTTAGCAGAAGGTAAAGTGGATGTTGTAATTCAATGTGGAAATAAAATTTGGGATATTCATCCTTTGATACCAATAATTAAAGCAGCTGGCGGGGTTGTAAGTACTTGGAAAAATAATGATGCAATCAAAGCTGGTAATATAATTGCTTCAGCAAATAAAAGTATTCATAATAAAATTCTTAAAATGATTAAACCAGTAACTAAGTAGTTTTTCCGTAGGTATTTAATAAAATTACACCAATTATAATTAAAGCAATTCCGATGATGCCATAGATATTTGGCATTTGATTATATTTAATAATACCAAAAACAGCGATAGCAGTAATAGTTAGTCCACCATAAGTAGCATAAGTAAAACCAACAGGAATTACAGACATTGCCTTAGATAAAGAGTACATACAAACACACATAAAAACTAAACACGCAATTGTAGGATTTAATTTTGTAAATCCGTCAGAAATTTTAGCAAAACTATTTGCACTAATTCCAGTCAAAATTCCCAATGTTAAAAAAACATATCCTGAAAAAATACTCATTATTTAAGATTATGATTATTTAGTTATTTTATCTACAAACTTTTTTGCAACTGGACCAACTAATAATGCTGCTGTTATCGCGATAGGGAGTCCAACCGCCCAAGCTTTTAAGAATCTATTTAGATATCCTTTATCAAATCCGGTATTTACATAAGTAATAATTAAAGTCATAAGCAGGCTCATTCCAAAGCCCATTACTAAAATAAATAGAAGATTAGAGTATTTTTTGGGAAACATTATTTTTTTGACCAATTAATTGCGTCTTCCATTCTATCATCCCCCCAAAATATCTCATCTTTGACAATAAAGGATGGACTACCAAAAATTTTATTTTTTCTAGCAGAGTCAGTATTTGAATTATAATTTTCTATTATTTCTTTTGAATGAGCTTGAGAAATAATTTCATCTTTATCTAAATTTAACTCTTTGCAGACTTCACTTAAATTAGGATCTATTGCTGGTTCTTTACCTTCTTGAAACCATTTTTCATATGAAAGCCTTACGTAGTCTATACCCCATCCTTTATTTAGGCCAAGTATTGCAATTTGATTTGCTAAATCAAATTCTGATAATGGATAGGGGACGGGTGTTTTGGCAAAAAAACCATATCCCTCAGCTCTTCTCTCAATATCTCTCCACATATAATTTACTTTATTTAATTTATCTTTAGGAAAAGGAATATTATTCATTTCCTTCATAATTGCTCTTACACTAAAAGGTTTCCAATTAAACTTAACTTGGTTTTTCTTTTCAACTTCAAGAATTCTAGTTACTGATAAATAAGTGTATGTACTTCCTATAGAGAAAAAAAAGTCGATATTAACCATTTACTTAAGGTTAATTTGACCAACCATTCCAACTTCATAATGCCCAGGCATATTACATGCCATCTCTAAAGAAATGTTCTTAGAAAATTTCCAAATTATTTCCCCAGTTTCATTGGGCTCAAGTAAAACACTATTTGCGTGTGAATGACCCATGCTATGGTCTTTCTTGGACATCTCTTTCATTTTTTTACGATCAATTTTATCAGCCAAAAGTATTTCATTTTCTACTAGTTTCATCATTTCTGGTCGGTGTTTAATGTGCATCTCTTTAGTACCGATATTATACTCATGAACAAGATTACCTAAGTTTTTTACAATAAACTTTATTGTTTCACCTTTTTTTACATCGATGTTTTCTGGATAATAATAATTATCATGCATTTCGATTTCTATTATTCTATCAACTTTGTTTGGATCTCCTTTTTCACCAATCATATTCATTGAAGCTGAATAAGCTTTTGTAGACAGAATAGATATAAAAATGCTTATTAAAAAAATTCTCATCATCATGATATCTTTGTTGCGCCTGTTTCGAGACTTATAATTTTGCCATCTTTATATTTGTAAACTGCCATTACCGCTTCAACATTTCCGTCATTAAATGTTACAAACGAATGATGAACGCCGATTTCATCATTTTCATAGATAACCCTTGATTTATCTTGATTGATGTCACCACTCATTGCCCATTTAATAACATCAGCTTTTCCTAATGAATTTCCAGATTTATGCATAGTAAATTTAAAATCATCATGCAAAAGTTCGTTCATTATAGCTTCATCTTTATTTTTAATAGCGCTGGTGTATTTCTCCATCATAGACATATTTACTCTCCCCACATTCCATGAAACTCATAAACAACAGCTGGTTCATTTCCAACTACCCAACCATCGTGTCCAGGCTGAATTGAATAAGCATCCCCAGCTTTATAAGTAAGTTCAGTTCCATCATTATGTTTTGCACAAACAGCCCCTGAAACAATTACACCTAAATGTGTTGCTTGGCAGCTATCACCACCAACTGTAGGTTTGATATCTTTTGACCATTTCCATCCAGGTTGCAAAGTAAGTTTCATTACTCTTTGATTTCCAACTTTGACTGCTTCGATCTTTGCATTATTAAAGTTTTCATTTACTTCATCTGCTTTATCAAAAGTTTTTACTTCTACTCCGGCCATTGTCCCTCCTTAATCGTTAAATATTACTCGCATTTCATCCTGAATAGTTCCTTCTTTAAAAACATCCTTCATTTTTTTTTGAAGTTCTATAAATTTAGGATCTGCAGACATATTTTGATCATTTTGAAATGCTTTGTCTGTAAATTGTTCACCAATAAGAGTTTCTCTCACTGTTCTAGGATTTCCACCGACTTGAAATGAAAAATAAACCTCATGATCAGGATAATGCTTCTTTCTTACTTCAGCAAGTCCCTTAGAAATTTCCATAGCTTCATTAAGTTTATTGTCATAAACACCGATAGTTCTTGTATAGATTACTTTCATCCTTAGGCGTTATAATCCATTACATTGTCTTCACATTCAACAAAATTATGAGGTTCAAAGAAATCATTCATTTGACCTAATTGCTTGTTAATTGCATCAGTATCTGTTCCTTTCCACCAACAAAACATTGTTAAAGTGTCACCAGGAGTATTCCATGTCATTTGACATTTTGCGTTATCGCCAGTCATTGATTTAACAATATCCTCCATTTTCATTGACCCAACCATTTCCATCATTTTTGCTTTAGCTTCTTTAGATTTAAACGTGTGAGTAACCATATAGTTTTTCATTTATTATTTCCTTTTTGTTATAAATTTATTTTTTAATTAGCTTTTGAATAAATCTAAAGCTTTACCTAAAAGCTCCTCAGATTTAGCATGGTCACCTGCGTTGTGAGCATCCATACCCTGATCTCTTAACTCTTGAGCCTTTTTAATTTTGTCATCAATATTCTTAGCCATCATTGGGCAAGAACCAGCATAAGCTGAGCTAGTAAATAGCACTAGACACAATGTAATTATTATCTTTTTCATTTTTTTCTCCTTTTGTTTAATAGATCCCTGACTCTGCTATTTTTTTTATTTCATTTTCAGACCCAGAAATCAGTTTATATATAAAATTATCACAGGCTTTTGTTGTCTCTTCTTCATATGGCTTGCCATAACGATCATCCACAACTTTCAATAATTCTTTATTAAGTTTGTCTTCTTTCAAGCCCTCTTTTACCAAATAAGAACTTAAAAATTTTTTTGCTGCAAATGAGTGTACAATTTTTTCTAATTTAAGCTCTCCCTGAGGTATCATACTATTTGCATAATAAATTCCAGTACATTCAATTGTTTTTGCTTTATCGTTATCGCTCATACCAGCATAAGCTGCGTTGCAAATCACTATAAACATTAAGGCTGTAAAAATTTTTTTCAAAAAATTAATATAAGGTTTGAATTACTTTCTTAACTCTTTCGGCGCCATTAGGGATTGTACTTTCAATAAATGAATGACACGCATCAGTTTTTGCTTTGTCATACTTAGAGCCATAGTATTTATCTACAGCTTTATTTACACCATCGTCCCACTCTTTTTCTGGTACTCCTGTTTCTAGAGCGTAGGCTTTCATTACTTTAACTGAAGCCATTGATTTCTCTTTCATGCTGTATTCGAATTGTTCACCAGATGGCAGGAAGTAGTTTGCCATATAAATACCACTACATTCCCATGCTTTAGATTTATCGCTGTTACTCATTCCTGCAAATGCAATGTTATTTATAGATATAAAAAAAAGAATTATTAAAAATTTTTTCATTTAAATTTTTAACTCTTTTATGTGTTAAGATATATGCGATATTATAGCCAGCTAGGGACAGGTAGCTTTTTTTCTTCTAAAAAAGATTTATTAAACATCTTTGAGTTGTATTTATCTGACTTATCACAAAGGATTGTTACAATTGTTTTTCCTGGACCAAGTTCTTTTCCTAATCTTATTGCTCCTGCAATATTAATTCCACAGCTAGTTCCCAAACTTAAACCCTCGTTTTGAATTAAGTCATAAAGAATTGGGAGCGCTTCATGATCATCAATTGAATATGCATCATCAATTTTTGCATTTTCAAAATTTTTTGTGACACGACTAGATCCTATTCCTTCAGTAATAGAACCTCCTTCAGATTTTAATTCACCATTCTTTATATAATTATAGAGCGCTGATCCTTTTGGATCAGACAGAAAAATTTTTACATCTTTATTTTTTTCTTTCAGAGCATTACTTACACCTGAAATTGTTCCACCTGTGCCAGACGAACAAACAAATCCATCAACTTTTCCATCTGTTTGATCCCAAATTTCTTTACCAGTTCCTTCATAATGGCCTTTTGCATTTGCAACATTGTCGAACTGATTGGCCCAAACAACTCCATTATTGTTTGTTGGTCTTAATTCATCTGCCAAACGTCCAGCAATTTTTACAAAATTATTTTCATCTTTATAAGGTTTAGCTGGAACTAATTTTAATTCTGCACCTAAGTTTCTAATAGTATCTTTTTTTTCTTGTGTTTGATTATCATTCATCACAATAATTGTTTTATAACCAAGTGAATTTCCTAAAAGTCCTAATCCAATACCAGTATTACCTGCAGTTCCCTCAACAATAATTCCACCTTTAGATATTAATTTTTTTTCCTGAGCATCTCTTATTAAAGCAAGAGCTGCTCTATCTTTTACTGAACCGCCTGGATTCATAAACTCTGCTTTACCATAAATATTACATCCGGTAATTTCCGATGCTGCTTTTAATTTTATAAGGGGGGTATTGCCAATTGATTCGATGAAGTTATTTCTTATATGTTTCACTATTCTTCCTTATCTGTAACAGCATAAGGCTTAAATCCTTTGGTAGCATCACCAACACGTTTAGCAGGAATTCCAACCATTATAGATTTTTCTGGCACATTTTTTGTTACAACTGCGTTAGCACCAATTAAAGAATTTTTACCGATAACAACTGGTCCAAGAATTTGAGCTCCAGATCCAACAACAACATTGTCTTGTAATGTTGGGTGTCTTTTTATATTTCTTTGATCATTTGAATTTATACTAGGCGCAATACCACCTAGAGTAACGTTATGGTAAATAGTAACGTTTTCTCCTATCTCTGAAGTTTCACCAATAACTACACCCATGCCATGGTCAATAAATAAATTTTTTCCAATTTTTGCTTTTGGATGAATTTCAATTCCAGTCAAGAATCTTGAAAATTGAGAAATGATTCTTGCAATTAGATCAAATTTGGCAATTGCAAAGAAATTTGCAATTTTGTGAAAAAAAATAGCTTTAACTCCTGGGTAAGTTAATACCAAACTTAACTTTGATTTTGCCGCAGGGTCTCTGTCTATTATAGATTGTAAATAATTATTCATAATATTTGTACTCTTGATATCAAAAGTTGGAGGATATATAATTGTTTTATTAACTTTTTAAAGGATTTATTATGTACAGAAATACTAATTGTTTTCATCTAGCAATACCATGTGGCGACTTAGAAACTGCAAAAAAGTTTTATAGTGAAACACTTGGATGTAGATTAGATAATTCAGCGCAAGAGTGGGCTGATGTTGATTTTTGGGGTAATGAATTAACTCTACACGCAAGTGAGCACAAACTAGATAACGAAAGACATGATGTGGATATGGGTAATGTATCTGTTCCTCATTTCGGCGTTCATTTGTCTAGAAAAGATTTTGATACTCTAAAAAATAGATTGAAAGAAAAAGGTGCTAAATATTATGACGAGCCTTATCTAAGATTCAAAGGCACTAAATATGAGCAAGAAACTTTTTTCATTAAAGACCCTAATGAGAATGTTTTAGAGATTAAAACTCTTACTGCAAATCCAGGTTAAACAAAGATTTAAAAACCTTAAAAGCTATCAGATGGAATATCTAGTTTTAGGGTTTGTAACTGGATTAAGTTTAATTCTTGCTATTGGTGCTCAAAATGTTTTTGTCATAGAACAAGGTTTAAAAAAACAACATGTTTTTTTAGTTTGTTTAATTTGCTCCATATCTGATTTTTTTTTAATATTTTTGGGTATATTTCTTTTCCATTATTTTACTCAATATTTTAGCCCGGTGTTTGAATTGATACTTAATATTCTATTAATAATATTTCTTTTTCATTTTATTTATTCAAAAATTAAGTCATTTAACATCCAGGTAAATCTCGATCAAAATTCTAACTTAAATGAAAAAAAAAATGTAATACTAAAAACACTAGGTTTTACTTTTTTAAATCCACACGTTTATTCAGATACTGTGTTTTTTCTCGGCAATTTCTCTAAAAGTTTTTTACTTGTAGAGAAGTATTTTTTTGGTGTAGGCGCAGCTATAGCTTCTTTTTTATTTTTTTTCTCAATAGGATATTTATCTCAATATTTTTCAAGGTATTTGAATAATAGAAATGTATGGAAATATATAAATATTTTCATTATTTTGTTCATGTTTTTAATAACACTATATATTCTCAGGGATATATTTGAATTTTATAAAGATATTTAATGTTTACTAAATTTAATAATAAATCATTTTTGAAATTAAGATTATTTTTTTCGATGTCTTTAATTATTCTACTATTTTTTATTTTTATATTTAATCCTGTATATGCTGATAGTAATACTATTCAAGACGGGGGTACTACCACTGCTCAACAAAATCTTGATGGAAATGGAGAAATTTTAACAATAAAAAGTAATTCAACTTTAGCTACAGGCGCAACTACTAAAGCAGCAAATGTCACTGGCGATAGTGTTTCAGTAACTGTCGAGTCTGGTTCAACTATCAGCGCTAATACCGTAGCTGTTTTTGGAGATACGACATCTGATTTGACAGTTACTAATTCAGGAACAATTACAGCAAGCGGCACAACTGCGATCGATGCAAAGGCAACAACTGATGCAACAATTACAAATAATTCTGGAGGTACAATTTCGTCAAATAGAAATACTATTAGAATAAGCAAAACGGGCGGCACAAATACTACAGGTATGACGATTATTAACTCAGGAACAATTACAGCTACAAATGGATCTGCCATTTTCGGAACCGCTGCTGGTAATACAGCAACCATTACTAATAAAGCTGGAGGGGAAATGACTAACTCTGATAGTGATAATGCCACTGTAAGAGTTGGTGTTAATTCAAATATTACTAATAGTGGATCGATTAAGAATGATGTTGGATACGACTCAATAAAGTTATATGGAAATAATTCAACAATAACTTTAAAAGACCGAGGTATTGTAGTTGGTAAAATCGCTCATGGAGCTGGCATAACTGGAAGTACTTTAAAAATGAACCATGGTGTTGGTCAAGCTTATTACTATGACATTGATGGAGACTTTTCTTTTGAAGATTTAGATGGAAACCAAGTAGTTAAAGGTTCTGCAGGATCAGTCGGTCAAGGAGGAAGTGAAACAATTGATGAAATGTTAAGTTATAAATCAATTAATCTTAGAAATTTCCTTAATAGATACGAAAACTCAAATTTATTTAATCATAAAGGAGGTTGGGGAGAATTATACTCAACCCTTAATAATAGGAGTGAAGATTCCAACAGTTTAGCGATGGAATATAATTTAATTAATGTAGGAGCAAATTTAATTTATCCATTAGAAAATTCTAATTTTATCATGATGTTTGAGGGTGGAATACAAGATTTTGCAAAAGACTATAGGATTACATATCAAAATATCTCTGGGGGCATTCATATTTTAGATAATGATAAATTTTTTAATTTAGATACCTTTGTTACTGGCGGAGTTACTTTAAAAGATGGAAAGAGAACAGTTTTAACCAACACAGTGTCATCAGGAACAGTAGACTCTAATAGTAATTTTCAAACTTATGATATCCAATTAGGAGCAA
>CACOGC010000006.1 GCA_902626645.1 uncultured Pelagibacteraceae bacterium | reverse complement strand
TTTAAGTTGAGATTTGACATAATTTGGTAAATCAAAATAAATTAATTCGTTTTTATTTTTAAAGAAAATTTTGTTTTTTTTGTGTTTTTTAATAAATTTCTTTTTAAAGTCAGCTTTTACCTCATAGTTTTTTTGAGTAATTGACGGACCAATTGCTCCAATTATATTTTTTGGATTACACCCTTTTTTATGCATAAAATTAATAACATTTCTGACTATCCCTCTATACGCACCTTTCCAACCAGCATGGATAGCCGCGATAATTTTTTTTTCATAGTCATATAATAACACTGGTACGCAATCAGCGGTCAATACAGCTATTGGCAGTTTTTTTTGATTAGTTATAATTGCGTCAGCTTTAATTTTTTTTTTTAATTTAGAGTTTTCATTTAGAAAAACCAACTTATTGCTATGTACTTGATGTACTAAATAAATATTTTTTGCTTTTTTCCCTATTTTATCTTTGACAATCTTTAAATTTTTTAAAATATTATTTTTGTTGTCATGAGAACCGGGACCACAATTTAGACTTTTATATATCCCTTTTGATGTACCTCCATTTTTATTAAAAAAACCATGACTTATATTTTTTTTTTTTAATAATTTTCGAGAGGTGATCAGATCAAAATCCTAAATTAAAATTGTTTTTTTGATTTTTTATTAACATAACTTTAAACAATTTTCCCATTTGTTTATCATCTGTTAGTCTTTTTAATCTGTAATAAATATCTGCTTTTTTTAAAAAGTTTTGATTTTTTGCAATCATCTCAGCTCTTTCGTAGATACCCATTTTTGTAAGAAATTCTTTTTGTGTTGTTAAACTATGCTTTAATCCACCTAGTTTTTTTATTATTTTTTCAAATAATCGGAAATTTATATTATGTGTGATATCTGAGTTCCCAATTTTAGCTAAAACATCTGAATATTCGTGTTTATATAATGCTTGTAAAGTATTTTTCATTTTATCTTCATTATACCCATAATCTATGATCAAAATTCCTCCAGATCTTGCTTTGATAATTTTTGAAATTTGTTTCAGGTAATTAATACCAAGCTCTGAATATTCTATAAAATTCTGATTTTTAGATATTTTAAAATCAATCTTTTTTTCATAATTTTTCATGTTAATTTTTTTTTCCAAGAAAGAGGTTGTTTTTTTGTTTAAACTAACAAACTTTTCAAACCATAAATTTCCTTTTTTTTGAAATTGTTTAATTGCAAGTGCATCAAAAAACTCATTTGCAATAAATATACTAGGAATTTTTTTAATTTTTTTTAAATCATTTACCCAATTTACATTTGAATTTAATAATTCTTTTTTTTGTATTTTCTTTAAAGTAGGACTTATCTCATAAATTACCAATCTGCAGGATTTGAAAAACGATGGGAACTTTTTAAAACTTTCTATAAGAATTTTCATCATTGCAGCATTTCCTGCTCCAAGTTCGATTACGTTAAATTCTTTTGGTGACCCTATACTTTTCCAAAAACTTACAACCCAAATAGCAATCATTTCAGAAAATAATCTTGATATATTAGGAGCTGTAATAAAATCTCCTTTTTTGCCAAATGGATTTTTTTTAATGTAGTACCCAGACTTTTTATTATACAGGGAGATATTAATAAACTTGTCTAAGGGTAAATTAACTATTTTGTCTGTTTTCATATTTAGAGATTAATAAATAACATCCAATTACTAAAAAAAAGATACTTATAAGTTGTCCCATAGTTAAATTGAATAATAAATAGCCCAGTTGGTCATCAGGAACTCTTAAAAACTCAATTGTAAATCTAAAAATTGAGTAAAAAACTAAAAATATACCAGAGATAAATCCAGGTCTTTTGGAGAAACTCTTATTTTTGAAATATAATAAAACTAAAAATAGAACTATACCTTCAAAAAATGCTTCATATAACTGAGTAGGATGTCGATATAAATTATCTATTTGTGTAAATTGGACTGCCCAAGCAACATTTGTTTCGACACCATAAAGTTCTGAATTTATAAAATTTGCTATTCTTCCAAAAAAAATACCTATGGGTGCAACAAAAGACACAATATCTAAATAACTAAATGAACTTTGTGAATTTCTTTTCGCAAAAAGGTAACTTGCAATTATGATCCCTATAACTCCCCCATGAAATGACATACCACCCTGCCAAATTTTAAAGATATCTAATAAATTATTGATATAAAATTCAAAGTTATAAAATACAACATACCCTAATCTGCCACCAATAATTAAACCTAAAATTAAATAAGTTAAATAATCGTCAAATTTTTCCTTTACTTTCAGATCAGAAATAAAAAATTTCTTACTCAAAAACCACCCTAATAAAATACCAATAATATAAGCTAAAGAATACCATCTAATCTCAAATGAAAAAATTTGAAATGCGACTGGGTCAAAATTATTAATGAACATTTTTATTTTTAAATATAAGTTATAATTATAATAAGTTATTAGATTAATATATGAAAAACTCAAAGTTTGTAATTGAAAAACTTGCTAAATTATTTGAACAAGGTTTAGTATCATCAAAAGATATAGCTAATGAAATTATGACTATTTTAAAATCTAAAAGAGATGAAATAGTTTTTAAAATGAAGTTAACTAGTAAAGATGAGTTTGAAGTTCTTTCAAAAAGAGTTGAAAATTTAGAAAAAAAAATTGATCAATTAAAGTCCACAAAAAAAAAGAAAATTAAAAAGGCAAAAAGATCTTAGCTTCTAAACCACCCATTGGTGACTTGGCCAACTTTATATTTCCCCCATGTGATCTGATAATGTCAGAAGCTATAGATAATCCAAGTCCAACGCTTGATTTTGTTTCAGCTCGACCTTTATCAATTTTGTAAAAAGGTTTGAAAACATTATCATATTCTGCTTCAGGTATACCTGGTCCGTTGTCTTCAATTTTAATGAATAAGTTGTTACTACTTTTAGTAATATCTACATTTACTTTTTCCGCGTATTTAATTGCATTATCTATAAGATTGTTAACACATCTTTTGATTAAGTTTTTTCTTCCACTTATATAAATTCTAGGTGTAATCCTGGATGATATATTTTCATTTTCATATTTTTTAACTATTTCATCAACTAATTCGCTAATATTAAATTCTTCATCTTTTTCAAGGTATGACGAGCTCGTAAATTGCAAATATTCATTGAGCATTTTTTCCATTTCGTTAATGTCCTCGGATAATTTTTTACTTAATTCTTTATCTTTAATAAACGCTATTTGTAATTTCATTCTTGTTAAAGGAGTTCTTAAGTCGTGGCTGATGCCAGATAACATTTCTGATCTTTGATTAAGATGTCTTAAAATTCTTTTTCTCATTCTATCAAATTCATAACCGGCTTGTCTAATTTCTGCTGCACCAGAGGGTTTAAATTCATCAATTTCTTCTCCCCGGCCAAATTTTTCAGCTGCTTTTGCAAGATTAGTTATTGGTCTCGTTTGATTTTTTAGGAAAATTAAAGAAATTAAAATCATTATGATTGCAGGAACTGTTATCCATAGTGCAAAGATACGAGCCGAGGAAGTCGTCACTCTATCTCTGGGAACTAAAAACTTAAAATACCCAGACTGATATTTTATTCTAATATCAATTAACTCTTTGTATGAGGTTGTATCAAACCAATAATTTTCATTCCCAAACTTTGACTTAAGTTCCCTTCTTAAAGTTCTATCTATTGGACTAAACCATCTTTCATCAAGAATATAAGTAAATTTTTTATTCTCTACAAAATCTATATTTAAGTCTTGGTAAACCGAAAAAACATTTTTAATTTCATCTTTTTTATAAATTTCATCAGAATAAACTTCAATGAAAGTATTAATTTCATTTACTAACGCTTTAGTCATACCCTTGTTTGTTTTGATCCAAAGGCTATCAAAAAAAACAATAGTAATTACCAATTGTAAAACTATGACTGGAACTGCTACAATTAATAAAGCTCTATAAAATAATCTCTTTGGGAGTATATCTTTAAAAAATTTACTCAATCCATAGAACATATCCAGCTCCTCTTATTGTTTGTAAAAACTTAGGATTTTTTGGATCAATTTCAATTTTTTTTCTAAGTCTTGTAATTATAACATCTATTGATCTCTCTTTATCAAGCTCAGTAAGAATACCAATATCTTCACGTGAAAAAGTCTTACCAGGATTATTAATCATTTTTTCTAAAATTTTTTTCTCTGTGTTGTTAATTTTGTATTCTGTATTTTTCTTGATAATTAGTTGTTTATTCAAATCAATTTTAATATTTTCAAATTGTATTACACGTTTTTGATCACTTTTTTTTGTTTTACGAATTATATTTTGAATTCTCAATAGTAACTCTTTAGGCTCGAAAGGTTTTGGAAGATAGTCATCAGCGCCAACTTCTAAACCCTCAACCCTTTCATCTGCCTCACCTTTGGCAGTTAATAAAATTACAGGTGTATCCAGTTTTTTTTGATTTTCTTTAATAAACTCTAAGCCACTTTTACCAGGCATCATAATATCTAGTATGATAAGGTCAAATTTGATTATTTGTATTTTTTCAAAAGCATCTTCTGCGCTATTTGCAGTTGTAACAAGGTAATTATTTTCATTTAAATATTTTTTAACAAGAGTTCTGATACCTTCATCATCATCAACAACTAAAATATGAGCTACAAAATTATCCATTAATTATTTTTTTTAAAACGTTATCAAAGTTAATAACCTCTTCTGAGCTTGAGTTAAGTAACGCGCTATGAATTCTTTTTTTTTGAATTTCAAAAATTTCATTAAATATTTTTTTTCCTTTATCATTAAGAAATACATGTTTTAATCTTGTATCTTGCTCATCTTTTTTAAAAATTATTATGTCTAGTTTAATTAGATCTTTTAAAACCCTATTAAGGCTTTGCTTAGTTACTTTAAGTCTTTTTAGCAATTCTGAAATAGTGATCCCTTCATACATGGATAACAAATGAATAACTTTTTGGTGTGCTAGGCCAATTTTATACTTATTTAATATCTTTTTTGAGTCTGAAAATGTTTCTCTGTAGCCTATAAAAAGCTTTTCGATTAAATCTTTTAATTGATCATCTTTCAAATATAAAAGTTGTTTCATTATTGGTAAGTTATATTGACATATTACAGATACAAAGATATTTTTTCAGTAAGAATTTTTTTATTTCATAATGATACCCTACGATAAAAGATCAGGTAAAATATGGTACAATGGCGAGTTAGTCGATTGGTCTGATGTTAAGGTTCATGTTCTGAGCCATGGATTACATTATGCGAGCTGTGTTTTCGAGGGAGAACGTGTGTATGATGGTTCAATTTTTAAATTAGAAGAACATACTTCCAGATTATTTTACTCCGCAAAGAGAATGGGAATTGAAATACCATATAGCGAAGATGAAATTAATAAAGCGAGCAATAAAATAATCTCTACTCAAAAAGTAGAGAATGGATATGTTAGACCCGTAGTTTGGAGAGGTAGTGAAATGATGGCTATTTCAGCTCAGCAAACTAAAATTCATGTAGCAATTGCAACTTGGGAGTGGGGTTCATATTTTGATCCTAAACTTAAAGTTGAAGGTATCAAATTAAATATTTCAAACTGGCGAAGACCCGCCCCTAATACTATTCCTTGGGACACAAAAGCCTCTGGATTGTATATGATTTGCACCCTTTCAAAACACGAAGCAGAAAAACAAGGTTATACAGACTCACTTATGTTAGATCACGAGGATAATATTGCAGAAGCAACTGGAGCAAATATTTTTTTCAAAGATAAAAATGGTGAGCTACACACTCCAATACCAGATTCTTTTTTAGATGGAATTACTCGAAGAACTGTAATTCAAATTGCAAAATCTAAAAATATTAAAGTACATGAGAGAAAAATAAAACCAGAAGAATTAAAAGATTTTGTTGGATGTTTTTTAACAGGCACTGCAGCTGAAGTAACCCCTGTATCTACTATTGCAAATTATCAATTTAAAGTTTGCGATTTGATAATTGATTTAAATGAGAGCTACTTAGCTTTGGTTAAAAAGAAAAAGGCTGCCTAATCTTTACTATCTTCTGATATAGCGTGGTCTATTCCTTTACGTATATACTCATACCCTGTGAATAAAGTCAAAGCTGCTGATAGCCATAATAAAATTATACCGATTGTTTGAGCATTATAATCTTGAAAATTAATAATTTTATTTCCCGTATCTCCAGAAAGCAAAAGACCAATTGAGACCATTTGTAAAACTGTTTTTAGCTTTGCTAGATTAGAGACAGGAAGTTTAATCTTACCTTTTGCTAAAAATTCCCTAAGACCAGATATTAATATTTCTCTTGTTAAAATTATAATTGCAGCAATAACCTCATAATTTTTAATTGTGCCATCCATAACTAATAAAATTAGTGCTGCAGCAACAATAATTTTATCTGCTATTGGATCTAATAACTCTCCTAATTTAGACTCTTCTCCAAGTAGTCTAGCCAACATTCCATCTAAAAAATCTGTAAACGACGCAATTATGAACAATACTAAAGCAGTTAGATCTCCATAAAATCCAGGTAAGTAGAAAGCTAAAACAAAAAAGGGTACAATTAAAATTCTACCGACAGTTAATATGTTGGGTATTTTTCTAAGCATAATTTTTACTCGTGAAAGAAATTATATATTTTTTTTGCAACTTTTGTTTCCACACCTTCAACTGATTTAATCTCATCGAGGCTAGCAGATTCCACAGCTTTTGCAGACCCAAAATGGTTCAATAACGCTCTTTTTCTGATTGCTCCTATTCCTTCAATTTGATCTAGCATAGATTTAGAAATACCTTTTTTTCTTTTTGCTCTATGTGCACTTATTGCAAATCTATGTGCCTCATCACGTATTCTTTGTAGAAAAAATAGAGTGGGGTCATTTTTCATAAATTTATACTCCCTTCCATTATGAAAGAAAGTCTCATTACCACTATTTCTAAATTTACCCTTAGCAATAGCTACAACTGGGATTTCATTTAATCCAAGCTCATTTAGTGTTTCTCTAGCGGATGAGTATTGTCCTTTACCGCCATCAATCAACACAAGATCTGGAAAACTTAAATAATTACCTTTTTCTTGAATAGCTCTTTTAAATCTTCTTCCCAAAACCTCTCTAATCATACCATAATCATCTTGTTTAAAATTTTCATTTTTAATATTAAATTTTCTATATCTCTTTTTTACAAAACCTTCATCTCCATAAGTAATCAAAGCTCCAACACTATTTGTACCTTGAATATGACTATTATCGTAAACTTCGATTAGACTTATAGTATTTTCAATATTAAATTTTTTAGCAATCTCATCTAGTAATTTTCTATTATTTTGATTTTCGTAAAGATTTCTATTTAAGCTATTCTTGGCATTTTTAATCGCTAAGTTTATTACTTTTAATTTTGAACCTTTTTTAGCAATAGAAATATTTACTTGTTTATTCTCTTTTTTTGATAAGGTTTGTTCTATTAATTTTTTTTCTTTAATTTCTTCGCTAATTATAATTGATCTTGGCACTGCTTTATTTTCATAAAATTGAGATACAAATGAATTTAAAATATTATTTAATTTTTCATCAGGGTCATGTTTTGGAAAAAAAGCTTGATTTCCCCAATTTTGTTTAGATCTATAAAAAAATACTTGAATACAAGTTTTTCCAGACTCTTTGTAGCCAGCTATCACATCTGCTTCAGTTAGATTTATATCACTTATAGTTAAAGAAGATTGTATTATATTTAAAGATTTGATTTTATCTCTCACTATAGCTGCTTTTTCAAAATCTAATTCTTCGCTTGCATTTTCCATTTGACTTGAGAGAGTTTGTTGAATTTTTCGTGATCTACCTTTGCTTAAAAATTCATCAGCTGCTTCCACAAGTTTTGAATAATCTTCTTTATTGATTTTACCTCCACAAGGACCAGCACATCTTTTTAAAAAATAATTAAAACAAGTCTTATTACCTGCTTCAACTTGCTTATCTGTACAAGATCTAATTAAAAAAATTCTTTGGAGAGTTTTAATTGCACTATTAACTGCAAGAGAACTTGCAAATGGTCCGTAATATTTTCCAGGTTTATTCTTAGCCCCTCTGTGTCTTTCGATGCGTGGAAATTCATGTTTAGAGATAAAGATGTATGGAAAGGATTTATCATCTTTAAGTAGTATATTAAATTTGGGCTTATGTTTTTTGATTAGATTAGCTTCTAAAAGTAACGCCTCGCTTTCATTTGTGGTTGTTGTAATTTCCAATCTAACTGTTTGAGAAAGCATTCTTTCAGTTCTAATAATGTGATTTTTTTCAGAAACATAACTTTTTAATCTATTTGGAAGGTTTTTGGCTTTTCCAACATATAAAATTTCATTTTTAGAATTTAACATTCTATAAACACCAGGTAGTTTAGGAATTAAAGATAATTCTTTTTTAATTACTTCTTTTCCAATTTCAGGACTTAGCATGGCTTCTTATTTTAGAAATTTGTATTCCAACAGATGAGCAATCTTTTAAAATCTCTAATTTTTCAATTTTAAGCAAAATTTTTGCAATTCTTTTATCTTTAAATAATTCATCAAAAACTGCTTCCGCTAAAGTTTCTAAAAAATTATAATGCCTTTTTTTAACAAGTTTCTTAATCAATTTTACGATTGTACCATAATTCACAATTGATTTTAAATCTTTGTCATTTGAGGGCTTTTTGTCTTGATAATCTATTTCTAGACTAAATTTTACTTTTTGAGATTTTTCTCTCTCAAAATCATAGTATCCAAGTTTTAAATCTAAAATTAATTCATTAATTAGAATTTTTTTCTCATAATTAAATAAGCTTTTGGACTTATCAATTTTTACAATTTTAAGATTATTTTTTTTCACTCTTTACCTCTCATTATGTCTGGTGTTTGCCAGTTTAAACTTTGACCACTATCTATAGCTACTATTTGACCAGTAATAGAGCTGTTTTTAATAAAAAAGTCAACTGCATCACAAATCTCTTTTACATCAACTTGTTTTTTGAGAGGTGTTGCTAAATATTGATTTTTAAAGTGTTTTTTGGATTGTCTTTTATTTTTAATTGTTGGTCCTGGTGCTATGCCGTTTACCCTTATATTAGGTGCTAAACTCATAGCACTAGTTTTTGTAAGAGTATAAAGTCCGGTTTTACTTATTGTGTATGAAAAAAAAAATGGAGTTAATTTAAATACTCGTTGATCAATAATGTTAATAATATTGTTATTTTTCCCCCTGATATTTTTTGAGAATTCTTTTGATAAAAGGGCAGGGGCTTTAAGATTTGTTGAAATATGATTTTCCCAACTTTTTGAACTAAAGTTTTCTAGTTTATCATTTTCGAATAAAGATGCATTGTTAATTAGACAATCAAAATATTTTAGTTTTGATTTAGCAAACTTTATAATTTTCATAACATCTTTTTCTTTACTAAGATTTCCTTTTACCAAATAAATTTTAGACCCATAATTTTTAAGTTTCTTTTTTAAATTTTCAGCTTTTGCTTTTGATTTATTGTAATGAATTATAATTTGTTTATTTGGTCCTGATAATTTTTCAGCTATAGCAGCCCCAATTCTAGTTGCTCCGCCAGTGATTATTATCCTCTGTGCTTCCATTTTTTATCCTTTTTTTTAGTAACCTTAGTTCCTGGCATTCCCATTGTCGATCTACCTTTTGGATAAAGTTTATTTTTTACATCATATTGTCTTATTTTTGGATTTAATGTGATCTCTAGCTCTGTACTTTCTAATTTTCTAATCTCATCTCTAATTTTAGCTGCTTCTTCAAATTCTAGATTTGACGCTGCTTCCTTCATTTTTTTGTCTAAAGCTTTCAAGTGTTTTTTAAGATTTCCTCCAACATTTGAGCCTTCGCTAATTTTTACGTAGTCTTTTTCATAAACACTTTCTAAAATATCATTTATTTCTTTTTTTACAGTCTTCGCATCAATTTTATGTTTTTTATTATAATCTAATTGAATTTTTCTTCTTCTTTCAGTTTCTTGAATTGCTTTTTTTATACTTTTAGTCTCTTTATCTGCATAAAGAATTACTTTGCCATCGACGTTTCTAGCGGCTCTACCTATAGTTTGAATTAATGAAGTTTCTGATCTTAAAAAACCCTCTTTATCTGCATCTAAAATTCCAACTAAAGCACATTCTGGAATATCTAAACCTTCTCTTAATAAGTTAATTCCTACGAGAACATCAAAAACTCCCATTCTTAGATCTCTCATGATCTCTATTCTTTCAAGGGTATCAATATCGGAATGTAGATATCTCACTTTTACACCATTTTCATGAAGATACTCTGTTAAATCTTCAGCCATTTTTTTTGTAAGAGTTGTCACCAAAACTCTATGATTATTTTCAATCACTTTTTTACACTCATGCATTAAATCATCAACTTGGTTTTTTGCAGGCCTTATTTCTACAGGTGGATCAATCAAGCCTGTTGGTCTTATGACTTGGTCGATAAATTTACCTTTCGTTTGCTCTAATTCCCAAGGTCCTGGTGTTGCAGAGACAAATACTGTTTGTGTTCTCATTAAATCCCATTCCTCAAATTTAAGAGGCCTATTGTCCATACATGATGGAAGTCTAAAACCATACTCGGCTAAAGTACTTTTTCTCGATCTATCTCCTTTATACATTCCATTAAGTTGTGGAACAGTTACGTGACACTCATCGACAAAAATTAAAGTATTGTCTGGAAAGTATTCAAATAATGTAGGAGGTGGTTCCCCTGGTTTTCTCCCTGATAAAAATCTAGAATAATTTTCTATCCCTGCACATGACCCAGTTGCTTCAATCATTTCTAGGTCAAATTTGGTTCTTTCCTCTAATCTTTGTGCCTCTAGTAATTTATTCTCAGCTTTATGTTTTTTAAGAGTTATATCTAATTCTTTTTTTATATTAATTATCGCTTGTTCAATGGTGGGTTTTGGAGTGATATAATGACTATTAGCGTAGACTTTTACGAGGCTTAAGTCCCTAACTTTATCTCCAGTTAATGGATCGAACTCTTCAATTTGTTCAAGTTTATCTCCAAATAAGCTTAATCGCCATGCTCGATCTTCTAAATGAGATGGAAAGATTTCTAGATATTCACCGCGAGCTCTAAAGGTACCTCTATAAAAATTTTGATCGTTTCTTTTATATTGTAATGCAACTAAAGACTTAATAATTTGTTCTCTGTTGTAATTATAATTTTTTTGAAGTGTTAAAGTCATCTTACTATAAGCTTCAACGGAACCTAGCCCATAAATACATGATACACTGGCTACAATTAAAACATCATCTCTTTCCAAAAGAGATCTTGTTGCGGAATGTCTCATCCTGTCTATTTGTTCATTTATCGATGCTTCTTTTTCAATGTATGTATCTGATCTAGGAACGTAAGCTTCTGGGGTGTAGTAATCGTAATAAGATACAAAATATTCTACAGCATTATCAGGAAAAAAAGTTTTCATTTCACCATATAGCTGTGCAGCAAGTGTTTTATTAGGAGCTAAAATTAATGCTGGTCTGTTAGTGGCCTCAATTACTTTGGCCATTGTAAATGTTTTGCCCGAACCGGTCACACCGAGTAACACTTGGTTAAATTCCTCTTTATTTGCACCACTAACTAATTTTTTAATTGCCTCTGGTTGATCGCCTGCAGGTTTAAAATCAGATTTAATTTTAAATTTTTTACCACCTTCAAGTTTTCCACTGATTTTTGGGTTTTTACTCTGAATATCCGTAATTAAATCTTGATATGTATTTTCCATATATTAAAGAACGTAGTAGAATTAATTTATATTTCAATGAGCATAATATCAGACAGTTTAAAAAGAATTAAGCCATCCCCAACAATTGCCGTTACTCAGAAAGCAAGAGAATTAAGAGCAGCTGGAAAAGATGTTATTGGTCTTGGTGCTGGGGAACCAGATTTTGATACTCCTGTAAATATAAAAAATGCAGCGATCAAAGCTATCAAAAGAGGGGACACAAAGTACACGGCTGTTGATGGCACGCCTGAACTTAAAAAAGCTATCATCAAAAAATTTAAAAGAGAAAATAAATTGAACTTCACCTTAGATCAAATAACTGTTGGCACAGGTGGTAAACAAGTTCTTTATAATGCTTTTATGGCAACTTTAAATAAAGGTGACGAGGTAATTATACCGGCACCTTTTTGGGTATCATATCCTGATATGGTTTTATTAGCTGGCGGAAAACCAAAAATAGTAAAATGTACAGCGGCTGAGGGTTTTAAATTAACTTCAAAAAAATTAAAAAAAGCAATATCTAAAAAAACTAAATGGATAATTCTTAATTCTCCATCTAATCCAACAGGAGCAGGGTATTCAAAAAAAGAAATTTATGATTTAGCTAAGATTTTAATTCGAAATAAGAAAATTTTTATTTTAAGTGATGATATTTACGAGCATGTTAGATATGACAACTTTAATTTTTTCACGATAGCTCAAGTTTCAAAATTGAAAGATAGGACACTTACCATGAATGGAGTAAGTAAATCATACGCAATGACGGGATGGAGAATAGGTTATGCTGCTGGTCCTAAAGAAATAATTAAAGCAATGGGAAAAATTCAATCTCAATCTACTTCAAATCCATCTTCAATAAGTCAGGCAGCAGCAGTTGAGGCATTAAATGGAAAGCAGGGTTTTATAAAAACTAGAGCAAAAGCATTTAAAGAGAGGAGAAATTTTGTTGTTAAAAGTCTTAATAATATAAAAGGAATTAATTGTTTGACTCCTAATGGTGCATTTTACGTGTTCCCAAGTTGTAAAGGATTATTAAATAAAAAAACAAAATTAAAAACAGACTCACATTTTGTTCAAAAATTACTTGAAAAAGAGAATGTTGCTGTAGTTCAAGGATCAGCTTTTGGCTTAGATGGTTATTTTAGAATTTCATATGCTACGTCAATGAATAATTTAAAAAAAGCTATGTCGAGAATAAAATCTTTTTGTGAAGGATTAAATAAATAATTATTTTTGACTTAAAATCTTTTTTGCTGGAATTGTTTTTCTTATCCAAGAATTCGGAATTGAATTTAACCCTTTTAATGCAGCAAAGTATGCTCCAGTAAAATTTGCTCTAGAGCAATTGCAACCACCTGCCTTGATTGTTTTTAATATAGCTTCTTTATAATTTCTTGAATTAATTATTGTATATATTGAACTATTAAAAGTTCCTGGATAACTACATGCCATGCCGAGCTTTTTAATAGTGATAGGATGAAATTTTGAATTTAATCTTTTTATTTTTTTAATATCATTAACAATAACTTTAAATGATTTGTTTTTTTTAAATTTTTTAATAAATTCATTAATTGGATCTTTCGCTCCTTTAAGAGCAAAATCAATTATATAAAATTTAGCTAAGGCATATTTTAAACTAATTTTTGAAGCAGTCACAATTTTTATGATTTTTTCTAGACTTTTGAAATCATAACCATAAAGAAAGTATGGAAGTGCAGCACAAAAACCATCAGATTCATTAACTTTTACTCCACCTGAAATTTTCTTATTTGATTTAATATTGTTTACAGTTTCTATAATATTTTGGTGTATCCATGGTCCTTTGATCATACCACGCCAATCTTTTACTTTTTTATATTTTGATCTTAGATTTAAATTTTTCCAATATATGCTTCCAGGACCAAAATTTTTCAGAATATTTTTTTTAAATTCTTTCTCTATATCTTCATAATTTTTTAGAAGTGTTTGAAACATAACTTGTCCAATTTCATTATAACCTGATACTTTCCCAGTTTTTATATTGTAGAAAGGACTTTTATTTTTTTTTAAAAAAGTAAAGTCTTTTTTACCTTTAATATAGGAATTAAGTTTTTTTTGATTGTATACCCAATGCAATGGTCTTGCAGCTGCGTCAGCAACTGTTGCTCCTAAAAATACATGAAGGTTATTTTTCACTTTAATGTGATAAAAATTTTTCAGCTTCTAGTGCTGCCATGCAACCCATACCAGCAGCGGTTACTGCTTGTCTAAATGTTTTATCTTTTACATCTCCAGCCGCATAAACGCCTGGTATATTAGTCTCAGTTGAATCTGGTTTTGTTATTAGATACCCCTCTTTATCCATACTTAATTGATTTTTAAATAATTGTGTAGCTGGATCATGTCCAATTGCGATAAAGACACCATCTAATTTAATTTCGTCAATTTTATTTGTTTTAACATTCTTAATTTTAATTCCTTTAACATTTTTTGGATCTTTATCACCAATAACGTCTTCAACAATACTATCCCAAATAATTTCAATTTTTTTATTCTCCATAAGTTTTTTTTGAAGCATTTTTTCAGCTCTTAAATTATCTCTTCTATGAATTAATTTTACTTTTGATGCAAATTTCGTAAGAAACATCGCTTCCTCAACAGCTGCATTACCTCCCCCAACAACTGCAACTTCTTTGTCTTTAAAGAAAAAACCATCACATGTTGCACATGCGGATACTCCAAAACCTCTGAACTCTTGTTCTGATTTTAAATTTAACCATCTTGCTTGTGCACCTGTTGAAATTATTATGCTATCAGAAGTGTATTTTTGACCAGTGTCTCCGATAGCCTCAAAAGGTGTCTTTTTTAAATCGACAGAACTTATATGATCTTCAATCATTTCTGTTCCAACCGCTTTTGCCTGCTCTTTCATTTGATCCATAAGCCAAGGACCCTGAATAACATCAGCAAACCCTGGAAAATTTTCAACATCTGTTGTTGTAGTTAATTGTCCACCTGGCTCTGAACCATAAACTAAAATTGGATTTAACATTGCTCTTGCAGCATAAACAGCTGCTGTATATCCAGCTGGACCAGACCCAATTATTAACACTTTTGTGTGTTTAGTTGGATTTTGATTCATATGAAAGCTATATAGTGATTAATGACTAAATTAAAAGGTTTATTATTGACCGAGGGCATGCACGGCATGATCAGCCAAACTGAAGGACTTGCTAAAGCTTTAGATTTAGATTTTATACACGAGAAAATTGAACTTAATAATTTTTGGAAAATGATCCCCCCAAAAATCACGCCAATTAAAAGGTTTGTTTTTAAAAATGACATTTTGCAAAAGTTTGATGTTGTAATCTCTTGTGGCAGAAAAAGTGTAATTCCCTCAATTTTCTTAAAAAAAAAGTTTGGAAATAAAATCATGAATATTCATATCCAAGATCCGAAGGTATCTTTAAATAATTTCGATTTTGTTATTGCTCCAGAACATGATGATCTAAAAGGTGAAAACGTATTATCAACTAAAGGGGCCATCCACTATCTACGAGAAAGTGAATTAGATGATAATATAAATTATTTAAAACCAAAAATTCAAAAAGAAAAAGTAGTTGTACTTGTTGTTGGTGGTCCAAATAGATATTATAATTTTAAGGATAATTTTATTGAAGAAATTTTCCATAAAATCAAAAAAAATTTTCTTGATAATGGCTACCAATTAATTTTTATTCCTTCAATGAGAACGCCTCAAAGGATTATTGATAAAGCTAAAGATTTTTATAATGGGGATCAAATCATTATTTCAGATGTTGATAAAAAAGCTTATTTATCATCACTTAAGTTAGCGGACCATATAGTGGTAACTTGTGACTCAACTTCAATGATATCTGAAGCTGCAATAACAGGTAAACCTATATATGTAGCTGATATGCCAGCAATTAAGAACAATTATCGCTTCAAAAAATTTTTTGAATTGTTCAAATCTTTAGATATTATAAGAAATCTAGATTCTTCTGTTGAGAGTTGGGCTTATAAAAAACTTAATGAAACTGATAGAATAGCAGGTTATATAGAAAAAAGATTTCAAAATTATGACTTTTCTTAATTCCATTTTAAACAACTCAAAAAAATATGAGTCTCCTTTTAATCATTGGGAATACAATAATGCCTTAAGCGAAGAAGCAATTAAAGAAATTGAAAATGCAGACATCCCTGATATCAGTAAACATAATCTTAATTATGATGGAACAAGAGCTATCGATGGTGGTGCGGCGGAATTTAGAGAAGGAATAGCATCTGGGGGAAAAGCAATTAAGTTTAGATGTTTTGTTACAAAAGAAAATGCTTCACAATTTCCAAATTTGGTAAAATTTATTACAGAGCTTCAATCGAAGGAAACTTGTAATGCAATTTCAAAAATGATTGATAAAGATTTATCTAATTCATATGTTAGAGTTGAAATTATATGTGATCGTGAAGGTTTTTGGCTTAAACCTCATTGCGATATTAAAGAAAAATTAATGTCAGGTTTAATTTTTGTTAATAATGCAAAAGAGTCTGAGGATCTAGGCACTGATTTTTATAATGAAAAATTAGAAAAGGTTAAAACAGTTCCTTACAAACATAATTATGGATATTTATTCACTAGCGGACCTAATACTTGGCATGGTATGGAAAAAAAGAAGATTATTAAGGAAAGAAGATGTATTCAGGTAAATTATGTCTCTTTCCCCACTGATTGGAAAGTTGAGTAATTAATTTAATAAACTCGAATATAAACCAATAACACTAAATACGCCCAATACTAAACAGATCCCTGTTACTGCTCTCAACTGGTCGCCATCTTCATGAATATTTGTTTTGTCATAAAGTTTCCAATATGTAAATTTATCTAGATTAGTGGTTTTTGATTTTAAATTTTTTTTTTTGATGGGAAGTTTTAATAGTTGAGCACTAAAAATTTCACTTTTTTTAGATGCGTCTTCGATAACATATTGACGAACTTCTGAACTCATATGAATAAATTTTAAAAAATAAATTTGATGAATACAACCTAACGATTATTCATTTTGGGCAATTATTCGTAAGAAAAAAAAATTATACAACTTTTAATTGTAATATTATTTGAGTTCTTGCAGTGCAATGACATCAAGTTTTTTTGTTTTAAGAGATTTTATTGCCTCCAAACATGCTTGAGCAGTTGACATATTTGTACAATATGGAACTTTATTTTTTAAAGTTGCTCTTCTGAGTGCAATAGCATCGTTTATTCGATGTTCACTATTTCCTCCACCAGTATTGATTACAAGTGCTATTCTTTTTGAATCTAAAATATCTACTATGTGAGGTGTTCCACTGCTGACTTTATTTATAATTTTACATTTCATTCCATGTTTTCGAATGTACTCTGCAGTGCCTTTTGTTGCACTTAACTTAAAATTTAATTTAATCAAATCTTTAGCCAGACCTATCCCTTCATCCTTATGAGAGTTTTTCAAAGATATAAATGCAAGACCGTTTTTTGGAAGTGAATTCGCAGCAGCAATTTGACTTTTTGCAAATGCCATGCCAAAATTTTTATCAAACCCCATTACCTCACCAGTTGATTTCATTTCTGGACCAAGAAGTAAGTCGCTATTTGGAAATTTATTAAAAGGAAATACTGCTTCTTTAACTGCATACATTCCTTTAGATTTTTCCTTTAAATTGAATTTCAATAATTTCTCTCCAGCCATTACTCTTGATGCAATTTTTGCTAATGGCAAACCTTTTGCTTTAGATACAAAGGGTACAGTTCTACTAGCTCGAGGATTTACTTCAATCACATAAATTTCATCTTTTTTTATTGCAAATTGAATATTCATGAAACCTTTGACTTTTAAAGCTAACGCTAGTTTTTTAGTTTGATTTTCAATTTCCTTTACTAAAAATGGTTTAATAGATATTGGAGGCAAACTACAAGCAGAGTCCCCAGAATGAATACCAGCTTCTTCAATATGCTGCATAATACCGGCTACATATACCTCTTTACCATCGGATATTGCATCAACATCAACCTCCATTGCATGATCAATAAATTTGTCAATTAAAATTGGATTTTTTTCTGCAGCTTTAAATGCTTCTTCAATAAAATTTCTTAATTGACCTTTTTCATAAACTATCTCCATTGCTCTTCCACCCAAAACATATGAAGGTCTAACCATTAAAGGTAATCCAATTTTATCAGCAATCTTGATTGCCTCTTTATAAGTTTTGGCAATTCCACTTTTTGCTTGTTTTAATCTTAATTTATTTAATAAATTTCTAAATCTATCTCTATCCTCCGCTAAATCTATAGAGCTGTATTGAGTTCCTAAAATAGGTAATTTGTTTTGATGTAAAAATTTAGCAAGTTTAATTGGAGTTTGTCCTCCAAACTGGGCAATTATACCAATTAAGTTTCCATTCATTTGCTCTTTTTTGATAATATTAAAAACGAATTCTTCTTTTAAAGGTTCAAAATAAAGTCGATCACTTGTATCGTAATCGGTAGAGACTGTTTCAGGATTACAATTTACCATGATTGTTTCGAAACCAGCATCTTTTAAAGAAAAGCTTGCTTGACAACAACAATAATCAAATTCTATTCCTTGACCAATTCTATTCGGTCCTCCTCCAAGAATAATTATCTTTTTTTTACTAGTCGGCTCCGCTTCACACTCCGAAACTATTGAAAAGTTTCTTTGATAAGTTGAATACATGTATGGAGTGAAAGATTTAAATTCAGCAGCACAAGTGTCAACTTTTTTGTAAACGGGTAATATTTTTAATGCTATCCTCTTTTTTCTCACAACATCCTCAGAAAGATTTGTTAATTCTGATAATTTTTTGTCTGAGAAACCTATAGATTTAATCCTATTAAATTCTGTAAAATTTCTTGGTAAACCTATTTTTTTTAAATTTATTTCACAATCAACAATTTCTTTAATTTGACCTAAAAACCATGGGTCAATTTTAGATAATTTAAAAATCCTATCTAAACTGATTTTTTTTCTAACTCCTTCAGCAACCAGTAAAATTTTGTTTGGAATATTTTCTTTTAGTTTTTTCTCAATTTGTCTTTTTGATAAATTAAATATTCTATCAAGGCCCGAGAAACCAGTCTCTAATGATATCAAAGCTTTTTGAAGAGACTCTTTAAAATTTCTCCCTATTGCCATAGCTTCACCTACAGATTTCATTGAAGTACCAAGAGTGGCCGGAGAGGATGAAAATTTTTCAAAAGTAAATCTTGGTATCTTAGTGACTACATAATCTATACTTGGTTCAAAAGATGCGGGAGTAATTTTAGTAATTTCATTTTTTAGTTCATCCAAAGTATATCCGACAGCTAATTTTGCCGCCACTTTTGCAATTGGAAATCCAGTTGCTTTAGATGCCAAAGCTGATGATCTTGATACACGTGGGTTCATCTCAATTATAACCATTCGACCATTTTTAGGATTAATTGCGAATTGAACATTGGATCCACCTGTCTCAACCCCAATCTTTCTTAAACATGCGATAGAAGCATTTCTCATGACCTGGTATTCTTTATCAGTGAGAGTTAGTGCTGGTGCGACTGTTACTGAGTCACCTGTATGTATTCCCATTGGATCAATATTCTCAATGGAACAAATAATGATACAGTTATCTTTCTTATCTCTAACCACTTCCATCTCAAATTCTTTCCAACCCTCCAAGCATTCTTCAACCAAAACCTGGCTAACAGGAGACTCATGTAAACCGTTTTTTACAATTTTAAGATAATCCTTCTTTGTTTTTGCTATTCCTCCACCGAGCCCACCAAGTGTAAAAGCGGGTCTGATGATTGCAGGTAAACCAATTTTTTTTAGAACCTTTGTAGCCTGGTTATTGTTGTTTACAATTTCAGATTTAGGTAAGTCCAAACCAATTGCTTTCATATTTTTTCTAAATTTTTTTCTATCTTCAGCGTTAGAAATTGCCTTTGAATTAGCTCCAATAAGTTCAATTTTATATTTTTTTAAAATCCCTTTTTTTTCAGCCTCCATAGCTAGATTAAGAGCAGTTTGACCCCCCATTGTAGGAAGAATTGCATCAAGTTTTTCTTTTTTAAGAATTTTTTCTAAAACATCTAAAGTTATTGGTTCAACATATGTTTTGTCCGCAACATCTGGATCTGTCATGATAGTTGCAGGATTAGAATTTATCAAAATTACCTTATAGCCCTCATCTTTAAGGGCTTTGCAAGCTTGTGTTCCTGAATAATCAAATTCACATGCTTGTCCGATGATGATTGGGCCAGCTCCAACAACTAATATTTTTTTAATGTCTTTTCTTCTTGGCATTTCTTTTTATGTTATGAATAAATTCTTGAAATAAATAAACACTATCTTGAGGCCCTGGATTGGACTCTGGATGATACTGAACAGAAAATACTGGTTTATTTTTTAATCTTATGCCTTCTATACTACCATCAAATAAAGACTTATGAGTTACTTCAATATTTTTTGGCAATGTTTCTTTAACTACTTCAAAACCATGATTTTGACTAGTGATTTCAACATAATCATGAATTAAATTTTTTACTGGATGGTTTGCTCCTCTATGACCTAATTTCATTTTTTTTGTTTTACCACCAAGAGCCAGTGCAAGAATTTGATGACCTAAACAAATACCAAATATTGGTAAATTTTTTTTAATAAGATCTTTGATAATATTGATCGCGTATTTGCCAGTTGCTGCTGGATCTCCAGGTCCATTAGATAAAAATATTCCATCAGGCTTAAGACTCAATATTTTTTCTGCAGAAGTCTTACACGGAACAACAGTAACTTTACAATTAAAGTTCGAAAAATATCTTAAAATATTTTTTTTTATTCCATAGTCAATTGCAACAACATGCATAGACTTTTTTTTATTTTTCTCAAAACCAGTTTCTTTTTTCCAAGTTTTAAGCCCTTTCCAAATATAATTTTTTCTGGTGGATACGACCTCGGCAAGATCTAGATTTTTTAAACCACTCCATTTTATTGTTGTATTTGTAAGTTTATTAATACTAAATTTTCCTTTTTTTGAATAACAAATTGTACCTTTAGGGGCTCCTTTATCTCTAATGAAATTTGTAAGGTTTCTAGTATCTAATCCAGTGATACCAATAATTTTGTTTTTTTTTAGCCAATAATCTAAATGTGAAAATGATCTATAATTTGAGGGGTTAGTTATTTCAGAATTAAAAATTACTCCTCTAGTCCAGATTTTATCTGACTCATGATCCTCATGATTTGTTCCAACATTTCCAATGTGAGGAAAAGTAAAATTAATAATTTGACCTGCATAAGAGGGGTCAGATATGATCTCTTGATAGCCAGTTAAAGACGTATTAAAACACACCTCTCCTGTTGCAACGCCCTCGTAACCAATTCCTATACCTTTCAAAACTTTCTTATTTTCAAGAACTAAAATACCTGTATGTGTTTGTGAAATTTTTGAGCTATTTTTTTTTGCTTTTTTGATCAATTACAACTCATGAGTTAAAGGTTAATACAATAAAAGGTTTATTATCGCAACAGAGATGTATTATAAAATTGTAAAAAAACAATTTTTCTTTTGAAGAATTTTTTCTTTAAAGTAGATTAAAAATTATGTCCTTAAAAGAGACCATAGAAACTGAATATAAAAAGTCGCTTAAATCAAAAGATAAAACTAAAATCTCAACTTACAGGTTAATTCTATCCTCCATCAAGGATTTGGATATCTTAAATAGATCTGGTCCAAATAAAAAGGAGACTGATGATGACGATATTAAAAAATTATTTAAGAAGATGATGAAACAAAGAGCCGAATCAATAGAAATTTATAAAAAAAATAATCGGTCTGATCTTTTTGAAGTTGAGCAAAATGAATATGATATTTTATCAAGTTTTTTACCAAAACAATTAAATGAGGAAGATACAAAAAAAATATGTGAAGAGATAATATCTAAAGTAGGTGCTAATTCAGTAAAAGATATGGGCAAAGTTATGGGAGAATTAAAAAAACAACACGCTGATGAGATTGATTTCTCCAAAGCAGGTGCGCTAATTAAACATTTACTTAATAAGTAGTCATGAAATACCCAAAAGAATATTTAGAGGAAATTAAAACAAGATTAAAAGTTTCAACAGTAGTTTCAAAATATGTCAGTCTAAAAAAAAGAGGTAAAGAATACGTTGGTCTTTCGCCATTTAAAAATGAAAAAACCCCATCTTTTACAGTAAATGATGAAAAAGAATTTTATCATTGTTTTGCGACATCCGAACACGGGAATATCTTTGACTTTGTAATGAAAACTCAAAATTTTAAATTTGGTGAGGCTGTAAAGCACTTGGCAAATTTAGCTGGTATGCAACCCTATATTTTTTCCAAACAAGATGAAGAAAGAGAAAAAAAGTGGAAAATATACTCATCTATTTTCTTAGAATATGTGGACTTTTATCATAATCAACTTTTGAAAAATGAAAAATATTCTAAAGCAAGAGATTATCTAAAAAATAGATCACTCGACAAAGATCAAGTTAAAAAATTTAAAATAGGTTTTATAGAAAAGAATCCAAATTTATTTGAAGAATTAAAAAAAAATTATCAAATTGATGATTTGTTAGAAACAGGATTATTTTATTTAGATGAAAAAAAGAATAATTATGTTGAAAGATTTAGAGGAAGATTAATTTTTCCAATCAATAATATTTCAGGGCAACCAATCGCTTTGGGAGGAAGAATAATTGAAAAAAGTGATTTTCTTGCTAAGTATGTTAATTCTCCGGAAACATTGTTCTTTAAAAAAGGATCCAATTTATACAATTTAGATTTAGCAAGAAAATTTTCCAATAATTTTGAAAATATTTTTTTAGTTGAGGGCTATATGGATGTGGTTGGTTTAAGTAAAAATGGAATAGAAAATGCTGTTGCTAATTTAGGTACTTCTTTAACTGATAAACAAATATTCACTCTCAATCAGTTTTTTAATGATATTATTATTTGTTTTGATGGTGACGAGAGTGGCTACAAGGCAGCCTTAAGAGCTGCAGAAAATTCAATCAAAGATATGAAACCTGAAAAGCAAATATCATTTCTATTTTTACCAGATCAAGAAGATCCAGATAGTTTTGTTAATAAAAATGGTAAGGAATATTTTTTTGATTACTCAAAACAAAATAAAATATCAATACATCAGTTTATATTTAATCATTATAAAAAAAATACGCAAAATAATCCATCTTCATTGGCAATTTTTGAAAAAAAATTAAGATCTATAGCTAACACTATAAAAGATAATTATATAAAAAAATATGTTTTAGAATATTTTGTTGAAAAAATCTCTCAACTAACTCCATATACAAGTCAAAGTCAAAAAAACTTTTATTTAAAAAAAGTTAGATCTTTGGACTCAACAAAAAAACATTACAACGAAAGTCAATCTTTATCAGGTGTTGAATTAAAAGAATTTTCATTAATCTATCTCGTTGTTAATAACTTGAATTTGATGAGAGAATATATTCACTTGGTTAAAGATATAAAATTATTTTCTGAGGTTAATAAACAAATTTTTGAAAAAATTTTATTAAAATTAAATTCTGGAGATAAGTTATCGAATGATTCTCTAGATATTGATAATCAATTAATTGATAAAATTACAAAGTTTGCTCCAATCAAACATATTCTACAAAAAAAAAGTGATCAAGATCACGAAGTTCTTGAATTATTACAGGATATAATACGTGACCTAAATAACTATGATTTAGAATTTAGGATACAAGAATTAGAATCGAAGTTTTCAAAAGATTTGAGTGAGACAACTTTTAATCAGCTAAAAGAGCTTAAAAAAAAGCAAAATATCAATTAATACACCTCAAATTAATAATGGATTTTTCTAAATTTGCCATTATATACATCTTTTCAAATATATTAGTGTGGAAAGAATTATTACAAAATCATTTGCTCGTTTGATGGGGCGTGGAACCCATAGAGGTTTCATTACTTATGAGGAATTAAATAAATCGCTTGGAAAAAGAAATCTTTCAGATCAAAATCTCGCCCAAGCTTTTATTCATATATTAGATGAGAAAATTTCATTAGTTGAAAAAAAATCAGATTTCAAAGTTTTAAGAAAAAAAGAAGGCTCCTCAAAAGATGAGGGAAAAACTATTGAAAAAAGTGATGATCCTATTCGAATGTATCTCCGTGAGATGGGTGGTGTTGAACTTTTATCAAGAGAGGGAGAAATCGCAATAGCAAAAAGAATAGAGGCAGGTAAGGATATTATGTTGATTGCATTATCTCAAAGTCCAATAACAGCTCAACAATTTTTTGATTGGAATGAAAAACTTCAAAAAGATGAAATTTTAGTCAGAGAAATTATTGATATTGATACAAATTATATGGAGGATGAGACCACGGGTCCAAGTGCTAAACAAAAAAATTCAGGTGAGACAGATAGTGAGGATAATTCAAATGAAGAGGGTGATGAGGATTTTAACCCAACACTGGCTGCAATGGAAACAGAAATAAAACCAAAAGTTCTTAAAACAATTCATAATTTAACTAAGGATTATAATAAATTAATCAAATATCAAAAAGAAAAGTTGGATTGTATCTTGAATGTAAAAACGTTCTCTCCTGCGAAAGAAAAGAGTTATGAAAAAATTGTGAAAGAGATTTTGGAAGATATAAAATCACTTCAATTATCTCCATCAGTTTTAGAGGGATTAGTTCAAAAACATTACGTAGAAAATAAAAAAATTATTTCTTTGGAAGGAAATTTATTGAGATTGGCTATGGATAATAAAATTCCTAGAAATGAATTTTTAAAATTTTATTTAGGTAATGAAATCAACCCAAATCTCAAAAAATTTTTAGATACAAATTTAGTATGGAAGCAATTTTTTTCTAAGAATAAAGATAAATTTAAAGATATTCGAGAAAGATTGATTGAATTTAGTCACAAAATAGGAATGTCTGTGACAGATTTTAAAAAACTTGTGAGTAGAGTTCAAAAAGGTGAGAAAGAATCAAGAATCGCTAAAAAAGAAATGGTTGAAGCTAATTTGAGATTAGTTATCTCAATTGCTAAAAAATATACAAATAGAGGGTTGCAGTTTTTAGATTTGATCCAAGAAGGAAACATTGGATTGATGAAAGCAGTCGATAAATTTGAATATAGAAGAGGTTATAAATTTTCTACTTATGCCACATGGTGGATTAGACAAGCTATAACTAGATCGATAGCTGATCAAGCGAGAACAATTAGAATTCCTGTTCATATGATTGAAACAATTAATAAAATTGTACGAACCCAAAGACTTATCTTGAGCGAATTTGGTAGAGAAGCAACTCCAGAGGAGTTAGCAAAAAAACTAAGGATGCCATTAGATAAAGTCAGAAAAGTTTTAAAAATATCAAAAGAACCAGTGTCTTTAGAAAAACCTGTTGGTGATGAAGAAGATAGCAGTTTAGGAGATTTTATAGAAGACACAAAAGCTTTAGCACCTCTTGAACAAGCAATTAAATCAAATCTAGGAGAAGCTACAACAAAAATATTATCAACATTAACCCCAAGAGAAGAAAGAGTTTTGAGAATGAGATTTGGAGTTGGCATGAATACTGATCATACATTAGAAGAAGTTGGTTTGCAGTTTTCAGTCACCCGAGAAAGAATTCGTCAGATAGAAGCAAAAGCACTTAGAAAATTAAAACACCCTAGTAGATCAAAACAATTAAAAAGTTTCTTGGAAAGCTAAGATTGATTTTGGGCCGTTAGCTCAATAGTAGAGTACTGCATTGACATTGCAGGGGTAGTTGGAGCGTAACCAACACGGCCCACCATTACTAGATTTGTTTATTGATTATAATTATAAAACAAAGTAAAAAAAAGATTATTCAAGGGCCTGTAGCTCAGTTGGTTAGAGCAGTACACTCATAATGTATTGGTCCCAGGTTCGAGTCCTGGCGGGCCCACCAAACTTTTTATTAATTTTTTGAAAATTCTTTTAATGTGTTAAATAATGCATTTATGTCATTGTCGTTTGAGTTTAAAATAGATGCAAATTCTTCTTTTTGTGTTCTAGCTAAGCTCAAACCCTCAATAATTAAATCTCTGATCAAGGGATTTTCTGGATTTTTAGTATAAACTCTCCAATCAATTTTGACTTCAGGTCTGTCAGAAGTACCTTTTAAAAGGCTATTTACAATTGTATAATTCTCACTGAGAACTTCTTTAGATAAAACATCAATTTCTGGATTTGTATACTCAGATAACCTACTAGAGAAGCTTTTTAGAAAATATTCTCTGAATAATTTTGAATACTTTTTTTTTTGATTGTCATCTAGACTTTTTCTTATTGATCCAAGAGTATAAAAGCCAATTCCATTTATATCCACAGTCTCCTCTGCAATTAACTTAAGTTTGTTGATTTTTTCTTTTTTTGATAAATTTTCAGAAAGTATTTTTGAAGCTCTATTAACTGTAGACTGGACGAAAATATCTGCTTCAATTGAAAAAGAATTTCCAAATGTTGAAAAGTAAAAAAAAATTATTAAAATAATTTTTCTGATTTTCATTTCAAAGTTTTTTATTGGCTAATCTCTTCCCAGTCACTATCATCTTGGGTATTGATTATTTTTCTAGAATTAAGAATTTTTTGTTGGCGATCTTGTAGATAAAGGCTTTTGACTGAGGCATAAAAATCCAATGAATTTTTTTCCAAATTTTCAATTGAGTCATAATTTTTAGCTCTGAAATCTACTCCAGACGTGCCTTTTGAAAAATAGTAATCTGAATTCTCGAAATATTGAGTGTCTTTACCCACAGTAACATTGTACCAAGGATCACCACCCAAGAAATTCAAAGTTGAAGCCACTGTATCCCTTAATGTACTGGGACCTAAAACTGGTAATACAATATAACATCCTGGACCAACTCCTGCTTTTGCTAGAGATTGCCCGTAATCTTCTTTTTCATAATTTGTCAATCCTAGATAT
This sequence comes from uncultured Pelagibacteraceae bacterium, assembly GCA_902626645.1. GTDB lineage: Bacteria > Pseudomonadota > Alphaproteobacteria > Pelagibacterales > Pelagibacteraceae > Pelagibacter. Next base: position 57,847 of record CACOGC010000006.1, on the reverse strand, counting down.
TGCGCAACATCAAAAATTCCTAAAATACCTAATGTTGTATTTATTATAAATCTTCCAGTATTAATTCCAGCTTGTTTGAAATCTCCTTGCAAAACATTGTTTGGTATTGTCAACAAATGGGAAATGTTTTCTAAAGAATTACTTACTCCAGTTTTAGCAGGCGATGGAAGCTTTCTGTATAATGATGCCACAGGTTTAAAAATAGCTCCATCCAAAGTTTGATTAAATGCAAAAGTCACTCTATTAATTTTTTCAAAACAATCTTTTACTTCTGTAGGTTCATTTTTTTTTAATATTAAATCTCCATCAGATCCAGCGTTGACATTTAGAGTTAACGCAAGGGTTGTAAATATAATAATTAAGAATTTTTTCATCATACAAACTTTATATTATATTGGACCATAAAGTAAAATAAGTATTAATTAAATATGAAAATGTATCAAAAAAAAGGCTTAAAAATGGCCACAAGTTATTCTCCAAATTTTAACTCACCCAAAAGAGTTAAAAACAAAATTAAATTTATTATAATTCATTACACAGGTATGAAAAAAGAATCTGCAGCTATTAAAAGACTGCAAGACCCAAAATCAAAAGTAAGTTCACATTATTTGATAAAAAATAATGGTGGAATAATAAATTTGGTTCCTGATCTTTATGAGGCTTGGCACGCAGGTGTTTCAAGCTGGAAGCATTTCACATCATTAAATAAAAATTCAATTGGAATTGAAATTACTAATCCTGGCCACCAGTATGGTTATAGAAATTTTTCATCTAAACAAATTTTATCACTTAAAAAATTACTTTATTTTCTTACAAAAAAATATAGGATTAAAAAAAATTGTGTTCTTGGTCACTCCGATATATCACCGAGTCGTAAAAAAGATCCTGGTGAAAAATTTCCTTGGGAAATGTTAGCGAAAAAAAGATTAGTTTTTTGGCACAATTTAAATCAAAAAAAAATTAAAAAATTTAGACATGACAATCCTTTAACAATTATTGAGGAAAAGGTTTTCTTAAAAAATCTTCGTAAAATTGGATATAATCATGTTAAGGGTTTCAAATTTCGAAAAAATATGAAGTACCTTACACTAGCTTTTCAAAGACGATTTAGACAAAGTCTTGTTAATGGTAAGATTGATAAAGAGTGCCTATTAATTAGTAAAAACCTTCTTTAACAAGAAAAATTTAGCTTGAAATATCAAATTTTAGCAATAAATTGAAAGAGCCAGATGAACGACTTATCGCTTTAAAATTTTAAAGAGGAAAGTCCGGACTCTACAAAGATGCAGTGCCAGGTAATACCTGGCAGGGGCAACCCTAGGGATAGTGCCACAGAAAATATACCGCCTTAACAAGGCAAGGGTGAAAAGGTGTGGTAAGAGCACACCGGTTCTATTGGTAACAATGAACGCTGGAAAACCCCACTGAGAGCAAGACTAAGTAGAGATGACATTGTTGAAAAACTAAAAGCTATCTTTGGCTCGTCATCAGGGTTAGTTGCTTGAGCTTAAGAGTGATCTTGAGCCTAGACAAATGGTAAGTTTAAACGACAGAACCCGGCTTATAGTTCATCTGGCTTTTAATCGAAATTAAACATCTCCTAAATGTTCACGTTTTGATTCACTATCATTCACAATTGGCTTACTTCAATTATAAATAGTATTTGTTGACTCGTTTTAAAAAAACCCATAATATCCCATAAATTCCCAAATAAGGAATTTATAGGACTTTATGGTTTATGTTTTTATCGACCTACGAAAACAAATTGGACAAAAAAGGGAGGGTGTCAGTGCCTGCAATCTATAGATCATATTTGTCTAACTTAGGTTATAATGGTGTAATCTGTTATCCATCATTTAATAATCAATCAATAGAAGCATGGCCTCAAGACAGAATAGAAAAAATTTCAAATTCTATAGACTCTTTAAATCCTTTTGAGGAAAAAAGAGATTTTTTTGCAACATCAATTTTATCAGAAAGCACAAATTTACAATTTGATAGCGAAGGAAGAATTTCACTTACTTCAAAATTATTAAAACATGCAAAAATTAAAAATAGCATGGTCTTTGTTGGTCAGGGTAAAACATTCCAAATATGGGAACCAACAATATTTGAAAAATTTAAGGTCAATGCAAGAAAAAAAGCAAATTTAAATCGAGCCAGCCTTAAATGGGAGTATCAACTAAATAAATAACGGGGGATAACATAATGACAATTAATTTTAAGGTACCAGAAATAAAAGAACTTCAACCAAGGCTATTAGTCATGGGAATAGGTGGAGCAGGTGGAAATGCCATAAATGAAATGATTGATAATGGAATGCAAGGTGTCGAATTTATTGCAGTAAATACTGACGCTCAAGATTTAAAACATAGTAAAGCAAAATCTAAAATTCAAATTGGTTTAAATTTGACTAAAGGCTTAGGAGCAGGTGCAAAACTTGATATAGGTCAAGCTGCTGCTGATGAGTCTTTAAATGATATAGTGAATATTCTACAAGGTGCGAATATGGTTTTCATAGCTGCTGGTATGGGTGGTGGAACAGGTACAGGTGCTGCACATGTTATTGCAAGAGCTGCCAAGGAATTGAATATCTTAACAGTTGGAGTTGTTACATTACCATTCTTATATGAAGGTCCTTCAAGAATGAGAAGAGCTCAACAAGGTTTGGAGGAACTAAGAAGACATGTTGATACAATTATAGTTATTCCAAATCAAAATTTGTTTAAGATAGCTAATGAGCAAACTACATTTGAAGAATCATTCAATCTTTCAAATAACGTATTAATGCATGGTGTTCAGAGTATCACTGACTTAATGGTAAGACCAGGATTGATCAATCTTGATTTTGCTGATGTTGAGTCTGTCATGGCTTCAATGGGCAAAGCAATGATGGGAACAGGTGAAGCTGAAGGAGAAGGTAGATCAATGAAAGCTGCAGAGATGGCCATTAGTAATCCTTTAATTGATGACTATACATTAAAAGGAGCAAAAGGATTGTTGGTTAATATTACTGGTGGAAAAGATTTGAAATTATTTGAAGTTGATGAAGCTGTAAATAAAGTTAGAGCAGAAGTAGATCCTGAAGCTGAATTAATTATTGGCGCTATCACAGATCCAGAACTTGATGGAAAAATGAGAGTTTCGATTGTAGCTACATCTTTAGATGGTCAACAACCAGAAACAAAATCAGTTATTAATATGGTTCATCGTATTCAAAATCGAAATCCTGGCTATTCTGATTTTGGAACAACTGCTGGGACAACTTCTTTTAATTTCCAGAATACAAACTCAAACCCTATTTCAGATGGTGCAACTGCACTTAAGCTAGAAAATGAGATAGTATCTGAGAGTATTCAGAGTCAGTCAGTTGATGATGTTAACAATCAGTATCATGAAGAATTGTTAAAAAATCAAGAAGCTGAAAATATTGTAGAAAATATTTCAGAGGACAATGACACTTCTTTTTCACATGAGGTACTTAGCTCATCTAATACTGAAGAATCTTTAAACGATTTAAAGGAATTTGGTGTGGATACAGATGAACCAGATCTATTTAATACAGAAAATAAAGTTTCAACATCTGAAGATTTGCTTGGATCATCAGATGAAGATCAAGAAGAGGATGATTTAGAAATACCTGCATTTTTACGAAGACAAAAAAATTAATGGTCTTCGAAAAAATAAATGGAAGCCACCATGGTATCGGATGCTCCAAAACATTATCCGGTATTGCTAAATGAAATAACTAGCATTATTACCCCTCAACATGGTGGCACATTTATTGATTGTACTTTTGGTCAAGGTGGTTACACAAAAAAAATTTTAAGTTACGAAAATACGCAGGTAATTGCAATTGATAGAGATATAGAAAGTAAAAAAATCGCGGATAAAATTTCTGAAAAGTTCCCAAACAGATTTATTTTCAAACATAAAAAGTTTAGTCAATTAGACAACCTCAAACTTAAAGATGAAAAAATTAGAGGAATACTTTTTGATTTAGGTTATTCTTTTACTCAAATCAAAGATCCAAAAAAAGGTTTATCATTTAATTCTGTTGGAAATCTAAATATGCAAATGGGTTTAAATAATTTTTCTGCAAGTGACGCAATAAATAATCTGGATGTTCATGAATTAGAGAAAATTTTTAAATTTTTTGGTGAAGAATTAGAAGCCAAAAGAATTGCTTTTAATATTGTTAAAGAAAGAAAGACAAAAAAAATTGATACAAAGAAATTAGTCGAATTGGTGGAAAAATCAAAAAAAAGAAAAAGTTTTAAGACAAACAACTCCACAAAAACTTTTCAAGCTCTAAGAATTTTTGTCAATAAAGAAATGAGTGAATTGATATATGGTTTAATTGCAGCAACAAAAGTATTAAAAAAAAATGGCATATTGGCAGTTGTAACTTTCCATTCGTTGGAGGATAAAATTGTAAAATATTTTTTTAAAAGTTTATCTGAAAAAAAAAGTATATCCCGGTATATGCCAAATATAAATCAACCTGAAACATTATTTAGGATGGTTGAGAAAAAACCAATTACACCATCAGCTAAAGAATTAAGAGAAAATACTCCATCAAGATCAGCAAAACTCAGATACGTAATAAAGAAAAATGATTTTTATAATTTTGAGACAGATATAGTTAAAAAATTTAAAACACTTTTAGATATTGAGAATTTTGGTGAAAAATTATGAAAAAAATTTTTGTTACACTCTTTGTATTTTCTTTAATTTTCTCAACGGCAATAGTTAAAAATTCAACAAAAAGGATTGATGATGAAATATTTGTCTTAAAAGAAAACATCAGAGATTTAAAAAAAAATTTTGAAAATACTAGATTGGAATTTGATTATTTGAGTTCTACTGAAAAATTACTTCAGCTTCAAAACCTGTACTTTGACAATGAGTTAATAAAATTTGACATCCAGGAAATTCAAACAATTACTAGAAAAAATAATGAAATCGAAATAGGTCAATTAAGTTTTAATAAAAATGAGTAATAAAAATTCACAAATTATTTTAGAGGATAATCGTAGTGATTTTTCTTTTAAAAAAAATAAGTCTAATATTAATATTTCATTTAATAGGGTTTCATTTATTTTTTTTATCTATTTTATAATTTTTATAATTTTTTCTATACACTTAGTACATCTTGGCTCTAGAGATTACAAAAAAGTAATAAATGAAAATTTGACTAGCACTTCCAATAAACTTTATAGAGCAGACATAATTGATAGAAATGGAAAATACCTAAGTAAGACAGTAAGCTCAATTGATATTGGCATAAGCACTAGAAAAGTTATTGATAAAAAAAAGTTATTAATAAATCTAAAATATATTTTTCCTAATAAAGATTTTGTCAATATTCAAAATCAATTGAAAAATAAAAAATTTTTTTACTTAGAAAAAAAAATATCTGAAGAAAATTATGAAAAGGTAATGAAACTAGGTGACAAATCAATTCAACCTGAGGAAAAATTAACAAGAATTTATCCTGAAAAAAACTTATTTAGTCATATTCTTGGTCAAATTGATAATGATAATAATGGAGTCTCAGGTTTGGAAAAATCATTAGACAAAATTTTAAGAAATAGTAAAGAACCTATTCAATTAACAGTAGATAAAGACTTACAATTTTTAATCAGAGAAGAGTTAATTAAATTCAACAAAATTTTTAATACCATTGGAAGTGCAGCAATTTTGATGGATGTAAATAATGGTGAAATACTATCTTTAGTTTCTCTTCCTGATTTTGATCCAAATCAGAGAGAGAAAATCTCAGATACAAATTATATTAATAGAGTCACTAAAGGTGTCTATGAATTTGGGTCTGTATTTAAAACTTTCACATTAGCTGCTGCTCTTGATGAAAAAATTATTACTGCTGAAACAGAATATTTTGATTTGCCAAGATCCCTTATGTGTGCAGGATTTCCGATTAGAGAATACGACAAAAAAATCCCATCTAATCTTACTGCTGAGCAAATATTAGTTCGTTCTGGTAATATAGGCTCAGTAAGAATTGTTCAGCAAGTAGGCGAAGAAAAATTTAAGTCATTTTTATCAAAGATTGGTATTTTAGAAAAAATTGACTTTGATATTGAGGAAGTAGGAAAACCAATACAATTCAATTGGGGAAAATGTCCACTTGCTACAGCATCATTTGGTCATGGCATTACAACTACATTACTTCAATTAGCAAAAGCTTATTCTATTGTTGTTAATGGGGGTTATCAAATAAAACCAAAGTTGGTCAAAAATAACTACAATGAAAAAAAAGAAAAAATTTTAAGTCAAGACTTATCAAGAGAAATTTTACCAATCTTGAGAAAAATTGTTTCAACAAAAGATGGGACCGCATCACTAGCAAATGTAAATGGATATGAAATTGGTGGCAAAACAGGAACAGCCGAAAAAAGTGCAGATGGAGAGTATTCAAATAAGAAGATTAATTCTTTTGTGTCAGTATTTCCAACATCTAAACCAAAATTTGTTTTAGCTGTTATGTTGGATGAACCAAAAATAAATGAAAACTATATTTATCATTATAGAGATGGATCAAACATAAAGTATAAAGGGACACCTTTTAATACTGCAGGATGGACAACAGTTGAAGCTACGGGTCAAATTGTTGAAAAAATTGGGCCTATTTTAGCCACAAAATATAGTGAATTTAATTTCTAAATGTTACTTAAAGATTATTTCCCAAATATTGGAAAAAAATTTGAAAAGACTTTTTTTTCTGACATCTGTTTTGAGAGTTCAAAAGTAAAAAAAGATAATGTCTTTTTTGCGATTAAAGGCACAAATATTGATGGAAATAATTTTATATTAGATGCAATAAACAAAGGCTCAAAAGTTATAGTAACTGAAAAAAAAATAACAAGATCTCCTAATGGAGTATTAATTATTCGTTCAAAAAATGTGAGGAAATTATTAGCTGAAGTTTCATTTAAAATTTATAAAAAAAAACCAACAAATCTAATAGCAATTACAGGAACTAATGGAAAGTCTTCCGTAGCTGATTTTTATTATCAAATATTAAAATTTAATAAAAGAAAAGTTGCATCAATTGGAACTTTGGGTGTTAAATCAAACAACAAATATATCAATTTATCCAATACAACCATCGACCCAATTCAATTGGGGAAGATATTAAATTATCTTAAAAATCAGAAAGTAGATGATGTAATATTGGAAGCTTCAAGTCATGGTTTAAGTCAAAATAGGTTAGATGGTTTAAAATTTAATTCAGGAATATTTACAAATTTATCTCAAGATCATTTAGATTATCACAAAAATTTAAAAGATTATTTAATCGCAAAACTTTATCTTTTTGAGAAACTTCTATCTATTAAAGGCAATGTAATCACTGATGAAAAAATACCTGAATTTAGAAACATTAAAAAAATTGCATTAAAAAGAAATTTAAAGATTTATTCTATTAATAATCCAAAAAATCATTTTAAAATTTTATCTCATTATTTTGCAGGTGAGAAACAAATTTTAATAATCAAATATAAAAACTTAATCAAAAATATAAAGCTCAATCTAATAGGTAAAATACAACTCAAGAACATTATGATGGCAATTATAGCTGCTCAAAAAAGTAATCTAAGTTTAAATAAAATTTTGGGAGCTATTCCAAAAATAAGATCTGTTGAGGGAAGATTAGAAAAAATTGGCAATATTAAAAATAAATCTAAAGTTATCTTGGATTACGCACACACACCAGATGCATTAAAAATATCTCTTCTTTCAATAAGAGAGCAATTTCCTAATAAAAAAATTGTTCTTTTGTTTGGTTGTGGTGGAAATAGAGATCAAAATAAAAGATCAAAAATGGGTAAAATAGCTTCATTATATGCTGATCAAATATATTTGACAGATGATAATCCTAGACTGGAAAATCCTAATAAAATTAGAAAAGATATTAAAAGAGGGATAAATAGTAAAAAATTATCAGAAATTTCTGATAGAGCAAAGGCGATTTCTGAAGCGGTGAAAAATTTAACTACAGGCAATATCTTATTAGTTGCTGGCAAGGGTCATGAAAAAATTCAAGAAATTGGTAATCGTAAAATTTATTTTTCAGATAAAAAAATAATTTTAAACGCAATTAAATTAAAAAATTTGTATTTATCAAATAATTTGAAATTAAATCTTATTAAAGAGTCATCTGGTAATAAAAGATTAAATACAAATTTAACTCTAGGACAAGCTAGAATTAATTCAAAAGAAGTTAAAAAAAATGATATTTTTTTTGCTATACGAGGCAGGAAAAATGATGGAAATAATTTTGTAGAAGAAGCTCTGAAGAAAAAAGCTTCCATAGTAGTTGTAAATAAAATCAAAAAAAAATTAGATTATAAAAAACAAATAAAAGTAATAGATTCATTGAAATTTTTGACCGAAACATCAACTATTTTCAGAGAGAATATTGATGCAAAGATAATTGCAATAACAGGGAGCTGTGGAAAAACTACACTTAAGGAATTATTAGGTAAAACTTTAAAAAAAATTTCTAAAACAACTATTTCCCCAAAATCTTTTAATAACAAATATGGGGTTCCATTAAGCCTTTTCAATTTGAGTAAGAACGACAATTATGGAGTTTTGGAAGTCGGCATGGATAAAAAAGGGGAAATTGATTATTTATCAAAAATTATCAAACCAGACATAAGCGTTATAACTAATATAAATTACGCTCATGCTAAAAATTTTAAGAATATAAAAGATATTGCACTTGCAAAATCTGAAATAATTTCAAATACAAAACCAAATGGTTTTGTGATTTTAAATGCAGATGATAATTTTTTTAGATTACATCAAAAAATAGCTACCAAAAACAATATTAATACAATTTCATTTGGGATCAAAAATCATAAATCTGATGTGAAGTTAATTAATATTATTAAAATTAATAATAATTTTAAAATAAATATCAAAGCTAAAGATTTTAACAAAAGTTTTTTGATTTCTAATAATTTTCAAAATAATATTTATAATATTTTAGCTGCTTTAGCGGTAATGAGTATTAATATTGATATTACAAAATTAGATAAAAAAGTTTTTTTTAATTTTACAACCCCCCAAGGAAGAGGAGATTTATCAAGAATAAAAATAAATAAAAAAAATATAAACCTAATAGATGAAAGTTATAATTCAAATCCTTTATCCCTTAAATCTGCTATATTAAATTATGATAAAGTAAAGAGCAAAAAATTCAAAAAGTATCTCTTACTTGGTGATATGTTAGAACTTGGAATTCATTCCAAAAAACTTCACCAGTCAATTGTTCCAATAATTAATAAAACAAAAATTGATAAAATTTTCTTAAAGGGAAACTATATAAGTCCAATATTCAAAAAGATTGTAAAATCAAAAAGAGGTAAAGTTTTTAGAACCAACTCTCAAATAATTAAATTTATTAAAAATGATTTGAATAATAACGATTATTTAATGGTTAAAGCCTCAAATGCGACAGGTTTTAATAAGATGATAAATGATTTAAAAGGAATTAAGTAGATGCTTTATCAATTTTTATTAAACTATGTAGATACGTTCGGATTTTTGAATGTTTTTAAATACTTAACTTTCAGAACTGGTTTATCTGTTTTCACATCACTCATAATAGTTTTAATAATTGGAGGACCGTTTATAAAATTTTTCTCAAATCAAAAAATTTTAAATCCTATAAGAGATGACGGACCTGAAGACCATATAATTAAAAAAATTGGTACACCAACAATGGGTGGATTAATTATTCTATTAGGTTTGCTTACATCAGTAATTTTGTGGGCAGACTTATCAAATATTAATATTTTGTTTTGTGTGTACGTTGCTGTTTCATTTGGATTTTTAGGAGCATTTGATGATTATAAAAAGATTAAATATAGCAACTCTTCAGGAATTTCATCTAAATTTAAAATAATTTTACAAATTGTATTATCAATTATTGGTGTTGTTATTTATGTAAATTTTATAGATTACCAAAATATAACTAATTTATATTTTCCATTTTTTAAAAACTTAATCATTAATCTTGGTTGGTTTTTTATTCCTTTTGCAATATTTGTAATTATTGGTTCATCTAATGCTGTTAATTTGACAGATGGTTTAGATGGTTTGGCAACTGTTCCAGTAATTTTGGTGGCAGCATGCTTTGCATTTATTAGTTATGTAACTGGTAATATTGTATTTTCAGATTATCTACAAATTCCTTACATAGAGGGAACTGGAGAGGTAGCAATATTTTGTGGAGCTATAATAGGTTCATGTCTTGGATTTTTATGGTTTAACGCACCTCCAGCTAAAATTTTTATGGGTGATACTGGCTCGTTGTCTTTAGGAGGGTCTTTAGGAGCTATTGGAATAATAACAAAACATGAAATAGTTTTAGCAATCACCGGAGGCCTTTTTGTATTGGAAGCGGTATCTGTAATGGTTCAAGTTATTTCATTTAAACTCACTGGAAAAAGAATTTTTAAGATGGCTCCTATCCACCATCACTTTGAGAAAAAAGGTTGGCCAGAGTCGACTGTTGTAATAAGGTTTTGGATCATTTCTATAATTCTTGCAATGATAGGATTAGCTACTTTAAAATTGAGATGAAAAAAAAAATTGAAAATATTTTTTTGAAAAAAAAAATATTAATCTATGGTCTTGGAAAAAGTGGAATATCATCTTTTAGATTTTTAAGAAATAAAGCTGATATTTATCTGTTTGATGATTTAAAAAACACACATCCAAAACAAATTTCTAAATTAAAATTATTAAAAATAAAATTTGATATAATCATTATTAGCCCAGGTATTAATATTTTTAATTGTAAATTATCTAAATTTCTAAAACTTAATAAGAAAAAAATTTATACAGATTTAGATGTATTTTTTACTTTTTTTAAAAATAAATACATTACTATTACAGGTACCAATGGAAAATCTACTACTGCTAAAATTTTATATGAAGTTTTAAAAGATCAAAAAAAAGATGTGAGACTTATCGGAAACATTGGTAACCCTCCATTAAATGAAAAAAAAATATCAAAAAATACAATTTTTGTGATAGAGGCATCTTCTTACCAGCTAGAATATAGTCAGTTATTTAGTTCAAAATATTCAATAATCTTGAATATTAAACCTGATCATCTTGAAAGACATAAAACTCTTCAAAATTATGTTGATGCAAAATTTAAACTTTTAGATTCTCAATCCAAAAGTTGTTTAGCATTTGTAAAAAGCGATGACTTACTAATATCGAGAAAATTAAAAACTAAAAAATTTAATTGTAAAATTATTAAAGTAAATACAAAAAAAAATTACAATCATTTTCTGGAAGTCAAAAATAAATATTTTTTAACTGAGTCAAATAGAGAAAATCTATCTTTTATTATAGAATTGGCAAAAAAATTAAAACTAAAAAACTATCTTTTACAAAAAACGATAAAAAATTTTAAGGGCTTGAAATATCGCCAACAAATTATTCTTCAAAAGAAGAATCTCACTATTATAAATGACTCAAAATCTACCAGTTTCTCATCTTCTGTCGGAATGTTTAAAAAAGCCTCCAACATATTATGGTTATTGGGTGGTATTTATAAAAAAGGTGACAAATTAGAATTAAAAAAAAAAGATTTGAGGAATGTTACCGCTTTTATTTATGGAGAAAATAAAAATCTTTTTATCAAACAGCTTAGAAGTAAAGTAAAATTTAAAAATTATTTAAATTTAGAAGACGCAGTGAAAAACGTTTTTTCTATAATCAAAACAAAAAGATCTATTAAATATACGATATTATTTAGCCCTTGTGCAGCTTCGTTTGATAGTTTTAAAAATTTCGAAGAAAGAGGTTTATATTTTAATCGATTAGTAAAAAGATTTATGTATGGAAAATAAGAATACTTTATTTGGTATCTATTATGATTGGTGGAAAAATATTGATAAGTTTCTTTTTTCACTGATTGTTTTATTATTTTTAACAGGTTTATTTTTTTCTTTAGTTTCCACATCATTAATTGCCTCTGATAAATTGGACACAAATGATTATCAATTTTTTTTCAAACATTTAGTTTTTATTTTGTTAGGGATGGTTATAATTTTTTTATTATCCTCAATCAAAAAAGAACAACTTCTTAAATATTCTTCTCTATTCTTTTTTTTATCATTAATATTTTTAATTTTAGTGCCTATAATTGGGGTAGAGGTTAAGGGTTCAAAAAGATGGATAGATCTATACTTTCTACCTAGATTTCAACCGATAGAGTTAGTAAAGCCATTTCTTATCATTTTTATAAGTTTGATATTGTGTAGCCAAAAATTTAACAACATTTATTTAAAGTATTTATTTTCTTTTATAATAACTTTAGGTATTGCCTTATTATTATCATTACAGCCAGATATAGGACAAACTCTTTTAGTTTTTTTTAGTTGGTCGGTTTTGATATTTACTTCGGGTATAAGTATATTTTTACTTTTTTTTTTATTTTCATCAATTGTTTTAATATTTTTTTACCTAATTTTTTTTGTTTCGAAATTTACATACATTAAAAATAGAATAATATCTTTTTTAGACTCTGAAATTGGAACTTATAATTTTCAATCAGACAAAGCTTTAGAGTCTATTACGAGCGGAGGCTTTTTTGGGAAAGGTATAGGAGAGGGGACTTTAAAAAATAGAGTCCCAGAGGCACATACAGATTATATTATTTCAGTAATTTCTGAAGAGTTTGGTGTAATTGCCATAATTTTAATCTTTTTATTGTTTTTAATTTTTATTTACTCAGTATTTAAAAAAGTTAATTTTGAAAATGATGAAACTATTAAATTAATTTTAGTTGGATCTATAAGCCTTATATTAATGCAAACTATAATTCACATTGGAGTAAATATTAGATTATTTCCTACAACTGGTATGACATTACCATTTATAAGTTATGGTGGTTCCTCAATAATTAGTATTTCAATTTTATCTGGAATAATTTTGAACTTTACAAAAAGAAATCTAAATTAAAATGAATAAAAATTACTTGATAACTACAGGAGGATCAGGGGGCCATGTAATCCCCGCAGTAATACTTTATGAACATTTGTCTAGAGATGCAAAAGTAATAATCACAACTGATAAGAGGGGCTTAAAATATTTAAATGATGAAAATTATCAATTAAGAATTATTGATACCCCAAGGTTAAATAATATATTTTTATTTCCAATAAATTTAATATTAGTAATTATACTGACAATAAAATCATATTTATTATTAAAAAAAAATAATATTAAAAAATTATTCTCCACTGGGGGATATATGTCTTTTCCATTGTTGCTAGCAGCAAAATTCTTAAGATTAAAGATTTACCTGCTTGAACCCAATCAAGTTTTGGGTAGAGCAAATAAATTTTTTTTGAGCTCATGTGAAAAAATAATTTGTTACAAAGAAAAGATAAAAAACTTTCCACCAGAATACAAAAGTAAAATTGAAACTATATTTCCTTTAGTTAAAGAAAAATTTTATAGTTTAAAACAAAAAAATTTTAACCGTCAAAAATTAGATTTATTGATTGTTGGAGGAAGTCAGGGAGCGAATATTTTTGATATTAATCTCAAAAATAAAATTGTTAATATTTCAAAAAAACACTCAATTAGAATTTTGCATCAAACAAATGAAAAAAATATCCTAAATTTGAAAAATTTCTATGATGAAAATAATGTTGAATGTTTAATCTTCAGCTTCTATAAAAATTTTGAAGAAATAATTAATAATTCAGATATTTGTATAACTAGGGCAGGTGCCTCAACCTTGGCTGAATTATCTTTATTAAACATACCATTTATTGCAGTGCCTTTACCAAATTCAAAGGACAATCATCAATTCGAAAACGCTTTATTTTATAAAGAAAAAGAATGTTGTTGGATGCTTAATCAAGAGACATTTGAGGACAATATAGAGCAGCTTCTAACTAGTATATTATCTGATAATTCTGAATTTTTGCAAAAAAAGGAAAATTTAAAAAAATTAAATTACAAAAATACTTGGACTAATGTACATCAAAAAATATTAAATATAATTAATGAAAATTGAATTAGCAAAAACTGAGGTTATTCACTTCATTGGCATTGGAGGTATTGGAATGAGTGGACTTTCTTTAATTATGAAAGGGAAAGGATTTAAAGTCCAAGGTAGTGACCTGTCATCAAATAAAAATATAGATAGATTGAAAAAAGAAAAAATAAAAGTTTTTATTGGTCAAAAAAAACAAAATTTAAAGAATGCAACAATAGCAGTTATTTCTTCAGCAATAAAAAAAAATAATTCAGAATACATTGAAGCCAGAAGGAAAAAACTCCCAATAATTACTAGAGGAAGAATGTTAGCTCACATCGTTTCTCTTATGAAAAATATTGTTGTGGTAGGTTCGCATGGTAAAACCACAACAACTTCTCTAATTACCTCAATACTACAAAAAACTAAATTAGATCCAACAATTATTAATGGAGGAGTAATCAATTCAATCAAAAATACTGCTAAGCTAGGAAAGAGTGATTGGACAGTTTTGGAAGCAGATGAGTCTGATGGAAGTTTCATTCATATACCTCCTACTTATTCAATTATTACAAATATAGATAGAGAGCATATGGATTTTTATAAATCTATGGATGACTTAGAGAAATATTTTGTTAATTTTATAAAAAAAGTTCCTTCGTTTGGAAAATCATTTATTTGTTTAGATGACCCTATTAATTATAAAATAATTAAAAAATTAAGTAATAGGAATTTTTATACCTATGGACTTCATTCAAAATCAAACTTTTTAATTAAGAATATAATACAAAACAAAACCTTTACAGAATTTGACATATTAGTAGATGTCCCAAATAAGAAAAAAATAAAGATTAAAAAAATAAGAATACCATTACTAGGTATTCATAATGTAAGAAATTCTGTTGCAGCTGCTGCAGTTGCGATTACAATTGGTATTTCAATTTTTGATATAAAAAGAGGATTAAAAAATTTTAAGGGTGTTCAAAGAAGATTTAATAAAATATTTACTCACAACAATATTGATTTTTATGATGATTATGCTCATCATCCAACTGAAATAAAAGTAGTTTTGGATGGTGTAAATAAAGTTTATAAAGATTATGAAAAAGTTTGTATTTTTCAACCACATAGAGTGTCAAGACTTAAAGATTTAAGAAAAGAATTCTCTTTTGCATTTAAGAATGCCGATATTGTTGTTTTATGCCCTGTATATTCAGCGGGAGAAAAAATAAAGTTAGGATTTAATTATATAAATTTTGCTAAGGAGATAATAAAAAATTCAAAAGTAAAATTATTCTTAGTTAATGATAATTTTCAACTGGCTAAATTTATAAAAAGAAATATGAGTGGAAAAAAAATTGTAGTTGGAATGGGTGCAGGTTCTATCTCTAATTGGATGAGGGAACTCCCAAAATTAATATAATGCAATTAGATCAACTAAAAACATTGTTTGGAGAATTTGATGAAAATGTAAGATTTGAGCACGATCTAAAAAAAAAAAATTGGTTTAATATTGGTGGAAAAACAAAAGTTTTTTTTAAAGCTAACAATCTTCAAGAACTGATTAAATTTTTAAAAATAGTTAATAATCAGGAAAAAATATTTATTCTTGGAGCAGGTTCTAACACTTTAATATCTGATGATTTATTTGATGGTATAGTTATAAAATTAGGAAAAAATTTTAATAACATCTCGCTTCTTGGAGATGATGTGATAATTGCTGGCAGCGCTGTGACTGATAAGTCATTATCAGACTTTGCTGTAAAAAATAGTCTCAGCGGATTTGAGTTTTTGTCTTGTATACCAGGCACAATAGGAGGTGGAATTAGAATGAACGCAGGTTGTTTTAATAAAGAATTTAAAGATGTATTGATATCAGTTCAAGCAATCGATAAATCTGGAAATATCATTACTATCCCAAGTAGAGAAATAAAATTTGAGTACAGAAAAAGCAACTTATCCGATAATTTGATTTTTTTAAGCGCTTCATTTAAAGGGTCAAAATCTAATCCTTCTCGAATAAAAAATGAAATTGAAAATTTAGTAAAAAAAAAAGAAAAAGCACAACCTACTCGAATTAAAACTAGCGGAAGCACTTTTAAAAACCCTAAATCACAAACAAATAAGAAAGTTTGGGAGTTAATTAAAGAGTCAGTTCCTTTAGACAAAAGTTTTGGAGATGCCTGTATTTCAGAAAAACATTGTAATTTTTTTGTAAATAAGGGTAGCGCTTCTTTTAATGATATGAACAATTTAATTGAATTTGTATCAAAAAAAGTTTTAGAAAAAACTGGTATTAAATTAGAAAAAGAAATTAAGATTTTAAAATAAATTGAAAAAAATATTAATAATTTCAGGTGGAATTTCTAAAGAAAGAGCAATCAGTCTTGATACTGGAAAACAAGTAGCCAAGGAACTAAAAAAAAATAATTATTTTGTAAAAATAACAGAACCAAATTTTCAGTTATTTGATGTTATTAAAAAATTCAAACCAAACAAAATTTTCAATGCGTTGCATGGTCAGTTTGGTGAGGATGGTTATATCCAAACAATATTAGAGAGTTTTAAAATTCCTTATACTCATTCAGGTGTGATTTCATCATCAATAGCGATTGATAAAGTATTATCAAAAAAGATTTTTATAAAGAATAAAATATTGACCCCAAAATTCTTAACCTTTTCGTTCAGCAAAGATGAAAAAAATATTGTTAGAACAATTGAAAAAAAACTTAAATTTCCAGTTGTAATAAAGCCAATCAATGAGGGTTCAAGCGTAAATGTGTTTATATGTACAAAAAAAGACATCAAAAAAAAATTGAAGTATTTAGAAGATTATAAAAAAATTATTATAGAAGAATTTATCCCTGGTAGAGAGATACAAGCAGCAATGATTGGCTCTAAAAAACTTGGTGCAATTGAATTAAAACCAAAAAGAAAATTTTATGATTATCAAGCAAAATATAATCCAAAAGCAAAAACGGAACATATTATACCAGTGGATTTATCTAAAAAAAAATTTGAACAAATTATGAAAATTTCTTCGAAAGCACACAATTTAGTTGGTTGTCGAGGAGTTACCCGTTCAGATTTTAAATATTATAGGGGTAAGTTTTATCTTTTAGAAATTAATACTCAGCCAGGAATGACAAAACTTTCTTTAGTTCCCGAGATTGCTGCATTTCGTGGTATAAGTTTTATTAAACTTATTGAATTAATTTTAAAAGATGCTTCAACAAATAAATAAGAAAATTATTTTTTACATTTCTTTAGTAATTATTCTAGGCACCTTTAATAACAAAAATTTAAAAAATTTTGATCTTCCTAAAATTGATATGGTTGATATAGAAGGAATAGAATTTAACGATAATGAATATTCAAAAATAACGGATTTGATAAAATTAAATAATTTATTATCTATTCAAAAATTTCAGATAAAAGAAATATTAAATTCTAATAATTTAATTGAAGAATATGAAGTGTTTAAAAGATATCCATCATCTATTGCAATCAAAATTGTAAAAACAAATTTTTTAGCATCTACGAATATAAATGGAAAGAATTATTTAGTTGGATCTAATGGAAAATTTATTAGCGCAAAAAACCACTCAAAAAACTTACCTTTTGTTTTTGGAAATTTTGAAATAGAAAAATTTTTAGAATTTAAAAATATTATCCTTCAAACTGAATTTAAATACAATAACATTAAAAATTTTTTCTATTTTCCCTCAGGGAGATGGGATATTGAAATGAACTCAGGAGTTTTAATAAAACTGCCGATTACAGGAATTAAAGAATCATTAAATTTATCAATTGATCTTCTAAATAAAAAAGAATTCGGTAATATAAAAATCTTGGATATACGTCAAAAAAATCAAATTGTCATAAATGACTAAAAAAATAGATTTTAAAACCTTTCTCTATTTAAATCATAATCAATTCATTATCTATGTTGCTGAAAATTTAACAAATGAGAAAATTTATTCTGAAAAATTAGTATTAGAAGAAAATTCTACAGAATTAAAATTTAGTATATTGAATGAATTTTTAGAAATTAACATATTTAAGATTGAAAAAAAATTAAATAATTTTATTAAAGACATATATGTAATTTTAGATAGTAAGGAATTTCAATCAATAAAATTGTCAATTAAAAAAGACAATAATGGAAATCTTATAAATTCAGAGACTTTAGTTCATCCTTTAAATGATTTAAAAAACTTATGTCAATCGAATTTACAAAATAAAAAAATTGTACATTTTCTTATAGAAAAATACTGGATCGACAATAAATTTTATACAACTTTACCAGAAAATGTTAATTGTAATATTTTTTCTTTAGATACAGAATTTATCTGTCTTTCAAAAAATTTAATTGAAAATATCGAAAAGATTTTAAAAAAATATCATATTTTTTTAAATCAAATTTTAAGTGCTAGTTATTTAGAAAAATTTAAAGATAATAATGATAACAATATTTTTACAACGGCTAATAGAATTGTTTCAGGCCACAATAGCAATGAGGTTTTGCTGACAGGTAAAACTAACAAAAAACAAGGGTTTTTTGAGAAATTTTTTAATTTTTTTAATTAATTAGTAGTTTATCGTAATATTTGTTGTTTTCAGTTTTTTTTATCATCATATTAAAAGTCCCTTGTGTCATTGTTAAGTCAAAAAACTTTAAAAAAAACAGCAACTATTAGTGGAGTTGGACTTCATAATGGTAAATTCGCCAAAGTTTTAGTAAAGCCCTCTGAACCAAATACAGGAATTGTTTTTAAGAGAGTAGATCTACAATCTAACAATTATGTTTACCCAAGTTTTACTAATGTAACTAATACATTATTAAATACAACTATATCTAACGAGCACGGAGTAAAAGTATCAACTATTGAACATTTAATGGGAGCTTTATTTGGATTAGGGATTGATAATGCACTGATAGAAATAAACAATGAAGAGATACCAATTTTAGACGGTTCAGCAAAAGAATTTATAGAAATTTTAAAAGATTGTGGATTAGAAAAAAGTGAGGCTCCTATTAAAATAATAAAAATTCAAAAAAAAATAACATTCCATCAAGGGGAGAAATTTATTTCCATAGAGCCTTCTAAGTTAAGTTTGGATATAAATTTTAAATTGAAATTTGAAGATTGTTTAATTGGAGATCAAGAAAATAAAATAAATGTGTATGAAGATGATTTGGTAGATATTTTTAATTCAAGAACGTTTTGTTTATTCGACGATATAGAAAAAATTAAAGGTAAAGGTCTTGCAAAAGGTGGGAGTTTAGACAATGCAATCGTTGTTAAGGGTAATGAAATCTTAAATTCTGAAAAGCTTAGAAATCCTAAAGAGTTTGTTAATCACAAAATACTCGATTGTATTGGAGATCTATACACAAGTGGTTATAGAATAGTCGGAAGTGTAAACTGCTCACAGGGGGGTCATTTCCTTACTAATCAACTTTTAAAGAAAGTTTTTGAAAATAAAGACAACTTTTCAATAATTGAGATACAAGAAAGAAATCTTCCACATACAATTCTAAATAAAACCTTATTAAGATCGATTGCTTAACATATATTGATCTTTGAAATTTTTAGCTAAGTCTGTATAAAATAACTATGTTCAAATTAAAGATTTTAGTTTGTTTTATAATTCTCATTTTATTTGGCTCTTGTTCAAAAGAAGTCTCAAAAAAGAATTTAATTAAAGAAAAAAGTTTGGAATTACAAGTTGAGGAAGCTTATAAAGAAGGTATTGAAGCTTTAAACGATGGTGATGTTTTGTTTGCTGCAAAAAAATTTAACGAGGCTGAAATATTATTTCCACAAGCTGTATCAGCTCCCCAATCAGCATTAATGGCTGCATATTCTTATTATACACAAGATTATTATGGTGATGCAATAGCTGAATTAAAAAGATTTTTAAAAGTATATCCTGCCCACAAAGATTTAGGATATGTATATTATTTGTTAGCAATTTGTTATTATGAACAGATAGTTGATGAAAAAAAAGATTTACAATCAATTATAAACGCTAAGGAAAATTTTAATATAATTTTAAAAAATTATCCTAGTACAGAATATGCTATTGATGCAGAATTTAAAATAGATTTAATTGATGATATTTTGGCGGCTAAAGAAATGTATTTGGGTAGATATTATTTTGATAGAAAAAAATGGATTCCAGCAATCAATAGATTTAGAGAAATAATTGATAACTATGATACCACCATTTATGCAGAAGAAGCTTTACATAGGTTGGTAGAAGTACATTACACAATTGGTTTAATTGATGAGGCTGAAAAATACGCTCAATTATTAGGATATAATTATCAATCCTCAAAATGGTATGAAAATTCTTACAGTTTGTTTGACAAGACTTATGAAAAAAGAAAAAAAGAAAGATTTAAAACTTATAAGAAAAAAGGTGGTGGTTTAATAAAAAAATTTAAAACTCTATTAGAATGAGATGGATAAAAATAAAGTTAAGAAAGAATATAATAAAAAAATTCAAAATTTAGTAAAACTAAACAAACATTATTATGAATTAAGCAAGCCTTTAGTGAATGATTATGAGTACGATCAAATTAAAGCAGATATATTATCTTTAGAAAAAAAATATGATTTTTTAGAAAGTGCAAATTCACCCTCTAAAATTGTAGGTTTTAAACCATCTAAAACTTTTAAAAAAGTTTTACACAGAATCCCCATGCTTTCACTTTCAAATGCTTTTGATGAGGAGGATCTAGTAAATTTTGAAAAAAAAATTAATAACTTTTTAGACCAAAAAAGTTCAAACGAATTAGAGTATAGCGCAGAACCTAAGATTGATGGTATTTCTGCTTCCTTAATTTTTAAAAAGGGAAAATTTATAATGGGACTTTCCAGAGGTGACGGTAAAGAAGGAGAAGACATCACAAATAATTTAAGGACAATTGATGATATTCCTAAAAATATTTCAGCTGAAAATTTTCCTGATGAAATAGATATTCGGGGTGAAGTATTTATTCAAAATAATGATTTTGAAAATCTTAAAGATAAGTTTGCTAACCCAAGAAATGCTGCGTCTGGATCATTACGACAAAAAAATCCTCAAGATACAAAGAAAATTCCTTTAAAGTTTATTGCGTATACATTTGGGTATGTAAATAATATGGAAATAAAAAATCAAAGCAACTTCTTACAACAATTAAGCGAGTGGGGTTTTAAAACAAATCCATTCAATAAAACTATAAAAGGTATTAAAAATTTAATGAAAAATTACCAAGAAATAGAAAAAAAAAGAAATGACATTGATTTCGATATTGATGGTATCGTTTACAAAATAAATAGTTTTGGTTTACAGAAACGTTTAGGTAATGTTGCAAATTCACCTCGTTGGGCTATTGCGCACAAGTTTTCTGCTAATAAAGGTATTTCAAAGATTTTAAATATTGAGATTCAAGTCGGTAGGACAGGGGCATTGACACCTGTTGCAAAAATAAAACCAATTAATATTGGTGGTGTAGTTGTATCGAATGCAACACTTCATAATGAAGATGAAATAATAAGAAAAGATATTAGGATAGGGGATATAGTAGTTGTAGAGAGAGCGGGAGATGTTATTCCACATATTATTGAGGTAGATTTAAAAAAAAGAAAAAAAAACTTAAAAAAATATATTTTTCCAATCAAGTGTCCATCTTGTGGAGCTAAAACAATTAAAGAGTACAATTCGATTACTAAAAAAAATGATGCAGTAAGAAGATGTTCAAGTGAGGGATATGAATGTGATAAAATGACAATAGAAAAAATTAAGCACTTTGTATCAAAAGAAGCATTTAATATTGATGGTTTTGGAAAAAAAATTGTAGAAAATTTTTGGAAACTGAAAATGATTAAATTACCACAAGATATTTTTTTTTTGAATTATGAAAAAATAAAAACAATGGATGGATGGGGTCAACAATCAGTAGCAAATTTAAAATATGCAATTGAAGAAAAGAAAAATATTTCCTTTGAAAAATTCATATATGCTCTTGGAATAAGACATATTGGTTTTGAAAATGCTAAATTGATTGCAAAAACACTTAAAAGTCCTGAAAATTTTATAAATCTTTTCAAAGAAAATAAAATTGATGATTTACTAAATATTGATGGGATTGGTGAAACTCAAATAATTTCTTTAAAAAAATTTTTTTTGAATAAGACAAATGTAAAGGTAATTCAAGATCTTCAAAAAATTTTAAAAATCAAGAAAACAATAGAAAATAAAAAAGATGGTGTATTAAGTGATAAGATATTTATGTTTACGGGAAAATTAACAGGCATGAGTAGAGCAGAGGCTAAGTCTTTAATAGAAAAAAATTCAGGAACAATAATAAGTAATGTTTCAAAAAAACTTGATTATCTGATAATTGGAGAGAAACCTACTAAACGGAAAGTCGAAGCTGCAAAAGAGTTAAAGATTAAAATTATAGATCAATCAGAATTACATAAATTATTGAATAAAAGTAGCTAACCATCTTTTTTCACTTGGGTTTAAATATTTATGAAGTTTTGTGTAAATATCCAAATTATATTTCCAAAGGTAATTTTTTTCATCATTTGTTAATAAATCGAAATTAATTAAATCTTTATCGATTGGAGCTAGTGTTAAATTTTCAAAGCACAGATTATTTTTATTTTTTTTAACATAAATTAAATTTTCTATACGTATTCCAAATTTATCTTTTTTATAATATCCTGGTTCATTACTCAAAATCATTCCCTCAAGTAACTTAATCTTATTAAATTTAGATATACCTTGGGGCCCTTCATGTACATTTAAAAAAAAACCTACACCATGTCCAGTTCCATGTTGGTAATCTAAATTGATCTCTTTTAAAAATTTTCTAGCTCTAATATCTATCAGATTACCTGAGGAATATTTATTTAAATTTGATTTTACAACTGCAATATGACCTTTTAAAACTCGTGTGAAAATATTTTTTATATTCTTTTTGGGTTTTGAGAAACAAATTGTTCTAGTTACATCCGTAGTACCATATTTATATTGTCCACCAGAATCACATAAAAAAATATCTTTTTTATTAATTTTTTTTGTATTTATTTTTGTCGCCCTATAATGGACAATAGCACCATTCCCTCCAGCACCAGCAATAGTATTAAAACTTGGATATAAATACTCTTTATTTTTTTTTCTAAAATTTTCTAATTTATTTTGTGCCTCAAGTTCAGTAATTTTTTTTTTGTTAATATTTTTGATCCAATAAATAAATTTTGTTAATGCAACACCATCAAAAACATGACTTTTTAACATATTTTTGATTTCTGTTTTATTTTTTAATGATTTGAGTAAATAAATTGGATCGTCTTTTTTTAAAATTTTAAACTTTTTTTTAATCATATTTTCAAAAAAAATTGAGCAAGTATTTTTATCAATTATAATTTTTTTACCTTTAAGATTTATAATAAATTTATTAAAATTCTTTGGCTCAATTATTTGATTAGATTTCAATTTTTTTTCTCTAATTAACTTTGAAACTTTATTTTTATGAGTAATTAAATAAAAACTATTTTTATTGTCTATGATTAAGTGACAATTAGGAATGGGACTATTCGGGTTGTCATGTCCTCTTATATTAAGAAGCCATGCAACATTCTCAGGTGCTGTGATAAATAAATAATCTGATTTATTTTTGTTTAAGTATTTTCTTATTTTTGTTATTTTAGTTTTATAGTTTTCTCCAACTACTTTATTATTAAGAGAAAAAAAAGGTTTATTTAATTTAACCTCATATTTATGAATTTGATCAATTAAATTTGACTCAATACTTTTCACTTTATTATTCTTAAAAAAAAACCTCTTTATTTGTGTAGATGTAAAAAGTTTTGGATCAAAACCTATTGACAAATTTTTGAGCAAATTACAATTAATAATTTTATGTAAGTCTATAACTTGAAATTTTTTACCTGTCTCTTTTTTTGCTTGGATAGTGTATCTTCCATCAACAAATAAATAGTTTTTCTTTTTAAGAATGATTGAATAACCAGCGGAGCCAGAAAAGTTTGAGATTGTTTTAAGCCTATCATTTGCAGAATATTCTGAAAAAAATTCATCATTTTTGGGAATAATATATCCATCTATATCGTACTTATTAAATTTACTTATTAGTTTGTTTATTCGATAATTAATCATTTAATTCTTTTTTGATATCTTATCCATCCGGGGCTATTTATACCGCTTTCATTTTCAATATCTTGATTAAATTCAAATTCTTCTATCTCTTCCTTGGTTTCATCGAAAAAAGAATTTTTTTCTAAATATTTGTCAGGTAGCTCGTCAATAAATCTTGACGCCATACTATCTATCCAATCACCTTGATAAAATCTGTTCATTGAAAAAGATACTACTACTTTTTTTTTTGCTCTGGTTAAACCGACATAGGCCAGTCTTCTTTCTTCCTCTAAACCACTTTGACCTTTTTCTTCTATAGATTTTTGGTGAGGAAAAAGTCCTTCTTCCCAACCAGGTAAAAAAATTACATCAAACTCAAGACCTTTCGCGGCATGCATTGTCATCATATTAACCTTTTCACCTTCCCATTCTTGATCAATTGATGTTGCTAGTGAAACATGATCTAAAAAACTTTCCAAATTATCAAATTCTTTCATCGCGCTCAACAATTCTTTTATATTTTCAAGTCTGTTTTCATTTTCTAGATCTTTTTTATTTTTAAGCATTGCTGAATATCCAGACTCATCAAGAATAGTTTGTAATAATTTAACATGACCCATTTTTTTTATTGTTAGATCATTTCTCCATTTTGAAATTAAATCTAAAAAGGACATCAAACCGATTTTAGCCTTTGGTTTGATTAAATTTTCCTCTATCATTTTTCGAGATGAAATCTCTAAACAATCTTTTTGTCTTTTTGAAAATTCATGGATGTTTTTTATGGTACTATCACCAATTGAGCGTTTTGGATTGTTAACAATTCGTTCAAAAGCTAGATCATCTTTTTCTTGGTAAACTAATCTTAAATATGCAATACAATCTTTTATTTCAGCTCTCTCATAAAATTTTATTCCTCCTAAAATTCTGTAAGGTAATCCAATTTTTAAAAATCTTTCTTCAAATTCTCTTGTTTGAAATATCGCCCTTACAAGAATAGT
This sequence comes from uncultured Pelagibacteraceae bacterium, assembly GCA_902626645.1. GTDB lineage: Bacteria > Pseudomonadota > Alphaproteobacteria > Pelagibacterales > Pelagibacteraceae > Pelagibacter. The sequence goes on along the minus strand of CACOGC010000006.1, from coordinate 32,647 downwards.
GATATTATTATATGAATATTCTTGTTTTATTTTTTCAATCTCGTCTGAAATTCCAATAGCCTCGTCTTTTCCATTTTTATAACAATTCAACTTGACTAATTCACCCTCATTTAAAGTTGTCTTTAATGTTTTGCCAACTCTATTTTCGTTATTTGCTATTAAGTTTGATGCAACAGCTAGAATATTTTCAGTAGATCTGTAATTTTCCTCTAGTCTAATTACTTTTGTATTTTCATAAACTTGATCAAATTCTAAAAAATTTTTTATTTCTGCTCCTCTCCAACTATAAATTGACTGATCATCATCTCCTACACAGCAGATATTTTCATTTTTTTCTGTAAGTAATTTAAGCCATTTATTTTGTATAAAATTTGTATCTTGATATTCATCAACCAAAATATATTTAAAATTTTTTGAGTAAATTTCTCTTAGATCTTTGTTTTTTTCTAGAATCTTGACTGCATGAAGAATTAGGTCACCGAAGTCACATGAATTTAAGTCAATTAGTTTTTGTTGATAAATTTTATAAATTGGCAGAATAGTTTTTTCATAAACATCTTTTTGATTTATTAGGACTTCATTTGGATAAAATCCTTTATTTTTCCACTTATCAATTATTGCAAGAATATATCGTGGAGCCAATTGTTTGATATCAATATTTTCGGCTTTACATATATTTTTGATAAGTCTTGTTTGATCATCCGTATCTATAATTGTAAAATTTGATTTTAAATTGACTGCAGGAGCATGTTTTCTTAAAAGCTTCGCACAGATAGAGTGAAAAGTTCCAAGCCATGATAATCCTGTAGCAGAAGATCCCAAAATTTTGCTCACTCTAATTTGCATTTCTTTAGCCGCTTTATTCGTAAAAGTAACTGCTAGAATTTGGTTAGGATAAGCTTTTTTTTCTTTGATTATATTTGCTATCCTTGTGGTTAGCACTTTAGTCTTCCCAGAACCAGCTCCAGCCACAATTAAAAGTGGTCCATCAAGATATGTAACTGCCTCTTTTTGAGCTTTATTTAAGTTTTTTAAATATTCAGAGTTTAACATTTTTAATTTTAAATTATAACTTGTTTCAATTTATATGAGAAAACAAAATTTATTGTCAAAAAAAATTGGAAAACAAATCTCTACCATAAATAATTTATTAGAGAATTATTTCAATAGTTTAAGACGTTTTATCTTAGATTTGAGAAGACTAAGGTTTGGTAAGAATAATAGAGTTTTTTTGACTATAGTTTCGACTATATTTTTGACACTTATTTATTTTTTAATACCAACCGCTTACAATAAAGAGTTGATAAAAAAAGAAATAAAGAATCAAATTTATCAAAAATATAATTTGGCTATAAAATTTGATAATGAGATACAGTATAATTTTTTCCCCAAACCTCATTTTAGTTCGAAAAATTTATCAATTCTTAATGATCAATCAAAAGTTGGAGAGGTAAAAAATTTTAAAATTTTAATTGATTTTAAAAATTTCTTTAAATTTAACCAAATTAAAACCCAAGATGTAATTTTTGATAAAGCAGCTTTTAATATAAAAAAATCTGACTTAAGTCTTTTTAAAAAGCTTTTAAAAACTGAGCCGAATAGAAACAAAATTAAAATTAAAAGAAGTAATATTTTTTTTATGAATAAAGATGATGAAGTTTTATTTATCAATCAAATAAATGATAGCCAGTTTTATTATGATCTTAAAAATTTAAAGAATATTTTTTTTTCAAAAGGTAAAATTTTTAATGTCCCTTATAAATTAATTATAGGAAATGATAAATTAAATGAAATTTTAAATTTTGAATTAGTTTCAAAAAAGCTTGTATTAAAAATTGAAAATAGAACAGATTATAAAATGGAAGATGATACTGGAAGTTTAAAAATAAGCTTTAAAAATAGAAATAATATTTTCAAATATCAAATAAACAAGAATACTATGGACATTTTTTTGAATGATACAAATAAGACATTTAAAGTTTCATTAGAATTTAAACCTTTTTATTTAATATCAAATTTAAATTATCAAACTTTTCGAATAAGAGATCTTTTAAACAACCCTTTTTTTTTAGAGATTTTAAAATCTCAAATATTAAACAACAAAAACCTTAATGCTTTAATGAATTTCGATGTGAAAAATGTTTATGACTTTGATAGATTTTCAGATTTATCACTAAAACTGAAAATAGAGGATGGAAATTATAATTTTTCAAATTCTAATATTACTTGGAAGGAAAATGTTAAAGTACTTTTTTCAGACGCTTTTTTAAATTTTGATAAGGGTAAAATTAATTTAAACGGAAGAACATCGTTCGATGTTAAAGATAAAGACGAGTTTTTTAAATTTTTTCAAATTAAAAAAGAACTAAGAAAAAATATTGATAAAATTGAGTTAGATTTTAATTATGATTTAAATGAGGAAAAAATTACTTTTGATAATTTAAGAATTGATAATAAATCCAATAAAGAAATTGAGGAAATTATTTCAAATTTTAATTCAAGTAATAAAAGATTTTTAAATAAAATTACTTTTAAAAACTTTGTAAATGATATCTTGATAGCTTATTTTGGATAAATCATTTTTTTTGGATTCACAATTCTATCAAAATCTTTTTCATTAATTAATTTTGTTTTCAAAGCTTCCTCTCTTAAGGTCGTACCTTTTTTAAGAGCTGTTTTAGCTATTTTAGCTGAATTGTCATATCCGATGTGAGGAGCTAACGCAGTAACTAACATTAATGAATTATCTAAAGATTTTTTAATTTTTACTTTATCTGCTTTAATTCCTTTAACACAATATAAAGCAAAATTATTCGTGCTATCTGCAAGAAGATCAATAGATTGTAAAATGTTATGAGCAATTAGTGGTTTAAAAACATTTAGCTCAAAATGTCCGTGAGAACCTGCCATTGTTATTCCATTATGATTTCCAATTACCTTAACACAAACCATTGTCACTGCTTCTGATTGTGTTGGGTTAACTTTGCCGGGCATAATAGATGAACCTGGCTCATTTGCTGGTAAAATTATTTCACCATATCCGGCTCTGGGCCCAGATCCTAAAAATCTTATATCATTTGCAATTTTCATCAAACTGACAGCAGTAGTATTTAAGGTTCCAGAAAAATTTACTATTTCATCATGAGCTGCCAACGCAGCAAATTTATTCTTAGTCGGTTTAAAGGGTAGTTTAGTTATTTTTTTAATTTCAATTATTACTTTTTTATCAAAACCTTTTTTACTATTAATTCCTGTGCCAACTGCAGTACCACCCTGAGCTAAATAATAAATTTCATTTAAAGCATTTTTAATTCTTACAATACAATCCTCTAATTGAGATTGATATCCTGAAAACTCTTGCCCCAATGACAAAGGAGTTGCGTCTTGAAGATGAGTTCTTCCAACTTTTATAATATTTTTAAATTGGGAAACTTTTTTTTTCAATTCCCTATTTAAAAGCTCAAGAGATGGTAGCAACTTATTTTTAGTTTCCATAGCTATAGCTATATGCATTGCTGTAGGAAATACATCATTGGTAGATTGAGATTTATTAACATGATCATTTGGATGAACTGGTTTTTTTGTGCCTTTTCTTCCACCTAAAATTTCGATTGCTCTATTTGCAATTACCTCATTTACATTCATATTAGTTTGAGTACCAGAGCCAGTTTGCCAAACTTTTAGTGGGAAGTGTTCGTCTAATTTACCGCTAATTACCTCATTAGACGCTTTTACAATGGCATAAGAAATTTTTGGTACAATCTGTTTTTCTTTTCTATGAACTATAGCAGCAGCCTTTTTAATGATTGCAATAGATTTTATTAAAACTGGCCGAACTAGAAATTCACCAATATCGAAATATTTTTTTGATCTTTGAGTCGATGCTCCCCAATATTTATCATTAGGAACATTAATTGCTCCAATACTATCGAATTCTTTTCTTAATTTCATTGATTAATAGGCAAATATTAAATTACTATAAATATACATTAATTTTAAAAAACATACAGGAGCATTATGTCAAATTTTAGTAAGGTTGGTATTTTTATGAAAACCTTTGGTCAAGAGGTTAAAAATAAACCTTCATTTAGCACAGATAAAATCAATAAACTGCGATTAGATCTAATAAATGAGGAATTGAGTGAGTTAACAGATGCAATGAATAATAAGGATTTATTGGAGGTTGCTGATGCTTTAACTGATATTTTATATGTTACCTATGGGGCAGGACATGCTTTTGGAATTGATTTAGATAAGTGTTTTGATGAAGTTCAAAATTCTAATATGAGCAAGTTAGACGAGAATGGAAAACCAATTTATAATGAACACGGTAAAGTAATGAAAGGTCCAAATTACTTCAAACCAGATCTTTCAAAATTTGTTAATTAAATTTCTAATTTAAAATCAATCGCTGGTGCGCTATGAGTTATTCCACCAACAGAAATTCTATCTACACCAGTTTTTGCAATCGATTTAACTTTTCTGAGATTTATATTTCCTGAAGCTTCAGTTTGATAGTATTTTTTTGCAAGTTTAACTCCTAATTTTAAATTTTTAACATTCATATTATCAAATAAAACACGATCAAATTTTAATCCGATTATTTTCTTCAGCTGTTTAATTGTGTCTACTTCCACTGTTATTTTTTTTCGTTTTTTATTTTTGATTGCCAAACTTACTAATTCTCTTATGTTTGAATTTGCAATATGATTGTCTTTTATCAAAAATTCGTCACTTAAGTTAAATCTATGGTTAGTTCCTCCACCTAATTTTACCGCATATTTTTGTATAACTCTTAAATTAGGTATAGTTTTTCTAGTGCAACAAATTTTACATTTTTTACCTGCCAATTTTACAAATTGATTTGTTTTTGTGGCTATGCCCGAAATATGAGATAAAAAATTTAGCGCAACTCTTTCTGCTATCAAAATATTTTTTTTATTTCCTCTAATAATTGCGATTGTTGAATTTTTTTTAACAAAAGATCCATCTTTCATTTTTACAGTAAACTTAATTTTTTTATCGATAAGTAAAAACGTATATTTTACAAATAGTAGTCCACCAATGATAGCATCCTGATTAGATATTAATTTTGCCTCAATAATCTTATTATTTCCGATTAAACCAGAAGTAATATCGCCCGATGGATATAAATCTTCATTGAGTGCAAGTTTGACATTACTTTTTATAAAATTTTCACTAAGTTTAATTTGAGACACAAAAAGTTATCTGCCAATAGCAACCATTTTTTCAACTGACATTCTTGCTTTATTGATTGTTTCTTGATCCATAATAATTTCACCAGTTTCATTCTCTAAACAATCTAATATTTTTGGTAAGGTTATTTTTTTCATATGAGGACACATGTTGCATGGTCTAATAAATTCTACATTAGGATTTTCGACTTGAATATTGTCACTCATTGAACATTCGGTAACCATCATTACTTTTTTAGGCTGATTATCTTTAACATAATTTATCATTCCTGAAGTTGATCCAGCAAAATCACTTGCTTTGATTACATCTGGTGGACATTCAGGATGAGCTATGATTTTTATCCCTGGGTTGCTCTTTCTAATATTTTGAATCTCTTTTTCGTTAAATTGATCATGAACAATACAAATCCCTTTCCAAGAAATGATCTCAACATCTGTTTGAGAAGCAACATATTTTGCAAGATAATCATCTGGTAGAAAAATTACTTTCTTAACTCCTAAAGATTTTACAATCTTTACAGCATTTGCAGACGTACAACACACATCTGTTTCAGCTTTAACATCTGCAGAAGTATTGACATAAGAAACTACTGGAACACCAGGATATTTTTCTTTTAATAATCTTACATCTTTTCCCGTAATTGAAGATGAAAGAGAACAACCTGCTTTCATATCAGGTAGCAAGACTTTTTTATTTGGACTCATTAGTTTTGCAGTTTCAGCCATAAAATGTACACCAGCCATAACAATTATATCTGCTGAAGTTTTTGAAGCTTCCACGGCAAGAGCTAGAGAGTCTGCTGAGAAATCTGCAATACCATGATAAATTTCTGGGGTTTGATAATTGTGAGCTAAAATTACTGCGTTCTTTTCTTTTTTAAGTTTATTTATTTTATGAATATAAGGAGCATGCACTGACCATTCAATTTCAGGCATAACTTTTGAAATTTTTTTATATATAGGATCTGTTGCCTGTTTTACTTCTTGATTAAATTCCATGATAAAATTTATCAATTTGAAACCTACTTGTCATTGATTTAATGTGGGTCAAATGTGCGGCTATGCTGAAATTGGTAGACAGGCACGGTTGAGGGCCGTGTGGACCTAGTCCATGAGAGTTCGAGTCTCTCTAGCCGCACCAATATTTAAATTTTAAGCCATTCAGGCACGAAAATTTTAAAAGAACCATTTTTACCTTGAAATATTTTGTCCTTTTCAAAATTGGAATCTAAATATTTAATGAGGGCAAAAGGATATGTTTCATTAATCAAGACTTTTCCAATCTCAACATTATTATTTAAGACACTTTCATTCTCAATTAATTCTCCATCAATAATCTCGATTGGTAGTAATCTTTTGGATAGCTTATTCTTTAATTTTATTCTTGCAGTATTTTCTTGCCCAACATAACAGCCTTTTTTAAAATCAATACCATTTAGCTCTTCAAAGTTACACTCAATACCAAATAATTTATTCTTCAATTTATTTAAGTCTTTTGGAACTATACCAAGTTTATGACTATAAATATGATAGTTTTCAATTTTATCGTTTTTAAGATCAAGCTTTTTCAAAGATAAATAAAGTTTTTCAAGATTAATTATAAGTCTAGCACCCAAGTGTTTATTTCTTGGATCTAAAAAAATAGGATCTTCTCTATATTTAAATGTAAAACCTAAGACATCCTTTGCACCTTTAATAGATAAATATTTTTCGTATCCAAAACTAGCAACTACAAATTCGTTACTTAAATTAAGAATTTCTACTTTTGATCTTATTTTATATAAATTTAATTGTTTAAATATCTCTTCAGACTGAGATTTTTCACAATCAATGAAGTAACCCAATTTGTGTTTCACAACCATGAATTCATATAAAAATTTACCTTGTGGAGTAAACAATGATGCAAAACAACTGGAGTTATCTGAAACTTTATTAATGTCATTGCTAATTAGATTTTGCAGAAAATCTTTTGCATCTGAACCATTTACGTAAAGTATGGCTCTATCTTCTAATATATAAACACTATTATTCATATTTGATTGATATCTAATTTTAATATAATAACTTTTTTCGAAAATGTTAGATCTAATAATCAAAAACGGGCAATGTTATATTAATGGAAAGTTAGAAAATAAAGATGTTGCTGTTAAAGACGGCAAGATATCAAAAATTGGTGAAGTTTCAGAAGATGCAAAAGAAGTATATGATGCAAAAAACCTAATAGTCTTGCCTGGATGTATTGATACCCAAACTCATTTTAGAGAACCAGGCTCAACAGACACAGAGGATCTTCATTCTGGAAGTAGAGCTGCAGTTGCGGGAGGTATCACTGCAGTATTTGAAATGCCAAATACTAACCCACCTACATCAAACATAAAAGAATTTCAAAGAAAATTAGATCTTGCGAAAAATAGAATGTATTGCAATTATGCTTTCTATTTTGGTGCAACAGCCGAGAACGTTAATCAGTTAGCAGAGCTAAAAGATTTGGAAGGATGTTGTGGTATTAAATTATTTGTAGGTTCATCAACAGGTAATCTTTTAGTAGCTCTTGAAGAGGACATCGATAAAGTCTTTCAACATTGCTCAAAAATTGTTGCGGTTCATTCAGAAGATGAGGAAATTTTAAATAGGAATAAAAAATTAATTAAAAATGGAGATGTGCATTCACACCCTGTTTGGCGGAGTGAGGAGTGTGCCATTTCTTCAACTAGAAGAATTGTTAGAATTGCGAATAAGTATAATAAGAAAGCTCATGTACTTCATATTACTACTAAGCAAGAAATAGATTTTTTATCTCAACACAAAGGTAATATTACTTTCGAAATTACCCCACAGCATTTAACGATCTATGCTCCAGATTGTTATGACAAACTTGGAACATATGCACAAATGAATCCGCCAATCAGAGATAAATCTCATTATGATCGATTATGGTATGCAGTTAAAAATAATATAAATGACACAATTGGCTCAGACCACGCCCCACATTTAAAAGCAAACAAAGATAAAGAATATCCCAACTCACCCTCTGGTATGCCTGGTGTTCAAACATTAATGCCAGTGATGTTAAACCATGTTAATGATGGAAAATTATCACTTAATCAATTAATGAATTTAGTGTGTGAAAATCCAATTAAAATTTTTGGCATCAAGAATAAAGGATTTATTAAAGAGGGTTATGATGCTGATTTCACTATTGTTGATATGAATAAAAAGATTGTGATTAAAAATGAAAATATTGAAAGTAAATGTGGATGGTCACCTTTTGATGAAGTTGAATTTAAAGGCACTCCAGTTACAACAATTATTGCTGGTAAAACAAAAATGAAAGATGGTAAAATTTTAGGAGATCCAGAAGGAACCCCATTAATATTTAATTAAGTTTTATCGCAAAGCTATTTACTAGCACCACCCCAATTACAATTAAAAATAAACCCAGAATTGCTTGCCAAGCCAGGGTCTGCTTAAAAAAGATATATCCAAGTATTGCTATCGTAAATATTCCAAGTCCACTCCATGTTGCGTAAACGATTGCTATTGGAAGTTTATTCACAACAAAAGTAAGCAAATACAATGCACTAATATAAAAAATTGCAAGGAAAGTTGTTGGAATTAACTTGGTAAAATTTTGAGAAACAGGAAGTAACATTGTACCAGCTACTTCACAAAATATTGCTCCTATTAAAAATAAATAAGTTTTAAGCACTTTTAAGAATATTATTTTTGATTAAATCTTCTTTGATTTCATCTAGAATAGCTGGATCATCAATGGTTGGAGGCATTTTATATTCAACACTATCAGCGATTTTTCTAATAGTTCCTCTTAAAATTTTACCTGATCTTGTTTTTGGCAGTCTTTTAATAACAATTGCAACTTTAAAAGCAGCCACAGGTCCAATTTTATCTCGTACCATTTGAATGCATTCTTTAGAAATTGTTTCGTTATCTTTATCTACTCCTGCTTTTAAAACAATTAATCCGATAGGTAATTGACCTTTTAATTTGTCAGCTATTCCAAGCACTGCACATTCCGCAACTGATTGATGTTCTGATAAAACCTCCTCTATTGCACCTGTTGATAATCTGTGACCTGCAACATTAATAATGTCATCGGTTCTAGACATGATCCAGATGTATCCATCTTCATCAATGTGACCAGCATCATAAGTTTGATAGTATCCCTCATAATTTGACATGTAATTTTCTTTATATCTTTGATCTGCATTCCAAAGAGTTGGAAAAGTTCCTGGAGGTAAAGGTAATTTTACTACAATATCTCCCATCTCATTTGGTTTAGCTAAAGTTTGGTCTGATTTAATAATTTTAACATCATAACCAGGTACAGCTTTACAAGCTGAGCCATATTTTGTTTTCATCATTTGTATACCAGTACAGTTTGAACTTATTGCCCAACTTGTTTCAGTTTGCCACCAATGATCAATTACTGGAACTTTCAATAAATTCTCTGCCCACTTTATTGTGTCTGGATCTGCACGCTCACCTGCAAGAAAAAGACTTTCAAATTTACTTAAATCATATTTTGAAAAAAATTTTCCTTCGGGATCTTCTTTTTTAATAGCTCTAAAAGCAGTTGGCGCAGTGAATAAAGATTTTACTTTATAGTCAGAAATTATCTTCCAGAATGCTCCCGCATCAGGTGTGCCGACAGGTTTCCCTTCAAACAATACAGTAGTACATCCTTTAAATAATGGAGCATAAACAATATAGGAATGACCAACGATCCAACCAATATCACTCGCTGACCACCAAATATCATCTGCATCAATGTTATAAATATTTTTCATCGTCCATTTTAATGCAACGATGTGACCACCAATATCTCTAACAATACCTTTTGGAGTTCCAGTGGTACCCGAGGTGTAAAGTATGTAAGCAAATTCATTTGAGTTCATTTCAACACAATCAGTATCTTTGGCATTTGCATGAGCTTCATCCCAACTTATTTCCACTGGTGCATTTAATTTCACTTCGTGACCTTTTCTTTGAAATAAAATCATCTTACTAATTTTATGTTGAGCCTGTTTGATTGCTTCATCTACTAAAGGTTTGTATTCAACAGTTCGTCCAGGTTCAAAACCACATGAAGCGGTCACTAAAAGTTTGGCTTTACTATCATCGATTCTACTTGCAAGCTCATTTGAAGCAAATCCACCGAACACTACTGAGTGTATTGCACCAATTCTTGCACAAGCAAGCATTGCAACAACCGCTTCAGGTATCATTGGCATATAAATAATAACTCGATCCCCTTTGTTGACGTCTTGATCCTTCAGTGCACCAGCAAACTTTGAAACTTTTGATTTTAATTCCTCGTAAGTGAACTTACTTTTGTTTCCTGTGATGGGACTATCATAAATTAAAGCAGTTTTACTTCCTTTGCCTTGATCAATGTGAAAATCTAAGGCGTTGTAACATGTATTAGTCACTCCATCTTCGTACCATTTGTAAAAAGGGGGATTAGATTTATTTAAAATTTTTGTTGGTTTCTTAAACCAAAAGATGTCATCTGCAGCCTCTTGCCAAAATTTTTCAGGATCATTTATAGAAAGATCGTAAATTTTACTGAATTTGTCTGACATAGTTATTTTGATTCGTTGTTATAATTTGTTGTGGTTTTTAAATCACAAATTGTATTTAATTTTAAAAAACAAGTAAAATCAATGTAAATTAATGACAATTAAGTCTTCAATTAAGTCTTTTAATTTGGTATTTAACCACAACTTTTGCTTAGGGCGACCTAAGCTTAGTTTATATAAACTAATAAAAACTAACTAAAGAGGGAGTTTTTTATGAAAAAACTTAAAATGTTTGCATTAGCAGCTGTTGCCCTTATCGGTATTACAGGTGTTGCAAACGCAGCGACCACTATGTTAGCTCAAGATGACTTTGTTGGGATATCTTTCTGGATAATTTCAATGGGTATGTTGGCTGCTACTGCTTTCTTCTTCATGGAGAGAGGTACAGTGGCTCCTGGCTGGAAAACGTCAGTAACTGTTGCTGGTCTTGTAACTGGTATTGCATTCATCCATTACATGTACATGAGAGATGTATGGGTGACTACTGGTGATTCACCTACAGTGTATAGATATATTGACTGGTTAATTACTGTGCCATTACAGATGATAGAGTTCTACTTAATTCTAGCAGCTGTAAGAAAAGCAAACTCTGGAATGTTCTGGAGATTGTTAATCGGTTCATTAGTAATGTTAATCGGTGGATATTTAGGAGAAGCTGGATATATCAACGCTACACTTGGTTTTGTAATCGGTATGGCAGGTTGGATATACATTCTATATGAAATATTCTCAGGAGAAGCTGGAAAAGCTGCTGCTAAGAGTGGAAACAAAGCTCTTGTTACTGCTTTTGGTGCGATGAGAATGATCGTAACAGTAGGATGGGCTATTTACCCATTAGGTTACATTTTTGGTTACCTAACAGGTGGAGTAGACGCTGACTCACTAAACGTGATTTACAACTTAGCTGACTTTATAAACAAAATTGCATTTGGTCTAGTAATCTGGGCTGCTGCAGTAAGTTCAGCTGGTGCAAGAGCAAGATAATTACGCTTTAAAATAAATTTATAGGGCGAGTATGTTTTCACATACTTGCCCTATTTTTTTGCATAACTATATAATACTTATGGCAAAAATAACCTTCATTACACACGATAATAAAAATCACACTGTTGACGTTCAAAATGGATTAACTGTTATGGAGGGCGCAGTACAGAATGACATTCCTGGAATCGATGCAGATTGTGGAGGTGGTATGGCTTGTGCGACATGTCATGTGTATGTAAAAGATGAATGGTTTGATAAACTTCCTGTCAAAGAAGATGGAGAAGAAGATATGTTGGATATGGCATTTGAACCAAAAAAAAATAGCAGATTGAGTTGTCAAATAATAGTGTCTGATGATTTAGATGGACTTGAAGTTAGCATACCTTCGAAACAGTCATAAATGAATAAAACTGATGCATTAATAATTGGAGCAGGACCTACCGGACTATTTACAGCTCATCAATTAAAACTAATTGGACTTAATTGTGAAATTGTCGACAACTTAGATAAAATAGGTGGTCAATGTATAGAACTTTATCCTGATAAACCAATCTATGATATCCCAGCGGTTCCAGAATGCACAGGAGAAGAATTAACTAATAACTTAATAAATCAAATAAAACCCTTCGATATTAAAATACATTTAAGCGAAAGAGTAGATGAAGTAAAAAAAGAAGGTGACAATTGGATTGTTAAAACAAATAATGATAAAGAATTTTTAACCCCAAATGTAATAATAGCTGGAGGTGTAGGCTCTTTTGAACCTAGAAAATTTCCTGTAAAGGAATGTGAAAAATTTGAAAATAAGTCATTATTTTACTCAATTAGAGACAAAAAAATATTTGAAGGTAAAACTGTATCTATTTTTGGAGGAGGGGATAGTGCTTTAGATTGGGCTGTTGAATTATCAAAAAATTCAAAAGTAAATTTAGTTCATAGAAGAGATGATTTTAGAGGTGCGCAAGCGACTGTAGATAAAGTAAATGAACTTGCTAAAGAGGGAAAAATAAATCTTTATACAAAATACCAAATGAGCTCGATCGAGGGGGATGATCAGGTAAAGAGTATTGATATTAAAAATGACAATAATGAAACTAAAAATCTTAAAACAGATTATGTATTAGGTTTTTTTGGATTAATTATGCAATTGGGACCAATTGCCAATTGGGGTCTTAATATTGATAAAAAAACAATTGAAGTTGATACTGAGAAATTCGAGACAAATCAAAAAGGCATTTATGCAGTGGGTGATATTTGTAATTACCCAGGTAAACTAAAATTAATCTTGTCAGGTTTTCATGAGGGTGCTTTAGCTGCAAGAGCTTGTTTTAAATTAGCTAGGCCTGATGAAAAATATAGGTTTGAATTTACTACTTCATCAAAAACTATTAAAGAGCGTCTTGGCGTAAAAGGTGATTGAGCTTTACTCTGCTAATACTCCTAATGGAAAAAAAATAAGCATAATGCTTGAAGAGATTAGCTATGAATACAAAGTAGTAAATATAGATCTCAACAACGGCGATCAATTTAAACCTGAATTTAAAAAGATAAGTCCTTTTAGTAAAATACCAGTGATCATTGATCAGGGTAATAATAAGAATATTTTCGAGTCAGGGGCAATTTTAATTTATTTAGCCGAACAAAGTGGAAAATTTTATGATGAAGATCGATTAGAGGTAAACCAATGGCTGATGGCGCAGATGGGTTATATTGGACCCATGTTAGGACAACATCATCAGTTTCATCATTATAATCCTGGTAAAAGTCAGTTTGGTGAAGAAAGATATTTCAAGATATCCAAAAGAATATATGAGGAATTAGACACAAGATTATCTAAATCAAGATTCCTAGCTGGAGAAAATTATACAATTGCCGACATTGGAACTTTTCCTTGGATAGCAAGACATGAGTGGCATGATATTGGTCTTATAAATTATAAAAACCTTACTAGATGGTATGTCGAAATATCTGAAAGAGAAGCGGTAAAAAAGGGTTTCAAATTTATGGATAAAGATGAAGTCCCACCAAAGCCCTAGTTCATTGAGCTAATTAATCTAAATAGTGAAGCAAAAATTCCGTGACCAGATAGTTCTATAGCTACGATTGCAATAATTATTAAAATTAATTTTTGGTTCATTTAATTAATGAATACAAATAATAATAACAGAACCCAAAAAAAACCATAATAATAATAAATATATTTTTTTGTAAAATTATAAGTGATTGGGTTATGAACTTTTTTGCTTTTCTTTTTTTTAGTCATCGGCATGAACTTTTTCATCCTTTTCATGTTTTTCTTGAGCAGCTATAGTATATTTTGCAACAGGTCGTGCCATGAGTCTTTTTAACCCAATTGGCTCCGCGGTATCTAAGCAAAATCCATAAGTATCCTCTCTTATTCTAGCTAAAGCTTTATCAATCTCTGAAATCAGTTTGATTTGTCTATTGATTGCTTTCATTTCGACATTTTTATCTGTGTATGAACTTGCTTGATCCACGATGTCTGCTGAAATACTGTTATCATCCATACTGCCGTTATACAGGGCTTCATTATTTGCTCTAACCAGCTCTTTTTTCCACTCTTGTAATTTCATTCTAAAGAAAACTTTATGTTTTTCGCACATATATTTTTCTGTTTCCTTTGGAACATAGGTTTTAGAAATTTTAATAGGTCCTTTGATAATTCCTTTTGGTTTACTGATAGACTTAGGTTTTGCTTTAGTTACAGTTTTAGTTTTAGCTTTGGTAACCTTTTTTTTAACTTTACTAGTTTTAGGCATCTTTCAATTTGAATTCGAGGGAGTATATTCAGCAAAATAGGGGTGTCAAGCAACGTTAATTATTGTAAATATTTACTTATGAATGTCTTAAATAGAAATATTAATAATATTTTTTTTATTTTTGCATTGTCACATTTAATAATTTGGACACTGATTCCCTCATTAACAAATAAAAATTTACCATTAGACACAATTGAAGCTTTAGCATGGGGAAGTAATTTAGATTGGGGTTTTAATAAACATCCACCCATGAGTGCTTTTTTTCCAGAAGTATTTTTTCAAATTTTTGGCCCTCAAGATTGGGTTTATTATTTATTAAGTCAAATATTCGTGATTATCGCTTTTTATTATGTATTTAAATTTGCTTTTGAAATTTTTAGAGATTTAAAATTAAGTTTAATTTCTGTTCTATTATTAGTCTCTATCTATTTCTATAATTTCACCACTCCTGAATTTAATGTAAATGTTTGCCAATTACCATTTTGGTCATTAGTTGTTTATTATTCATGGAAAATTTATTCATCACAGAAGATAAAATTTTCAGACTGTTTTCTAGTTGGCTTATTTGGTGCGGTTGGTTTTTTATCTAAATATTTGTTTCTCTACCTTTTAATATCAATCGATTTATTGTTCATTTATTTAATTTTTTTCAAAAAAACTAAAAAATTTGATTTTAAATATTTGATAACAATTGAGGTCTTTTTAGTTTTATTAGTTCCTCATTTAATTTGGCTCTTTGATAATGATTTTATAACTATCACGTATGGATTAAACCGAACAGGATTAGAAGGTTCTGGTATTTTAGATCACATTAGTAATCCAGTATTATTTTTATCAAAACAAATTGGAATACTGGTTCCTTTCTTCTTTTTGATTTGGTTACTCACTAAAAAGATAAAATTTAAGCCAAATGTAAAAGATAAAAAATTAATATTTCTACTATTTATAAACTTTATGCCTATTGTTTTAATGTTTTTGACTTCACTGATTACTGGTTCAAAAATAAGAACGATGTGGATGACGCCCTTTTATTTATTTTTTGGGGTGTTATTTTTATATCTTCTAAAATCACAAATTAATTTAAAAAAAATAAATTCATTTCTTTATGGTTTTCTATTTTTATTTTTTCTATCTCCAGTTCTTTATTCTTATGTTTCATTATCACAAACTGATAAAAGGACAGATTATCCTGGAAAAGAAATTGCAATAAAAATTCAATATGTTTGGAATCAAGATTTTGATAAAGAAATTCAATTTGTAACTGGCGATGAGTGGAAAGCTGGTAATCTTTCATATCACTTAAAATCTAGACCAAAGTGGGAGGGATTAAATAATAAAGAAATACTCAATAACTCATCACAATTTATTTGTGTAGGCGATGTTTGTTTGGGGAGATATTAATTTTTGAATGAAAATTAAAATTTTAGTACCTATTTATAATGACTGGCAATCAGCTAATAAATTACTGGATGAAATTGATTATAATGTTTCAGACTTGGATCATGAAATTTCTGTGATTATTGTCAATGATGCTTCAACGCATGATCGTCAAGAGGAGCAAAAGAATTTTACCAATATCCACTCAATTCAAATTCTAAATATGAAAATTAATCAAGGTCATGCCAGATGTATTGCAACTGGATTGAAATATATCTATGAAAAAGAAGACTTTGATTATGTAATCCCAATGGATGGAGATGGAGAGGATAGACCAGAAGAAATAAAAGAATTTATCAATCAAATTAAAAATTCAAATAATAATCCAATTGTTGGTGAAAGAATAAAAAGATCAGAAAAATTGATTTTTAAATTTTGCTATCAACTACATAAATTAATTACATTAACTTTTACTGGTAAATCAATTAAATTTGGAAACTATACATGCCTCTCAAAAAGTACAGTTGAAAAAATGGTTAAAGAAAAAGCTACTTGGAATAGTTTTTCTGGAGCATTAAAAAAAGTTGAAAAGAATTTATTTCCTATTCCATCTTCTAGAGGCAGTAGATATTTTGGTCCATCGAAAATGAGTTTTTTTAATTTGATAAAACATTCGCTTTCAATAATGAGTGTCTTTAGGAAAACATTTTTAATTCGTTCAGCTCTATTTATTATTTTGTATATTTTACTTATTAAAAGTAATGCTTCAGTGGTAACAGCATTGCCTTTGGTATTTTTATTGATAGCTGTTTACTCAATTTCTAATTTATCATTAAGAGAAAATTTAGATGAATTTAAAGACTCTTTAACTCAAATAAAGGATATTGTTAAGATCAAATGAAAAAAAAAGATCTTTATTATGAGAGAATACCGACAAAACTTTTTAGAGAAGATGTAAGATATCTGGGCAATGTTCTAGGTAAAGTCATTAAAATACAAGAAGGTCAAAAGTTTTTTGATTTAGTAGAAAAAATTAGAAAATTATCAAAATCTAACAGATCAGGTCAAAATCAAAAAAAATCTAACAAGAAAGTTATAAATGCTATTAAAAATCTTAGTCCAATTAATACATTTAAACTAACTAGAGCATTTTCACATTTTATGAATTTTATTAATTTAGCTGAGTTAGTAGATACTTCGAGAAGCTTGAATGAATATGAAAATAAAAAACAAAAAATACATAAAACAAATATTTTTATAGAGGAAATTTTTGAAAATTTGTTCAAAAAAAAGAATATCCCTAATAACAAAATATATGATTTAGCAAAAAATTTAGATATTGGTATAGTTTTAACAGCTCATCCAACCGAAGTAAAAAGAAGAACCCTGATACAGAAATATCACAGCATTATTGAGATTCTTGAGGAGAGAGAGTTATTTAAAAATAATTCTTTGCAATTAAAAAATCTTGATAAAAAACTTTATAATGAATTGACAATTATTTGGAACACTGATGATTTAAAAAGATTTAAACCTTCACCTTATGATGAAGCGCGATGGGGACTTGCGATAATTGAAGATAGTTTGTGGGATACTATTCCAAAAGTTTATAGAAAGTTAAACTCGATATTTGTAAAAAATATGGGTAAGCGTTTGCCAAAAAATTTTAACCCAATTGTGTTTGGGTCATGGATGGGGGGTGATCGTGATGGAAACCCTAATGTTACTGCAAAAGTTACTAGAGAAGTAATTTTATTATCTAGATGGGAAGCGGCAAAATTATATGAAAAGGCGCTTACTAAAATAATAAGATCCTATTCTATGAAAAAGTGTTCGAAAAAAATTTTGAAAAAAGTTGGTAAATCTTTTGAACCTTATAGAGTTTTTTTGAGACCTTTAAGAGACAAAATGAGGATTACTCATCGATTAATAGAACAACATTTGGTTCATAAAAAGCCATTAGACCAAAATCAATTATTAAGCTCCAGAGAAGAAATATTAAAACCCCTTAGAGTTGTTAGAGAATCCTTAGAACAAAATCAAAATGAAAATATAGCAAGCGGAGATTTATTAGATTTAATGAGAAGGGCTAAATGTTTTGGAATTAACCTTGCTAGATTAGACATTAGACAAGAGTCTTCAAGACATAGCCAATTAATAGCTGAATTTGTTAGGGGTAAGTTTAATAAAGATTATGTAAAATTTAGCGAAAAGCAAAAATTAAATTTTTTGAAATTACAAATTAAATCTAAGACAAATAGAATAAAGAATTTTCAATTTAAAAATAGAGAAAATAAAGAAGTCTGGTCAACTTTTAAAGCTTTGTCTCAAGAGCCATCAGAATGTTTAGGTGCTTATGTAATTTCTATGACAACATCTGCTTCAGATATTTTATCCATCTCATTTTTGCAAAAAGAGGCCAATATAAAAAACAAGCTTAGAGTAGTTCCATTGTTTGAGACATTAGATGATCTTATTAATGCAAAATCTATAATGGAAACTTTATTTTCACAAAGTTGGTATAGAAAATTAATAAATTTTGAACAAGAAGTTATGATTGGATACTCAGACTCAAGTAAAGATGCTGGAAAAATTTGTGCTAGTTGGCATCAGTATAAAGCTCAAGAAGAAATTGTAAAATTAGCAAAAAAATATAAAATAAATATAACTTTTTTTCATGGCAGAGGTGGATCAGCCGGAAGAGGTGGGGGACCAATACAAGCTACATTAAGATCTCAGCCTCCAAATTCAGTAAATGGCAAAATTAGAATTACTGATCAAGGAGAGGTAATTCAACAAAAGTATGGTTATGAACCTTTAGCTAATTATAACTTATGTAGTTATATTGGTGCAGTCACTGAAGCAACATTAAATCCTCCACCTATTCCAAAAAATAATTGGAGAAGTTTAATTGAAAAAATGTCTGATATTTCAAAAAATTCTTATCGAAAAAATATTAATCAAAGTTCAGATTTTATAAAGTATTTTAAAACTGTTACGCCTCACAAGGCACTTGGTAAACTATCAATTGGTTCAAGACCCTCAAAAAGAAAAAATGTTGATAACATTAAAAGTTTAAGAGCAATCCCTTGGGTTTTTGCATGGACACAAATAAGACTAATGCTTCCTGCCTGGTTGGGAAGTGCAGAAGCTTTAAGATACTCTTACATTAAGAAATTTAGAAAAACTCTATACGACATGGAAAAAAATTGGCCTTTTTTTAATTCTATGCTTGATATGCTCGATATGGTGATTTCAAAAGCTGATCCCAAGATATCAATAATTTACGAAGAATTTCTTGCTGATAAAAAACTTCAAAGAGTGGGAAAAAAATTAAGATTTCAATTTGAAACAATTCAAAAATTAAATAAAAAGATAACACCTAAAGAAATTCTCAAAGTAAGAAAAGAATTTAGGTCCTCAGTTTTAGTAAGAAATATTTATTCAGAAGTTTTAAATATCATACAGCCAATAGTAATCTACAAACTCAAAAAAAATAGAAACAAAAGAGATGCAGAATATTTAAATGATGCTTTATTGACTTCTATAGCTGGAATTTCTGCAGCAATGAAAAATACAGGGTAATTATAAATTATGAGAGAAATTTTATTAAGTTTATTTTTGATAGTTTTTATTCTTGGAAGTTTTGATTTATCAAAAGAAGTTAATGCAAAAGAAATTACCAACCTTCAATGGAAAAAAAGTGTAGCTACAGGTAAGAAGCTATCTAAATTTAGAGAAACTGTTACCTCTCCAGCTTTAGGTGAAAAAGCCTGGAAGATAACTTTATTACCTAGAGATTGTGGTAGGGATCAGGATGGTGACTATTCTGATTGTACGAATAATGGCAAAGATGCTGTAGTTGGACATGGAGGAGGAGATCGAGCTAGGAGTGAGTATTCTGCAAAACCAAGATATACAGGAGAGAAGTGGATATCGGTAAGTATTTATATACCTAATGACTTTAAATCTGTTGAGCCAGTCAGCACCTCTCTTTTTCAAATATATGAATGGGGAAACACTAATCAACAAAGACATCCAAGGATGATGCTTAGAGTTAAAAGAGGTAATTTAGAGCCTAGATATTTTGCCGTAAATGGAATGGACTCTCAAGGACTTATATATAAACATCTTAAAATCGATGACATGAGAGATAAGTGGACTACGATTATATTTCACACCAAAATGTCCAAAGATCCGAGCAAAGGGTTTATTAAGATGTATGTCAATGATGTTCTTTATAACGACTACAAAGGAAGAACTGGTTATGGTGGAAAATTTTTTAACAAATTTGGTATTTATCATAGTTGGATTAGTAGATGGAAAAATGAAGTCCATGGCGAATACCCAACGCAGGTTGTTTATTATGACAATCTTTTTAGAACAAGTAGTAAAGAAAAACTTTTGAAATTAATTCAAAATTAGTTATTTAAGCTCTTATCGTTGGTAGACAATAAAAATCGGCCGTATCTATTTTAGAAGAATATTGTCTTCTCATATTCCATTTTTTATGAACACCAGCACTTGCAAGACTTAAAGTGGATCTGCCATATCTATAATTAGTATTATCTATTGACCGCATTAAACTTTTTATTTTTTCATCTTTTTCAGATGAAAATAAATTTTTTCTACCATCGTCATTACGCAGTCCTGTCAGCATCACACCCGCTTTTTGATAACGATAACCATTTTTGAATATATTTTCTAGTATTGCAATTGCGGTCTTAACAGTTTCAATGCTGTTGTTTGTTGCAATCGGAAAATCAATTGTCTTTGCATTTGAATAATATCCGAAGTCTCTTTGAAAAGGACTGGTTCTAACAAAAACGGTAATTGCTTTTGCAACTAAAGATTCTGATCTAATTTTTTCAGATGCATTCAAGCAGTAATTGGCAACTGCTTCTTTTAGTTCTTGAAATTTTTCAATTCTTTTACCAAATGATCTTGAAACTACACAGCTTTTTCTTTTAGTTTGGGTGGTTTCTAAATTTATACAAGGTATTCCTCTAAGTTCCATTGCAGTTCTAGAGCTTAAAACGTTAGAACACTTTTTAATCCAGGTATTAGATTTATTTTTAAGTTGCTTAGCATTATAGATACCATTTTTTTGATAGAATTTTGTTAGCTGCCTGCCAACACCCCATATGTCATTTATTTCAACTTTTTCTAAAATAGGGTCTAAATTTTCTACTCCAATTAAACTAGTAACCCCTGATTGTTTTTTTTTGGCAATATGATTTGCAACTTTGCTTAAAGTTTTAGTTTTTGCAATTCCAATACTGGTTGGAATACCAGTCCATTGTAAAACTGTTTCTCTAATTTCTCTACCAACTTTTTCAACTTCAGAGTCTGTAAAATTGGATAAATCTATAAATGCTTCATCGATAGAATACACTTCTATTTCAGTATTAAATCTTTTAAGTGTTCTCATTACTCTTCTAGACAAATCGCCATATAAAGAATAATTTGATGAAAAAACCTCAACTTTATTTTTAACAATAATATCTTTTGCTTTAAAATAAGGTTCACCCATTTTGATCCCCAAAGCTTTTGCTTCATTGGATCTAGAAATAATACAACCATCATTATTTGATAGTACAACTACAGGTTTTTTTCTTATTTTTGGATTGAATAATCTTTCACATGAAACATAGAAAGAGTTACAATCAACTAAGCCTATTTTTTTAGTACGTTGAATGGATGACATAAGTCACAACCCCCCAAATAAAGACATCTTCTTCTTCGTTAATCAAAATTCTATTAGAAAAATCTTTAGAGCCTGAGGATAGAAATTTTTTATCTCTTTCTTGAACTAAAGTTTTAACTACAAGCTCGTCATGAACATTTGCAATAACAGTTGAAAAGTTTTTTGGCTTTAAACTTTTGTCGACAACTAATAAATCCCCATCATTAATTCCAACATCAACCATAGATTTCCCCTGCACTCGGATGATAAAAGTGGCAGGAACATTTTTGATTAAATGCATGTTTAGATCGATATCTTCTTCGATATAATCAGTTGCAGGCGATGGAAAACCAGCGCCAGCTTTATGCAGATAATAGGGAATAGTCAGCTTCATGTTCTTGTTTTGTTCTTATTTGTAGCGCAGTTATACAATGCAGTCAATAGGTTGTATTTTGAGTCTGTAACTGAATCAAAAGTGAATCAAAACGTGAACATCAAAACTATATTTTGTATGCTTGTGGATAACTTCAACCAGAGATAGTTTAATTAGATATCAAATGAAAAGAATTTTAGTAATTTTAATTTCAATATTAACTTTAAGTTCTCAAGCTATGGCATACGAAGAAGCAAATTATGAAATAGTAAAAGAAAATAAAGTATATGAAATCAGAAAATATTCTGATCGTTTAGTCATTGAAACGAATTCCACACAAGGTAATGGTTTTAGAAAACTATTCAATTATATTTCGGGAAACAATGAGGAAAAAAAAGAAATTAAGATGACAGTTCCTGTTACTCAAGAGATTAAAAATGGAAATATGACAATGCAATTTTATCTACCTTCAAAATTTAACAAAGATAATGCGCCAAAGCCATCCAATCCAGAAATAAAGGTTTTGACAATAGAGGGTGGTTACTATGCTGTTATTAAATATTCTGGACGATCTTCAGATCAAAACTTTTTAAAGAACAAAGACATTTTAGAAAAACAGCTTAAGCAAGATAATATTTTAATTATAAGTCCTCCGATAAGAGCATCATATAATTCACCATTTACTTTACCAATGTTAAAAAGAAATGAAGTAATGTATAGGATAGATTAATAAAATGAAAAAATTAGTTTGCCATTGTGGTGCTGTAGAAGCAGAAATTAATTTAGACGGAGATTTAGCTAAAGTAATAAAATGTAATTGCTCTATTTGTAAAAGAAAAGGAGCAATCATGTCGATGGTAAAAAATGAAGATTTTAAAATTACTAAAGGTGAAGATAAATTAAAACTATATCAATTTCATTCAAAAGTAGCGAAACATTATTTTTGCTCTGAATGTGGAATTTATACACATCACAATCCAAGGATCAATCCGGCAATGACAGGATTTAATGTTGGTTGTATTGATGAAATAAATACTTTCGATATGAAAGAAGTTCCAGTAAACGATGGTCAAAATCATCCTTTAGATAAAAAATAATTTTCATGCAACAATTTAGTTTATGCTTTAGAAAAGTAAAAAAAGATTGTTTAAAGTTTATTAAATCTCAAGAAACAAAAGTAGATAAATTTAAAAATAAGGAAAGAATGATAAAGTCTTTCTTAATTCCATTATGTTTTTGGATTAGTAAAAAAGCTGATAAAAAAAAACCATATTTTGTTGGTTTAGCAGGAGGTCAAGGTACAGGCAAAACCACAATTAGTTCACTTATTAAAATTATTCTTACAAAGTACTTCAAATTAAAAGTTTTTAGAATTTCTATAGATGATTTTTATAAAACAAGAAAAGAAAGAATAAATTTATCTAATAAAGTTCACCCAATGCTTTTAACTAGAGGAGTACCAGGCACACATGATATTAATATGATGTTAAGTTTTTTTAGAAAAGCAAAAAGTAGAAAATTTAAAAGGCTCAAATTACCAACATTTAACAAAGCAATAGATGACCGATTTCACAAAAAGAATTGGTATGATTTAAAAGCAAGACCTGATGTAATTATTTTTGAAGGTTGGTGTGTTGGTGCAAAATCAGAAAAAAATAGTACTTTAAAGAAAAATATCAATTCTCTTGAAAAAGCAGAAGATCACAGACAAATTTGGAGGAAATACGTTAACCAGCAATTGAAATCAAAATACAAAAACTTATATTCCCAACTTAATTGTTTAATTTATTTAAAAGCAAAAAATTTTAGTTTGCTTCAGAAATGGAGATTGAAACAAGAAAGAAAACTTTGGGTGAAAAGTAAAGTAAAATCGAATTCAAAAATAATGAGTAAAGGAGATGTCATTAAATTTATGCAGACATATCAAAGAATAACCCAGAATATGTTTAAAAATATGCCTAAATATGCATCTATAATTTTTAATCTAAATAGTAACCATCAGATCAAATCTGCACTATATAAAAGTAAATGGAAAAAATAATTTTAATTTTTTTAGGGATATTCTTTTTATCTTCTCAAGTAAATGCAGAAACTTTTTCTAGTGCTCTATCAAAAGCCTACAAAAATAATTCAGAACTGAACGCTGAAAGAGAAAATATTAATGTTTCTGAACAAGATCTAAATATAGCAAGAGGATCTTATTTACCCACTATTACTCTTGAGGGAACTAAAAGTCAGGAAGAAACTAACAAACTTACTAATCAAGGCGGAGGAGATGCTACAATTAGCGATGTGGATCCTTCAACAAGATCAGTCTCAATTACTCAAACTTTAATAGATTTTGGTAGAGGAGCAGATCTTGCAAAAAACAAGATAGGTATTGATCTTGCAAAAGCGAAATTATTAAAAAAAGAACAAGACATCTTATATAAAACTGCAGAGGCTTATACGGGGCTTATTTCAGCAAATGAAAAGTTGGAAATTAATAGAGCAAACGTTGAGCTTTTAAGCAGACAAGTAGAAACTGATAGAATTAGACTTAGTAGAGGTCAAATTTCTTTATCAGATGTTTCTCAATCAGAATCTTCGTTAGCAGGCGCTGAGGCACAATTTATTAAGGCACAAAATGATTTATTAACCAGTAAATTAAATTATGAAAATATTATAGGCAGCATTAATGATGTGCAATCATTGGATAAAAGCTCAATTACTAATTATGAACTTCCTGGTAATCTAAACTCAGCAATTGAACTTTCAAAGAAAAATAATCCTGATTTAATAATTGCAAAGTTAGAATATGAGCAATCTATTAAAGATAAATCAATAGCTAAATCTGATTTAGCGCCTACCGCAAAGTTATCTTTCGAAAGGTCATATACTGAGGACTTAAATACAACATATGATGAGAGAGAAAGAGATACTGTTAAAGCGACTGTTTCGTGGCCTTTTTTTTCAGGTGGGAAAAATATTGCTAAATATAAAAAAAATCAAAGTTTAGAAAATAGAAAAAGATTGATTTTAGATAGTGCTGTAAAACAAAATCAAACCGATGTAGCTAGCGCCTGGTCTAATTATCAATCCAATAGAAGTTTACTTAATTCTGTTCAATCCCAAGTTAAAGCTGCTGAAATTGCCAATGAAGGAATTGCTGCTGAATATAATAGTGGGGCAGGAAGAACAACTTTAGAGGTCATTCAATCCAACTCATTACTTTTAAATGCTCAAATTTCTTTGGCAGATTCTGAGAGAAATTACATTTTATCTCAGTTTAATTTGTTAAAGTCTTTAGGATTGTTAAACAGCGATTATCTAAAAATAAGATAATTATTGGTTTTTTGAGGAAAAATAAAATATCTTGCTAATGAGAACAAAATGTGTACATTTATTTTATGATTCGAGTGTTAAAAAAAGCAAGAAAAGAGGCAAAAAATGACAAAAAATAACTTAAAAGTAGTTAAATCTACGAAAGAACAAGAATTGGATATTAAAGAGAAAAACAAAGCATTAGATGCTGCGATTAGTCAGATAACTGACAATTTTGGAAAAGGTTCAGTTATGAAGCTGGGCGAAAAAAGAGCGATGGATATCGAGTCGATATCTACAGGTTCTTTAAGTTTAGATTTAGCTTTAGGAATAGGTGGTTTACCTAAAGGAAGAATTGTTGAAGTTTATGGACCAGAGAGTTCTGGAAAAACAACATTAGCATTACAAGTAGTTGCTGAAGCTCAAAAGGCGGGTGGAATTTGTGCATTCGTTGATGCAGAGCATGCTTTAGATCCAGTCTATGCAAAAAAATTAGGAGTTAATACTGAAGAGCTTTTAATTTCTCAACCAGATGCAGGTGAGCAAGCTTTAGAAATCGCTGATACACTAGTAAAATCAGGCTCTATTTCAGTTATCGTAATTGACTCTGTTGCAGCTTTAACTCCAAAAGCTGAAATTGAAGGTGAGATGGGTGATCATCATGTTGGTCTTCAATCAAGATTAATGAGTCAGGCTTTAAGAAAATTAACTGGTTCAATTTCAAATACAAACACAATGATGATTTTCATTAACCAAATTAGAATGAAAATTGGAGTTATGTTTGGAAGTCCAGAAACAACATCAGGTGGAAATGCGTTGAAGTTTTATTCATCTGTAAGAATGGATATTAGAAGAATTGGTGCCATCAAAGACAAAGATGAAATTATTGGCAATACTACTAGAGTAAAAGTAGTTAAGAATAAAGTTGCACCACCATTTAAAGTTGTTGAGTTTGACTTAATGTATGGCAGAGGAATTAGTAAAATGGGTGAGTTAGTTGACCTAGGTGCTAAAGCTGACATTATTGAAAAATCAGGAGCATGGTATGCTTATAAGGGTGAAAAGATAGGTCAAGGTAGAGAAAATGCAAAAACTTATCTCGCTCAAAATCCTAAAGTTGCTGCAGAAATAGAAATGGCTATTAGAGAAAAAGCAGGTGTGATTTCAAAGAAAATTGAAGGAAATCCATTAAGTCCTGAAAAAATTGAAAAAGAGAAGAAAGTAGCTGAAAAAGAAGAGGCTGCAAAAGAAGCTACTCCTTCCAAAAAGAACTAAAATTAAAGGTCATCTTTAAATTATAAAAGGCGCTTGTTATAAGCGCCTTTCCCCCTTTATCCCTAACTAGACATAGAATAAAAAAGCTGTATTTTAAAGTATGGCGGATAAATCATTAAATGAAATAAGAAGTACGTTCTTAAAATATTTTGAAAAGAATGATCATAAGATTGTTGAGTCTAGTAATTTAGTTCCAAATAATGATCCGACATTAATGTTTGCCAATTCTGGAATGGTTCAATTCAAGAATGTATTTACTGGATTAGAAAAAAGAGATTATCAAAGAGCAACCACTTCTCAAAAATGTGTCAGAGCAGGAGGTAAGCATAATGATTTAGAAAATGTTGGTTATACTCCAAGACATCACACTTTTTTTGAAATGTTGGGAAATTTTTCTTTTGGGGACTATTTTAAAGAAAGAGGAATTGAACTTGCATGGAATTTAATCACTAAAGATTTTGGTTTAGATAAAAATAGACTTTATGTAACAGTTTTTCATGAAGATGATGAAGCCTTCAATTTTTGGAAGAAAATAGCGGGTTTTAGTGATGACAGAATTATTAGAATTTCGACATCAGATAATTTTTGGTCAATGGGAGAAACAGGTCCTTGTGGGCCTTGCTCAGAAATATTCTATGATCATGGTGATCATTTAAAAGGTGGTTTACCAGGAACAAAAGATCAAGATGGAGATCGTTTTATTGAAATTTGGAACTTGGTATTCATGCAATATGAACAAGTTTCAAAAGATAAAAGAATAGATTTACCCAAACCATCCGTAGATACTGGAATGGGATTGGAGAGAATAGCTGCTCTTTTACAAGGCACACACGACAATTATCAAACCGATCATTTTAAGAAATTAATAAGTTCGATATCAGATGTAACTAAAGTTAAACAAGCTGATAATAACTTATCAAGTTTTAGGGTAATTGCTGATCACTTAAGGGCAAGTTCATTTCTTTTAGCTGAAGGTGTTCTGCCATCCAATGAGGGTCGTGGATATGTCTTAAGAAGAATTATGAGAAGAGGTATGAGGCATTCTCATTTACTTGGATCGAAAGAACCTATTTTTTACAAAATTTTTGAATCTTTAAAAAACGAAATGTCTGAAAATTATCCAGAGCTAGAACGATCTGAGTCTTTGATAACAGAAACATTAAAAATGGAAGAAGAAAAATTTTTAGTTTTACTTGATCGAGGAATTAAAATTCTAAATGATGAAATTTCAAAAATTGATAAAGTGTTATCAGGTGAAGTAGCTTTTAAATTATATGACACTTATGGTTTTCCATTAGATCTCACAGAAGATATTTTAAAAAATAAATCATTAAAAGTTGATCATGAAAAATTTGATTTGTTGATGAAAAAAAGCAAAGAACTTGCAAAAAAGAATTGGAAAGGATCTGGGGACAGCTCAGAGGAAGCAATTTGGTTTTCAATAAAAGATAAAACTGGTCCTACAGAATTTTTGGGTTACGAGTCTAATCAATCTGAGGGAGTGGTATTAAATTTAATTAAAAACAATCAGGAATCAAAATCATTAGCTAATGGAGAAGAGGGTATGATTATAACTAATCAAACTCCTTTTTATGGTGAGTCAGGAGGACAACTTGGAGATAAAGGTACAATAGTTTCTGGAAATTCAGTTTTTGAAGTTGAGGATACACAAAAAAAACTTGGAGATTTATTTGTTCATTATGGATCAGTTAAAACTGGAGAAATTAAAATTAATGATGTAGTTGAAATGAAAATTGATGTTGAAAGAAGAAACAATTTAAAAGCTTATCATTCTGCAACTCACTTACTTCATGAGTCTTTAAGAAGAACTTTAGGTAAGCATGTGATGCAAAAAGGATCATTAGTTGCACCAGATCGATTGAGGTTTGACTTTAGTCACATGAAACCGATTTCTAATGATGAATTAGAGACAATAGATAAATTAGTTAACGAATACGTTAAAAATGGTTCTGAAGTGACCACAAGAATTATGACACCTAAAGCTGCAATAGAAAAGGGAGCGCTAGCTTTTTTTGGTGAAAAATATGGTGAAGAAGTTCGTGTCGTTTCAATGGGTAAGGAAAAAGATGCTTATTTTTCAACGGAATTATGCGGTGGAACACATGTAAAAAACACTGGAGATATTGGAAAATTTAAAACAGTCAGTCAATCATCTATTGCTGCAGGAGTAAGAAGAGTTGAAGCTTTAAGAGATAAACAGCTTGAGGATTTTATTAAGAATAAAGAAAAGTTATCAACTTTATCTGTACAAAAAGATGAGGAGACTATCAAAGATTTATCATCACAAATAATCAAACTTGGAGGTAAACCGAAAGTTAATAATAAAGATTTAAAAGAAATTATAAAAAATCTTTCAAAACAACTTGAACAATTAAATGTTAATTCAGTCCTTCAAGATAAAACAAAAAATATTATTAATGATCAAAAAATAAAGGATATAAAAGTTCGATTTCAAAAAGTTCAAGATTTACCTCCTAAAGATTTGAGGAAATTAGTTGATAGTGGAAAAAAAGAACTTGGCGATGGAATTGTAATTGTCTTTGCAAGTAGTGAAGATAAGGTTGGTTTAGGAGTTGGTGTTACTGAAAAGTTAATTGATAAATATGATGCCGTAAAATTTGCAAAATTAGGTTCAGAAATTATTGGTGGCAAGGGCGGGGGTGGCCGAAAAGATTTTGCCCAAGCAGGGGGACAGGATAAAAACAAAATTGATGAGGCTTTTGAAAAACTAAAGGCTTTAATTTAGCTTCTGCTTAAGATTGTTATCAATTACATCCAGAAATTGATTGGTTGTTAAATATTTGCTTGAAGGTCCAACCAATATTGCAAGATCTTTTGTCATGGAGCCATTTTCAACACTTTCAATACAAACTTTTTCAATTGTATTTGCAAATTTGATAAGTTGGTCATTACCATCAAGCTTTCCTCTATGTGCTAATCCTCTTGTCCATGCAAAAATCGAGGCAATTGGATTTGTGGAAGTTTCTTTACCTTGTTGGTGCATTCTATAATGTCTAGTTACTGTTCCGTGAGCTGCTTCTGCCTCCATTATTTTTCCATCAGGTGTAAGCAGTGTACTGGTCATTAAACCAAGTGAACCATATCCTTGAGCCATGGTATCTGATTGAACATCACCATCATAATTTTTACATGCCCATATATATTTACCACTCCATTTCATTGCGCATGCTACCATGTCATCAATTAATCTGTGCTCATAAGTAATTTTTGCATCCTCAAATTTTTTTTTGAATTCTTTATTATAGACCTCTTCAAATATATCTTTAAATCTTCCATCGTATTTTTTTAGAATTGTATTTTTAGTTGATAAGTAAACTGGCCAATTCTTAATTAATCCATAACTAAAACAGGATCTTGCGAAATCCTCGATTGATTTATCTAAATTATACATAGAAAGTGCAACTCCTGGTCCAGTAAAATTAAATACTTCATATTTGATTTCATCTTTACCATCTTCAGAGGTCCATTTTACTTCCATCTTACCTTTACCAGGCACCTTGAAATCTGTTGCTCTATATTGATCTCCAAATGCATGTCTCCCGATCACTACTGGGTCTGACCAAGAGGGCACGAGTTTTGGAATGTTAGAACAAATTATGGGTTCTCTAAATACAGTTCCTCCAATAATATTCCGGATAGTTCCGTTTGGAGATCTCCACATTTTCTTTAATTTAAACTCTTCAACTCGTGCTTCATCTGGAGTTATGGTTGCACATTTTATACCGACACCAATTTTTTTAATTGCATTAGCAGAGTCAATAGTGATTTGATCATCAGAGTCATCTCTACTTTTCATTCCTAAATCGTAATATTCGATGCCAAGATCTAAATATGGAAGTATCAATTTTTTTTTGATAAATTCCCAGATTATTCTGGTCATTTCATCGCCATCTAACTCTACTATTGGGTTTTTAACGCTAATTTTGCTCACTTATATTTTATCTTAATAATTGAATTTCGCGATTTTATATACATATTAATGACAAATTATCAAATAGAAGAATATGTTTAGTAAGATATTTCCAAAAATTCACGCTGAAGGTTATAAATTTTTAGTTATAGCGGGAATAATCACAATAGTATTTTATATTTTTAGTAATTTCTTAGGTCTTATTGGTTTGGTCTTAACTATTTGGGTTTATTATTTTTTTAGAGATCCAGAGAGAGTTATTATAGATGATAACAATTATCTTGTTAGTCCAGCAGATGGTGAGGTGATTAAAGTTGAAGAAGTTGATGGACCTAAAGAACTTGGACTAGAGAATAAAAAATTTAAAAAGATTAGTGTTTTCATGAATGTCTTTGATTGTCATGTAAACAGAACTCCATGTGCTGGGAAGATTGAGGAAATTTTATATAAGCCAGGCAAGTTTGTAAATGCTTCGTTAGATAAAGCAAGTGAGGATAATGAAAGAAATTACTTTAAAATTAAAGACCCTCACAACAATGATATTATAGTTGTTCAGATAGCTGGATTAGTTGCACGAAGAATAGTTTGTGAATCGAGCAAAGATCAAGAGTTGAAACAAGGAGATCGTATTGGCATGATACGATTTGGTAGTAGAGCTGATATCTATTATGAAAATTATGAGCCGCTGGTAAAAGTTGGTCAAAAAGCTATTTCAGGTGAGACACTAATTGCAAAAAAATAATATGGAACAAAAAAAACCAAATCTTAAAATTGTAGCAGATAAAAAAAGCGCAAGAATGATTTTACCGAATATGTTAACTCTGATGGGTGTATGTATTGGTTTAAGTTCAATTCGATTTGCTTTAGATGGAAGATTTGAAATAGCAATTATTGCAATAATTTTTGCTGCTTTAATTGATGGTTTGGATGGTAGAATCGCAAGATTAATAAAAGCAACCTCAAAAGTTGGAAAAGAATTAGATTCTTTAACGGATGTAATAAGTTTTGGAGTTGCTCCAGCATTTATTATGTATTTCTGGAAATTAAATACTTTAGGACGATTTGGCTGGTTATTATGTTTAGTCTATGTAATTTGTGTAGCTTTAAGATTAGCAAGATTTAATGTTAATTCTAATCAAGAACCTTCATGGAAAGATAATTTTTTTGAAGGAGTACCATCTCCAGCTGGTGCTATATTATTATTAACACCATTAATAGTAAGTTTGAGTGGTTTTGATTATATTCAATTAAATTATAATGTAATCGTTCCAATATTTTTTGTGGTAACATCATTGCTTTTGATAAGCAAATTTCCGAGTTATTCGTTTAAAAAGATTGTAATACCAAGAAGAACAACAATATTTTTATTATTTGGTATAGTTTTGTTTTTTGGACTTCTACTTGTTTATACATTTAATATGATTGCTATCAGTGCAATAATTTATTTACTTTTATTACCAATTAGTTTTTTTCATTTTCAAAAATTAAAAAAACAACATGAAAATGACAAAATTCAAGAGGATGATGATCTTGAAGACATACTTTAATGAAAAAAAACACAATAGTTTCTCTTGCTGATGCTAACTATTTTCCTTTATTAGAGGAATTAATCAATTCTATAAAAAGATTCAAACAAAGTGAAAATATTGCTATCTGTATTTTAGATGCAGGCTTAAACAAAGATCAAAAAGAAAAATTATCTACAAAAGTAGATGAAATTAAATCTGCAGAGTGGGACATTGAGGTCCCTCAATCTAAAGTTAAAGAAAAGGAATGGCTGAAAAGCCAAGTTTCAAGAGCATTTTTACCTAAATATTTTCCAAACTATGAGAAATATTTGTGGATTGATTGTGATGCTTGGGTAAATGATTGGAGTTCTGTAGAGCTTTATTTTCAGGCTTGTGACAATGGTAAGCTGGGTATTACACAAACAATAGGACCTGGTTACAAAATTACGTCAAAAGTAAATTGGTTATTTGGAAAATTAGCAGTAATTAAATCACAGAATTTTAAACATGCATTAAAATCAAAAATTGGCATTGACAAAGCTAGAAAACTTGCTTTCGCTCCACATATTAATATTGGCGTGTTCTCTCTAGAA
>CACOGC010000005.1 GCA_902626645.1 uncultured Pelagibacteraceae bacterium | reverse complement strand
ATGCACCTGATGCAACTTCACTCGCTTTAACAGTAGCTTTATTAAAATCAATAGCTTCTAACATTGTTAAATTTTTAACTGCTCCTGATGCTTCTACTACAAGTTTTACTGCTGCAAAGTCTTCAAATGTTGTAAGTTCATTAACAACAATAAAGTCATATGGACCTCTAACTATATCCATACTATGCATTGTTCCACCCATAGCTTTTGTTAATTGTTCAACTACTGCTTTTCTATCACTTTTAGGATCTTTTAAAAAACCTTGAAAAGCTTTTTCAGTGTAGTTTCCCATTATATATGCTTTCATATATTACCCCTTTCTTTATTTAAAAAATATTACAGCAAAATTTATGTATGTAGAAGTGGTATATTTGTCTAATTATTTTCTATTCGGTCCATTTCTTTAAGTTCGACTTCTAACTTATCTAATTCCTCACCACCTGCCATCATGCTTAAAAGTTTTTCTCTAGATATATCTTTTTTTTGAAATGTTCCCATACTTTTTCCTCGATTTAAAACTGTAAAACTATTTCCAACAGGATAAGCATGATGAACGTTGTGTGTTATTAAAATTACAGCTAAACCTTGTGATGCTGCTTTAACAATATATTTCAGGACCATTGAAGCTTGATGTACACCTAATGCTGATGTTGGTTCATCTAATACCAAAACTTTTGCCCCAAAATAAATTGCTCTAGAAATAGCGAGACATTGTCTTTCACCTCCAGACATCGTACCGACAGCTTGTGATGGGTCTCTAACATCAATACCTATTTGTCCCATTCTTTCTGCAGCTATAGTGTTTGCTTTTTCAATATCAAAAGTTTTGAAAAAAAGTAAACCTTTTTGTGGTTCTCTGCCCATAAAAAAATTTCTAGTAACACTCATGAGGGAAACTAATGCTAAATCTTGATAAACAGTACCTATCCCAATATCCAAAGCATCTCGTGGTGAGTCAAAAACTATTTTTTGATCTTCAAAAATAATTTCACCTTCATCAGGCTTATGAACACCTGCTAAAGTTTTTATCAAAGTAGATTTTCCAGCTCCATTGTCACCAAGTAAGCACATTATTTCGCCTTTTTTTAGTTTCATAGTGACATCTTTCAAAGCAATTACTTTACCAAAAAATTTACTTATATTATTGAATTGAACTAAATATTCAGACATCACTTAGTCTCTGTAACTTTTTTTCTAATATAATTATTGAATACTACTGCAATTAACATCATTGCGCCTAAAAAAACCTTAAACCAATCAGTATCCACATCTGTATAAAAAATTCCCATTGATACAGTACCAAAAATAATAGCGCCCAATGCTGCTCCGATGGCAGAGCCATAACCTCCAGTTAAAAGACAACCGCCAACCACAGCAGCTGCTATTGCTTCCAATTCTTTTAAAGTTCCTCTCATAGTATCTGCAGAACCTGCATCTAAAACTTGAATACAAGCAAATATTGTCGATGCTACAGCTGTTCCAATAAATAGACTTATTTTTACTCTTCCAACAGGTACACCAACATTTGTAGCACCAACTTTATCTCCACCTGATGCAAATATCCAATTTCCATATCTAGTTTTCATAAGTATCCAAGTCGCAAATAATGTAAGAGCAATAAACCATATTACTGATGGTGGAATACCTGTAGCCAATGGTGAACCGTCAGTTCTCAGTGCAATTAATTTCATCGATCCTAGCCATGTGAATAACCATTGAAAAGTGTCTGTTGCAAATAACCAAGCGATTGGATCATCCTCTATTAAAACTCTTAATCCTGGTACTTGAGTTCTTCCAGTAATTAATCTCGTAATAGCCAAAGTTGCACCCCTTAAAATGAACAACATTGCAAGAGTTACTATGAAGGATGGAAGACCAGTTTTTACCACCATTATACCATTGAAATAACCAATTAGTACTGCCATAGTAAAAGCAAAAATAATACTCGTCCATAAAGGCCAGCCCCAATAAATTGCAGGTATAGCGATACAAATTCCTGCAAAACCAATCATTGATCCAATTGATAAATCAAACTCTCCACCGATCATTAACATTGCAGCAGCAATAGCAATAATTCCTAAATTAGCTGAAACATCTAAAAAATTTAATGTCCCATAAGCGCTAAACATTCCAGTGTCACCAGCAACTATTCCAAAAAAAATAAAAACTAAAATTGAGCCACCTAAAGCACCAAGCTCTGGTCTGTTTAATAAAACTCTAAGAGGTGAAATTTTTTTAAGTCTTTCATCTTGTCCACTATCTTTTTTAGATTGAATACTCTCTGATTTTACAGACATATAAAAATTATAATTTAAAGATGATTAAAAAAGGCCTGACTAACATTAGTCAGGCCTTTAATTTGTATTTTTATCTATAACCTTGAGCTGCCCATTTAATTACTTTAGACGCATTGTCAGGAGTAACAAACCCAGGTCCAGTCATTACCACACCTGCTGGCATTGTTCCCCATCTCATATATTGTCCAAAGATAGCTATTGGTAAATATCCTTGTAGATATTGCTGTTGGTCAATTAAAAACTCTACTTTTCCTGCAGCAGCAGCTTTTAACATATTTGGAGACATATCAAACGTTCCTAATCTTACAGAACCAACTTTTCCAGCAGACTCAAGTGCTTTCAAAGCTGCTTCACCAGACAATCCAGCACCTAAAGTTAGAATAGTGTCATAGCCACCACCTAATTTTGCAGCAACAGCTTTTTGAATTTCTGTTGGGTCATTTGAAGTACCTAAAATATCAACAGATCCACCAAAACCTTTTTTGAAACCAGCACATCTTCTATCAAGTGCAACGTTTCCTACCTCATGGTTAACACATAATGCTTTTTTTCCACCAGCGGCTTTCATTTTTTGTCCACCACCTACACCTGCTTCAAACTCAGTTTGTCCAACGTGTGCACTAATTCCTAAAGATGCATAATCATCAGATCCAGAGTTCATTGATATTACAGGAATACCAGCAGCAATCGCAGCTTTAACTGATTTTCCTAAAGCAGCAGCATCTGGTAATGTGATCACAATACCTTTTGGTTTTTGTGATACAGCATTATCAATCAATTTTGCCATTTCTACCATGTCAAAAGTTGCTGGTGCTGTGTATTTACAAGACACTCCCATGTCTTTACATCCAGCATCAACTCCATTTTTAGCAACCGACCAGAAAGGATCGTTTGCTTGACCATGAGAAACCACAATTATATCTACAGCTAAAGCAGATACAGACATCATTGCCCATGCAGCCAAAGCTAATATAAAGTTTTTTATTGTTTTCATTATTCCCCTTTAATTAAAGTTAACTTTTAAAAGTAAAATCTAATCAAAATATTATTTAGTTGTAAAGCAGACAGGTTGTATTCTACTTAGGGTTGATTCAATTAAAGATTAAGTTTTTCAAACTTTTTTGATCGTAAAGATTTTTGAGCTGCATTTGCAATTATCAGAGCTTTTCTTCCCTCTTCAAATCCTGCAAGGGGTTGAATTTTCTTTCTTATAAATTTTGCGAAATGCTTTAGTTGATTTTTATAAGCATCTTTATATCTCTCAATAAAAAAATTAAGCAAAGGAGATTTATTTGAAGTTGATTGTGCAGAATATAAAGATGTTTCGTTTTGTCTTTTATTTTCTGAAATTAACATACCTTTCGATCCAAATAATTCTATTCTTTGATCATAACCGAAACTACAATGTCTAGAATTAGTTATTATGCACTGAACGCCAGCATTAGATCTAATTATAGTAGATGCTAATTCAAAATCTTTTATTTTATCAAATCTTTTGTCTGAAATGTTACTACCAGAGGCTATTATTTTTGCAGGCTCATCATTACCAAGGTAGAATCTAACAAGATCAAAATCGTGGACCATCATATCTCTAAAAATACCACCAGATTCTTTTAAATATTTCATAGTTGGTGGGGCAGGATCACGACTAGTGATAATAATTTTTTCTAATTTACCTATTTTCCCTCTTAGTAATTGTTTTCTTAAATTATTGTGTGTTGGGTC
The DNA here is from genome assembly GCA_902626645.1 of uncultured Pelagibacteraceae bacterium. Classification (GTDB taxonomy): domain Bacteria; phylum Pseudomonadota; class Alphaproteobacteria; order Pelagibacterales; family Pelagibacteraceae; genus Pelagibacter. The sequence continues at coordinate 85,775 of CACOGC010000005.1, read as the reverse complement.
ATATCGTCTATTAAAACCTAATTGTATTTTTGGATTTAATCTTTTAATTTTTTTTTTGCAGGACTCAATTTTTTTTATACTTAAATCCAGTGGTTTTTCACAAAAAATAATTTTTTTATTTTTTACGCCATCTAGAATAAATTTAATATGTGTAGATGTTGTTGAGGCAATAAAAATAGCTTTTATATCTTTATCTTTATAAGCTACAGATGGATTGTATATAGCTTTTGTTTTTAATGTTTTTGAATATTTTTTAGATAATTTTTGTTCAATGTCATAAATATATTTAAGATTGAAATCTTTACTACGCATCAAATTTTTTCCATGCATAATACCAATTCTGCCAAGTCCAAATAAAGCTATATCAATCATTCAAAATTTGTATTAAAATAACAACTTAACTAAAAAAATTTCTTATGTCAGTAAAATTAGGTGTTGCACCCATTGCATGGAGTAATGATGACATGCCTGAGTTAGGTGGTGAAACTACATTAGAGCAATGTTTAAAGGAAGCTAATGAAGCAGGCTATATAGGCATAGAGTCTGGTGGAAAATTTCCAAAGAAATCTTCTGAATTAATTCCAAAATTAGATCAATTTAATCTTAAACTTTGCTCAGGATGGTATGGCGCTAATCTAAGAAAAAATTCTGTTGAGGAAGAAAAAAAATCCATTCAAGAACAACTAGATTTATTTAAAGATTGTGATGCACCTTGTATAGTTTTCGCGGAAGTTTCTGGTTCTATACAAGGAGATCCTAATAGAAAATTATCAACTCGGCCTCAAATGGAAAAAGATGAATGGCAGAAGTTTTGTGAAAAAATTTCTGAACTAGGAAAATATTTAGAGGATGAAGGGATGCCCTTAGCATATCATCATCATATGGGAACAGTAATTGAAACTCAAAAAGATACTGAAAGACTTATAGAAAATACTCATGAAAGTGTAAAATTAACATTAGATACAGGACACATGCTATTTGCAAAAGGAGACTCAAAATCCATATTACAAAATTATCATGAAAGAATTTTGCACGTCCATTGTAAAGATATAAGAAAACAAGTTCTTGAAAAATCTTTAAAAGAGGATTTAAGTTTTAGAAGTGCTTTTTTAGAGGGTGCGTTTACAGTACCAGGAGATGGTTGTATTGATTATCAACCTTTATTTAATGTATTAAAAAATAATAATTATTCAGGATGGTTGGTGGTTGAGGCAGAGCAGGATCCGGCAAAAGCAAATCCGTTAGAGTATGCAAAAATTGGTTATAATTATCTTACAGATACATTAAAAAGATCTGAAATTGAAATTTATAAAAATTGATTATCTATAGAGTGAAGTTAGTTCATTATTTCCAGCAGCAACACATGGAGATTTAAAACAAGTACCCACAACCCATTCAGACCCAGGATCAGGTAAAAAATTTGATGACATTACAAATATAACACCCATCTCAACTGATTGCCCAGCTTTACCTTCTGCTTTAATTCTAGGATCAGGATCAGTTTTTACTTTAGTATCCTCTGAAAAAGGATTCTCTATATTAAGATTTTTGTTTATATAATTCACAACTTTGGATGAAGACCATTCGCCATTACAGGGATCACCCCAAACAGTCAACTTATCTTCATCATTATTCCCGCAATTATTTATTTCTCCATTGATAAAATCGACTACTTTCTTATGATTTTCTTTAACTAAGTTAGCTTTTGCTTCAACTGCGGGTCTTGTACTTGCAGTCCAGATCAACATACCAACCACATATACCAACGATAACAACACTAATGCTTCTAATAGTCCAAAATTTTTGAAATTTATTCGCATAATTAAAGTTTAATAATTTTTGATTTGTCTAATTTTTTTTCAAAAAAATCAATTATATTTTGTATTGTTTCTTTTCCCATTCTTATCATGCATTCCTCAGTAAATGCAGCGGTATGAGGACTTAAAAAAACTTTATTGTTTTTTAGCAAAGGATTATCCTCTTTAGGTGGTTCTGTTTCAAAAACATCTAAACCTGCACCGAATATAAGACTTTCATTTAATGCTTTATCTAAGTCATTCTCATTAATCATCCCACCTCTGGCAGCATTAATAATTATACAATTTTTCCTCATTGTTTTTAGTAAGTCATAATTAATAATATTTTTCGTTTTTTCATTAAGAGGCATATGTAAAGAAATGGCATCCATTGATTTTACTGCTTTTGTAAGATCTTCAACTTTTTTTCCACCTAATTCCTCAATAATATCTTTTGAAACAAATGGATCATAAACAAAAACATTCATTTCAAATCCTTTACATCTTCTTATTAAAGATTGACCTATTCTTCCAAATCCAGCAATTAAAATATTTTTTTTCCAAAGTTCAATTGTTTTTGGAAGTTTGTTTCTGTTAGAAAAATTTCCTGATTTAACAGCCTCATCATACATGTTTTTTCTCTTCGATATATTGAGCAACATAAACATAACATGTTCTGCCACCGCAACAGCATTTGCTGTAGCTGTAATTGCCAAGGTGATATTTTTTTCTTTAGAAGACTTGAGGTCAATATTGTCGTACCCAACGCCGTGGCGAGATATAATCTTAAGTTTTTTTGATATATTGATTAATTCGCTAGTTAAATTCGCTGTTCTAATTGATAGACCATCACACTCCAAAATTTTTTGTTTAATATCTTTGTTATCTATATTTTCAATAATCTCATAATCATAATTTGGGTTATTCTTTATGAGATCTATCCCCGCGTTATGAATAGGTTGAATTATTAAAATTTTTTTTTTATCTGACACTTAAATTTAGTAAGCTTTAGAGTCTTCTTTTGATTTGATTGATTTTAATTTAGATACAGCATCTTTTGCACCTGCACTCATATACCTTTGATCGGATCCAATAGTTACCAAATTAAATCCTAAATTAAGCATTTTTTTTGCATACTCTGGACTAGCATTATGAATACCTGCGAAAATTTTATTTTTTTTTGCATGTTTCAAGATATTCAAAATCTTTTCATAAGTTGGACTTCCTTCAGGATTATCAAAAGCTGGTTTTTGACCTATGGCAAGACTTAAATCAGCAGGTCCAATATAAATTCCATCTATTCCAGGCGTACTCATAATTTCATCTAATTTATCCAAGGCCTCTTTTGTCTCTATCATTGCCATTTTCAAAATCTCATCATTTGCAAAATCTCCATAATCTGAACCTCCATAAATTAATCCTCTAATTGGTCCAAAACTTCTATTACCTTTAGGGGGATACATGCATGCTTGAACAAATTTTTCTGCCTCAGATTTGTTACTCACCATTGGACAAATTACACCATAACACCCTGCATCTAAAATTTTCATTATTTGTCCTGGTTCATTCCAGTTTACTCTTGCTAAAGGAGTAACATCCGTAGATGAAATTGATTGCAGCATTTGTAATGCATTTGGATAATCTATAACACCATGTTGCATATCAATTGTAAGCGAGTCCCAACCTTGATGAGACATTACTTCCGCTGAAAAAGAGCTAGGAATTTGTAACCAGCCATTAATTATTTGCTCACCATCTCTCATCATCTTTTTTATTTTATTTGGCCTCATTTAAGATTTCAAACCAAGGTGAGTGTACTTTATATTAAGATAATCTTTAATTGCCATTGAACCACCTTCACGTCCATATCCAGTTTGTTTAATTCCACCAAAAGGTGCCTCAGCTATCGCAACTGCAGGAGTATTTACTGCAACAGTACCAGTTTCCATTAATTCTGAAGCTCTGTGAGCTTTATCCATAGAATTTGTATAAATATAACTACATAATCCTAAGTCATTATCATTAGCTCTCTCAACTACTTCATCAAAAGTTTTAAATGACAACATTGGAACTAATGGACCAAATGGTTCTTGTTTCATTATTGTAAAATTGTCCTTTACATTGTCAAAAACTGTTGGCTCATAAAAATATCCTTTGTTAAAACCTTGAGGTCTTTTTCCACCCAATAAAACTTTTGCTCCTTCCTTTTTAGTTGTTTCAACTAATTCTTCGATTTCTCCTAATCTTTTTGCAGTTGTTAAAGGACCTAATTGAACTCCTTCATCTAAACCATTTCCAATTTTTAATTTTTTTGTTCTTTCAATAAACGCATTAATGAATTCATCTTTTTTATTTTCTTGTATATAAAATCTATTAGGTGAAATACAAACTTGACCATTATTTCTAAATTTTGCAGTAATTGCCATATCTGCTACTTTATTTATATCAACATCATCAAAAACTATAAAAGGTGAGTGTCCACTAAGTTCCATAGTGACTCTTTGAACTTTGTCTGCGGCCTTTTTTAAGATTAATTTACCCACTCTTGTTGATCCAGTAATTGAAACCTTTTTAATAATATCAGACTCTAACAACTCATTTGAAATACTTTCAGGGTCTCCTGATAATAAGTTTACAACTCCAGGAGGGACTCCCGCTTCTTTACAAATATCTACTAACTCCATTACTGTTCCTGGAGTAATTACATCAGGCTTACAAATTACTGAACATCCGGCAGCTAATGCTGTTGAAATTTTTCTTGCTGCTAGAATTAAAGGAAAATTCCATGGCACTAAAGCTGCTACAACTCCAACTGGCTGATAATAAACATGAACTCTTGTATCTGGAAATCGACTTTCGACTGTTTGTCCGTAAATTCTTTTTGTTTCTTCAGCATTCCACTCAAAAATATCAGCAGCCCCACCAGTTTCGCCAATTCCCTCTGCTAAAGGTTTTCCAACTTCAATCGTTAACCATTTTGCTAAAACATCTTGTTTTTTTCTTAAAAGATCAGCAATTTTTCTAATAATATATGATCTCTGCCAAGGTAAAGTGTTTTTCCAAACTTCCAAACCTTTCTCTGCAGATTTAAGAGCTTTTTGAACATCTGCTGAAGACGCTTTAGACGCTTGGCCAATAATTTCTTCCGTAGCAGGATTTATAACATCGTAAGTTTCTTTTTTTTCCGCTTGTTGCCACTTACCATCAATGAACTGCCCAAATTTACTATACATAATTTTTATTTTATGGTTAATTAAGCGAAATTTTAAGAGAATATATCTACAATTATGAAAAAAATAAAGCTTACATGTGCTCATGCAATTGTAAAGTTCCTGACTTCTCAAAAAATTCTTATCGATGGTAAAAAAGAACCTTTATTCGCTGGTGCTTTTGGAATATTTGGTCACGGTAATGTAGCTTGTTTAGGACAAGCTTTAGAGGAAAATAAAGATAAACTTCCAACTTATAGAGGTCATCATGAGCAAAACATGGCTTTAACAGGAATTGCTTACGCTAGAGCAAAAAGAAGAAAACAAGTATTTGTAGCAACAAGTTCTGTAGGTCCTGGTTCTACAAATATGGTAACAGCTGCAGCAGTTGCGATGAGTAATAGATTACCAATTTTATTTCTTCCGGGTGATACTTACGCAAACAGGATGCCTGATCCAGTTTTACAACAAGTAGAACATTTTAATAATCCAGGAATTACTCAAAATGATGCTTTTAAACCAGTTACAAAATATTTTGATAGAATAACTAGACCAGAGCAAATTTTACAAACATTTCCCCAAGCTGTTCAAGTTTTACTAGACCCAGCTGATTGTGGTCCAGTATGCATATCTTTATGTCAGGATATACAAGGAGAAATTTTTGAGTATCCTGAGGATTTTTTTAAAGAAAAAATCCATAATATACGAAGACCAAGACCTGATGATTTTCAAATTAAAGAAGCAGCTGAAAAAATTAAAAAATCAAAAAATCCAATCATAATTTCTGGAGGAGGTGTTTTTTACTCAGATGCAATGGAGGAACTTTCTACTTTTGCAGTTAAACACAATATACCTGTAACACAAACTGTAATGGGTTATTCTTCTATGAAAAGAGATCATTCTCATTTTTTAGGACCTATTGGAGGTTTAGGAGGAAAAGCAGCAAACAACTTTGCAAAAAAAACTGATTTAGCGATTGCTATTGGAACTAAGTTAGGAGATTTCACAACCGGGTCATGGTCCAATTTTGAAAATCCAAATTTTTCATTAGTCTCAATTAATGTTGCAAGATTTGATGCCAGTAAGCATATGGCACAATCAATTATTGGAGATGCAAAAGTTTCTCTAAATGAACTATCACAAGCTTTAGGTGATTGGAAAGCATCCGAGGAATGGCATAAAAAATCTAGAGATGAACTTAAATCTTGGAATGAATATGTTGATAAAGAAAGTGGACCAACTAATCAAAAACTCCCAAGCTATGCTCATGCAGTTGGTGCAATTTATAGAAACTCTGATCCAAGTGATATCGCTGTCACTGCAGCTGGAGGTTTGGTAGGTGAAGTTGTTCAAATTTGGAGACCAAGAGAACTTAATACTCATGAAACAGAATGGGGCTTTAGTTGTATGAGTTATGAAATTTCTGGAGCTTTAGGAATTAAAATGGCTAATCCAAACAAAGAAGTTATTACATTTGTAGGTGATGGATCATATTTACTTTATAATTCAGATATATATTCATCTGTAATAACTAATAATAAACTTATTGTAATTGTCTGTGATAATGGTGGTCACGCTGTCATAAATAGACTTCAATTATTTAAAGGTGGAAAAGAATTTAATTGTTTATTTGAGAGTTCAAATGTTTCAAATTTAGTAAAAGTAAATTTTGCAAAACATGCAGAAAGTATGGGAGCAAAGTCTGAAGAGGTAAGTTCTATCAGTGAATTAGAGGAAGCTTTCAAAAGAGCGAAGAAATCAAAAGTGACTTATGTTATTTCAATCAAAACTCATTCGTATCAATGGCTTGAAGGATCAGCTTATTGGGAAAGTCCAACTTTAGAAATTCCCAAAACCAAAGAAAACGAAAAAGCTCTAAAATTACATAAAGAAGGTAAAGCAAAACAAAGACAGGGAGTATAACCCTAATGAGCAAAGTATTTAAAGTTGGCTTAATTGGTTGTGGTCATATCGCAGAAACATATTTCAGAGCTCACAAATATTTCAAAAATTTTAAAATCATTAAATGTGCAGATGTTAAAGAAAAAGCAGCTCAAAAATGTGCTAAAATTTATAAAATTAAATCAGTTTCGGTAAGTAATTTACTTAAAGATAAACAGGTTGAAATAATATTAAATCTAACCCCTCCAAAAGTTCATTACCAAATTGCAAAAAAGTCTTTGTTAAATGGAAAACATGTATACTCAGAAAAACCATTAGCAATTAATTTAAAAGACGGAAAAGAATTACTAAAGCTCTCAAAAAAAAAAAAATTATATTTAGGAAATGCTCCAGATACTTTTTTAGGAGGAGGCAATCAAAAATCGAAAGAATTATTAGAAAGTAAAAGTATAGGCAAAGTAAATTTAGGTAATGCGATTTTTGCTTTTCCAGGGGTTCAATCTTACCATCCAGACCCAGAACCATGGTTTGCAAAAAAAGAAGGTGGTCCAGTTATTGATATGGGACCTTATTATCTCACTGCATTAGTAAATTTATTGGGTCCAGCCAAAGAGGTAAAAGCAGCAAGTTTAATGAAAGGTTCACGATTTAGAACAATTGGTATTGGTCCTAAAAAGGGAAAAAGAATTAAGGTAGAATGTCCAACTACATATTTTACAACAATCATATTTAAAAATGGAAGTATAATCAGACTCACTTTATCTTTTGATGTTATAGCTCATCAAAGAAATCATATTGAACTTTATGGAACCAAAGGTTCAATGATTGTGCCAGATCCTAATATGTTCGGTGGTTCAGTCTATATATGTAAAAAATTGGGAAGCCCATGGAAAGAATTTAAAACAAATCAAATGCCGCTTGGAAAAATTAATATTAGAACGCAAAGTTCTAGAGCGAATGAGTCACCTACTAACGCTAATTACAGAGGAGTTGGTCTTGCAGAAATGGCTTATTGTATTGATAAAAAAAAGATACATAGATGCAATGGAGAAGTATCTTTGCATGTACTTGATTTGATACAATCAACTATGCAGTCCGCTAAAACAAATAAACCAATTAGACTTAGTACAACATGTAAAATTCCAAAACTTTTTATTAATAAAGAAATAAATAAATTAATGAGATAAAATATGCAGATTGGTATTGATCTTGGGGCAAGTAAAATTGAGTATGTATTATTAGATGATGTTGGCAATGAACATCACAGAGAAAGAACTGAAGTTCCAAAAAATTATAAAGATACATTATCTATAATAAAAAAAATAGTTATCGAACTCGAGCGTAAAGCAGGCAAAGAATTACCAGTAGGTGTATGTCATCCAGGGATACATTCTATTCAAACAGGACTAGTTAAGAATGCGCCTAATTCTTTTTGGATTAATGGCAAACCATTACAAAGAGATTTACGGAGTGAGATTGGTAAAGAAATTTATTGTGAAAATGATGCAAATTGTTTTGCTTTATCAGAAGCAATAGATGGTTCTGGAAAACATTACAAAATAGTTTTTGGGGTAATTCTTGGATCTGGTGTTGGAGGTGGTTTAGTTATAGATAAACGAATTGTAAATGGACCTAATGGGATTACTGGAGAATGGGGACATAATCAAATACCGAGTGCTTGTATTGAAGGTGTTCAAATAAAAAAAACTAATTTAAGAGCTGGAGAAATAGAGAACTTTATTGCAGGTATAGGTATTTCTAAAGCGTTCAAAAACGAGTTTAAAAAAGATTTATCTGCTCAAAAGATATTTGAGATGCATAGAAAACTTGATTTAGATGCAGAAAAATTAATTGATAAATATAAGGATCAACTCGCTATGTCCTTGGCTACTGTTGTTAATATTATTGATCCAGATGTCTTTGTTTTTGGGGGTGGGGTATCTAACGAAATAAATTTTTTAGATGAAATCAAACAAAAAATGAAAAAATTTGTAGCAGGAGGCGAATTTGAAGGAACTTTTTTAAAACCTAAATTTGGTGATGCAAGTGGTGTTCGGGGTGCAGCACGTTTAGCAAGAACCACAAATTATTAAATTAATCCACTATATCAAAATCTGATTTATACTTCTCATGAATTGATATACCTAATCCAGGGGTATTATCATCTAAGTTAATAAAACCATCTTTTGGTTCTGGTTCGCCTTTAAATAAATAATAAAATAGTTCATTACCTATTTCAACTTGATGCACGGGAAAAAATTCTGAAAACGGACAATTGTTACTAGCCATTGTAAGGTGGTAATTGTGCATTTGACCAGCATGTGGAACAACAGGAACACCATACTTTTCTGCTAAAGAATTTATTTTATGGCCAGCAGTAATCCCTCCTACTCGATTTGCATCATACTGAATGAAACTTATAGCTTTTTGTTCTAAGAGGTGTTTAAATCCTAAATAACTGAACTCATGTTCACCACCAGCTATTGGAATATCACCCATCGAATTTAATTCTGCATATCCTGATATATCATCAGGTATTACAGGTTCTTCTAGCCATTTAGGTTTAAATTTAATTAAATCTGGAATTATTTTTTTTGAATACTCTAAATCCCATCCCATATATGCCTCAAGCATCAGGTCTGTATCATATCCAACTACTTCTCTCACGGCATTTACTAATTCAATATTTTTTTTGATTCCTTCATTCCCATCTTTTGGACCCCAACCAAAACGCATTTTAAACATTTTAAAACCCTCTTTTAAGTATTTTTCAGCTTCTATCTGGAGGTCTTTAATTGGTTGGCTATAAAGTTTTGATGCATATACTGGTATCTTCTTTTTAGTTCTTCCACCCAGAAGTTCGAAAACAGGCTTATTTTTTAATTTACCCATTAAGTCCCAAATGCCTAAATCAATTGCAGAAATACCAATCATTCCAATTCCTTTTCTGCCCCAAGCCATTGTGCTCCTATACATTTTATCCCACAAATAATTATAATCGAATGGGTCTTCACCTATAACTAGGTCTTTCAAGTAACAATCAATAGCTTTTTTTGTTACCTCTGGTGCTAGAGCTGCATTTCCCAATCCTATTGTTCCATCATCAGCAATAATCTCGCATACCATCCACTGATGAAATCTAAAAGATTTCATTTTATCACCTGACTCTCTTAAAATATCTGTAGGGTTTGTACAAAAGTTTTGAACAGGAGGAACTATTTCACCGGTCCACTTATAAATTTTAGTTTTGACATCTTTTATTTTTGTCATAACTTAGATTTATTTTCTGCCATTGTTAATGCAATTTTAAAAGACTGCAAAGTAGGCTCCAGATTAGCTTTATTTTTTCCAGCAATGTCAAACGCAGTTCCATGTGCTGGTGTGGTAATTGGAATAGGAAGTCCACCTTGTACTGTCACACCTCTATCAAAACCAAAAGCCTTAAGTCCTGATTGTAATGCATCATGATACATACCCACAATGCAATCATGATTTTTATTTTTAAATGCTGTAATAAAAGAGGTATCACAAGGCAAAGGACCATCTGCATCAATCCCTAGTTTTTTTGCTTGATTTATAGCTGGAATTATCTCATTTTTTTCTTCAACACCAAATTCAGCATGTGGGTTTAAAGCCTGGACTGCTACTCTTGGTTTTTTAATACCATTAAGTTTCATAGCCTCATTAATTAGTTTAATTGGCTTAATGATATTGTCTTTTTTAATATATTTTGGCACTTCACTAATCGGAATATGAGAAGTTACTCTTGCAGTCCAAAAATTGTCAACAACATTAAATTCACAAAAGAAATTTTTTACATTTAATTTTTCAGCCATCAGGTGAAGCTCATCAGAATGTTTGTTTCCCCCCATAATCATGCTAGTTTTATTGAAAGGACCAAAGTTTATAGCATGTATTTTGTTTTGTTTTGAAAGTTCTAAAGCCACATCTAAAGCTTCAAGTACACTTTTACCAGCTTCTTTTGAGCATTCAGAAAGGGTATAGCTATAATTTTTTCCTTTGGATATATCTAAAAAAAACTTATTTCCATCTTCAAAATTTATTTGATCAAAACTATTTACAATTTCAAGATCAATATTACTTCCTGAGATTTTATTTCCATTATCTAAAATATTTTTTTCTCCAATGACAATAATATTTACTCTTTCAGTGATCTTTTCAGTTAATAATCTTGATATAAGTTCTGGTCCAATGCCTGATGGGTCCCCTAATAATACTCCAATATTAATTCTATTTTTTGACATTTTTTTCTTTACGGGTTGTATCAGATAATGTTTAAATATTTAATTATAAATTAACTTAAGAGGGAAATAATGAAAAAAAGCTTTAAATTATTTTTAGCTGCTACTTTTTTAGTAACTGAATTTTTCGTTGTTGCTCTTCCATTGATGATTACTTCTGCTAAAGCAGATGGTCACCCAATTCAAGCTATTACTCATGCTGGTTTTGGCGGTGGAACAGACGTAACTACTAGAATGATGTTATTAAGAGCAAGAAGAGTTCTTAAACAAGACATGCAATTAGTGAATAAAAAAGGTGGTGGGGGTGCTGCATCTATGGATTATATGATGTCTTTACCTGCAGATGGAAACCACACTTTAACTTGGACTACTGGACATGCAGTATCAATGGCTTTAGGAAAAACTAAAGTTAAAATCAGTGATATGCAACCATTGGCTAGAGGAACAGATGACCCACAATTGTTTGTAGTAAATTGTAAATCTGACATAAAAGATGCTAAGAAGTTTATTAGCACACAAAAATCAAAATCATTAAAGTATGGAACAACCCACACAGGTGGTATTGACGATGTTAGTGCAATTGCATTTACGAAAAAAGGTGGATTAAAAGATCCAACTATTGTTGCTTACAAAGGAGTTGCTCCGATTAAAACAAACTTAATCAAAGGCGATATCGATGTTGGTGTTCTTAATTTAGGTGAAGCATTAACTGAGATTAATGAAGGTAAACTTTGTGTATCAGTTGTGCTAGCTAATAATAGAATGGCCAAGATTGGTGACTCTCCAACTGCTAAAGAACTAGGTATACCAGTTTCTTTATCTACAGTCAGAGGATTTGTAACTAAAAAAGGTGCTCCAGCAGATAGAGTGAAACAATTAGAAGCTGGAATGATGAAAGCTATGAGCCATAACTACTATAAAAATTTCTTAACTGAAATTGGCCTTGATGAGACCAGTGTAGTTGGTGCTGATGAGTGGGGTAAGCAGATGGAAGAAATGCTTACTGAAATGACAGCTCAATTAAAAGCTTTAGGTTACATTAAGTAATAAAAATTCGTACATTGATTAAATGAGCGATGTACAAAAATCTAAAGGGGCAGACAAAAAAAGTTTGCCCCTTTTTTTTAATATCTCATTTAAAGTCATTTTTATCATTGTATTTACTTCGAGTGTTCTATTATATTTTACATTTACATTTGAAGAAGTTCCTCCAATTTTAAACAGAGGTATTCAACCAGCTACATTTCCAAAAGCCTTATTAATTTTAATTATTTCACTTAGCTTAATTGTCTATTACTTATCGATTAAAGTCCCTTGGAATATTGAAAAAAAATTACCAAATTCTTTTTATATTACTTTAGCTAGTTTTATTATTTTTTCAGTTTTAAGTGTTACTCTAGATTTCTTTCTTGGTATTTCAGTTTTATCAGTTTTAGTTTCATTCTTTTGGGGTGAAAGAAGAATTTTTTATTTATTTTTAGTAGCTATAATTTTTCCAATAATAGTATTCATTTTTTTTGAAACTATTTTAGGGCTTAGATTCCCTGGAGGTATTATCACAAATCTTTATTACAACTAATTATGGAAAATTTATCTTTAATGCTAGCTCCTTTATTAAGTTCAAAGTTAATGATTGTGTTAATTTTTGGAACACTTTTTGGTTTAATACTTGGTGTTTTACCTGGGCTTGGACCAACAACAGGAGGTGCTTTAATTTTGCCTTTTACAATGACATTAGATCCCTTATCAGCAATTGTTTTATTGACTGCAATTTATTGTGCTGGAACTTATGGAGGTGCAATCACTGCAGTTTTAATTAACACACCTGGAACACCGGCTGCTGCTGCTACATGCTTAGATGGATATCCACTTGCACAAAAAGGAGAAGCTGGAAGAGCTCTAGGTATGGCAACTGTATCAAGTACCATTGGAGGTATCTTTAGTGTTGTAGTTTTGGTTTTTTTTGCTCCACTGCTTGCTCAATTAGCGTATGAGTTTGGTCAACCAGAATATTTTGCTTTAGCAATCTTTGGTTTGACAATGCTTGCATCCATAGGTGAAGGAAGTCCAATTAAAAATCTAATTGCAGGAGCATTTGGTATTTTGATTTCAACTATTGGTAAAGACTTTATGACATCAATTGATAGATTTACTTTTGGTATTAATGAATTATCTGAGGGAATAGGATTTATTCCTGTCGTTGTTGGACTATTTGCCATAAGTGAAATGTTAACTCAATCAACATTATTAGATCAAATATTTAACAGAGTGGCTTTAAAAGCAGTAAAACTTCCATCAATTTCAGATTATAAAAAAACTTGGATTACTATTTTAAGATCATCAGGAATTGGATCTTTTATTGGAGTTTTACCTGCTGAGGGTGGAACAGTTGCGTCATTAATTGGATATTCTGAAGCAAAAAGATGGTCAAAAAATCCTGAAGAATTTGGAAAAGGTTCTGTGGAAGGAATTGCTGGAGCTGAAGCTGCCAATAATGCAGCAACAGGCGGTGCAATGGTACCGACGCTGGCACTTGGAATTCCAGGAAGTGCAACAACAGCTGTAATTTTGACAGGTCTTATTATTCATGGCGTTAGACCAGGTCCAGATTTATTTAGAGAACAACCAGATTTTCTCTATGGAATTTTTGGTGCAATGTTAATTGCAAATGTTTTATTTTTTATATTTGGTTTTTTTGGGGCCAAGATTTTTGCAAGAATAACTTTAGTGCCAAATAAATTACTTTGGCCAATGATTTTTGCAGTTTCAGTTTGTGGTACATACTCGCTCAGTCAATCAATTTTAGATGTATGGATAATGTTATTTTTTGGAGTAATTGGATTCTTTATGAGGCGTTATGGTTTTTCTGTTGTGCCAGTCATTATAGGTTTGATTTTAGGAGAATTGGTTGAGGGAACTTTGAGACAATCTTTAGTTATCTTTGAAGGAGACTGGTTAAGATTTTTAACAAGACCTATAGCTGTAACTTTTTTCATTTTATCTTTAATTGCTTTAATTTTTCCTTTATTAAGAAAGAAAAAATCAAATGAATAAATATAGTTTTGAAAATAGAGTCGCAGTTGTAACAGGTGGAGCACAAGGATTTGGCTATGCGATTTCAAAAAGAATTATAGAGTCAGGTGGAAAAGTAATTATCTGGGATATTGACAAGTCTGCAATTGATAAAGCAAAAAAAGAAATAAACTCCAATAATTTCCACTCTCAAGAAGTCGATATAATAGATTTTAAAAATATTGAAAAAGCAATTAATGATATTGAGACAAAATTTGGAAAAATTGATATTTTTGTAAACAATGCTGGTATGACAGGAATGAATGCTAAAGTTTGGGAGTATCCTTTAGATGAATGGAAAAAAGTGATCGACCTAAATTTAAATGCAACTTTTTATTGTTGTCGAGCTATAGTCCCTCACATGATTAAAAATAATTATGGTAGAATAATAAATATTGCTTCTATTGCTGGTAAAGAGGGTAATCCAAATGCAAGCGCTTATAGCACTTCCAAAGCAGGGGTAATTGGTCTGACAAAATCTTTGGGCAAGGAACTAGCTGATAAAAATATTGCAGTAAATTGTGTCACACCAGCTGCAGCAAAAACGAGAATTTTTGACCAGATGACAGAAGAACATATAAACTATATGTTGTCTAAGATACCAAGAAATCGGTTTGCGAAAGTAGATGAATTAGCCTCCTTGGTATGCTGGTTAGCAAGTGAAGAAAATTCATTTAGCACAGCGGCAGTATTTGATTTAAGTGGTGGAAGAGCAACATATTAAAAAGGAGAATAAATGAAATTGTGTAGAATAGGAGATATTGAAAAAGAAAAGCCGGCAATAATAGATCAAGAAAATAATTATAGAGACTTGTCATCAATTATTAATGATTTAAATCCTGATACTTTAAATTTTGATACAATTGAAAGAATAAAAAAAACAGATATTTCTACTTTACCTAAACTAGAGTCAAACTCTAGAATTGGTGCTTGTGTTTCAAAGCCATCAAAGTTTATTGGAATAGGTTTGAATTTTAAAGATCATGCTGAAGAGCAAAATTTACCAATACCTAAAGAACCAATAATTTTTTCTAAATTTACCAGCTGTATTACAGGACCAAATGATCCTATTATGGTTCCAAAGGGATCTAACCATACAGATTGGGAAGTAGAACTAGGTTTTGTTATAGGAAAAAAAGCTATAAATGTGAGTGTTGAGAATGCAATGGATCATGTTCTTGGTTTTTTTTTAGTAAATGATGTTAGTGAGCGAAATTTTCAAAAGAACAAAGGTTTAACTTGGGATAAAGGAAAAGGATTTGATACTTTTGGTCCAATTGGTCCTTATATAGTTACAAAAGATGAAGTTACAGATTTTCAAAAACTTAATATGTTTTTAGATGTTGATGGAAAAAGAATGCAAACTGGAAATACTGAACATATGATATTTGATATAAAAACGTTAGTCTCTTATATGAGCTCTTGTATGAGTTTACACCCAGGAGACATTTGTTGTACTGGAACGCCCCCTGGCGTTGGGGAAAATATGAGTCCACCTCATTTTTTAAAGGGAGGGGAGGAAGTAGTTTTAGGCGTTGATAAACTCGGTACCCAAAAACATCAAGTTGTTCCATACAAGGAATAATATAAATTTTTATTTATTAAATGTTAGAATTATTAATTGCTCTAGGTGCGGGTTTGATAAGTTTTTTATCACCTTGTGTATTACCCTTAATACCTGGATATATTTCTTATATATCTGGTAATTCAATAAATGAATTAATAGAAAAAAAAAACGTTAACTTAATTCCAATATTTCTTTTCACAATTGGTTTTTCAATTGTTTTTATAATTTTTGGTGCCGCATCAACTTTTCTGGGTCAAGTTTTACTTCAGAACTCTAATGAGCTGAGAATTGGTGCTGGATTAGTAATATGCATTTTATCCTTACATCTTATAGGAATTATAAATATTAAATTTCTTAATTATGAAAAAAGACTTCAAACCAATAATAACACTAATTTTTTTAGTCCAATATTGATTGGTATGGCCTTCGCTTTTGGCTGGACACCTTGTATAGGTCCTATTCTTGGTTCTATTTTGGCGCTTGCCTCAACAGAAGAAAGTATAAATAGAGGTGTAATACTTTTGTTCTTTTATTCTTTAGGTCTTGCTATACCATTTATTTTATCTGGCTATTTAATTCAGAGATTTTTAATATTTTCAAAAAATTTTAAAAAAAATATAAATTTAATTTCAAAAATTGGGGGAGCAATACTGCTAATTACTGGTATATTGATATTAACAAATCAATTACAAGCATTAGGTTACTATTTATTAAATATCTTTCCTTTTTTACAAAATTTTGGATAATTTATTATGAAAATTTATCAAATAGATTCTAGTGCAAGAAAAGAAGGCTCAACATCAAGAGCTTTAGCAAAAAAATTACTTGAAAAAATAAAAAAGCCTCAAGACGAAGTAATATATAGAGATCTAAACGAAGAAATGGTTTTTGTCACTGGTTTAACAGAGTCGGGAATGAATATTGATGAGAAAGATCAAAATGAAAATCATAAAAAGATGTTTGAACTTTCTAATCAATTGGTAAGCGAGTTAAAAGAGAGTGATATTATTATTATTTCAGCCCCAATTTACAATTATGGTCCCCCAGCAACTTTAAAAGCTTGGTCAGATTTAGCAGCAAGAGTTGGCGAAACATTTAGATTTAAACCCAATGGTAGAAGAGAAGGATTATTAAAAAATAAAAAAGCTTACTTAGTAATTACCTCAGGAGGTACAAAGTTAAATAGTAATGAAGATTTTTTAACTCCATGGTTGAAATTTATTTTAAATTTTTTTGGTATAGATAAAGTCGAGATAATTAGTGCAGACCAGATGGCTTTAGACTATGAAAAATCAATAAAAGACGCTAACAGTCAGATTGATAAAATTACATCTTAGTCAATTATATTTTAGGTATAAATTTCGATTGTTCTTTTCTTATACAATAAAATAAAATAGTATCATCCCTAAGGGGTGTCTTTATAGACTGAGATTAAACCCTATGAACCTGTCCGGTAATTCAGAAAGGGAATAATGGCTAAAACATTTTTTTTAACACAATCAACTGCATTATCTTTGGTAATTGTTATATGTTTAATTTTTTTATCATTTGGAATTTATTATTCAAAAAACTATCGAGGTTTAAAAAACTATTTAACTGCGAATAGAAATATTGGATTTCTCTCATTAACCACAAGTTTGACAGCATCTGCACTAGGGGCCTGGATCCTTTTTGGGCCTGCTTCAGCTGCAACTTGGGGAGGATTAGGTGCTATAATTGGATACTCTTTAGGGACAGCTTTTCCAATGTTTTTTTTTATATATCTCGGAAAAAAAATTAGAAAAGAGTTTCCTCAAGGTTCCACACTCATTGAATTTTTAAGAAAAAAATTTGGTAAAAGTTTATTTAAACTTATTTTGCTGATGACAATTTTCTATATGTTTATTTTCTTATGTGCTGAAGTTACTGCAGTTGCAGTTTTGATTAATTATATTTCAGGAACTGAACTTTGGTTAACTGCTTTAATCGTACTTTTGTGTACTTTAACTTATACTTTGTATGGTGGATTGAAAGCTTCAATATTGACTGATAACATTCAAATGTTTGTCATTGGATTTTTATTATTGATTTCTCTAATATATATTTTGTCTTTCACAGGAACAAAATTTTCATTTGATTTTGTAAAAGAAAAAAACTCACATCTTTTAAGTGGATCTTATTTACCTGGTTACACTTCTGGTTTAACTTTTTTTATTGCTGTCGCAGCAACAAATCTATTTCACCAAGGTAATTGGCAACGTATTTATGCAGCAAAAGATTATAAAACTTTAAAAAAAAGTTTGATTTTATCTTTTCTGATAATTGTGCCAGTTGTCTTTTTTATGGGTTTTACAGGACTTGTTGCTTTCTCACTTAACTCATCAATTAGACCTGATCTTGGTTTTTTTTACTTGTTACTTAATGAGCAAGCAATATTTTTATCAATAGTGGTTATTATTTTAGGTCTAGCATTAACAATTTCAACTGTAGATACCTTAATTAATGCAATATCAAGCTTAATTATAGTCGATGGCAAAGCTACATTTAAATTTAAAAAAAAAACTAATTATTTACATTTTTCAAAATACATAATTGTATTTTTATCCATAATATCTTTTGTTATCGCATCTTATGGCTTTGATATTTTATATTTGTTTTTACTGGCTGACTTATTCTGTTGTGCTTTTGTGATTACAGTTTTTTATAGTTTTTTTAATAAAATTGACGAAAAAACCGCATATATATCAATCATTATTGGACTTATATTTGGATTTTTGTTCTTCCCATCGCCAGATTTCTCAAAAAGTTTATTAATTGGTATTTTATTATCAAAAGAAATAATTAGTCCGTTTATATCCCAATCATTATTATTTTTGTCATTTATCATTGCAACTTTTTTACCTTTTTTGGTTCTTAAAGCTCAAAAGATCAAATTTTAGTCGATTGTATTAAGTGAATTAATAGTTATATAACTGACCGAATGTCGGAAAATCAAATAGTAATAAATAATCTCTCAAAAGTTTATGATAACGGCTTTAATGCTTTAAAAAATATAAACCTCAATATCAAAAAAGGAGAAATTTTTGCGATGCTTGGACCCAATGGTGCAGGCAAAACTACTTTGATAAGTATTATTTGTGGTATTGTAAAACCATCATCAGGAAAAATTACAGTCGAAGACTTCGATATCATTGAGGATTACAGAGAAACAAGATCACGTATAGGTCTTGTTCCGCAGGAGTTAACTTTAGAGCAATTTGAAACTGTTTTTAATAACGTTTCATATTCAAGAGGTTTGTATGGAAAAAAACCAGATCCAAAACATATTGAAAAAGTCTTAAGACAACTTAGCCTTTGGGACAAAAAAGATTTGATTTTGCGTCAATTATCAGGTGGAATGAAAAGAAGGGTCTTAATTGCTAAAGCACTTTCACATGAACCACAAATTTTATTTTTAGATGAACCTACCGCTGGTGTAGATGTCGAACTAAGAAAAGAGATGTGGAAGGTTGTTGAAACTTTAAGAGAAACAGGTGTAACAATTATTTTAACGACACACTATATTGAGGAAGCTGAAGCAATCGCTGACCGGGTAGGAGTTATAAATCAAGGGGAAATTATTATTGTAGAGCAAAAGAAAGAGCTAATAAAAAAAATGGGTCGGAAAGTTTTATCTGTAGAATTACAAGAAGAAATTCAAGATGTACCAAGCTCATTAAAAAAATATAATTTGATTATTGGAAGTAACAAGATGTCTTTAGCATATACTTATAACTTAAAAGAAAAACAGACTGGGATTACAAATCTTTTACAGGATATTAAAGACTCAGGATTAAAACTTAGAGATTTGAAAACAGAACAAAGTAATTTAGAAAAAATATTTGTGACTTTAGTAAAGGAAAATAATGAAAATTAATTTATATGGATTTAAAGCTATTTATTTTCATGAAATGGATAGATTCAGACGAACTTTAGGTCAATCTCTTTTATCACCAGTAATTTCTACCTCATTATATTTTATTGTTTTTGGTTCTGTTATAGGTGGTTATGTTCAAAAAATAGATGGTATCAGTTATGGATCTTTTATAGTCCCAGGATTGCTAATGTTAACTCTTTTAACTCAATCGATTAGTAATACTTCTTTTGGAATTTTTTTTCCAAAATTTAATGGAACTATTTATGAAATTTTAGCAGCACCGATCTCTTCTTTCGAAATTGTCTTGGCATTTGTAAGCGCTGGGGCAACCAAAACACTTATTGTTGGTGTTGTAATTTTTTTAACAGCTCAATTTTTTGCTGATGTACAAGTTCAATTTCCATTTCTGATGATTTTTTTGTTAGTTCTTGTTTCTTTTACATTTGCATTGTTTGGTTTTTTAATTGGTTTAGTAAGCAAAGATTTCGAGCAAATGTCTATTATTCCTTCTTTAGTAATCACACCAATGGTATTTTTAGGTGGAAGTCTTTATTCTTTAGATATGTTACCTGAGTTTTGGCAATTAATTACCTATTTTAATCCTGTAGTTTACTTAATAAATGGCCTTAGATACTCATTTTATGGAATATCAGATTTTAATATTTGGATAAGTGTAAGTTTAATGATGTTATTTTTGTCAATTTGCATATTTATTGTCTCAATATTACTTAAAAGGGGTTACAGCATAAAATCTTAAAAAATTTATTTAAAAATTTTTTTTAGTTTTTTAAGGTTATCTAAATTGTCAACCGTGTACCATTTTCTTGGCATCACATCTGAAACATATAATTGTTTGATCTTAATTAATCTTTTCCAGAGAATATTAAAGTCATCGGTTGGAGTGATTTTTTTGTTTATTTTTTTTGGATTTAATATTTGAATACCAGTGCAGTAAATATCAGATTTTTGCGTTCTTGAGAGTTTTTGTACAATATTTTTTTTTCTAAAAATAAAATCTCCCGCTAATCCCTTAATTGGTTTTGTTGGAATTAACATACATAAGGGCTGACCTTTCTTAAAATAGTCCATCTCAATTTTTTTAAAATCAATGTTTGTGACGTTGTCACAAGTTAAGACATAAATTGGTGAATTGAACGTTTTAAATATAGAGTTGAATATCCACCATGAGTTACCTTTTTTATCTGTATTTATTATTGAAGAAACTTTTTCCTCTATTAAATGTTTAGCTAAAATAGGTCCTTTATAACCAACCGAAATATGAACAAAATTTATATATTTTTTGAGTCTTTTTATACCCCTTGCTATTAATGAGGTTTGTTTAAATTTGACTAACCCTTTAGGTATTTTTTTTGTAAGAGGCATTAATCTGGTTCCTCGACCAGCTGCCATTATAAAAGCATGATTTATTTTTCTATAAGTCATTAGATTTCAGACCAAACTTGATAATTTTTTCAATTTCAGACTGTGCTAATCTCTTTGCATTTTCAGAAGACACTATTTCTTTAAGTGGTTTTTTTAAAAGATTATTAAAATCAATTACAAAATACTTTCTATTCTTAATTTTCATCTCTTTAGCATATTTTAACTCGTCCTCACCAATTAAATATTCGTCTTGACGATCACCCTTTCTTGATTGAATTATTTTATATTTACCACCAAACTTTTTTGTCCAGACTTTTAAGAAATCAATCATTTTTGCAGATTTCATTTCGGCTGAAAGAATTTTTCCATTTAATTTATTTTTAAGTTTTAGAGCTTGATCAATTAGACTTACAGCTTCATTGACTGAAAAAAAAAATCGCCTCATATAAGGACCAGTGGTAAGTATTGTCTTATTCTTTTTGAACATTTGTTTCCATATTGGTAGAACAGATCCAGTAGACCATGTTACATTACCATATCTCACACAAATAAATTTAGTTTTACTATAAGATTTTATTGACGAAAAAAGTCTTTCCATACAAGACTTACTTAAACCATAAATATTTTTGATTGGTGGTGATGCTTTATCAGTTGAAACACCTATGACTGTCGGAACTTTTTTGTTTATACAGGCTCGAACAATATTAGTTGATCCAAGTATATTTATATCAATACATTCAAATGGAAATTTTTCTGACAAGTCGACAAATTTTGTAGCTGCAGCATGAATTACGATATCAGGTTTAGTATAATTTAAACAATCATGTACAGATTCAATATTTGAGACATCTAAAGGCACTACTTCGCAATTCGTTAAATTCTTTACTAAGAAATTTTGTTTATTATTACGAGCGCCAAGAAAAACTTTATATTTTTTCTTATAAAAATTAGCTAAATTTCTCCCTAGATAACCTGTGCCACCCGTTATTAGAATTTTTTTCATTATTAAATGTTATAAATATGTTTATAATTTTAAAATAAATAATGTCTATATCTATTCATATACCTTTTTACAATCCAAATCCCGAAAAAAAAGAAGGTTATAGAAACCTAAGACGTTTTGATTATCTTAGAGAAAATGTAATCAATCTAAAAACACTTTCAATTAAAAATGATATTTTTATTCACACGCATAATGATTTTTTGGATGATAAAAATTTAAATGCTAAAATTATCAAACATCAAATAAGTGAGAGTGACCTGAATAAAGGGTATTTAACATGGAAGTGTAGATCACTAATGGAAGAACAAAAAAATGACTATGAATACTTTACTTACTTAGAGCACGATATAAAGTTCTCAGAAGTTAATCTACAATATTGGCTTAAATATCAAGATTTATTAGCAAATAAAGGGTTTCATTTAGGTTTTTTTATATATGAAATGAATAACAAAACTAATCAAAAGCATAGTATTCATATTTCAAAAAAATTAGACAAATTTTTTGAAATAAACGATCAAAGTTTTATCGTAAATGACTTAGAAAATTATTGTTGTTTCTGGATCTATACAAAAAGACAATTTGAAACTTTTTTAAAATCCAAATGGTGGTCATTTGAAAAAAGAGCACATAATTTTAGGCATAATTATGGTATTACAGAGAGATCATCAATTGGTTTCCACGCGCTTAGTATGAATTATTTCAAAGCAACTTTAATTCCTGAAGAAAATAATCAACCACACCCTGACTCTTTCATTGAACATATTACTAATAATTATTATGAAAAATTTCCTGAATTAGAGAAAAAAGATTACTTCGATATTAGAGGCGCCTGTAAGTTTCAAATTAATGAAATTATAATTGACTCAGAAAATAGAAAAAAAATGGCTGATAATTTTATTTTAAAGAAATTAATTAAAAATTTTTTTTGGAAATTTAGATTTATCACCAGAAAATTTAACTGACCCATTTCTGGGCCAGTTAATAGACTAATATATAAGAGGAATTGTTTTATTAGAATTGTTCTGACTCGGTTGAGCCATCCATTGCTGTAGTTGAACTTTTTCCACTACTTATGGTATTAGAAACAGCATCAAAATAAGATGTACCCACTTCTCTTTGGTGTTTTACACTTGTGTAACCATCTTTTTCACGAGCAAATTCTTGTTGTTGGATTTTTGAATATGCAGTCATACCTTCTTTTTTATACTTTTCGGCTAATTCAAAAATAGCTATATTTTGTGTATGAAATCCCGCAAGTGTAATGAATTGAAATTTATAACCCATTTTACTTATTTCTTGTTGAAATGTAGCTATTTCACTATCTGACAAATGTTTTTTCCAATTAAAAGATGGAGAACAATTATAAGCCAAAAGTTTTCCAGGAAATTTTTCATGAATTGCATTTGCAAATTTTTTAGCTTCTTCAAGATTTGGTGTAGCTGTTTCGCACCAAATTAAATCAGAATATGGCGCATAGGCAAGACCTCTTGAAATTGCTTGATCAATACCAGCCTTAACATAATAAAAACCTTCTGGAGATCTTTCACCTGTTAAAAAGGGCTTATCATTATCATCATGATCATTAGTAATTAATTTTGCTGCATTTGCATCAGTTCTAGCTAAAATAATTAATGGGACATCAGCGATGTCAGCTGCTAATCTTGCAGCTTTAAGATTTTTTATCATTGTGCCGGTTGGAACAAGTACTTTTCCACCCATGTGTCCACACTTCTTTTCACTTGCTAATTGGTCTTCAAAATGTACTCCAGCAGCTCCTGCTTTTATAAATTTCTTTGCAAGTTCAAAAACATTCAGAGGTCCACCAAATCCAGCTTCACCATCTGCAATTATTGGTAACATGTAGTCAATTCTTTTTTCCCCTTTCATATCACCGTCAATTATTTCCATATGTTGAATTTGATCAGCTCTTAATAAGGCATTATTCATTGACTCTACTAATTTTGGAGCACTATCATACGGATACAAGGATTGATCAGGATACATCTCGCCTGCACTATTAGCATCGGCAGCAACTTGCCATCCACTCAAGTAAATTGCTTTTAAACCAGCTTTAGCATGCTGAACAGCATGGTTTCCAGATAATGATCCAAGTGTGTTAATATAAGGTTCAGAGTTTAATAAAGTCCATAGTTTTTTTGATTGTTGTTTGCATAAAGAGTACTCAATTTTCAATGATCCTCTAAGTCTCTCAACATCTTCAGGTGTATAATCTCTTTTGATTCCAGCAAATCTTTTTAAGTCATATGAGACATTCTCTGCACTCATCAATATTCCTTTTTTTAATTTTTTTATAATGAATTAAAGTTGAACGAATGATTTAGTTTGAGTCGTTTAGGGTCTCAACTAGATCTTTCATTCCACTTGAACCCCAATCACAATGGTCATCTCTCATGTAGATCCCTCTGCTATTGTGTCTAGTTAGATCTTCATGTCTTATGATTTGAGCCTCATTTTCATTGTTTTTTAATTTTTCGTCCATAAATAACTTATAATTTACAAGATTTACAAAAGCTACTAAAAACAGCTATTTTACTTGTAAATTAGGTAAATTTTTTGTAAATTAAAATTTACAAAATTTACAAATTAATGAAATTTAATAGAGAAATAGGGGAAAAATTAAAGGTTTTCCGAAAAAAACTTGGTCTTCAGGCAAAAAAATTAGCTGAACAATTAAATATATCAGCAAGTTATTTAAATCTAATTGAGAGTGGAAAACGAGGAATAGATGGTGAATTACTTTTAAAAATTTGCCAGGAGCTTAGAATTGAATTAACGGATTTAAAAAATGAAAATGAAATTGATCTTAATAATTCTAAATTAGCTATTTCAAAATTTTCAAAAGTAAAAAATTTAAATAAATTAGATCTTAAAATTGGACCAAAAATAAAAGCTTTTAGACGTCAATTGGGACTTCAAGCAAACAAATTTGCTGAACAACTAAATATATCACCTAGTTATTTGAATTTGATTGAATCAAGTAAAAGAAAAATAGATGGTGATTTACTTATCAAAATTAGCAAGGAACTTAGAGTAGATCTATCAGATCTAACAAGTAAAAGTGATATAAATTTAGAAAATGATATTTCAAATCTTTTAGATGATCAACTATTTGATGACTTAGATATTTTAGGACCTGAGGTTAAAGATTTAGTAAATACAAATCCTAAAATCGCAAAGGCTTTAATAAAACTTGGTGACAATTTTAAACAAAAAGATCATGAAATTATAAATAAAGTAGAAAATTTATCTGGGAAAATAATTGATAGTAGAAAAACTTCTTTTCCTGGTGAAGTTATATCTGATTTTTTACAGGAAAATAAAAATTATTTTCCTGAACTTGAAAATTTTGCCAATGAAATTTTTAAGAAAGTTCAAAAAAATAATCGAACTAGATACGTAGCTTTGTGTGATTTTTTAAAAAAAGAATATTCAATAAAAGTAAGAGACTTAATACCTGAAGAAAAAAAGCCGTTTTCAAAAGTTTTTAATAAGAAAAATAAAGAATTATTACTAAGTGATTACAACTCATTAGAGACAAAAAAATTACATGCTGCAGCTCAAATTGCTCAAGAAGGAGCTAATGATATTATTGAACATTATTTATCAAAATTTAAATTTCCATCAGAGGAGTCTAAAAGATTAACTCAAGTTGCATTATTAAATTATTGTGGAGCAGCTATACTTATGCCATATAAACTTTTTCATAATGAATGTAAAAGATTGAAATATGATCTTCAATTATTACAAAATACATTTGCAACTTCCTTCGAACAAGTAGCTCATAGAGTAACTTGTTTACAAGATCCGGAATTACCCGGTATTCCTTTTCATTTTTTAAGAGTGGACATGGCTGGAAATATTTCAAAAAGATTTTCGTTATCTGGAATAGAAATCCCAAGATATGGTGGGGCGTGTCCTAGGTGGAATGTCTATTCTGCATTTACAAGACCAGGAGTAATTCAAGCTGCAGTAAGCAAAATGACCAATGGGGAGAAGTATGTATGTATTGCAAAAACTGTTGAAAAAGGTGTTGGAAGATATGGTCAATCTAAAAGTATTCTATCTATTGGTTTAGGCTGTGAAGCAAAATATGCAAAAGAATTTGTCTACACAGAAAATTTAGATATTTCTGATAAAAAAACTGAAATTCCAATAGGTGTGTCATGCAGAACGTGTGACAGATTAGATTGTTCTCAAAGAGCCTTTCCACCTTTACACAAAAAGTTCGATGTTGATATAAACACAAGGGGCGTATCAGTTTATGTTAATGATAATAATTCGAGATAAGAAAAAATGTTAAAATTTTTAATCCCAGCAATAATTTTCTTTTTAATAGTACTTTTTTGGGAAAAAATTAATGAGAAAATTTACCAAAAATTCAAAATAAAGATTAATCTAATAATAGTTTCGGCAGCTTTGTTATTTTTGTCAGCAGTCTTAATATTGTTATATTTTTAAGTTAATGAAAAAATTTTTAATTATTTTTCTAATTTTTTTTTTTAATTTAAACAATTTATTTGCAGATGACAGAGTAAAGGAACTTAATAAATTGTTTAAAAATTTAAAAACAACGAACTATTCAATTGCCTCTAAAATTGAACAAGAAATTTGGCAAATATGGAGTACACATCCTAATGATGAAAATTTGACAATATTATTAAATGAAGGTTCAATTTTAGTTAATCAATCAAAATATAATCAAGCAATTGATATATTTTCTAAAGCGATTGCTTTAGATCCGTCATGGGCAGAAGCTTGGAATAAGCGTGCAACTGTATTTTACTTATCTGGTAACTTTGTGAAATCACAAAGAGATATTGATAAAGTTTTAGAATTAGAAGAAAGGCATTTTGGCGCTCTAGCGGGGCAGGGTCTTGTTAATATACAATTAAAAAATTATAATAAGGCTATTAAGAGTTATGAAAAAGCTAAAGAGATATACCCCACAATGAAATCACCAGATATGATGATAAATCAAATTAAAGAATTAATTAAAAAACAATCAATCTAAAATGATAGATTATATATTGCCATTTTTGATACTTATAATGATTGTGGTATTCATCCATGAATACGGTCATTATTATTTTGCAAAAAAATATGGTGTTGCAGTAACTGATTTTTCAATTGGATTTGGAAAAGAAATATTTGGTTGGAATGATAAATCTGGAACCAGATGGAAAATTTGTTGGATACCTCTTGGCGGATATGTAAAATTTTTTGGAGATAGAAATGTTTTTTCACAAGCTGACCAAGAAAAATTAATAGAAAAATATAATGAAGAAGACAGGAAAAAATTATTTGTTCTAAAACCACTTTATCAAAGAGCTTTAATTGTTTTTGGTGGACCATTAGCGAACTTCTTGCTCGCATTATTAATTTTCTTTTCCATCTATACTTTTGCAGGAAAAGATTTTACTCCAGCAATGATCAATGAGGTTCAAAAAGATAGTCCTGCTATGATTGGTGGTTTGAAACAAAATGATATTATTTTAGAGATAGATGGAAACGAAGTTAAAAGTATAATGGATGTTTCTAAATTTATAACATTATCGACTGATGATTTTATAGATTTTAAGGTTAAACGTTCATATGATGAAGTATTATTAAAAGTTAAACCTAAAATGGTTTTAAGTGAAGATAATCTTGGAAATAAAATTAACAAAAGAATAGTTGGAATTAAATTAAGTGCGTACAACAATGAGATAAATCATGTTAAATTAGGACCCGCTCAAGCTATATATCACGCTGCAAATGAAGTATATTTCGTGAGTATATCCTCACTAAAATATATCGGTGCGATGATTTTTGGAAAGGCTGATACCTCACAACTTGGTGGACCAATTAGAATTGCTAAGATTTCAGGTCAAGTAGCAGAGTTCGGATTATTAGCATTTGTCAGTATGATGGCTTATATTTCTATTAGTTTAGGGTTAATTAACTTATTTCCTATACCAATGTTGGATGGAGGTCATTTAATGTTTTATGCCTTTGAAAAAGTTTTAGGTCGTCCTTTATCACAAAAAACTCAAGAAGGTTTTTTTCGAATCGGAATGTTTTTACTCTTAACTTTGATGATATTTACAACATTTAATGATCTAAGAGATCTCGGCTTATTTAACTAATAAAATTTGGAACTTTAAAAAACCCTTAAAAATAAAGGTTTTTTCATCATACTAGATATTGTGTATAACTTTATGTGAGATACTAAAAAAAGGCTTGATTTATCAATACTTTTGATAAAGATAGTAAATAACCTAATAAAACCGGAGCTAAAATGAACAAAAAACAATTAGTAGTCAAATTATCAGGCGCTTTAAACCTTAGTAAAGCTGATGCTGAGAGAACTTTTGACACGATTACCAACACTATTTTAGATGCACTAAAGGCTGATGATTCAGTAAAGATTGCAGGATTTGGTACATATAAAGTGGCTAAGAGAAAAGCAAGAGTTGGAAGAAACCCTAGAACTGGTGAGCAAATTCAAATTGCGGCATCTCAAAAGGTTAAATTCCTACCAGCTAAAGCTTTAAAAGAAGTATTCAATAAATAGTTAATTTCACAGCCTTAACGACAAAGACGTTAAGGCTGTTTCTATATGCAAAATCTGCATACCCAATTTTCTTAATCAGCGTTAGTTTTTAAGAATTATTTAAATATAAGCACTTCTTATAACTGGGAGGTCTTATGACTACATTAATAAAAAAGATAAGCGCGCCACTTATTAGTTTAATTTTTTTATTGAACATGAGTAGTGCAGGCGTGGCAGATACAACAGTTTCTGCTGAAGTAGGTTTTATTTTTAATACCTTATTATTTTTAATTTGTGGATTTCTAGTAATGTTTATGGCAGCTGGTTTTGCTATGCTAGAGTCTGGAATGGTTACATCTAAAAGTGTATCCGTTATTTGTGCAAAAAATATAGGTTTATTCTCAATTGCAGGTATAATGTTCTGGCTTGTAGGTTATAACTTAGCCTATGGTATTGATCCAGGTGGATACATTGGAAAATTTATTCCATGGGCTGATGGAAGTAAATTAGATACAGGTTATTCCGATGGTTCAGATTGGTATTTCCAAATGGTATTTTGTGCAACTACTGTTTCTATCGTATCAGGAACAATGGCTGAAAGAATTAAATTATGGCCATTCTTTACATTTGCTGCAATTTTATCGGGTATTATTTATCCAATCGTAATGGGTTGGCAGTGGGGTGGAGGCTGGTTAGCAGAGTTAGGATTTTCTGATTTTGCTGGTTCTACTTTAGTTCACTCAACTGGTGGAGCTGCTGCTTTAGCTGGTGCTATAATTATTGGTCCAAGATTAGGAAGATTTACTAAATCTGGTTCACCAGCTCCTTTGAAACCTTTTGCAGCATCTTCAATTCCATTAGTTACAATTGGTGTATTCATTTTATGGCTAGGTTGGTTTGGTTTTAACGGAGGGTCTCAACTAGCAATGGGAACTGCTGCAGATGCAATAGCTGTATCAAAAATTTTCATCAATACTTTTCTTGCTGGTGCAGGAGGAGTACTTGGCGCAGCTGTGATAACAAGATTACATTTTGGAAAAACAGATGTAATACAAATGTTAAATGGATGTATAGGAGGTTTAGTTGCAATTACAGCCGAGCCGTTATTACCCACTCCTTTTGCAGCAATTTTAATTGGTGCTATAGGTGGTTTAATAGTAGTTTATGGAACAAAATTATTATTTTCATTACAAATCGATGATGTAGTTGGTGCAATTCCAGCACACTTATTTGCAGGTATTTGGGGCACTTTAATAGTTCCCGCAACAAATTCTGGTGCAAACTTTAGTACACAGTTAATTGGAGTACTTTCAATTAATATATTTGTTTTTATAGTGGCATTCATTATCTTTAAAATTATGAAAGCAACAATTGGTTTAAGGTTAAGTAGAGAAGGTGAAACCAAAGGTACTGACGTGACTGAGACAGGTGTTATCGCATACGCAATAAGAGATTAATTTACTTCCTCAAAGTTAATTAAAAGGCCCTTGAGTTAATCAGGGGCCTTTTTTTATAAATTTTTTTTTATTTGTTCAAAAACATCATTCGGTCGAAGTTTTTTCATTCCCTCTCTCTTTCTTGTCCAAATATTATCAATATAACCAGGAGGTGTTATTGGTTTAATTTTACTATATTTTAACTCACTTACAGGGTCATTAGCTATTAGACCAAAGGTTTTAACACCTAAAGCAGCAGATAAGTTCAAAGGACCTGAGTTATTTCCAAGAAAAAAAATTGAATTCTTTATTGCCAATATAATTCCTTGTAAATCTTTATTTGAGCAATCAATAAAATAATTTTTATTCGACTCAGAAATTATTTTTTTTGCAATATGAGATTTTTCAGGGCTACAAACAAGATATATGTAATCAAATAATTTTTTATTAGATAAGAGATCTGCAAGTTCGATAAAATCTTCTTCATACCACATCTTGTAATCCTCAAAAGAGTCAACTCCAAAAGCAATTTTCCTTCCATCAAAAATAAGGTCTGGGTTGTTTTTTTTGAGTCTCTCAATATCAATTTCTAAATTTGGATACTTGTCTTCAATATCTATTGAATTAATTTTGAGTAATTTTTGGGATCTTTCTGAATAATTTAGTTTTAAATCTTCTTCATCAAGAAAATTTTTTACTGTTAGCCATTTCTTTTGGTTTTTAAATCCTGGTCCAATTATATTTTGAATCTTTGCAAATTTAGCAGCAATTGCAGGTTTATTAACTTTGTCTAATATATAAACAAAATCGTATTTTTCTGATTTAAATATTTTTGTTAATTTAAATACATCAATCCAATAAAATAAACCTTTTCTGAAATCATTATAAAAAATTTGATTTATATGCTTAAGGTCTTTTAGTATATTTTGAGCTTGGGTTTTTTCTCTAACAATTAAATCTATATTTGTCTGATGATGTTGACTAATAGCTTTAATGTAGGGTAATTGCCAAATTAAATCACCTAATTTATGATGAGTATAAACAATACAAATTTTTTTCATTTTTTATTTATGTGATTTTAAAAAAACTATATAATAAATTTAGTTTTATGAATATAAAATCATCAAAAACACTTGTTACAGAAGCTTTAGGTGAAATTAAAACAATTTCACCAGACGAAGCGTTATCAATGATGAATGAGGATAAATGTAATTTAATTGATATAAGAGATATAAGAGAACTAGAAAGAGATGGGCGAGTTGAAAGTTCAAATCATATCCCCCGAGGAATGTTGGAGTTTTGGCTAGATCCTGATAGTCCATATTTCAAAGATGGCAAACTGGATATGAATAAGGAAATGGTTCTTTTTTGTGCTGGCGGTATGAGATCAGCATTAGCTGCAAAAACATTAAAAGATATGGGTTTTAAAAAAGTTTCACATATTGATGGTGGTTTCGGGGCTATAAAAAATAGTAAATTTAAGATTGTTTAAGAAATGCACTCTTCTAAAGCATATTCAAGTCTATCTTGTCCCCAAAAAAGTTTGTTGTTGACTATAAAAGTTGGAGCACCAAACACGTCTAGTTGAAAAGCTTTATCAGTTAAATTTTTTAATTCATCTTTTACCTTCTGGTCACTTATATCCTCAAAAAACTTTTTTTTATCAATTTTACAACTATCCAAAATTTTGGTAAAATTAGCTTCAACTGATATATCAACGTTATTTTTCCAATAGGCATCAAAACAAATATCAAAATATTCACTTTTTTTATTTGCATCAATTGAAATAAATCCTCTCATTAAATATAGAGTATTAATTGGAAATTTTTCATTCCATTTGAATGATATATTATTTTTGTTAGCTATAATTTCACAATCATTTTTCATATTTTTCATTTTACGTTCATTAAAAGCAGGCGCAGTTATGTTACCTAATTTATGTAAACCACCAAGCAAAATAGGTTTATAGTTAAAATTAATTTCATTTTTATCCTGCATTGATGTAATTTTTTTATAAGCAATGTAAGAATATGGGCTAATAAAATCGAAGTAAAAATCGATTGTTTTAGTCATATAGATTAATACTTTTTGCGTAAAATATTCTAATTAGCCAATAAATAAAAATACCCAAAGGACCAATTAAATACGTTATGATTAATGGTATCGCGACAAGAATTTTTCCTATTAATAACTTTTGAGAGTCTCTTACAATCCATCCACCAACAAATAAATTGATTGATACAAAATGTATCCAAAACAACATTAGGAAAGTGTTACTTGTAAATAGATTTGATAAATTACTTATGCTCAAATATAATTCAAAATTACTATCAAAATCATAAGCATTTAAGTAAGCTTTATAAAGTACAAATATATAAGAACCTCCTAGTAAAATTATTGGAAAAATAGAAGTAACAAAATATTTAGTAAAATTTGACTGAGGAAAAAATATTAATGTTAACCAAAATGGTAAAACACCTAAATTCACCCAAAAGTAGAGAATTTCAATTGTAAAGTAAGCAAAAATTTGTTCGATCATTTTAAATAATATTATATTAAATCTTTTAATGATTCCTATAAGAAATAAGAGAAAAACTTTGCAAGTAACTGTAGATGAGATGAGGAATTTTGCTTTGGCATATGTAGATAAATATGCCCCATCAAAACAACAATTGAGAACATATTTGTTAAAAAAATATCTTAAATTATCAGTTCCAAATGTAAAAAAACAAGATGTGACCAATTTAATAGATATTGTTTTATCTGATTTAGAAAAGAGCAAATTTATTAATGATAAATTTTATTCTGAGAGTAAAGCAAAAAGTATGATCCGCAGAGGAAATTCGATTAATAAAATCAGAAATTACCTTATTGGCAAAGGTGTGAATGATCAATTTATTAAAGATACAGTGAATAAGATTAATGAAGATAATTCTGATCAAGATTTTTTTTCAGCTATAAAAATTTGCAAAAAAAAAAGAATTGGGCCAGCAAGAACTGAGGATAATAGACCTTTATTCTTTAAAAAAGATATTTCTTTATTAGCAAGAAATGGTTTCGATTTTGAAACTTCAAAAAAAGTAATGGAATTACAAAAAGATGATTATCTTAAGATAATTAAGTTACTTTAATTTTTTTTTCTTTTCATCTTCAACCAATTTATTGATTTTATTTCTTATAGTATTTTTTACGTAAACAAATACTAATAAACCAAAAATAGATACTGATACAATAATTATCAATATAGTTCTTAATTGTTCATCCATATTAAATGTTTTTACTTTTCAAAATTAAACTTTGGTTTTTAAAATTTTTTTTTCCATATGTAATTTCATTACCCTCAAAATCTGTAATAATTCCACCCGCATGTTTAAAAATTGCATGACCAGCTGCTATATCCCATTCACAGGCTCGAGGTTCTGCAACATAACCATCAAATTCTCCAGTAGCAATTACACAAAATTTGAGAGAACTTTTCATTCTAACAAATTTTTTAACATTTAATTTTTTATGTATTTGTTCTATCTCTGGTTTAATTTTGTTTGAATAAGATACAAATTTGATTTCATCTTTTTTTAAATTTTTAGAACAATCTAACTGAATTTTTTTATCATTTACTATTTCATATGCATTATTTTCCCCATAGGAATAAAACATTCTTTTTTTTGAGGGTGCGTAGATTAATCCTGCAGCTGGTTTTTTGTTAATTATCAAACCTGCATTTATTGTGAACTCCTCTAAATTATTAATATAATCATAGGTACCGTCTATTGGGTCGACTAACCAAAAATCTTTTAAATCATTAATGGATTTATTATCAGCAGTTTCTTCTGAAACAATTGGTAAATGTGGAGTAATTTCTTTAATTTTTTCTGTAACAATCTTATTAACTTCTAAATCACCATTGCTTACTGGTGTGTTATCAGACTTAATTTTTTTAATTAAGCCTTTGTCTCTTAATTCGAGACAAACTTTTCCAGCATATAAAAAAGTATCGATTAAACTTTCAACTATCTCTTTTTTATCCATGTTATTCATTCAGTTTTATTAATTCTATATTTTTTGCATTTATTACTTTTTTTCCTACATTTTCAAAATTTACTGTCACTCTGTCTTTGATTATTGACTGCACTTGCCCAATTCCCCAGTCTTTTTTATTGGGATTTAACACTTTGTCGCCTGGCTCAAAATCTAAAATCATTTCATTTTATTTATAGTAGAAATGAGTATAAATACCACCAAATGAATAGCGAATTAAACTCAATTGGTATCAACAAAAAACCTTCCGATACTAAAGTGGTT
The DNA here is from genome assembly GCA_902626645.1 of uncultured Pelagibacteraceae bacterium. GTDB lineage: Bacteria > Pseudomonadota > Alphaproteobacteria > Pelagibacterales > Pelagibacteraceae > Pelagibacter. The sequence goes on along the minus strand of CACOGC010000005.1, from coordinate 51,395 downwards.
GTAGCAATGTCAGGTGGAGTAGACTCATCCACAGTGGCAGGTATGATGAAAAAGGAAGGGTATAATGTTGTTGGTATTACTCTTAAACTTTACGATGACGGTAAAGAAGCAAAAAATGCAAAACAATGCTGTTCAGGTCAGGATATTATGGATGCTAAAAGAGTTGCAAATAAATTAAATATCGATCACAAAATTCTGTATTATCAAAATAAGTTTAAACAAGGTGTAATAGATAACTTTGTAAATAGTTATTTAAAAGGTGAAACACCAATTCCATGTGTCCAATGTAATCAAACTGTAAAATTTAAAGACTTGTTTGAAGTATCCAAAGATCTTAATGCAGATGCGCTAATCACTGGTCATTATGTAAAAAGCATTACTAATAATAATACTACTAACATGTATAGAGCTATTGATGAAAATAGAGACCAAAGTTATTTTTTATTCAACACAACTAGAGAACAATTAGATTATCTAAGATTTCCTCTTGGAGGATTATTAAAGGAAGAAACAAGAGATATTGCAAAAAAACTTGAATTAAATGTTGCAGATAAACCAGATAGTCAAGATATCTGTTTTGTGCCTAGTGGTGATTATGCTTCAGTAATTCAAAAATTTAAACCCGACTCTTTTAAGAAAGGCAATATCAAAGATCTTAATGGTAAGGTTATTGGTGTACATGATGGAATAATAAATTTTACAATTGGTCAAAGAAAAGGGATAAGAGTTTCAGATAAAAACCCTTTATATGTTTTAAAGATAAATGCAGAAAAAAATGAAATAATAGTCGGTTCTAAAGAAAATTTAGGTAAAAAATTTATATCATTGCAAAATGTCAATCTATTAAGTGATAAGACTGAATTTGAAAAAGATATTTTTGTAAAAGTAAGATCAACAGGTAAATTATTAAATGCAAAAGTAAATTTAATTGGCCAAAATGATGCCGAAGTTAATTTACTTAACTCAGAAGATGGAATATCTCCAGGACAAGCTTGTGTATTTTACAAGACAGATAAAGAAGGTTTTAAAGTATTAGGTGGTGGCTGGATTAAAGAATAGTCTACTTTTTCTTATTCTTTTTTCGAGCTCTTCTTTTTTTAGAGCCCATTTTTCTTCGGCCTCTATGTTTTTTTGGGTAACTCATTTAATCCTATTCATTAATTTATTGAATTTCATAGTGGGATATAGCATTGTCTTAAAAGCTTATCAAATTTTTTATGTCAAAATCTTTTAAAACATTTTTAAAGCATACGGCTAAAGATTTTCACAATCAGTCTGTAAACCCACCAGTGGTAAGAGCATCAACTATCATTTTCAAGTCAATGAGAGATATTAGAAAAACTCAAAATAAAGCAAGGAAAAATCCGACAGGTGGTCATTTTGATTATGGTAGGCAAGGAACATCCACAACTCATATTCTTTCCAAAATTTTAACAAAGTTGGAGGAATCTTATCATGTTTTTTTAACTCCAACAGGTTTTGGTTCTATCTTTTTGGCCCTGTTTAGTATTTTAAGACCTGGAGATGAAATTATCGTTTCAGATCCTACTTATAAACCAACAAGAAGATTAACAGAGGATTATTTAAAAGATTTTAATATTAAGACAATTTTTTATAATCCTCATGATCTTAAATCCCTTAAGAATAACATCACCAAAAATACTAAAATGATATTTGTTGAAAATCCAGGGAGTAATACTTTTGATTTTCAGGATTTAAAAAAGATAATTTCAATTGCGAAAAGTAGAAAAATTTTTACAGCAATAGATAATACATGGGCGACACCTTATTTTTTTAAACCAATTAAACTAGGTTTTGATATGTCAATAGTCTCAGCAACAAAATATTACTCTGGTCATTCTGACGTCATGGGTGGAAGTTTAGCTGTAAATAAACGTGCGTTTAAAAAAGTTCAATTAGCTGAAAGAATTTCAGGATTGAGATTAGGTCCAGATGATGCTTATTTAATTACAAGAGGTTTAAGAACTCTAGATGTTAGACTTGATAAACATCAAGAAAATGCAAAAAAAATTTCAGCTTTTTTATCAAAAAATAAAAAAGTAAAACTGCTTTATCCTTACAAGAAGAATTCACAAAATTATAGAATGTGGAAAAAATATTATTCAGGTGCATCAGGCTTGATGGGTCTAAAAATAAAATCCCGTAATAAAAACTCGGTTCTTAAATTTGTAAATTCATTAAAACTTTTTGGTTATGGATATAGTTGGGGTGGTTTTGAAAGTTTGGCACTTCATCAAGGAAGTTTAGAAATAGGAAAGAGAAAGTTTTTAAACTTAGCAAAAGATGAGCACTTAGTAAGATTACATATAGGGTTAGAAGATCCAAATGATCTTATTGCTGATTTAAAACAAGCATTAAGACATTTAAGATGACCTCAGAAAAATTTTTTCACTCTAGAACTGCAATAGTTACTTTATTTGCTGCATGTTTAGTTGTTTTGATATCACTTGGTGTTAGACAAACTTTTGGTTTGTTTTTCATGGATTTCAATGAAAGTCTGAAAATAAGTAATACTGCCTTTGGTTTTGCTATTGGGTTGCAAATGTTAATGTGGGGATTAACTGGACCAATCTTTGGAGCAATAGCTGATAAGTATGGTGGTCATGTTGCAATAATCTCTGCATTTATTTTTTATGTTGCAGGAATTTTCTTTCTTTACACAGGTCCTAATACAGGAATTTTTTTTCAAATTCATATGGGTCTTCTTATAGGGATAGGTCTTGGAGGGACAGCAATAAGTATCCCAATGTCAATTGTTGGAAAACACTTTCCATTATCTACAAGAACTATTGCAATGAGTTTTGTTACTGCATTAGGATCTTTTGGTTATTTTTTATCACCAATTTTTACAAGTTACTCTTTAAATGAATTCGGCTGGAATTATACTCTATATGTTTTTGGTTTATTATTAATAGCCGGTCTAATAGCAGCATATTTCGTAAGATCTCCATCTGACTCGGAGAGAATAGAACAAAATTCTGAACAATCATTTTCAGAGGCGCTTAAAGAGGCGTTTAATACAAAAAGTTATGTTCTACTTGTCTCTGGTTTTTTTGTTTGTGGGTTTCATATAACTCTTGTTGGGACACATGTACCAAAATATGTAATTGATAGAGGGCTTGAAGATTGGACTGCAGCAGCAATTTTATCATTGATAGGTTTATTCAATATATTCGGTTCTTTACTTAGTGGTTATCTATCTGCAAAAATGAGTAAAAAGATTATTTTAAGTGCAATTTATTTTTTAAGAGGTGTTTCGATTGTCTTTTTTATATTCATGCCAGCAAGTAATATTTCTGCGTTTATTTTTGGGGCAAGCTTTGGATTTTTATGGTTATCTACCGTTCCTGCTACTAGCGGGATTGTTGCTCATCTATTTGGAACAAAATATTTGGGTTTGTTATATGGAATAGTATTTTTAAGTCATCAAATAGGATCATTTTTTGGAGCTTATTTAGGAGGTTTATTTCATGACACCTATGGTTCATATGACTATGCGTGGTATTTAGCAATTGCATTATCCATTTTTGCTGCAATAATTCATTTGCCTATAAGAGAAGAACCAGTTTTTAGACTTAAAACAGAGTAAATTGAATAGATTAAATCAATTAGCGGAAATACATCAATCAGGAAAACCTTATATTATTTACAAATCTCAAAAAGGATTTGATCTTTATACTAATTTTTCACAAAAGATTGTTTTAAGTAATAAAAATATAAAAAGTTTTTTAAATAAAAAAAATAGATATAAATCTAAAAATACTGATCTTTTTATAGGTTTCTTTGGATATGAGTTATTAAATAATTTGATTGATGTCAAAGTCCCAAAACAAAAAAATTTTAATTTTCCAAAAGGTATCTTTTATAAACCAGAAAAAAAGATAAAACTTAATAATAGCCTTAGATATAACAAAAAAAGCTATGAGTCAGGGAACTTCAAAATCAATATCAGTAGAAAAACTTATAGAAAAATATTTAATAGATTTAAGAAAAAAATAAAGAGTGGTGAAACATATCAAATTAAAATCTGCACAAAGTATAAAACTCAATCAAAAATTGATCCATTAGATTTTTTTTCAAGATTATCAAGTACAAATTTAGCACCAGAAGCTTTTATGATTAAAGATAATAATTATTCAATAATAAGCTGTTCTCCTGAAAATTTGATTACAAAAAAAGGAAGCAATATATCTACAAAACCTATAGCTGGGACTGTCAAAAAAACTAAGCATTTAAATAAATTAAAAGCATTAAATTATTTTAGAAAAAACATAAAGGAAACTAAAGAACACAATATGATAGTAGATATGGAAAGAAATGATTTATCCAGAATTTGTAAGGTTGGTTCCGTAAAGCTGTCTAAACAAAAAATTGTTGAGGAATATAAAGATCTTTTTCATTACGTAAGCCTAATTAGTGGAAAACTTAAAAAGAATATAAAAAATTTAGATATAATTAAAGCAATGATGCCAGGTGGTTCTGTAATTGGATGTCCAAAGATAAGCACACTAAATCTTTTAAATAATCAGGAAAAGGAAAATAGAAATATTTACACTGGAAGCTTTGGTTATATAAAATTTAATGGTGATATGAGATTTAATATAATTATAAGATCAATATTAAATTATAAAAATATTTCTGAAATTTCAGTTGCTTCTGGTGTAGTTGTAGATAGCAATGCCAATCATGAATTTAACGAAAACTTTATTAAAGCCAAAGCATTAATTGAATTATTTTAATGATTTACGTAATTGATCATAATGACTCATTTACTCATAATGTTGTTCATCAGCTTGCTTTATTCGATAAAGTTGAGTGCGATAATTATAATAAAGTAAGTGAAAAAAAAATTAAACAGGCATCAACAATAGTTTTTTCACCAGGACCAGGTAGTCCAAAAAATTATCCAATTACCACTAAAATTTATAAAAAATTTAAAGGAAAAAAAAAAATGATTGGAATTTGCTTAGGATTTCAACACATTCTTTTTTGTGAAGGTGCAAAAATTATTGAGCAAAAAAAGATATACCATGGTTATCAATCAAATATTCAAGTAGTTAATAACAAATCTTTGTTTCAAAAAGGAAAGATATTTAAAGTAGGAAGGTATCATTCCTTAAAATTAAAAGAACCTTTCAAATCTAATAATTTTGAGATAACTATGAGATGTTTAAATTCAAAAGTAGCAATGGCTTTTGAAAATAATAAAGAAAAAATTTATGGATTTCAATTTCACCCTGAATCTTTTTTAACAATCAATGGCAACTTACTTATTAAAAAAATCTTATCAGCTTAAAGATTTAAAACAAATCGAATTTGAAGATCTTTGGGGAGATCATGGAATTTTTACAACGATGTGGATTTTTGGTAAACCAGCTAAAATTTTATTTCTTGATAATCATTTAAAAAATTTAATTTTATCTTTAAAAAGATATCAAATAAAAAAGAAATCTTTAAAGACAGATATTCTAAAAATAATTGATAAAAATTTATCCAAAAAAAGAAAATATAATCATCTACTGAGAATTGCTATAAATAAGAAAATCATATCAATATCTTTAAGAAAAAGAGTCAAACCAAAATTAAATTTTAATTTAAAGTTAATAAAATTAAAAAGAGAAAAACCAAAATTTAAAAATCTAAAATATAAAAAAATCTTATCTTATCTGAATAAAATGGATAACTCTCGATCAGATATTGCATTGGTATCCAATAAGAAATTATTAGAAACTGGAACCTCAAATTTATTATTTGTTAAAGATCAAAAGTTTTTTACACCCAAAAAGGATTATTATGAGGGAAATACTTTTAGATTTTTTAAAACAAAAATAAAAAGAATAACAAAAAAAGATATCCTTTTAAAAGAGATCCATGATTATGATGAAATATTATTATTAGGCTCTGGAAAAGGAGTTACATCAGTTAGAACAATAAATGAAATTAGTTGGAGGAGAAGAAATTTAAATAAATATAAGGATCTTTCAAAACACTATGACGCTGTTGTAGATAAATGTAACCCCTATAAATTTTAGTGCATGAAAGATCCAAATAATCCCTGTCTATTTTGTGATATCAAAAAAAGCGGATGCGCTCATGAAAACGACCTAGCTTATGCAAGTTATGATTCTTACCCTGTTTCAAAACATCATTGCCTAATTATACCCAAAAGACACATTAAAGATTATTTTGATTTATCTGATAATGAATTAGTTGCATGTAATGACTTAATAAAAATCATAAAAATAGAGATTATAAATAAAGATTCATCAGTTAAAGGATTTAATTTAGGAACAAATATTGGAAAAGTTTCGGGTCAATCAATTTTACATTGTCATTTTCACTTGATTCCTCGAAGAGATGGAGATGTTGACAATCCTCAAGGTGGAGTGAGATCAGTCATTCCAAACAAACAACATTATAAAAGAAATAATTAGCTTGTTATAAAAGACAAATTGACCGCAGTTTGAGGTTGAACTTTAAATTCAACATATATAGAGTTAAATCAAAATTTAACAAAAGGCGGAAATGTTAAGTAATAATCCTTTTTCAATTTTATCAGAAACAATTCCACCACTTGCAATGCAGTCTTTTATTGTTGCGATGATCTTATTAATTGCAGTTGGAACAATTGTCCAAATGATCCATCATAAAAACCTTACATACTTTTTTAATAATGCGAAGAAAGCAAAACTTTCAGCAACAAAAAAATTAGGTGTTGGAGAAAAAGTTTCAGTAATTGCAAAGACCACAATAGTAGATATTGGAACAACCTCGGAACTTGGACTTGGTAAAAGGAGACTTGCACATGTTCTTGGAATGTATGGAACAATTTTATTCTGGGTATCTTCAGTAGTATTAGTTTTCTGCTATACAGGCGCTGAAAAATCAAACTCACAAACATGGTCAATGCTTTGGCACGTTGGAGCAATTTTAACTTGTTTGGGTGGATATTGGTTTTGGTTTTTTTTAAGAGTTGATGTTTCTGCAGAGGCACATCCTTGGTATAGAATTATTAAAGCAGATTTATTTGTCCTAGCCTTACTTGCATGTTCAACATTTGGTTTAGCTTGGTCATTTACTCAATTTAACGGCCAAATGGGTTTTTCTTATTTATTTTTTATTTTATTTGTTGCATCTAATTTAATTTTGTTTGGTGGAGTTTATTGGTCTAAATTCGCTCATATGTTTTACAAACCTGGTGCAGCTATTCAAAAAAATTTAGCTGAAGCTGATGGATCAAGAGATAATTTACCACCACCAGCAGATGCACCTGAACAATTTGGCCTGGGTATAAAAAGAGAAGAGCCAAAACATTATTAATATGCTAATAGAAAGAGGAGAAAAATAAAAATATGTCAACTTTTGTATACATGACAAGATGCGATGGCTGTGGTCATTGTGTTGATATATGCCCTTCAGATATCATGCACATCGATGAAAATATTAGAAGAGCAAAAAATATCGAACCAAATTTTTGTTGGGAGTGCTATTCATGTGTTAAAGCATGTCCTAATCATGCAATCGATGTAAGAGGTTACGCTGATTTTGCTCCAATGGGACATAGCGTGAGAGTAAGAAGAGAAGAAGAAAAAGGCACAATCTCATGGAAAATAAAATTTAGAAATGGTACTGAAAAAAACTTTGTCTCACCTATAACAACAAAACCTTGGGGAAAATTTATTCCTAAACTCGCTGAAGGAGATACACCTAATCAAGGAGAGATAAATTCACAAAGGTTATATAGTGAGCCAGAAGGTTTGAATACAAATAAAGAATTACCATCAGTCCCTAAAGAGTCTTTTAAAAAGGGAGTTTATTATTAATGGCAAAGCACAAAACTCATTACGAGGAATGTGATGTATTAGTTGTTGGTGGTGGTATGGCTGGAACAGGTGCCACATTTGAAGCCAGACATTGGGGTAGAGACCTAAAAATTATATGCGTTGAAAAAGCAAACATCGATAGAAGTGGAGCAGTAGCCCAAGGTCTTTATGCAATAAATTGCTATATGGGAATGCAATGGGATGAAAATCAACCTGAAGATCACGTAAGATATGCTCGTAATGATTTAATGGGAATGGTTAGAGAAGATTTAGGTTACGATATGGCTCGTCATGTTGACTCAACAGTTCATATGTTTGATGAGTGGGGTTTGCCAATGATGAAAAATGAGAAGACCGGAAGATACTTAAGAGAAGGTAAGTGGCAAATCATGATACATGGGGAAAGTTATAAACCTATCGTAGCAGAGGCTGCAAAAAAATCAGCAGATAAAATTTATAATAGAATTATGGTTACCCATTTATTAATGGATGAGTCCCAAGAGAATAGAATTGGTGGAGCCGTCGGTTTTAATATGAGAACAGGAGATTTCCATGTGTTTAGATCAAAGACAGTTATTGTAGCAGCTGGTGGAGCTTCACATATTTTTAAACCAAGAGCAGTTGGAGAGGGTATGGGTAGGACTTGGTACGCTCCATGGAGCAATGGTTCAGCTTATGCACTACCTATAGCCGCAGGTGCAAAGATGACTCAGATGGAAAATAGAATTGTTTTATGTAGATTTAAAGATGGATATGGTCCAGTTGGAGCTTATTTTTTACATTTAAAAACTTATACGCAAAACGCTAATGGAGAAAACTATGAGAAGAAATGGTATGATCAAACTAAGGAATTAGTTGGAGAATATATAGATCATCACCCAACTCCAACATGTTTAAGAAATCATGCATTTATTCAAGAAGTTGCTGCAGGGGGCGGACCAATTCATATGGTCACTACAGAAGCTTTTCAGGATCCTCATTTAGAAACAGTAGGTTGGGAAAACTTTTTAGGTATGACTGTTGGTCAAGCTGTAGTTTGGGCATCACAAAACATTGATCCTAAATATACAAATCCAGAATTAACTACTTCAGAACCATACGTAATGGGTTCACATGCAACTTGCTCAGGAGCGTGGGTAAGCGGGCCAGAAGATCTTTCTCCACCAGAATATTTTTGGGGCTATAATAGAATGTTAACTATAAATGGTCTATTCGGAGCTGGTGATACAGTTGGTGGTAGTGCTCATAAATTTTCATCTGGCTCATTTACAGAAGGTAGATTGGCTGCAAAAGCTGCAGTAAAATATATTGAGGATCAAAAAGCTAAAGGAATTAAAGTATCAGATAAACAATGTGATGATTTTAAAAAAGCCATTTATAAACCTTTAGATAATTACACAATAGCTCAAAATGAAATAACTGGTGGTACAGTTTCACCTAGTTACATTTCACCAATACAAGGTCTACAAAGACTTCAGAAGATTATGGATGAGTATGTAGGTGGAATTACATCAAATTATATGACTAATGGAAATTTGCTAAAAAGAGGATTGGAGTTATTAGATTGGCTTCAAGAAGATTTAGAGAATGTTGGTGCTGAAGATTATCATCAATTAATGAGAGCCTGGGAGTTAAAACATAGAGCTCTTACCTCTCAGTGTGTAACTGAACATACTTTATTTAGAGAAGAAACTCGTTGGCCTGGTTATTATTACAGGGGAGATTTCATGAAACTTGATGATGATAATTGGCATTGTCTTACTGTATCAAGAAGAGATCCAAAAACTGGGAAATTTTCATTAGAGAAAGTACCTGTCTATCATATCGTTGACGAAAAAGAGAAAAAGAAAGCTTCATAATTTATATTTAAAGAGTAATTTCTATGGATCTGTTATCAAAATCTGATGAGGAAATTTTTGAAATAGGAAAGCCTCTTTGGGATAATTTAGTCAAATCATCAAACATGAGAGATTATGGCGGCTTTACAAGAGATTTTTCTACCCAGATGCTGTTTGGAGCTAATGAGGTAGAACTTGGAAAACAATGGGCAAATAACAAACTTATAACAAATTTAAAAGAAACTTATGAACCATTCGGTACTTTGAGGAGAGGGGAGCATATCACAGTTCTAATTAAGCAAACTAATAAAGAAATCCCAGGGGAGTTCCTTGGAAGGCTAGTGCTTGGTGTTGAGGATGGTGAGATTAAAGTCTTCGGCGCAACAATATATTGATCCAAAAAAATCATTTTTTTTTAAATTAAGTTTGACAATTTTTAGTCTGGTGTTATTGAGGAATTAGATGCGCCTTTCAAATATAAAAAAAGTCCCCCAAAAAATCTATAACCACAAAACAGCATTTATTAAGACAGGGATCTTTTCAGCTATTTTAGCTTGCTGGGGTGTAATAATTGTTGGAACTTTTTTAACTTTTAAATAATTAAAATTTAAAGTTCCATTTTTTAAATGGAAGTATTTTTACCAATAGCCCAAGTATATATAAGTGCTCTTGAAATAATTTTATTAAGTGCATTAGTTGGTATTTTGTCAGGATTATTTGGCGTTGGCGGTGGATTTTTAATGACACCCTTTTTAATTTTTTTAGGAGTTCCACCAGCTTATGCAGTTGCTAACGAGGCAAATAATATTTTAGCGACATCTGTTTCAGGATCAACAACACATTATTTAAAGAATACTTTAGATTATAAAATGGGTTTTATAATTGTGATAGGAGGTGCGATAGGAACTTTATTAGGTATTTATACCTTCACGTATTTTAAAGGAATAGGAAAAATAGATACCGTAATATCACTTGCCTACATGTACATACTTGCAATTATTGGAACTCTAATGTTGGTTGAAAGCTTAGGTGAAATAGATAAAGCCAAAAAAAATATTACTACAAAAAAGAAACTTCACGTTCATTATTGGATACATGGATTGCCATTAAGAATGCGGTTCCCAAAATCAAAGTTATATGAAAGTGCGTTTACACCAATCATAATTGGATTATTTGTTGGTTTTATCGCAGCGATAATGGGAATTGGTGGAGCATTTATACTAGTTCCAGCGATGATTTATATAATTGGGATGCCAACAAGATTGGTGCCCGGAACATCTTTGTTTGTAACAATATTTGTAAGTGTAATAGTTACTTTTTTACATGCATTTAACTATGGCTCGATCGATTTAGTTTTAGTATTTTTATTAGTTGTTGGCTCAATTATTGGAGTGCAAACAGGACAAAAACTTGGTCAATCTATTGAAAGTTCAGGACTAAAAGCGCTATTAGCAATTTTACTATTGATAGTTGGTATCGCTATTGCTTATGACACTTTTTTTGCTGAACATGCAATGAATGGAATAGGAAAAGCAAGCAAAGAAGATTTAACTCCTCTCTCCATACTTGTTCAAAAATTTTCAGCAGAAATGCCTATAGCTTATGGATTGTTCTCTATATTTTTTGCTGTTGCACTTGGAGTTGCTGCTGCATTTATAAGAAGGTTTCTTTCTGATTTAAGAAAAAAATATTTTAATAAAGCTGCCAAACAATCTAAATAAAAAATTTAGATAAAGTTTCAATATAAATTAGACTTATAATCCCCACAGTCACAGCAGCAATAAATCCTACGACAAATGGTTTATAACCCATAGATTTCAATTCACTAAGATTTATAGAAATACCAACTGCAGCCATCGCCATTGTTAAAAATGTTGTTGCTAAAATCTTTAAATATTCAATTGTACTCATCCAAATAAAATAATTTTCATTTTCATTTGAAAATATTTGGTCCCCAACGTTTCTTACTAAAATCATTCCTATGAAACCAAGAACGAAATATGGGAATATGTCAAAAATTGAATAACTCTTATTTTTTACTTCGCCTCTGTTATATAAAAAAGCGAATAGAGGTATCATTATTACTAAAAAAGTATTTCTTATCAACTTTGTCACTGTTGCAACGTTAAGAGTTTCAGGACTATTAAATTGCTGATCATAAATTAGACCAGCTGCAGCTACTTGTGATGTTTCATGAATAGAAGTTCCAAGAAAAAGACCCGCCTTAAGATCCTCATTATTAAAGTACCACTCCGCAAAATAAGGATAGGCAATCATCGCAATTACACCAAATAAAGTTATATTCGCAATAGCATAAGCAATTTCAGTTTTTTTTGCATTTATTACTGGTGCCGTTGCAACAATTGCTGTTGCGCCACAAACACTTGTGCCTATTGCTATAAGATATGACATTTTTGAGGATATAGAGACTTTTTTAATTAAGAGTTTAATTAAGATTAATACACCTATTATACAAACAATTATTAGTGGTATAGCAATTGAACCAAATTTAATAAATTCCTCAAAACTTAATCTTATCCCTAAACAAATAATTCCAAGTTTTAAAATATATTGTTGGGTAAAGTCTAGTCCAACCATCATACCGGGTCTTGGAGTAAAAGCATTTCCCATTAAAATTCCAAGAAGAATTGCAATTAGAACTGTTGATATTGGACTCTTTGGAGTTCCAAAAATTTCAATTGCTAAAACATTATTTATACCTTGTGAAAATAGAAAAAAGACTAATGCTAAAGTAACACCTGGGAAAATTCTCTTTATATATAAAAATTTTGAAGACACTTTGTTAAAGAGCAATAAGGCTTAGGCACTTCTGTAAAGCTTTGTCATTACAAATTCTTTATGACCCAAAGCTTCAGCGCAGGTTAATCTTCCATTAGCCACTCTCAGTGTTGTCTCAATGAGCTTATCTCCCGCCTCTGATAAATTCATTTCTCTTGAAAGGATTTTAGATACATCACAATCTACATGTTCACTCATACTTTTTGCTGTTAATGGATTTGCAGTTAACTTAACAACTGGTTCAATTGGGTTTCCGACAATATTTCCTTGTCCAGTTGGAAATAGATGAATATTAAATCCACCTGCCGCTTGGAGTGTAATACATTCAGCTGCTGCAGAAGATGTATCCATAAAATATAATCCTGGACCTTTTTCTGGTTGCTCAGCAGGTTCAAGAACATCTATAAATTTTAAATTTCCAATCTTTTGAAAATTTCCAAATGCTTTTTCCTCAATCGTGGTTAAACCACCTGCTATATTTCCAGCAGTTGGTTGACTTTCTGAAAGATCATCAGTTGCCTCTTTCAAAATAAAATCATTATAATCATTCCAAGTTTTCATAAACTTTTCTGATGCTTCTTTAGTAGCACCTCTAGTTGCACAAACTTGCTCTGCACCAGTAAGTTCAGAAGTTTCACCGAAACATAAATGAACACCCATCGGTTCTAATTTTTCCATTAAATTTCCAACGGTTGGATTTGATGCTAATCCAGATGTAGTATCTGACTCTCCACACTTAACTGAAATCCATAAGTCACTCATTGGACACTCTTCTCTTTGTTTTTCAGAAGCCCATTGAGAAAATTCTTGCGCTTTTTTTGAGGCTTTCATAACTGTACCGATATCCCCGGTACGTTCGATATGAAAACCTTCGACAGGTTTTCCTGTTTTAGCAATTCCATCTACAATTCTTTTTGTCCATTTAGGCTCAATTCCAATGACAATAACGGCAGCAACATTTGGATTACTACCTGTTCCAATCATAGTTCTAAAATGTAATTCTAAATCTGCTCCAAATTGAAGTCGCCCATAAGAATGTGGTAATGCAATTGTGCCTTTTATATTATTTGCAACTGCTTCTGCACAAGCATTTGAAATATCGTCTACTGGTAAAATAATCACGTGATTTCTAGTTCCAGCTCTGCCGTTTTCTCTTTTATATCCTAAAAAGCTTTTTGGAATTTCCATTTAATTACCATTTCTTTGTTTTTACATTGTGAACATGAACATGCTCACCTTTTTTAATTGATTTTACTACTTTTCCAATATCATGACCATATTTTAAGATTGTATCTCCCTCTTTTAAATCGACCATTGCAATTTTGTGTCCTAAGGGTATTTCATCCATTGATTGAATGTCTGTTGAGCTGTCGTCCTCCATAATCCAGCATTTACAATCCTGTTTTGGGGTTATTTTTTCAATCACAACCACCCCGACATTATCCTTTTTATCGTGAATTATGATGTCAGTAGCCATAAATATAGTGTCAATTGTTTGTTTGAATTTTGAGAAATCTTATATATTAATCGCGTCAATTAACAAATAGTTTTATAAATAATTATAAGTTTACTCGTTTAGAAAGGCTCTATTAATGACAAAAATGACAACAGAAGAAGCTTTTGTAAAAGTTTTACAAATGCACGGCATTGAACATGCTTTTGGTATAATTGGCTCAGCATTTATGCCGATCTCTGATATTTTTCCTGATGCAGGAATAACTTTTTGGGATGTTGCTCACGAGACAAATGGTGGATTAATTGCTGATGGTTACACAAGATCTACTGGAAAAATGTCTATGGTCATTGCACAAAATGGACCTGGTATAACTGGATTAGTAACTCCAATTAAAACTGCATATTGGAACCACACACCTTTACTATTAGTAACTCCACAAGCTGCAAATAAAACTATGGGGCAAGGTGGTTTTCAGGAAGTAGAACAAATGAATTTATTTAAAGATATGGTTTGTTATCAAGAGGAAGTAAGAGATCCATCAAGAATGGCTGAGGTTTTAAATAGAGTTATAGAAAAAGCAATAAGAGGTTCCGCACCTGCACAAATAAATGTACCGAGAGATTATTGGACTCAAGTTATAGATATAGAATTACCACCAATAGTTAGATTGGAAAGACAAGGTGGTGGAGCTGAAGCAATAGATAAAGCTGCAAAACTTTTATCAAATGCAAAATTTCCTGTAATTTTATCTGGAGCGGGAGTTGTTATCGGTGGAGCAATAGAAGAAACAAAAAAACTTGCGGAAAAATTAGATTCACCAGTTTGTTCTGGTTATCAACATAATGATAGTTTTCCAGGAAGTCATCCATTAGCTGTTGGGCCATTGGGGTACAATGGATCTAAAGCTGCAATGGAACTTATTTCAAAAGCAGATGTGGTTTTAGCTTTAGGAACAAGACTAAATCCATTTTCAACACTTCCGGGATATGGAATTGATTATTGGCCTAAGAATGCAAGTATAATTCAAGTAGATATGAATCCTGATAGAATTGGTTTAACAAAAAAAGTTACAGTTGGAATTAGCGGTGATGCAAAATTAGTGGCAACACAGATTTTAGAAAAATTGTCTCCAAACGCCGGAGATACCGATAGACAAAAAAGAAAAGATTTAATTCACCAAACAAAATCTGCATGGTTACAAAAATTATCAAGTTTAGATCATGAAGATGATGATGAAGGAACAGTTTGGAACAAAGAGGCAAGAGAAAGAGATAAAGATAGAATGTCACCTAGACAAGCGTGGAGAGCAATTCAAGCTGGAATGCCTGAAGATGTAATTATTTCAAGTGACATTGGAAATAACTGTGCAATTGGAAATGCTTATCCTACTTTTGAAAAACCAAGAAAGTATTTAGCTCCAGGTTTATTTGGTCCTTGTGGTTATGGTTTCCCATCGATTTTGGGTGCAAAGATAGGTTGTCCTGATACACCAGTCATTGGTTTTGCAGGGGATGGAGCTTTTGGAATTAGTATGAATGAGATGAGTTCTTGTGCACGAGAGGAATGGCCGGCAATTACAATGGTGATCTTTAGAAACTACCAATGGGGTGCAGAAAAAAGAAATACAACTCTTTGGTTTGATAATAATTTCGTTGGAACAGAGTTAGACCCAGAACTAAGTTATGCAAAAGTTGCTGATGCCTGTGGTTTAAAAGGTGTTACTGTTAAAACTATGGAAGAGACCACGGCTGCAATTAAACAATCTTGTGAAGATCAAAAAAAAGGTATCACTACATTTATAGAAGTAATTTTAAATCAAGAGCTTGGTGAACCATTTAGAAGAGATGCTATGAAAAAGCCAGTAAGAGTAGCTGGTATTAAAAAAGAAGATATGAAGAAGCAACCTTCTTTGATTTCTTAAGATCTTTTAATTAACAAACAATTATCGTAATCTTTCTTTATGGAAGTTATCAATGATAATTGCTGCAGTTGGGTTAATGATTTAAATCCAAGAACAAATATCCAAATACTTTCGTCTGATTTGAATTGTGATTGGTTAGTAGTAGGTGCGGGTTATACAGGATTGTCGGCTGCAAGAAAATTAGGCCAACTTTATCCAAATCAAAAAATTTTATTAGTTGATGCTCAATTAGCAGGAGAGGGTGCAAGTTCAAGAAATTCTGGTTATTTGGTTGATACTACACTTAATGATGGTTTCACTTCTAATAAAGAATTAGAAAATTATAAAAAAAAATCTGATATCTATAAATTAGGCATAGATGTAGTTAAAAAATTCATTAATGAACATCAGGTTGATTGTGATTGGAACGAATGTGGAAAGTATTTTGCATCATCAAACACTGAAGATAAAAAAATCTTAGAAAATTTTTCAGACACCCTGTCTAAATTGGGTTTTGAGCATAATTTATTATTTAAAAAAGATCTTACAAAAAGATTAGGCACCAACTTCTATAATGTTGCCCTTCACACTAAAGGCGGAATTTTATTACATCCGGGTAAATTAGTAAGAGCAATGATTGATACATTGCCTGAAAATGTAATACTTTATGAGAATTCATTGTTATTAAACTGGAAAAAGATTGATGGTTTAATAAATTGTAATTTTAAGAATGGCTCAATAAAATCAAAAAAGATAATCTTTGCAACTAACGGATTTCTTAAATCCTTAGGTATCAAAGCAAATTATAATTTTCCAATTACTCTAACTGCAAGTATGACAAGACCTTTAACTAGAGAAGAATTTACATCAATTGGAGAACCAAAAGAGTGGGGTGTTTTACCTGTTAGACCAATGGGTGCAACGATTAGAATGACCAAAGATAGAAGAATTTTAATAAGAAATACTGCAGAAGTTCACAATCCATCCCAAATGTCTAAATCTAATTTAGAAAAAAGATCTTTTAAGCAAAAGACTGGTATTAAAAAAAGATTTCCACAATTACCAGATGATATTATTCAATCAACTTGGTCAGGAATTGTCTCAAGAACCAGAAATAGTTCTCAAATCTTTGAAAAAATTCAAGAAAATATATTTGTTGCAGGTTGTTACAATGGTTCAGGTATTGGGGTAGGTACATTGTTTGGTGAACAAATTGCCATTAAGGCTAGCAATGAACACACAAAAGAAATTGAAATTATTGAGGCAAGAAGTAGACCCACTTGGTTACCACCACAACCTTTTTTGGATTTAGGAATAAAAGCCAGACTTATGTATGAAAGGTTTCGAGCTAGATCTGAAATTTAACCTGGGAGTTCTGTTGCCAGGTGCCCTGTTATAAATTCATATCAGGCCAGTCTTTGTCGTTATATCTATCAAGTTCTTTTTTTGTGATTGGTCTAAACAATATCCACCCAGTAACAATTACCAAAGCCAAGAGAATTAATGTTTGCATAATTTAGTTTATTACAGACATAGGATCTAGTCTAGTTTGAAACCAATTCACTCTAAAGTCGAGATGTGGACCAGTTGATCTTCCAGTAGAACCAACAGTTCCAATTATATCTCCTTGATTTATTTTATCTCCAACAGACACCATTACATTTTCAAGATGTGAGTAAATAGTTGAGATGCCATGACCATGATCCATAATTATTGTTCCACCCGTATAATAAAGATCATCTTCTGCCATAGTAACAATGCCAGATCCAGATGATTTGATCATAGTTCCTTGTTTTGCAGCAATATCAATTCCATAATGAGGCCATTTAGGCTTACCATTTAAAATTCTCTGACTTCCATAAACACCACTTATGATACCTTCAACTGGCATAATAAATTGATTTTTGAAAAAAGGTAAATCTGAATTTATTGCTCTTGCTTTACCAATCTTATTATTCTCTTCTTTAATTCTTTTATAAACAGATTCTGGAGGAGTAACTTTACTTTCCTCTAAACCATCAATTCTTTGAATATTATATTTTCTTTTTAAAACTTTTTTAGTGATTTTATCTTTTTTTCCGTCAATTATTTTTGTTATAGTTAAATCAAATTTTCTATCTCTATCTATTCCAAAAACAAAATAACCTTCTTTTGATACTTTAACTTCTTTTTTGCCAATGATAATTTTAGCTGATGGGTCTGTTAAACCAACTATGAAATGTCCTTGTAAAAATTTTCCCTTAAATTCAACAGCATTTAGATTAGTTGTGGTAAAAAAAATTATTACAAATAAAAGTCTAGATATTATTTTGCAGTCCATCCACCATCAACCAATAAAGAAGTACCTGTAATCATTGATGCTGCATCAGAAGCTAGAAATACCACGGCAGTTGCTACTTCAGATAATTCAGCAAATCTTCCAAGAGGAATATTGTTCAGCATATCTCTTTTAAATTTTTTATCTTTTAAAAATTTCTTTGTCATGGGGGTGACAACAAATGTTGGGCAAACTGTATTTACTCTAATGTTATATTTAGCTAGATCTATTGACATACCTTTTGTTAAACCCTCTAAACCAAATTTATTCATATTATAAACACTTCTTATTGGTCCACCTACATGACCCATTTGTGATGACATATTAACAATAGCACCACCAATTTTTTTTCTATTTTTTGATTTTATCATTTTAAGTGCACATAAATGTGCAAGATTAAACGTGGCTATTGTATTTATCTTAACCATATGTTCCATATCTTTAGTTTTCACTTTTGTAAAATGTGCAGGTCTATTGTTGCCAGCGTTATTAATAAGAATATCTAGTTTAGATTGTTTGTTAATGATTTCTTTAATTTCATTATAATTTGTAATGTCACAAACATAAGATTTACACTTTGTTTTAAATTTTTTTATTTTCTTTGAAACCTCATCTAAATCTTTTTTGGTTCTACTAATAATTATTAAATTTGCTCCTGCTTCTGCTAGAGCTATAGCGCAAGCTCTACCAATACCTTTACCCGCACCTGTTACGATTGCAGTCTTATTTTTGAAGTTATAATTTTTTAAGAACATTATAAAAATAATATTTTAATATCAGTGTAAATCAACTCAATAGCAACAATTAGAATAGCTATTAAACCAGCCCATGCAATCCACTTATATTTCTTAATCCAATTGGAAATTAATGTTGCAGCAGTAGCCATTAAAACAATTGATAAAACTAGACCAAAAATTAGCAAATAATAATGATCACCAGCTGCCCCAGCAACACCCAAAACATTGTCCAAACTCATTGTAAAGTCAGCCAATAAAATTGTCCAAATAGCTTTTAAGAAACTTGAATTGTCTACTTTTATATCACTATCGTGATTAGATCCTTTCACAACATCCACATATAGTTTGTAAACTATATAAAGTAAAAGAAGACCACCAATTAGTCTTAAACCTGTAATTTGCAATAGATAAGCAGTTAATAAAGTTAAAATAATTCTTAAAACTACAGCACCACCTATACCCCAAAAAATAATCTTTTTTCTTTGTTCTAGTGGAAATTTTGATGCGACCATCCCAATGATGATTGCATTGTCGCCAGCTAAAACTAGATCGATTAAAATAATTTGTGTTAGAATAGTAATTTGTTCTGGAGTAATTAGATCTGTGAACATTAACTTCTAAGTATCATATCGGCACCTTTTTCTGCAATCATTATTGTAGGTGCATTAGTGTTCCCTGAAGTTATATTTGGCATTATTGAAGCATCAATCACTCTAAGATTATTTAAACCTTTTACTTTAAGTTTTTCATCTACTACAGCCATATCATCTTGTCCCATTTTACAAGTACCCACAGGATGAAAAATAGTCTGAGTAAATTCTGAACCAGCTTTTACAAGCTCCTCATCATCATTAATATCTATTCCGGGTCTATATTCCTCTGGTTTATATTTTTTAAATGTCTCAGACTCCATGACAATTTTTCTTGTTAGTTTTAAACCTTTTGCTGCAACCATACGATCATGGTCGGTTGAGAGATAATTGAGTTTTACTTTTGCATAAGTTCTAGAATCTTTATCTGTTATATTTACATGACCTCTGCTAGTTGGTCTTATATTAGAGACAGTTGGAGTAAATGCATGAAAGTCATGATTTTTTGTTGCACCTAATGTATCCATACTCATTGGCTGTACATGCCACTGAAGATCTGGTAATTCTAAAGATGGATCGCTTTTGGCAAACATACACATTTGGCTAGCACCCATTGTCATTGGACCACTACGATTAAAAATATACTCAAGCCCAATCATCAATTTTCCAAATAAACTATTAATCTTTTTATTTAAAGATTTTAGTCCATGAACTTTGTAGATTGGTCTAAACATAAGGTGATCTTGAAGATTCTCTCCAACTCCTTTTAAATCGTTAACTATATCAATACCTAAGTCTTTTAATTTTTTTGAATTTCCAACTCCAGAGGTTTGTAAAATCTGTGGAGAACCAATAGATCCCGAGGAAAGAATCACCTCTCTATTTGCTGAGACTTTTTTTAGTTCATTTTCCTGCCAATACTCGACACTTTTAGCAGTTTTATTTTCGAAGTTGATTTTCTTTACATGAGCATTAGTAATTATCTTCAAATTATTTCTATTTTTAATAGGATTTAAATATCCAACAGCAGTGCTACATCTAAAACCATCTTTTTCAGTGACTTGAAAATAACCACAACCATGATTATCACCAGTATTAAAATCTTTTGTCTTCGGGATTCCAAATTCTTCTGCAGCATTTTGAAATTCATTTAATAATGGCAACTGAATTCTTTGATCAGAGACAGAAAGTGGTCCCCCAACACCATGAAAATTATCTTTGCCTCGCTCTTGATTTTCCGCTTTGATAAAATAAGGAAGAACATCATCCCAACCCCAACCAGTATTTCCTAATTGTCGCCAAACATCATAATCTCTGCTTTGTCCTCTGATATAAAGTAGTCCGTTGATCGAAGAGCTCCCACCTAAAGTTTTTCCTCTTGGATAACGAATTGATCGATTATTCATTGTCTCATCAGGTTCTGTTTTGTAACACCAATCAACAGATGGATTGTGCATTGTTTTAAAATATCCAACAGGTATATGTATCCACGGATAATTGTCTTTGCCTCCAGCTTCGATCAATAAAACTTTATTTTGAGAATTTTCAGAAAGTCTATTTGCTAGAACACATCCTGCCGATCCAGCACCAATAATTATAAAATCAAAGTTTTCCATTACAAGTTGAATAATTTTTTAATAAATCTTTTTAAATCATCTTTACACTCATATTAATCAATTGTCACTTGTGTCAGGTTTGTTTTTCTGATTGTATGTATTTGTTAAATTTAACTAACAAGAGGGAAAATAATGAAAAAAATCATTTCAATGTTATTTGCATCTGTCTTAGTGCTTGGATTTATTTCAAATGCTAATGCTGCAAAAACACTAAAATGTCAGACTGTTCTTAACACTAAAGCTGATGAAGTTAAAATGTTAAAGGACTTTACTGATACAGTAACTGAATTAACAGCTGGTTCGTTAAAATTCGAAATTTTACCTGCGGGCGCTGTTGTTGGAGTTAAGGAAACTCTTGATGCTGTGGATAAAGGTCTGATCGATTGTGGATTCGCATGGACTCACTATTGGTCAGGTGATCATCCTGCTGCAATGCTATTTGGATCTCCAGTAGCTGGTGGTGGAGTTGGTATCGACAATATCGCATTCCTATCATGGTTCCAATACGGTGGTGGTAAAGAATTATACGACCAACTTTGGAAAGAAATGGGAAGAGACATTAAAGGATTTATGATTCAACCAGTTGGTCCAGAGGCTTTAGGTTGGTTTCCAAAACCAATTAAAGATATGGCTGACTTTAGAAAATATAAGTTTAGAACTCCTCCAGGAATTCCAGGACAAACTTATAAAGACATTGGTATAGCATCTGTTGCAATGGGCGGTGGAGATATTCTTCCAGCTCTTGAGGCGGGTACTATCGATGCTGCTGAGTGGTGTTGTCCAAAACCAGACTTAACATTTGGTTTTCAAAAAGTATTAAAGCACTATTACTTACAAGGTTTACACCAAGTAGTCGTTAATGCTGACTTTTATATTACTGGAAAAACTTATAAAGCTATGAGTGCTCATGAGAAAAAGTCACTTGAAGTAGCTGCTAATGCATCATTAGCGAAATCTTTAAGTTACAGAATCTATGAGAATGGTAAAGCTTTACAAGAGCTAACTACTAAACATGGAGTAATTCTAGAAGATACACCTTCAGATTATTTCACAGAATACATGGCTGCAGCAAAAGCTTCTTTAAATAAGAATGCTAAAGACAACAAATTTTTCAATGAAGTTTATAATTCAATGAAAAACTTTGCTGATATTGCTGTTCCTTTCTGGAGTGGTGCTCAAATGTCTAATGCGAAGCTAGGAATGGCTCACGCGGCGACATTAAAGTAATCAGTAATTAATCTTGATTTTTTAGAGCGGACTTTTAAAGTCCGCTCTAATTTTTTTAACTAAAATTTTATGGCAGACGAACCTGGTAAATTAGATATCTCTGATGAAATGATTGCTGAGAGGCGAGGCGGTTCGGGAAAAATGCCTGATGACATGCCGTTATGGATGGCAAAATCTATAATGAATATTGATAAATTTAGTAAGTGGATTGGTAATATTGTTTGTTGGATATTGATGCCACTCATTTTTGCGATGACATATGAAGTGCTTGCACGAAAATTATTTTTAGCACCAACAATTTGGGCTTACGACATAAGCCGTTTTCTTTATGGTGCATTATTTATGCTTGGTGCAGGATACGCTCTTTCTAGAGGAGTCCATATAAGGGCAGATTTTTTATACAGAAATTTTAAAACAAAAAACCAAGGTCTGATTGATTTTTGGTTATATCTTTTATTTTATTTTCCAGGCTTAATTGTTTTTCTTTATATGACAATAGGCTTTGTTGGAGAGTCTATTCAAAGAGGTGAGAGGGGCATGGATACTACTTGGATGCCGTATATGTGGCCAATCAAAACATGTTTGTTAGTTGGAATAATTTTTTTATTAATCCAAGGTGTTTCAGAATTATTTAAGAGTTACTGGGCAGCAAAAAAAGGCGAATGGCCAGGAGAAGAAAGTAAAAAATGATCGCTGAATTAATAGATCCAGCAATTTTAGGTTTCGTCCTTGTAGGCGTGATGCTTTTTGCAATATTTGTGGGATTTCCCATTTCATTCACACTAATATTTCTAGGATTTGTTTTTGGATACCTAGGTTTTGGAAAATTAGTTTTTTATTTGATGACACTTCAATTTTCCATGGTTATGACTGAACAAACTCTTGCCGCCGTACCGCTATTCGTCTTTATGGGTATTATGATGGAACAAGCTGGTTTAATGGAAAGATTATTTTCATCATTTCAAATGATGTTAGCAAAAGTAAAAGGTTCTTTATATTATGCAGTTTTATTTGTTTCGGTAATATTTGCTGCTGCAACAGGTATTGTTGGTGCATCAGTTACAATTTTAGGAATAATGGCTGCAAAATCCATGAATAGATCCGGATATGACGTTAAACTTGCGGCTGGAACAATCACTGCAGGTGGAACTTTGGGAATATTAATTCCACCTAGTATCATGCTTGTGGTAATGGGGCCAATCATGGAAATTCCAGTTATAGACTTATTTGCAGCTGCGATCATACCAGGAATTCTTCTTGCAAGTTTGTACGCAGCTTACACAACAATCAGATGCATGATAAATCCAAAACTGGGTCCAGTTTTACCTGAAGATATGAGGGCAGCTAGTATGAAAGAAGTATGGATTGAATTCTTTCTTGGATTAGTTCCTCCTGCTGCATTAGTTTTTGCTGCTTTAGGAAGTATTTTATTTGGTTTTGCTACACCTACTGAAGCAGCAGGATGTGGTGCAATGGGAGCTCTTTTATTATCTTTAGCATATAAAAAATTAACTCTACCAAAACTTCAAGAGGCATTAGTGAAAACATTAGAGATTACTGCTTTGATTATGGTCTTAGTTGCAGCATCAAATTTTTTTGGTGCAGTTTTTGCAAGATTAGGAACGCCAACATTGTTAACTGAATTTTTGCTAGGTTTAGAAATGAACAAATATTTAATTCTAGCAATGATAATGGTTATGATATTCTTATTAGGCTGGCCTCTTGAATGGGTACCTATTGTAATGATAATTATTCCAATAATTTTACCTCTAGTTGAGGCACTTGGATTTAATTTAACTTGGTTTGCAATATTAGTCGCGGTTAATTTACAAACCGCCTGGCTTTCACCACCTGTAGCCCTATCAGCTTATTTCTTAAAAGGAGTTGTTCCTGAGTGGGATTTAAAAGATATTTATTATGGAATGATGCAATTTATGGTTCTACAAATCATAGGATTAATCTTAATTGTAATATTCCCTAAGATTGCTCTTTGGCTGCCCACTCTCTTATATGGACAATAGAATTTTAAAGTTTTATATAGTTTAGGTGAGTCAACAAAAAACAAAAAAAACACTCATTAATTGGGATTTAGTTACTGTAAACCCAAACAATAAAACTTGGGACTGGAAAGATCTGTTTTGTTTTTGGGGAGTTAATATTCAGAGTGTTATTGGATTTTCACTAATTGCATCTTTGTACTTAATTTATAATTTAAATACTGCTGTAGTTCTTTTTGGAACAATTTTAGGAACTTTTTTTGTTTATATATTTTGTAATTTAATTGGAAAACCATCCCAGAAATTTGGATTACCATTTGTTGTCTTATTAAGATCCTCGTTAGGATTTAGAGGAGCACAATTTTTTGGATTGTTGAGAAGTATTGTAGGAATATTTATGTTTGGTATACAAACATATTTTTTATCAAAAGCGATTGGTTTTTTAATTCGGGTTTTGATGTACTCAGTAGATAATTCAATTTTACAAAAAGAAATTTTATTAGTTTTTTTTATAGGATTAAACATTATTGATTGGGCCGCTATATTGATTTCAATTATACTGCAAACTTACTTGTTTAGTGTCGGCATGAATTATAATAAAAAATTAATCAAGTTTTCTGCATTAACTATATATGCTGCAATGATAATGTTTTTCCTCATTGTTTTATTGTCTGATGTGAAATTAACTGCTAAATCTTTTATGGATTTTTTAGATTTTCAAAATATTTTTAATCCAAATAATGTTGGTCCAATAATTACAGTTGCAGGGACTACATTTACCTTTTTTTCTATCATAATTTTATCATTTGGTGATTTTTCTAGATACGTTAAAAATGAAAAAGAGCTAAGAAAAGGCAACTTAAGCTTAATTTTAAATCTAATTATTTTTTCATTTTTAGCATTATTCATAGTTACAGGTGCTGATGCATTTCTGAATTTAAACGAGCAAAATGTAGAAATGATCTTGACTAACCCGACAGATATAATTGGAAAATTAGATAATATTCTTTTGGTTTCTTTAGCTTTAATTTTTATTATTATCGCTTCTGCATCAACAAATTTAATAGCAAACTTTATTCCCTCTCAATATACATTGATTAATTTTAACCCTTCATCTTTTTCTTTAAAAAGCGCAAGTTATGTAATTGCTATTTTTGGATTTATTATAGGGGTCTTTTGGTTAACTTTTTTAAGTCAGGTTGGGGTCTTATCTTATATCGATACGATTGGTGCTTTTTTTGGTCCTCTATTCGGATTAATGATTGCTGATTTTTATTTGATTAAAAAAGGAAAATTAGAAAATAAAGATATATATTCACTTGAAACTAGTGGTACTTATTATTATTCGGGAGGATGGCACCTTAAAGGAGTTTATTCTTTAATATTAGGATTTATTTTCTCTGCTTCAACAATTTGGAACACAAATTTTATGTTTTTACAATCTTACTCTTGGATTATTGGTGCTTTTGTTACAGCTTTTGTTTATTACCTCTTAGCTAGAGAGTAGTTTTATGGATAAAATTTCTTTTGATTTTAAAGGTAGAACTGCAATTGTTACTGGTGGTGCACAAGGCTTTGGATTGGACATCACAAAAAGATTTATAAGATCTGGTGCAAATGTAATTATCTGGGACAACGAAAAAAGAATGGTCGAAAAAGCAATTGAAGATATTAAAAGTCCCAATCTTAGTTTTAATATCGTTGATATTTCTAATTACACAAAAGTTGAAGAATGTGTGCAGGAAATCACTAAGCAAAAGAATATTGATATATTGATAAATAATGCTGGTATTACTGGTC
Organism: uncultured Pelagibacteraceae bacterium; assembly: GCA_902626645.1. Lineage (GTDB taxonomy): Bacteria > Pseudomonadota > Alphaproteobacteria > Pelagibacterales > Pelagibacteraceae > Pelagibacter. Next base: position 25,274 of record CACOGC010000005.1, on the reverse strand, counting down.
CAACAGCAACTTTATGGGAATATGATATTGAGATGTGGAAAAAAGTTGTTGATATAAATTTAATGGGTACTTTTAACTGTTGTCGGACAATTGTGCCGAATATGATCAAAAATAATTATGGTAGGATAGTTAATGTAGCTTCAGTTGCAGGTAAAGATGGCAATGCAAACGCTAGTGCTTATAGCGTTGGAAAAGCTGGAGCAATTGGATTAACAAAATCACTAGGTAAAGAGCTTGCGGATAAGAATGTAGCAGTAAATGCCGTTACTCCTGCAGGTGCTAAAACCAGAATTTTAGACCAAATGACCAAAGAACACGTCCAAAGAATGTTATCAAAAGTGCCAAGAGGACGATTTCTTGAGGTTAAAGAGTTCACTTCTTTAGTCTGCTGGTTATCTTCAGAGGAAAATACGTTCTCAACTGCTGCAGTTTTTGATATCAGTGGAGGTCGTTCGACCTATTAACTTCTTGGTTTTATCTCTACTATCTTAGTTTGATTTAGTTTAGCCCTGCCAAATTTTACATCTTTTGACATCACTGGAGCAAAAATCATTATTGACCAGTAAATTAATAAAATAAAAATGGAAATTGTCTTCATAGTTAATATATACGAATAGAAATTGATTTTTGATTGTTTAAATTTTGTCAAAATAATGTATTAACAATTTTTTTTATAAATTTATGAAAATAATTTTAAAACTTCTAATTAGTCTCTTTTTGTTTACTGAGATTGGTTTAGCTGAAATAAAAGTATTTGAATTTACCGAAGCTGAACTTTCACAGCTTGAGGTCAGAAAAGTTAGAGGTGCTGACAATAAGACAAATTATTCGGTTGGATCTAATGAAAATGGCAATTTTTTAAAATCAGTTGCTGATAATGCTGCTTCAGGTTTAGGAAAAGAGGTTAAAATTAATCTTAACAAGACACCTTTTATTAATATTACATGGAAAGTTGAAAAAGATTTATCTGGTATTAAAGAAAATACAAAAAAAGGACATGATTTTGCAGCCAGAGTATTTGCGGTAAAAAAGACAGGTGCAACACCACTTTCTAATAGGGCAATAAATTATGTCTTTTCAAGTAACAACGAAATTGGATTTAGTTCACCAAGTCCTTATACCAAAAAATCCATAGATAATGTTTTATCTTCAACCAAAAATAATCTCAATCAGTGGGTTACTGTTAAAGCAAACGTCAAAGAAGATTTTAAAAAATTCCACGATTTAGATGTTAATGAATTAGACGGGTTAGCTATAATGTCTGATACTGATAATTCTAAAATGAAAGCTATAGCTTATTTTCAAAATATCTATTTTTCGGCAAATTAGATAATTATTTGATATAATTTTTTTATGCATGAAAATTTTTTTCATAAATTAAAAGTTTATTATGAAGATACAGACTCTGGTGGAGTAGTTTATTATGCAAATTATTTAAAATATTTAGAGAGAGCAAGAACAGAGGCTCTATTTTCAATAGGTTTTAGTAATAAGAAAGTTCAGGAACAATTTGAATCATTTATAATTGTTAAGTCTTGTAACATTGAATATAAAAAATCAGCTTTTTTAGAGGATGAATTAACTATCAGATCTTTTGTTAAATCTGTGACTAAAACCTCTTTCTTTATGAACCAAATTATTACTAAAGGTGAAGAAATTATAGTTGAAGCGCAAGTTCATTTAGTTTTTGTGAATAAAGATGGCAAACCAGTGAAAATTCCTGAGGATATATATTTAAAATTTAAACCTTATTTCTGTGATACAATTAAAACTTAGCAAGTTTTTTTGCTTTTTTAAATAAATCTACCATCATTTTATCTGAGACTAGTTTAGTGTTAACATTTCTCGGGCTTGGATGATAACTTGATAAAATGATTAAACCATTTGGCAGTAGCTGAGACTCACCATGTTTAAAAATATATTTTTGTTTAATATTAAATTTTTGTTTATATAATTTAATACAATTATCAAAAGCAACTTTACCTAATGTAACAATTACTTTTAATTTTTTTAAAGATAATATTTCCTCATCAAAAAAATTAGAACAATTAGAGATTTCATTACTAAGCGGTTTATCTTCAGGAGGCACACATTTAAGTATGTTTGTAATATAAGTAGATCTTAATCTTAAGTTATCATTTAAACTTTTCGAATGAGGAACATTTGAAATACCTACCTCATATAAACACTTAAATAAAAAATCACCTGATTTATCTCCAGTAAAAGCCCTTCCTGTTCTTGTTCCTCCATGAGCCGCGGGGGCAAGTCCAATAATCGCTAATTTTGAATTTAAATTTCCAAAACCCGGAACAGGCTTTCCCCAATAAATCTCATTCATGTTTTGTTTTCTTTTCTGAGTACTTACTTTATGTACAAATTTAACTAATCTTGGACATTTTTTACAATTAACTATTGTTTTGTTTAAATTATTCAATCTAATATCCATAAATGAAACTTTTAAGATTCTTTTTAATTATATTTATATCTTTAACGTCACCAGTTAAAGCGGATTTAAATAAAAAGTTGATTAATCAACTTGAAGAGGGTGGAAAATTAATATTTATTCGACATGCATATGCACCTGGAAGTGGAGATCCAGATAATTTCAATCTTAACGATTGTTCTACTCAAAGAAATTTAAGTAAAGAAGGACAAAGACAAGCAGAATATATTGGAGAATTTTTTAGAAATAACAAAGTTAAAATAGACAAGGTTTTATCGAGTGAGTGGTGTAGATGTAAAGAAACAGCAAAAATCGCTTTTAAAAATTTTTCTACCAATAGTTTTTTAAATTCTTTTTATAGCTCTAAATTTGCTAAAAATAAGGATAAGCAGGTTAAAGCATTGAAAGAATATATTAAAAAATTTAAAAGTGATAAAAATTTAGTTTTAGTAACACACTACGTATTGATTTCAGAGATCCTGAATTATGGTCCATCATCTGGTGAAATAGTTGTTTCTAATAGAAATTTAAATATTATAGGAAGCTTAGAGATAAATTATTAAGATATGTCCTCAAAGAGAGCAATGAAACAAGCACAAAAGCAAGCTTATGCTAGACACAGAAGCAATATCACTCAAAGTCGATTTAATCAAAAAAAAAGAAACTTTGCAAAAAAAAGTAAAAAAAATTAACTTTCACTATCAAATTTTTCTATTTTTTTACATGTCGAAATCTTAGAAATTCCCTCCTCATCATTTAAAACAGTTTTCATATAAACTTCTTGTTTGCCTTTTTCAAAAAGTATTTGAGTGTAAAATTGTGGGTATCCATGTTTATGAGTTAAAATTTTTCCATTTTCTTCGTAAATATTTCTTACGTATGAATTAGATTTTTTAACACTTAGATCTGTTAATCTATATTTTTGGTAAGTTTTTTCTTTGTACACATAGTTTCTGATCATGATCAATTCATTTAAGTTAAGTATGTATTCATTCTTTAAAAACTCATCCTGTTTGTCGTCACAAGCACTCATGACAATGATCTCAGATCTTAAATTTTGGATAGGTAAAATGAGTAATAAAAAAATGAAAAGATATTTAACTTTTTTCATGTTTGTCAGCTAAAAATAAACTTATTAAAAATATAGCTGTCCAGCCAAGTCCTAAAAGACCTTTATATACATTGGTGTCTGCACTCCATATTTTAAGAAATATAGCTCCAAAAATAAGTCCCAAAATATAAATTATCATTACAATAGTTGTTTTAGTCATTATACTTTCTTATCATATTTATAAATGTGAAATCACCTTTTTTGGATCAGGCCTTTTTCTTTCTAATGGCTCTTCTGCTTTATGACCAATATAAATAAAACCAGAAATTCGATCTATACCTGATCTACCACCTAAATATTCAATCATTTTATTATTATAAGAATACCATTCAGTTAACCATTGCGCTGCATAACCTAATGACTGAGCACATGATAGCAAATTCATACATACAGCACCAGAGGATAATATCATTTCCCAATTAGGTATTCTAGGATGCTCAACTGGTGTTGATAAAACTGCCAAAACTACCGAGGCTCTTTGAAGTCTTTTTGACTCTAAAAGTTTACTTTCTGAACTGGCATCAGGATTTTCTTTAATAAATTCTGAAAAAATAACTTCTTCATCTACTTGCTTCAATTTATTACCTTTAATAACTTTTATTTTCCATGGATTTAGAGCACCATGATCTGGAACTCTAATTCCAGCATTTAAAATTATATTTAAATCATCTTCACTAATGGGATGATTCTGAATTTTTTTTGCTAAAACAGATCTTCTTTTTAAAAAAAAATTATTGTTTGATTCCATTAAGCTTTATTTAGATTACTTAATTTTAAAATATTATAAAATTTATGAAATAAATAGATATTTTTTCAATATTTGTCATTGGACAAATAGTTTCAATAATATATAAAACTTCAAGATTAAAAGGGCGAGTGGTGGAACGGTAGACACGCCAGTCTTAGGAACTGGTCTCGAAAGAGGTGAAGGTTCAAGTCCTTTCTCGCCTACCAAAAAAAGATTATGAAAGTAACCATAGAAAATAAAAAAGGTTTAAATAAAGACTTAAAAGTATTCATAGATAAAAAAACTATGAATACTCATATGGACCAAAGGTATGAAGAAATCAAAGGAACTGTAAACCTTAAAGGATTTAGACCCGGAAAAGTACCAAAGGAGATTTTAAAAAGACAATTTGGAAAAGCAGTTTTTGGCGAAGTCTTAGATAAAGTTATAAAAGATTCTTCAACTAAAGCATTGCAAGAAAACAATATAAAACCCGCAGGTCAACCAAAATTAGATCTCAAAACATATGGGGAAGATAAAGATCTTGAATACGTTATCTCTGTAACAGAGCTTCCAAAGGTTGAAGTAAAGCCAATAGAAAATATTAAGTTTGATGAGTATTCGGTAAAAATAGATGACACAGAAGCAGATAAAAGAATAAAAGAAATAGCAAAAAATCAACCAAACTTTAAAGAAGCTCCAAAAGATACAACTGCAAAAGAAGGTGATTTAGTAGCCTTTGATTATAATGCCACTATTGATGACAAACCATTTAAAGGTGGTGAAGGTAAAAATACACAATTAACTTTGGGTAAAGATTTATTTTTAAAAGGTTTTGATAAACAACTAATGGGTGTCAAAGTAGGTGATGAAAAGATTGTAGAAGCTACTTTGCCTGAAAACTTTCCTGAAAAAGAATTGGTAAATAAAAAAGCAAAATTTAAATGCAAAATAACTATATTAAAAAATCCTGAACCTGTAAAAATCGATGATGAATTTGCCAAAAATTTTGGTGCAAAAGATTTGAAAGACCTTAAATCTTTAATTTCAAAACAAATAAATGATGAATATAAAAATTCTCTTGAGCGTTTCTCTAAAAATCAAATCTTAAAAGAGATAGAAAAATTTAAGATTACTGAAATTCCTGAAAATTTAATTGATGAAGAGGTAAAAATTCTTTCTCAAGGAATGTCTGAAGAAGATGCAAAAAAAAGTAGGAAAAATTTTGAAGAAATAGCGAAAAAAAGAATTAAAGTTGGATTAGTTTTAAATGAATTTGGTGAGCAAAATCAAATTAAGGTAACAGAACAGGAACTACAAGCTGAAGTTCAAAAACAAATTAGAATGATGCCAGGCCAAGAAAAAATGGTTATGGATTTTTATCAAAAAAATCCCTCAGCATTATCTAGCTTGAGAGGAACAGTTTACGAAGAAAAAATTTTAAAATTGATTAAAGAAAAAGCAAAATCAAACAAGAAAGAAGTTTCAAAAGAAGAAGCAGAAAAAATTTTAAAACAATCTCAAATGCAAGAATATAGTCATTCTAATGAAGGCAAAGAAAAAACTGAAAAGAAGGTTGAGGCAAAAAACCCCACAATGAACAAAACTAAAACAAAGTCCTCCAAAACTAAGTCACCAGTCAAAAAAACAAAAAAAGTTAGCAAAAAGTAATCTCAAGTTGTATAACTAAAACGAATCAGCTTATGACAAATAAAATATCAGAACATATGAGCACTTTAGTACCCATGGTTGTTGAACAATCAAATAAGGGAGAGAGAGCATATGATATTTACTCAAGATTATTAAAAGAAAGAATAATATTTTTAACAGGACAAATTAACGATAATGTTGCCTCTCTAGTTACTGCTCAACTTTTATTTTTAGAGGCAGAAGATCCAAAAAAAGAAATTTATTTATATATAAATAGTCCAGGGGGGTTAGTAACTGCTGGTCTTGGTATTTATGATACTATGCAATATGTAAAGCCTGATATTTCCACATTATGTATTGGTCAAGCAGCATCGATGGGATCATTTTTACTTTCAGCTGGAAAAAAGGGTAAAAGATTTTCATTACCAAATTCAAGAATAATGGTTCATCAACCATCTGCTGGTTTTCAAGGACAAGCAACTGATATTGAGATTCATGCTAATGAAGTTTTATCTTTAAAAAAAAGATTGAATGAAATTTATTCAAAACATACAGGTAAATCAGTAGACGAAATCAAATCTGCTCTAGAAAGAGATAACTTCATGACTGCTGATGCTGCCAAGTCGTTTGGCTTGATAGATGAAGTGGTAGAAAAAAGATCTTAATACACAAGATATTGACATCAAATTATTAGAAACTTGATTAACATTAGTCTCTTATAATAAAGTAATTAAACTGATTCGTTATAAAAACTATGAATACAAATAACAAAAATATTTTATATTGTTCTTTCTGTGGAAAGAGTCAACACGAAGTCAGAAAACTTATTGCAGGCCCAACTGTTTTTATCTGCGATGAGTGTGTTGAACTTTGTATGGATATCATCAAAGAAGAGAGTAAAGATACTTTTGTAAAACATCAAGATGGGTTACCTTCACCAAAAGAGATTTGTTCAGTTTTAGATGATTATGTAATCGGACAATCACATGCAAAAAAAGTTTTATCTGTAGCAGTTCATAATCATTACAAAAGACTAAATTATGAAAATAAAACAAGTAAAAATGTAGAACTTGCAAAATCAAATATTTTATTAGTTGGCCCAACTGGATGTGGAAAAACTTTATTAGCTCAAACACTTGCTAGAATTTTAGATGTCCCGTTTACAATGGCTGATGCAACAACTTTAACTGAAGCAGGTTATGTTGGTGAAGATGTTGAAAATATTATTTTAAAATTATTACAAGCTGCTGACTATAATGTTGAGAAGGCTCAACGTGGAATAGTATATATAGATGAGGTAGACAAAATCAGTAGAAAATCTGAGAACCCATCTATTACTAGAGATGTTTCGGGTGAAGGTGTTCAGCAAGCACTATTAAAAATTATGGAGGGAACGATTGCAAGTGTTCCGCCTCAAGGTGGAAGAAAACATCCACAACAGGAATTTTTACAAGTTGATACTACAAATATTTTATTTATTTGTGGTGGAGCGTTCGCAGGTTTAGATAAAATTATATCACAAAGAGACAAGGGAACCTCAATTGGTTTTGGTGCTGATGTAAAAAATACACAAGACAAAAAGACTGGTGAATGGATGAAAGGATTAGAACCAGAAGATTTATTAAGATATGGACTTATCCCAGAATTTATTGGTAGATTACCAATGATTGCTACTTTAGATGATTTAGACGAAAAATCTTTAATTAAAATATTACAAGAGCCAAAAAATTCTTTAACAAAACAATATCAAGAATTATTTAAATTAGATGGTGCAAAACTAAGTTTTAAAGAAAGTGCATTAAAAGAAATTGCCCTTAAAGCAATTAGAAAAAAAACAGGAGCAAGAGGTTTAAGATCAATATTGGAAAATATTTTACTTAAAACGATGTATGATTTACCGAGTCAAGAAAATATTAAAGAAGTCATTGTTGATGCAGCGTCTGTAAAAGGACAATCTCAACCAATAATAGTTCATTCAGAAACGGACGATAAATCTAAGTCTAGCAAGACCTCAGCGGCGTAATATCCTTAATAATTAGGAAAAAAGTATTGCAATATAATTAATAATATCCATATTTATGTATATGGATGTTAAAATTTCAGCACCTCTATTGCCATTAAGAGACATAGTGGTATTTCCAAGTATGGTGATTCCTCTTTTTGTAGGAAGAGATAAGTCTATCTCTGCTCTTAATGAGGTAATGAAAAAAGATAAAAAGATTATTTTAGTAACTCAAAAAAATTCAGAAATAGATGATCCAAAAAAGACAGACATATTTATGTATGGTTGTGAGGGTAGTATTCTTCAGCTTTTAAAATTACCAGATGGAACAGTTAAAGTTTTAGTAGAGGGAATAAAAAGAGTAAAAATTTTAGATTTCAAAGACAATGAAAAATTCATTACTTGTGAATTTACTCATTACAATGATATTTTAATCAAAGATGAGGATTTGTATCCTCTTGCAGTAACAGCTTTAAGAAGATTAGAAAAATTAACATCGATTAATAAAAAAATTTCTAATGAAACAATTAATTCTATTAAGCAACTAAAAGATCCTTCACAAATTGCTGATAATATTGCATCTCATATAACTGCTACTATTTCAGAAAAACAACAAATTTTTGAAACTATAGATGTTAAGAAAAGATTAAATGCAATCATCAAGATAATGGAGAATGAGACAAGTATAATTGGTGTTGAAAAAAGAATTCGTGGCAGAGTTAAAACACAAATGGAAAAAACTCAAAGAGAGTATTATTTAAATGAACAATTAAAAGCTATACAAAAAGAGTTAGGTGAAATTGAGGATGGCAAGGATGAGAATACTAGTCTCAACAAAGCAATTATTAAGGCAAGAATGCCTAAAGATGTTGAAAAAAAATGTTTGCAAGAATTAAAAAAATTAAAAAATATGAGTCCAATGTCGGCTGAGGCAACAGTTGTGAGAAATTATTTAGATTGGATGACAGAACTTCCTTGGCATAAAAAAAGCGCTGTAGACATTGATCTTAAAAAAGCTTTAGAAATTTTAGATAAAGATCACTTTGGTTTAGAAAAAGTAAAAGAGAGAATTATTGAATTTTTAGCTGTTCAAAAAAGAATGGAAAAAATAAAAGGGCCTATTTTATGTTTGGTTGGTCCTCCTGGTGTTGGCAAAACATCTTTAGGAAAATCAGTAGCAAAAGCTACTAACAGAGAATTTGTGAGAATGTCAGTTGGTGGTATGAGAGATGAAGCAGAAATAAGAGGACACAGAAGAACATACATAGGCTCTCTACCTGGTAAAATAATCCAAATGATGAAAAAAGCTGGTACAAAAAATCCATTAATTCTTTTAGACGAGATTGATAAAATTGGTAATGACTATAGAGGTGATCCATCCTCAGCATTGCTGGAAGCATTAGATCCTGAGCAAAACACGACTTTTAATGATCATTACCTCGAAGTAGATTATGATTTATCTGATGTTATGTTTGTTACAACAGCTAACACTTTAAATATACTTCCACCTCTATTAGACAGGATGGAAGTTATAAGGCTTGCGGGTTATACAGAAGATGAAAAAATAAATATCGCAAACAAATATTTATTACCAAAACAAATTAAAGATAATGGCGTTAAAGAAAAAGAGATGAGTTTACAAAATGACATTATTCAAGAAATTATCAGAAGTTATACAAAGGAGTCTGGTGTTAGAAATTTAGAAAGAGAAATTTCTAAAGTAGCCAGAAAAGTAGTAAAGAAAGTTGTTTCTGGAGAGGAAAAAGAAGTCAAAATTAATAAAGAAAATTTGTCAGATTTTTTAGGTGTTCCTAAATTTAAATCAGGTGAATTGGAAACTGAAAATAGAGTAGGAATAGTTACTGGATTGGCATGGACAGAATATGGTGGTGAAATTTTGAAAATAGAAACTGCTACAATGCCAGGTAAAGGAAGAATGCAGATAACAGGTAAGCTTGGAGATGTAATGCAAGAGTCGGTCAAAGCTGCAAAATCTTTTGTTAGATCTAAATGTTTAGAATATGGAATTATACCTCCATTGTTTGAGAAAAAAGACTTTCATATTCACGTTCCAGAAGGAGCTACACCAAAAGATGGCCCATCTGCAGGAATTGGGATGGTTACTTCTATAGTATCTTCTATAACAAACATTCCAGTTAAAAGAGACGTTGCCATGACAGGAGAAGTTACTTTAACAGGTCAAGTATTGCCTATTGGTGGCTTGAAAGAAAAACTTATTGCAGCGCATAGAGCAGGAATCAAAGAAGTTTTAATTCCAAAAGAAAATGAGAAAGATTTAGTTGATATGCCAAAAAAAATAATTGATGAAATTAAAATAACTCCAGTTGAATATGCCGATGAAGTTTTGAAGATTGCTTTAACTAAGGAGCTTAAAAAAACAGAGTGGGTTGAGGTTGATATTTCTAAAAAGGACGACAAGTCCCAAGCAAGTATTCAATAAAAAATTTATTTATGGAACTATATATAATTTTATTAATAGTAGTCTTTGTCACTTATTACTTAACAAGACCGACATCAAAAATTGAGAAAGATAATTTTAACTCCAAAAATAATTGGAGAGGCGGATTTTAAAAGAACACCTAAAATTAAAGCAATTAATAAATCTTGGCGTTATTTAGTATTAATAGATCTTGACGAAGGTGCTTTAAAAGATATAAATCAACATATTTTTTGTTTAAGGGCGGTTAGCTCAGTTGGTAGAGCATCTCGTTTACACCGAGGGGGTCAAAGGTTCGAGTCCTTTACTGCCCACCAAACAAAAAGGTAATAAGTGGGGGTGTAGCTCAGTTGGTTAGAGCGATCGCCTGTCACGCGATAGGTCGAGGGTTCGAGTCCCTTCACTCCCGCCACTTTTTAGTGATTCTGCGTGCTAAATGCTAAACAATTGATTTTGTTAATTTTTTTTAATGTATCGATGTAAATAGTTGATTTTGTTGATTTTTTTTTTATATAAAATGTGACTTAACATCACTTCTTCTAATTAAAAAAGATGATATATATCCCCCCAATGAATGCGGAATTTCTAAATAACTATTTACCTATAATTTTGTTTCTAATTATAGCTTTAGGACTTAGTTGTGCCTTTATAATGCTAAATTTTATCTTATCACCAAAAAACCCTGATCCAGAAAAGTTGTCAGCTTATGAATGTGGATTTGAACCATTTCAAGACTCTAGAATGGAATTTGACGTGAGATTTTATTTAGTTGCGATTTTATTTATTATTTTTGACCTTGAAATTGCTTTTTTATTTCCATGGGCAATTTCTTTGGGAAATATTGGTATCTTAGGTTTTACGTCAATGATGATTTTTTTATTCATACTTACAATTGGATTTATTTATGAATGGAAAAAAGGCGCATTAGACTGGGAATAAAATTTTTTTAAATGAACAATAGATTAGATCAAGTACCTAGTGAATTTAAACAACTTGCGGAAGATTTTGGCAAAAATGGGTTTATAACGACATCATTAGAAAATCTAGTAAACTGGTCAAGATCAGGGTCTTTGCATTGGATGACTTTTGGTCTTGCTTGCTGTGCTGTTGAAATGATGCAAACAGCTATGCCAAGATATGATCTGGAAAGGTTTGGTGCTGCACCAAGAGGATCACCAAGACAATCTGACGTCATGATTGTTGCAGGTACTTTAACAAACAAGATGGCACCAGCATTAAGAAAAGTTTATGATCAAATGCCAGAACCAAGATATGTTATATCAATGGGAAGTTGTGCTAATGGAGGTGGTTATTATCATTATTCATATTCTGTCGTAAGAGGTTGTGATCGTATTGTGCCCGTTGATGTTTATGTACCAGGCTGTCCACCCTCTGCTGAGGCATTGTTATATGGGATAATGCAATTGCAAAAAAAAATTAGAAATAAGGGATCTTTTAGCAGGTAACAATGAATAATTTAATTGATTTAGAGAAAAAGATAAATTCAGAACTTACGACAAAAATTAACAAAACTTCAATTAAACATAATCAAATTTATATTGAAATTGATAAAGAGGATTTAATTGACGTTGTATTATTTTTAAAAACAAACAAAGATACTAAATTCAGACAGCTTATTGATATTACAGTTGTAGATTATCCTGAGGAAATACAAAGATTTAAAATAGTGTATTTATTTTTAAGTCATGAGTTTAATTATAGAATTATTTTGAGTTATTTCATTAATGAAAATGAACTAATCTCTTCTCTAACATCCGTGTTTCCGTCAGCTAATTGGATGGAAAGAGAAGTTTTTGATATGTATGGGGTAAATTTTAAAGACCATCCTGATTTAAGAAGAATATTAACTGATTATGGTTTTGAAGGTCACCCATTAAGAAAAGACTTCCCATTAACTGGTAATTCGGAAGTCAGATATAGTGAGGAGAAAAAAAAAGTTATCAAAGAGCCCGTTAAATTAGAACAAAATTACAGAAATTTTGATTATGAAAGTCCTTGGGAGGGAACAAAATACATAAAAGAAATATCAGAAACAAATGACAAAAAAAATTAAAAATCTTAATTTGAATTTTGGTCCTCAACATCCAGCTGCTCATGGCGTGTTAAGACTAATTCTTGAGCTAGATGGTGAGGTTGTAGAAAAAGCAGACCCACACATTGGTTTATTGCATCGGGGAACAGAAAAATTAATTGAAAATAAAACATATATGCAAGCAGTTCCGTATTTTGATCGACTTGATTATGTTGCTCCCATGAATCAAGAACATGCCTTTGCTTTAGCTATAGAAAAAATTCTAGATATTGATGTTCCAATAAGAGCTCAATACATAAGAGTAATGTTTTGTGAAATCGGAAGAATATTAAGTCATATATTAAATGTTACTACTCAAGCTCTGGACGTGGGTGCTTTAACACCATCATTGTGGGGATTTGAGGAAAGAGAGACATTAATGACTTTTTACGAACGAGCATCAGGATCAAGATTACACGCAAATTATTTCAGAGCTGGTGGAGTTCATCAAGATTTACCAGCTGGTTTAGAAAACGATATAGCGAAATTTTGTGAAACTTTTCCAAAAATAATAAATGATCTCGAGAATCTTTTAACTGATAATAGAATATTTAAGCAAAGAAATGTCGATATTGGCGTGGTAACCAAAGATGACGCGTTAGATTACTCTTTTAGTGGCGTAATGATTAGAGGATCAGGGGTCCCATGGGATTTAAGAAAATCTCAGCCCTACGATTGTTATAATCAATTAGAATTTAAAATCCCAGTAGGTAAAAATGGTGATTGTTATGATCGATATTTATGTAGAATTGAGGAAATGAAAGAAAGTGTATCAATTATAAAACAATGTTTATCGAAAATGGAAAAAGGTCCAATCAAAACTTTTGACAATAAAATATCTCCACCATCTAAAACAGAAATAAAACAATCTATGGAAGCATTGATACATCACTTTAAATTATTTACTGAGGGATATCGTGTACCCAAAGATGAAATTTATACTGCTGTTGAAGCACCTAAAGGTGAATTTGGTGTTTATTTAATCTCAGATGGATCAAGTAAACCTTACAAGTGCAAAATTAGAGCGCCAGGATTTTCACATTTACAATCAATGGATTATTTAATTAAGGGTCACATGTTAGCAGATGTGCCTGCTGTTCTTGGCTCACTTGATATAGTTTTTGGGGAGGTCGATAGATGAGTTTAAGAAGACCCGCAAAAAACCAACCTGAAAATTTTGAATTTAACCTTTCTTCATTAGAGGCTGCAAAAAGTATTGTTGCCAAATATCCAGAAGGTAAACAACAAAGTGCTGTGATGGCATTATTATACATTGCTCAGAAACAAAATGATAACTGGATACCTTTAGCTGCAATGAAATACATCGCAAAATTTTTAAATATGCCATACATAAAAGTATATGAAGTTGCTACTTTCTATAGCATGTATAATTTATCACCAGTAGGTAAATATTTTGTTCAAGTGTGTACCACAACCCCATGCATGATAAGAGGTGCAAACAAATTAGTCGAGGCATGTAAAGAAAAAATTTCAGAGGATGAGTCAGTCCTTTCAAATGATAAAAGTTGTTCATGGATGGAAGTCGAGTGCCTTGGTGCATGTGTCAATGCACCGATGATGCAAATTAATGATGACTATTATGAAGATCTTGATAAAGAAAAAACTTTAAAAATTCTAGATAAAATTCTAAATGGAGAAAAGCCAACACCTGGCTCCTACAGAGGAAGAATAAATAATGAACCAGAAAATAATAGAAAAACATTAATGGATTTAAAAAATGCTTAAGGATCAAGACAGAATTTTTCAAAACTTATACAATGATTTGGGACCTGACCTAACTTCATCTCAAAAAAGAGGCGATTGGGTTAATACTAAAGAAATAACAGATAAGGGCAGAGACTGGATTATAAATGAAATCAAAGATTCTCAACTTAGAGGAAGAGGTGGCGCAGGTTTTCCAACAGGTTTAAAATGGTCTTTTGCACCTAAAGAGGTTGGCTCTAGACCCCATTATTTAGTGATCAATGGAGATGAGTCCGAACCAGGCACTTGTAAAGATAGAGATATTTTAAGATTTGAACCTCATAAATTAATCGAAGGTTGTTTGATTGCATCTTACGCAATTCAAGCACATGTTTGCTATATTTATATTAGAGGAGAATATTTTGTAGATGGACAAAAACTACAAGCAGCGATTGATGAAGCTTACGAAAAAAAACTATTAGGTAAAAACGCTGCAGGTACAGGTTGGGATCTGGATATTTATATCCATTATGGAGCTGGAGCCTATATTTGTGGAGAAGAAACTGCATTACTTGAGAGTATCGAAGGAAAAAAAGGTCAACCAAGATTAAAGCCTCCTTTTCCAGCATTAATTGGCCTTTATGGTTGCCCAACAATAATTAATAATGTGGAAACTATAGCTGTTGTACCAACAATATTAAGAAGAGGTGGTAAATGGTTTGCATCTTTGGGAAGAGAAAAAAACACGGGAACTAAAATTTTTTGTATATCTGGTAATGTAAATAATCCTTGTAATGTTGAAGAAGAGATGAACATTCCATTAAAAGATCTAATCGAGGTACATGCTGGTGGTGTCATAGGTGGCTGGGATAATTTACAAGCTGTAATACCCGGTGGATCGTCAATGCCATTAATTCCAAAAGATAAATGTGAAACTTTGAATATGGACTTTGATTCGTTAGTTGCTGAAAAAAGTGGATTAGGAACAGCTGGTGTAGTTGTGATTAACAAAGATCAAGACATCATACAATGTATGGCCAGAATTGCGAGATTTTACAAACATGAAAGTTGTGGCCAATGCACACCGTGTAGAGAAGGTTCAGGCTGGATGTGGAGAATGCTTGAGAGAATGGCAAAAGGAGAAGCATCTAAAGATGAGATAGACATGTTAGGTGATGTTACGAAGCAAATAGAAGGTCATACGATTTGTGCATTTGGTGAGGGTTCCTCTTGGCCAGTTCAAGGTTTGTTAAGACATTTTAAAGATGAAATTAAAAAAAGGAATAAATTTGATCCAATAATAAAAGAAAAAAAGAATATTCCTTATTTAGTAGATCAACATTTATTGGATAAAAATGCTTAAATTAAAAGTAAACGATATTGATGTAGAGGTTGAGGAAGGGTTGACTGTTCTTCAGGCTTGTGAAAAAGCAGGCGCAGAAATACCGAGATTTTGTTATCACGAAAAATTATCAATAGCTGGTAACTGTAGAATGTGTTTAGTCGAAATGGAAAAATCTCCAAAACCAATAGCCTCATGTGCAATGCCCGCAGCAGATGGAATGGTTATAAAAACTAACACTCCAAAAATAGAGAAATCAAGAAAAGGTGTGATGGAGTTTTTATTAGCTAATCATCCATTGGATTGCCCAGTTTGTGACCAGGGTGGGGAATGTGATCTTCAAGATCAATCGATGTTTTATGGAATAGATAAGTCAAGATTTAAAGAAAATAAAAGATGGGTTCCTGAAAAAAATATGGGTCCACTAATAAAAACTCAAATGACAAGATGTATTCATTGTACAAGGTGTGTGAGATTTGCAACTGAGATAGCTGGAGTTCCTGAGTTAGGTGCAATTGGAAGAGGTGAGGATATGCAAATTACTACATATTTAGAGCAGTCAGTTCAATCAGAACTGTCAGGAAACGTAATCGATCTTTGTCCAGTTGGAGCTTTAACATCTAAGCCTTATGTTTTTGAAGCAAGACCATGGGAACTAAAAAAAACAGAGACAATTGATGTAATGGATGCGGTTGGTTCAAACATTCGGGTTGATACCTATGATTGGGAAGTAAAAAGAGTTTTGCCTGTTATAAATGAAGATATAAATGAAGAATGGATTTCAGATAAAACAAGATATGCTTGTGATGGATTATTAAATCAAAGATTAGATACTCCGTATATTAAATATAATAAAAAATTTGATAAAGCCTCTTGGGATGAGGTTTACAAAATCATCAAATCAAAAATAAAAAATACAAACAAGGATAAAATTTGTGGATTTGTTGGTGATCTTACAAACATGGAGACAGGTTTTATTTTCAAAGAATTTTTAGAAAGAACAATTGATACGAAAAAATATGATTTTAGATCTACAAAAAGATTTATCGACAATTCTAAAAGAGAAAATTATTTATTCAATTCATCGATAAACGGAATTGAAGAAGCAGATTTAATTTTGTTGATAGGCACAAATCCTAGATTTGAAGCAACAATGATTAATGCGAGAATTCGAAAAGCATATTTAAGTAATAACACCAAGATTATTTCTTTAAACGATCTTGGAGACCTAACGTACAAATATCAAAGTTTAAATGGGAAGGCAAAAACTATCAAAGATATATTTGAAAATAATAGTGAATTGTCAAAAGAAATTATTGAGTCAAAAAAACCAATGTTTGTATTTGGAGAGTCTTTTTTTAAAATTAAATCAGCGAGTTATTTATTTAATTTATCCAAAAAATTTTTATCCAAGAATAATAAATTGAGTGATGATTGGAACCCAATTAACATATTGTCAGTGGATGCAGCTACAGTTGGAAATCTAGATTTAGGTATCATTGATAAAAATAATAGAATTCTAGACGAACTTCATGAAAATAAATTTGAAATTATTTTTTTACTTGGCCAAGATAATTTAGATTTTAAAAAGAAAGATGAATTTATTATCTATCAAGGAAGTCATGGAGATAAAGGTGCAGAAATTGCTGATATAATTTTACCAGGTGCTGCTTATACTGAACAATCTGGACATTACACTAACTTGGAAGGTAAATTACAAAAAGCTTATAAAGCATCTTACCCCCCAGGTGATGCAAAAGAAGACTGGCAAATTATAAATGATCTCGCTGAGGTTATGAATAATAGAAAACTTTTTAATGATAAAGAAGAACTCGAAAGTAGTATGTTTAACTATTTAAAGATGAATAAAGATCAGCAAACTACAGAATTAGATGATAAATTAAACGAAAGTGATTTTACTGATGAATTTTTGCAAGTTGATTATAAAGACTACTATTTTTCTAATGTAATTGCACGTTCATCAAAAACTATGTTTGAATGTAATAACGCAAAAATTGATTTAAAAAAAACAGGGACAGAAGGTTAATTTATGGAATACTTAAATATTATTTTTCAGGAAAGTTACAAAATTTTATTTTTATTAGTGCCCGTTTTAGTTTCAGTCGCTATGATTGTATGGTTAGATAGAAGAGTTTGGGCTTTTGTTCAAAAAAGACAAGGTCCAAATGTTGTTGGTCCATTTGGCTTATTACAATCTCTTGCAGACGCTCTAAAATATATTTTTAAGGAAATTATAATACCTGCAAGTTCAAACAAAGTAATTTTTATTCTTGCTCCAATAATAACAATGACTCTAGCTCTAATAGCATGGGCTGTAATTCCTTTTGGACTTGAACAAGTATTAGCAGATATAAATGTTGGAATTTTATATATTTTTGCTGTCTCATCATTGGGTGTGTATGGGATAATAATGGGTGGATGGGCATCGAATTCAAAATATCCTTTTTTAGGAGCAATTAGATCTGCTGCACAAATGGTATCTTATGAAGTATCGATTGGTATCATTATAATTAATGTCTTACTATGCGTTGGATCTCTTAACTTGAATGATATTGTGATTGCTCAAAAAGAAATTTGGTTTGTAATACCATTATTTCCAATGTTTGTAATTTTTTTTATATCTGCTTTAGCTGAAACGAATAGACCTCCTTTTGATTTACCAGAAGCAGAGGCTGAATTAGTTGCAGGTTATCAAACAGAATATTCTGGAATGATGTATGCAATGTTTTGGTTAGGAGAATATGCAAATATTTTGTTAATGTGTGCACTTGGATCAATTTTATTTTTAGGAGGTTGGTTAACTCCAATTGATATTTATCCTTTTAATCTAATACCTGGTGCTCTTTGGTTAATTTTTAAAATTTTATTTTTATTTATCCTTTTTGCGTTGGTCAAAGCAATTGTTCCAAGATATAGATATGATCAACTAATGAGACTAGGTTGGAAAATATTTTTACCATTATCTTTAACTTATGTTGTTTTAACAGCAAGTTATCTTTTTTATTTTAATCTTTTACCCACAATTTAAATGAAATTATCTAGGTTTTTTAAAACAATATTTATGACTGATTTTATCAGTGGACTTTTTATTGCTGTTAAAGAGCTTTTTAAATCAAAAAAAACAATTAATTATCCATTTGAAAAAGGCAGAATTAGTCCAAGATATAGAGGTGAACATGCATTAAGAAGATATCCCAATGGAGAAGAAAGATGTATAGCTTGTAAATTATGCGAAGCTGTATGCCCTGCACAAGCAATTACAATTGAGTCTTCACAAAGAGCCGATGGAAGTAGAAAAACTACTCGCTATGATATTGATATGATGAAATGCATTTATTGTGGATTATGTGAAGAGTCTTGTCCTGTAGATGCAATTGTCCAAGGACCAAATTTTGAATTTTCAACTGAAACTCGTGAAGAACTTTATTATACAAAAGAAAAACTCCTAGATAACGGAGATAGATGGGAAAATGTTTTAGCGGCAAATATTAAGTCAGACAATCCATACAGATAATTTATGATTGCACATGCAATATTTTTTTATGTCTTTTCTGTCATAGCAGTTGTTTCTGCCATAATGGTAACTGTTTCTAAAAACACAGTTCATTCAGTTTTTTTTTTAATTCTTGATTTTATAAGTATATCTTGCCTCTTCATAATGATTGGTGCTGAATTTTTAGGGATGATTATGTTAATAGTTTATGTTGGGGCAGTTGCAGTGTTATTTTTGTTTGTTGTAATGATGCTCAATGTTGCTCAACAAAAAAACCAGTGGTTTGTTTCAAAAGATAGCTCAAGACATATTCCTATAGGATTATTAATCAGTGTAATAATTTTTTTTGAATTGATTATTGTAATAGGAGGATGGAAATATAAGCCTGATTTATTTGATTCTGCAAAATCATCACTAGAAAACGGGGTTAGTAACACTCATTCGTTAGGTCAGGTTTTATACACTGATTATATACATGTGTTTCAAATTAGTGGGATGATACTTTTGATCGCTATGATAGGTGCAATAGTCCTTACTTTTAGACAAAGAGAGGGTGTTAAAAAACAAAGTTATTTAAAACAAATATCTCGAGAAAGGAATGAAGGTGTTGAAGTACTTGAAGTTGCGTCTAATAAAGGAGTAAAAATAGATGATTGATATAGGTTTAGGTCATTATTTAACTTTAGGTGCTGTTATTTTTAGTATTGGAATAATTGGTATATTTCTTAATAGAAAAAATATTATTGTAATCTTGATGAGTATTGAACTTATCTTATTAGCTGTAAATATTAATTTAGTATCTTTTTCAATTTATTTAGGAGATCTTTCTGGTCAAGTGTTTACCCTCTTTATACTAACTGTTGCTGCAGCTGAGGCTGCAATTGGTCTTGCGATCATAGTTGTTTATTTTAGAAACTCTGGAACTATTCGAGTAGAAGAGATAGATAAACTAAAAGGTTAAAATGGAAATTTCGATTATAGCATTACCATTAGTTGCTTCAATAATTTCAGGATTTTTTGGAAAATTAATAGGAGATAGAAGCTCAGAAATTATTACTAGCCTGTTGGTATCTATTTCAGCAATTTTTTCTGTCCTTGTTTTGTATGAGGTTGTTGTTAATCAATATCAAGAGAACATAATAATTGCGACATGGATTAGCTCTGGATCGCTTGAAGTAAATTGGTCAATGAAGATTGACACATTATCTGCTGTGATGTTAGTTGTTGTTACATCAGTTTCTGCCTTAGTTCATATTTATTCAATCGGTTATATGTCTCACGACCCGCACAAACCAAGATTTATGGCTTACTTATCCTTATTTACATTTGCAATGCTGATGTTAGTTACTGCAGATAATTTCATTCAATTATTTTTTGGTTGGGAAGGTGTAGGCTTATGTTCGTATTTTTTAATAGGATTTTGGTTTAAAAAAGAGTCAGCTAACAAAGCTGCAATTAAAGCTTTTGTAGTGAATAGAGTGGGCGATTTCGGGTTTGCTCTAGGAATATTTTTAATTTTCTATTTATTTGGAACAGTAAATTATTCTGAGGTTTTTACTAAAATTCCAAACATTATAGATAAAGATTTGGTATTTTTAGGTATCACATTTAATGCTGTAGATTTGATTTGCTTACTTTTGTTCATTGGTGCTATGGGTAAATCAGCACAAATTTTACTTCATACCTGGTTACCTGACGCTATGGAAGGACCAACACCTGTTTCTGCTTTAATTCATGCCGCCACAATGGTAACAGCAGGAGTTTTTCTAGTTGTAAGGTGTTCACCTATTTATGAATACTCTGATCTAGCTTTAAATATTGTTACGATCATTGGTATGAGTACTGCATTCTTTGCTGCAACAGTAGCTCTAGTACAAAATGATATTAAAAAAATAATTGCGTATTCTACTTGTAGCCAATTAGGTTACATGTTTTTTGCTACTGGCGTGGGAGCATATAATGTTGCAATGTTTCATTTATTTACTCACGCGTTTTTTAAAGCTCTTTTATTTTTAGGATCTGGTTCAGTTATTCATGCTTTTAAAGACGAACAAAATATAAATAATATGGGTGGCGTGTGGAAAAAACTTCCATACACTTATTCACTAATGATTATAGGAACACTAGCTTTAACGGGGTTTCCATTTTTGTCAGGTTTTTATTCTAAAGATGCAATAATTGAATTTGCTTATTTGAGAGGAAATACAACAGGTTATTATGCTGCTGGTATAGGTATTTTTACAGCATTTCTTACATCAATTTATTCTTGGAGATTAATTTTTAAAACCTTTCATGGTGAGTATAATAATAAAGAGATAAAGATAGCGGAGACGCACGAGTCTCCTATCGTGATGTTGATACCTCTAGTTTTATTATCAATCGGTGCAATATTTGCAGGATTTTTATTTAAAGAATTATTTATCGGTTATGAAGGTCTAAATAATTTTTGGCGTGACTCAATATTTTTTCTAAAACCATTAAGCACCGATCACCCACCACTATGGTTTTTGTTACTTACTCCAACTTTGGTTATATTGTCTATTCCACTAGCATATTATTTATTCGTTAAAAATAGAAATTTACCTGAACGATTAGCTAGTATAAACAAACCGCTTTATCAGTTTTTATTAAATAAGTGGTATTTTGATGAACTTTATGATGTTTTATTTGTTAAACCATCAAAAAAATTAGGTTTATTTTTATGGAAGTTCTTTGATTTGAAAATTATCGATGGTTTTGGTCCAGACGGTATTTCGTCGATGATTAAAAAATTTTCAGTAAAAGCTAATAAATTTCAAAGTGGATACATATACCAATATGCTTTTGTAATGTTACTTGGTTTTTCTGCTTTATTAACATTCTTAATTGTAAAATAATGAACTTTCCTATTCTTTCCTCTTTGATTTTATTACCATCAATTGGAGCTTTATTCTTATTTTTTACCAAAAGTGATAAAAAAAATAATTTTACTGGAAAATATGTTGCTTTATTTACTTCAGCAGTAAATTTTTTTTTATCAGTTTATCTATGGATATTATTTGATCCAACAACTTCTGACTTTCAATTTGTTGAGGAAAGAATTTGGATTAAAGATTTAATAAATTACAAGGTAGGTGTTGATGGTATTTCAATTTTGTTTATTTTACTTACTACATTTATAACACCCCTTTGCATTGTATCTGTGAATAATTCAATAAAAGATAGACTAAGTGAATTTTTGATAGCTGTACTTATCATGGAGTCCTTTATGATCGGTGTATTCTGCTCTTTAGACCTTGTTATTTTTTATTTATTTTTTGAGGCAGGCTTAATTCCCATGTTTTTGATTATTGGTATCTGGGGTGGTGCCAGAAGAGTTTATTCAGCGTTTAAATTTTTTTTGTACACCTTACTTGGTTCAGTCCTAATGTTGGTAGCCATAATTACAATATATTGGTTGAATGGAACTACTGATGTAGTTGAACTTTATAATTCTGGAATTGATATAAAGTACCAAAATCTTTTATGGTTAGCTTTTTTTAGTTCTTTTGCAGTTAAAACTCCTATGTGGCCAGTTCATACATGGTTACCAGATGCTCATGTTGAAGCACCAACAGCAGGATCTGTTTTATTAGCAGCTATATTATTAAAAATGGCAGGTTATGGTTTTATTAGATTTTCTCTTGGATTATTTCCTGTGGCATCAGAAATCTTCACTCCACTAGTTTATACACTCAGTGTGATTGCGATAATTTTTACTTCTCTCATAGCTTTAATGCAGGAAGATATGAAAAAGCTAATTGCTTATTCATCAGTTGCACATATGGGTTATGTTACTTTAGGAATTTTTACTATTCAGCAACAAGGTATTGAGGGAAGTATTATTCAGATGATCAGTCATGGACTAGTTTCTGCAGCACTTTTTTTATGTGTAGGTGTTGTTTATGACAGAATGCATTCAAGACTTATAAATAGCTATGGTGGAATCGTGAGTATTATTCCAAAATATTCTATTTTATTTATGTTATTTACATTAGCAGCTCTAGGATTACCCGGAACAAGTGGTTTTGTTGGTGAATTTTTAATTTTGATGGGCGCATTTAAGGATAATTTTTTAGTAGCTGTGATTGCTAGCTTAGGGGTAATTATTGGTGCTGCATATATGCTTTGGTTATACAAAAGAGTAGTTTTTGGAAAATTAATAAATACAGATTTAAAACAGATGTTTGATTTAAATAGATCTGAGTTATTTATTTTATCTTGTTTAGCTGTGCCAACTCTATTTTTTGGATTTTATCCAGATCCTCTTATTAATACTATTGAGGTATCTATCTCAGATTTAATTGATCAATATAATTTTAAATTAGCAAGTAAAACATAATGGAAAATTTACAATTAGTATTACCTGAAATATTTTTATCATTATCGATAATGTTTTTATTAATATTAGGTGTTTTTAAAAAAAATAGCTCAAGACTTGTGCAGAGTCTTTCCTTAGCTGTTTTGATTGTAACCGCTGTTATTACTTTTAATGAAACAATTGGCATTAACGAAACAAAATTATTTAATAATAGTATTGTCATCGATTATCTATCATCATTAATGAAGATAATAACTTTATTAGCTGCATTCTTAGTCTTAATCATTTCTTCAAATTATCTTAAAACTTTTCAAATTTTTAAGATTGAGTATCCAATATTAATTTTAAGTTCTGTATTAGGAATGATGGTTATGATTAGTTCTAATGACTTAATTGTATTTTACATGGGTCTTGAGCTTCAGTCGTTGGCATTATATGTTTTAGCTACGTTTAATAGAGATCAAATCAATTCTTCTGAAGCGGGACTTAAATATTTTGTTTTAAGTGCCTTATCCTCTGGTTTGTTGCTATATGGTTGCTCTTTAATATATGGATTTACTGGCTCCACCAATTTTAATGTAATAGCTGATCAATTAAATTCAAACGAGTATGCTTTGACATTTGGTATCGTATTTATTTTAGTGGGACTGGCTTTTAAGATTTCTGCTGTTCCTTTTCATATGTGGGCTCCAGATGTTTATGAAGGTTCACCAACTTCGGTGACATTATTTTTTACAATGGTTCCAAAAATAGCAGCATTGACAGTATTTATAAGATTTTTATATGTTCCATTTTTAAATCTGATTGATCAGTGGCAAATGATTTTAATTTTTTTATCGATCGCATCAATGCTATTTGGTGCCATAGCAGCTATAGGACAAACAAATTTGAAAAGACTTGTTGCTTATAGCTCCATAGGCCATGTTGGTTACGCACTAGCCGGCGTAGCATCAGGCACTAATGATGGCATTCAAAGTTCAGTAATTTATATAACTATATATATACTCATGAACTTAGGATTATTTTCATGCTTGTTAATGTTGAAACGAGATAATAACTATTATGAAAAAATAGATGATTTGTCAGGTTTGTCCAAAAATCATCCAATGCTAGCGTTATCATTACTTATAATTCTTTTCTCATTAGCTGGGATTCCACCTTTAGCTGGTTTTTTTGCTAAGTTTTATATTTTTAAAGCAGTCATTGAACAATCAATGTATTTTTTAGCAATCGTAGGTTTATTATCAACAGTCGTTGCAGCTTTTTATTACTTAAGATTAATTAAAATTATGTATTTTGATGAGCAAAAAGAAAAATATGATACCGACCATGGTTTTTGGCTAAAATTTTCTTTAACAGCATCTACATTGTTAATTCTGATATACTTCATATTTCCAAGTCAATTAATAGAGGTAGTTTCCAGAATTAACATAATTTAATGAAATTCAGAATTTTAAGATTTAAAAAATTAAGAAGCACGAATGATACAGCCATAAGAATGGTTAAAAATTCTAATTTAAAGTGTGGAATGATAATTGCTGAGAGCCAAAGTAATGGACGTGGGCAGTACGGAAGAAAATGGATTTCATTTAAAGGAAATTTATTTGTAAGTTTTTTTTATAATTTAGAAAATATGGATTTAACAATAACTCAAATAACAAAATTAAATTGTATATTAGTAAAAAAACTAATTTCGAAATATTACAAAAAGAGGATTTTATATAAAAGACCAAATGATTTATTAATTAAGGGAAAAAAAATTTGTGGAATTCTCCAAGAGATAATAAATAAACAAAATCAAAAATTTTTAATACTTGGAATTGGAATTAATTTGATAAAAAACCCTATAATTAGCAACTATCCAACTACTAATTTAAATGATTTAATTAATA
>CACOGC010000004.1 GCA_902626645.1 uncultured Pelagibacteraceae bacterium | reverse complement strand
TTTTTATGAATACCATTTGAAATAATTAATGAGTCATAATTTAAAAGATTTGCACCTTTAATATCAGTATTTAAATTATCACCAACAGAAAGAATTTTTTTACCTTTGTTATTAATAGATAAATTATAAACCTCAGGATATGGCTTACCAAAATATACTACCTTGCCACCCATCTTTTCAAAAACCATAGCAACCGATCCTGCACAGAGTTCTCTTTTATCACCTCTATCCACAATTAAGTCAGGATTAGTACAAACCATCTCTTTATCTAAATTCTTTTCAAATAAATCTTTATAATAATTCAAATCTTTATCAAATTTTTCAAATAACCCTGTACACAATATGTACTCTCCATCATCAATTTTGTCTGACTTCATTTTTGCGAAGTCATTAAACAAATCAAAATCACGTGGTGGTCCAACATGAAAAAATTTTTGGGTGAATAAATTTTTTTTAAGATAATTTAATGATGCTTGGCCAGATGTAAAAACATGATCTCTAATTTCTTTTTCCATACCCATGTTTTCTAAAAAGGATTTAACAACATCGTTAGGTCTTGGAGCATTTGTAAGTAGAATGTATTCTTTGCCTTTTTTTGTGATTTCTTTTAAAACGTTGATTGCTTCTTTGTGAAGGTTTATTCCATTATGAATAACACCCCATAAATCGATATAAAAAAGCTGATAATTATCAACGATGGAGCAGAAACCATCTTTGTCTAAATTTTTAGTCATCAAAATAATCTATAACCCAAAAAATCCACAATTTCCTACCTTTTTTAATAAACTAAATATCAAGTATATCTTGAAATAGTATTACCAATCTCTATATGAACTCCATATTTATATAGGAGAATATATGAAATTTAGACCGTTACACGACAGAGTTTTAATAGAAGTTTTAGATAGCAGCGAAAAAACTGCTGGAGGAATAATCATACCGGATACTGCACAAGAGAAGCCTCAAGAAGGAAAAGTTGTTGCTGTTGGTGGTGGTGCAAAAACTGAAGATGGAAAAAAAATTCCAATGGATGTTAAAGTTGGAGACAAAGTTTTATTTGGCAAATGGTCAGGAACTGAAGTCAAAATTGATGGTAAAGAATACAGCATAATGAAAGAGTCAGACATTATGGGTATTTCAAGTAAATAATATAAGTTAAAGGAGAAAGTATAATGGCAAAAGTTGTTAAATTTGACGCTGAAGCAAGATCAGCAATGATAAGAGGGGTAAATATCTTAGCTGATACTGTTAAGGTAACTTTAGGTCCTAAGGGCAGAAACGTTGTGATGGACAAATCTTACGGTGCTCCAAGAATTACCAAAGATGGTGTTTCAGTTGCAAAAGAAATTGACCTTGAAGATAAGTTCGAAAATATGGGTGCTCAAATGGTTAAGGAAGTTGCTAGCAAGACAAATGACGAAGCTGGTGACGGAACTACAACTGCAACTATTTTAGCTCAAGCGATTGTTAAAGAAGGCGTAAAATATGTTACAGCTGGAATGAACCCAATGGATGTAAAAAGAGGTATTGATGCAGCAGTAGATGTCGTTAAACAAAACTTAGTTTCTTCAGCTAAAAAAGTAAAAGATAGTGATGAAATTGCTCAAGTAGGAACTATTTCTGCAAATGGTGATAAAGAAATCGGAAGTATGATTTCTAAAGCAATGCAAAAAGTTGGTAATGAAGGTGTCATTACAGTTGAGGAAAATAAAGGAATTGAAACAGAACTTGATGTCGTTGAAGGTATGCAGTTTGATAGAGGATATTTATCACCATACTTTATTACGAATAGTGATAAAATGACGACAGAGTTAGACAATCCTTTTATTCTTTTACATGAGAAGAAATTAACAAATCTACAACCAATGGTTCCACTTTTAGAAGCAGTGGTGCAAGCTGGTAGACCATTAATGATTATATCTGAGGATGTTGAAGGTGAAGCTTTAGCAACTTTAGTTGTTAACAAATTAAGAGGTGGTCTAAAAGTAGTAGCTGTGAAAGCTCCTGGATTTGGTGACAGAAGAAAAGCTATGCTAGAAGATATTGCAATTTTAACAGGTGGTAGTGTAATTTCTGAAGATTTAGGAATTAAACTTGAAAACGTTAAATTAGATGATCTTGGATCATGTAAAAAAGTTAAAGTTGATAAAGATAATAGTACTATCGTAAATGGAAGTGGTAAAAAATCAGATATCGAGGCTAGATGTTCTTCAATTAAACAACAAATCGATGAAACAACTTCTGATTACGATAAAGAAAAACTTCAAGAAAGATTAGCTAAACTTGCTGGTGGTGTTGCTGTAATTAAAGTTGGTGGCGCTACAGAAGTTGAAGTTAAAGAAAGAAAAGACAGAGTTGAAGATGCACTTAATGCAACAAGAGCTGCTGTTGAAGAAGGTATTGTAACAGGTGGTGGATGTGCTTTGTTATATGCCGCTCAAGAGCTTGAAAAAGTCAAAGTCAAAGGTGAAGATCAAAAAGCTGGTGTTGATTTAGTTAGAAGAGCATTAGAAGCTCCTATAAGACAAATTACTAAAAATGCTGGAGTAGATGGTTCAGTTGTAGTTGGTAAATTGTTAGAACAGAATAAAAAAACTCACGGCTATGATGCACAAAATGAAGAATATTGTGACATGTTTGCTAAGGGTATTATTGATCCGGTTAAAGTTGTTAGAACTGCACTTCAAGATGCAGCTTCAATTTCTGGATTACTAGTAACAACGGAAGCAATGATAGCTGACAAGCCAGAAGAAAAAGATGCGGCTCCTGCTGGAATGCCTGGTGGAATGGGCGGCATGGGTGGCATGGGAGGAATGGGCGGTATGGGTATGTAATCCCCATTGTTCTCAAACAAAAATTCAAAAAGGGCAGTTTTTACTGCCCTTTTTTTTTAACTAAAAATTAAGATGGAGAAAAAATTAAAATTTCATGTGAATTTTTTATGTGTTTATTCCCCTTTTCTATCCTGTTTTTTCCAATTCTAGTCTCACCTTGACCCATTGTGTATTGCCATGTTGGATATAACTTTTTAAAACCTTTGTAATATTTTCTTATCGTCGGGCAATCGTTATAAGATAGTATAAATCCACCCTTATGTTTTTTTAACATGTCTCTTAGCCTCTCATGTGGAAAATCCCTATGATGAACAGGTATATTTCTCATAGGATAAACTCCTTTAAACATTTTAGAGTCAGGCCCAATGAAATACGGTGGATCACAATACAAGAAGTCGTTTTTATGTTTTTTTAAGACTTTTTCAAAATCTTTTTGTTTCACGGATAATTTTCCAGGTTTAAAATTTTTAATTTTTTCCAACATTTTCTGATATTTTTTTTTGTTTAAATAAATTTCTGATGTCCAGCCCATAAAACCTGGACCATAAGATAAGTTGAAATTATAAACATAATAAACTGCTAGGGTTAAAGGGTCTAATTTAATCTCTTTTTTCCAAACTTTATTTAAGATTTTTCTAATTCTTTCAAATTCTTTAAAAGAGGGTTTCAGTTGACTAAGTTTTTTATAAAGTGCTTCTGGTTTTTTAATTTGAAAATTCCAATAATTACAAAGAATATCAAAAATATCATAACCAACTACATTGAGTCCTAAAAATTTACTCATTGCTATCTCAACAGACCCTCCGCCAAAAAAAGGGGATACTACTTTTTTGACATGATTTGGTAACAATTCAAAAACATGTCCTACTGCTAGAGATTTTCCTCCAGCATATCTGATTGTAGATAAAGCAACTCTTTTATATTTATTTCGACTTTTAGTATTTTTACTTTTAATAGATTTTAAAAAAACCTTCTTTTTATTTTTAAAAGCCATTTGAAGATTTTGCATATTTATTAATATATAATATTTTGTTAATGATATAAACTCAGGAATATGTCTAAAAGATATAGTGGAAAATCGTTTAAAGACTCTAGTGTCAAAAAAAAACCTAAATTAAATTTTAAAGAAAAAAGAAAACTTAAACGCGAAAAGCGAAAAAAATAAAAATTAAAAAAAAATCCTTAATTTATTCAAGCCTAGTGTAGTTTTTTTTAAGTTTTCAAAAGTGTTTAAATATGTATAAGAACCCAGATTTATGAATAATACTATAAGAAACATCACCATAATTGCCCATGTTGATCATGGCAAGACAACCCTAATTGATAACCTAATGAAACAAAGTGGCTCATTTAGAGAAAATGAGGTTGTTGATGAAAGGCTGATGGACTCTGGAGAATTAGAAAAAGAGAGAGGAATTACAATATTAGCTAAACCTGCCTCGATTAATTGGAAAGATTCCAGAATAAATATAATTGATACCCCCGGCCACAGAGATTTTGCTGCTGAAGTTGAAAGAGTACTTAGTATGGCTGATGGAGCATTATTACTAATAGACTCTGCTGAAGGTGTGATGCCTCAAACAAAATTCGTTTTAGCAAAAGC
Organism: uncultured Pelagibacteraceae bacterium; assembly: GCA_902626645.1. Classification (GTDB taxonomy): domain Bacteria; phylum Pseudomonadota; class Alphaproteobacteria; order Pelagibacterales; family Pelagibacteraceae; genus Pelagibacter. The sequence goes on along the minus strand of CACOGC010000004.1, from coordinate 105,952 downwards.
GTTAAAACAAGGTTTAAAGCCAATTGTGGTTATAAATAAATTAGATAAATCAGATCAAAGAGCTAATGAAGTTTTAGATGAAACATTCGACTTATTTGTAAGTTTAGATGCTAATGAGGAACAACTAGATTTCCCGGTTTTATATGCCAGTGGAAGATCCGGATGGGCTGATTTAGAAGTTGATGGCCCTAGAGAAAATCTTAATCCACTTTTAGATAAAATTATAGACCATGTTAAACCAGCTGAATTAGACAAATCAAAACCTTTTGCTATGCTCTCTACACTTCTTTATGCTGACAGTTTTTTAGGTAGAAGTTTAGTAGGTAGAATCTCTCAAGGAACAGCAAAAGCTAATCAAGCAATTAAGGCAATCAACTTAAATGGAGAGAAAGTTGATGAAGGTAGATTAACTAAAATTTTTAGATATGAAGGTACCAAAAAAGTTCCAATTGAGGTTGGTGAAGCTGGAGATATTGTAGTTGTTGCCGGTTTAGAAAAAGCTAACGTTGCAGATACTATTTGTGATCTTGAGGTTAACGAGCCAATAGAAGCCACTCCTATAGATCCCCCAACTATGTCAATTACCATCACTGTAAATACATCGCCTTTGGCTGGCACAGAAGGTAAAAAACTTACAAGTACGCAGATTAGAGATCGATTAGTTCAAGAGGCACAAAATAATGTTGGAATTACATTTACTGAAAATGAGGGAAATGACTCTTTTGTGGTTAGTGGACGTGGTGAATTAATGTTGGAAATTTTACTTACTCAAATGAGAAGAGAAGGTTTTGAAATGACAGTGAGCCCTCCAAAAGTTCTTTATAAAAAAGATGAAAATGGAAACAAACTTGAGCCAATAGAAGAAATTACAATGGATCTTGATGAAGAGCATTCATCAAAAATAATTGATTCAATGAATAGAAGAAAAGGTAAATTAATAGAATTAAAAGATACTGGTAAAAATAAAAAGAGGCTTATATTTCATGCACCAACAAGGGGTTTGATGGGATATACAAGTAGATTTTTAACGCTGACAAAAGGAAACGGTGTCATCAATAGAATTTTTCATGAATATGGTCCATTTGAAGGTGAAATGGAGGGCAGAAGAAATGGTGCTCTAATTTCTATGGAACAAGGAAAGGCAGTTGCTTTTGCAATCTTTAATTTACAGGCAAGAGGAGAAATGTTTGTAACTCATAACGATCCTGTTTATCCTGGAATGATTGTGGGACTATCACCTAAGCCAGGAGATATGATTATTAATGTCATGAAGGGAAAAAAATTAACCAATATGAGAACGCAGGGTACTGATGAAAATGTTGTCTTAACTCCTGTAAGAAAAATGTCGATTGCTGAACAACTGAGTATGTTAAATACAGATGAAGCTCTAGAAATTACTCCAGAGTCTTGCAGACTAAGAAAAGCTATTCTTGATCCTCATGAAAGAAAAAGAAGTGAAAAATCAGGCGCTGCTGCCTAATCAAAAATTTTATCAACTAAAAATAAACCTAGAGCAACGCACGGACCAATACCAAAAGCGAATAAAAGAGTTCCAACCCCTACTGTTCCACCTAAATACCAACCAATACTTACAACAGAAATTTCTAAAAAAGCTCTAACGGCTGCCACTGGTAAATTAGTTACTTTTTGTAAACCAATCATTAATCCATCTCTTGGTCCCGCACCAAGATTGGAAACTAAATAAATGCCCCCACCTATTCCAACCATCATTACAGAAACTACTGCTAGGATTAATTGATTAAAATAATTTGATGGGGTTGGTACAAACTTAATACAAAGATCAATCATAAAGGCTATTATTAAGGCATTAAATATTGTACCCATTCCTGGTTTTTGGCCCAAAGGAATCCATAAAATTAAGACAGCAATACTTATTAAAAGAGTAATTGTTCCAATACTTAAATTAACATTTAAGGAAATACCTTGAGCTAAAACACTCCATGGAGAAGCGCCTGTAAAGGAAACAATCAATAACCCTTCACCAAGACCAAACATCGTTAGACCAAAGCATAAAAAAAAGAAAGTAGAAAATTTTGGTTTAAAATTATATGGCTTGTCAGAACTCCAATTAACTTTTGGTATTTTCTTTATTTTTAAAAACATTTTAATAAGTTATTTCTATTATAGATAAAGTCCACTAATGTAATTGCTAAATGAGAAAATTTATAGCCATTTTGTTTATTGTAATTTTTCCAGTTATTTCCATGGCACATATGGGTCACTACAATAAATATAACAAAATTGAAATGGAGATTTTTAGAAATGGTGAACTAATTGGATACAATTATTATTTTTTTGAAAGAAATGGTGAAGAAACTATTATTACAAATCAATTTAAATTTTCTGTTGATCTATTGGGAACTACAATTTTTCAGGTTGAGTCATATGGTGAAGAAAAATATATCAAAGATCAATTGATATCATATAACTCTAAGACCCTTCAAAATGACAAAGAAAAATTTGTAAATTTAGAATTAAATAAAAAGACTAGAAAATATGATATCAAAGGCTCCTCATTCAATGGCGAAGCAACAACTAATAATGTTATTGGAAATTGGTGGAATCATAAAATTTTGCAAGCAGGATCTCAAATAAGTCCAATATCAGGAAGTATTAAAGAACAGGTAGTTACTTTTATAGCAAAAGAAAAAATTGACCTTTATGGAAAAATTTATGATGTTGATCATTTTACACTTAAATCTAAGGATATGAATATTCCAAAAGATAAACGATTAGACTTTAATATTTGGTACGATCAAGAAAATTTAAGAATTTTAAAAGTGACTTATTCCAGGATGGGTAATTGGGAGTACAGATTAAAAAGCTTTGAGTAATTTATCTCGAAATTTTTTTAAATAAGTCCCGTGCACTTATCCATCCGGACTCTAGTCTTGGTCCTACAAACCAATCAGCACAAACACCTATTTTTTTTTTTGGATCCCAAAAACTTTTTATCTTAAAAGGTTTTGAATTAGAGGAGTATTTCCAACCATGATTAAGAGAGAAATTAATTTTCGTTTTTTTAATATTTGAAAGTTGAAAGAACTTATCAATCATAATTTTTGAATTCTCTTTCTTATTATTTTTATTTTGATTAATTTTTTTATTTGCCCACTTAAATGTACTTTGAAGAGTCCATAAATCATATTTTGATTTAAATCTTTTTTTCGAGTTTTCATTACCCGCCCAACCAAGAATTGGATCTTCGAAAAGATAGCTACTATTTGATTTCTTGTTTTTTTTTATAGCAATCATAGTAGTTATATTTGCATCCATTTTAATTGATTTTTTTAAAAAAGAATTATTTATGAATCTTTTAGAGAGTTTTTTTAATTGCGGAAAAGGACAGGTCAAAATAATACTTTTAAAAGATCTCAATTTTCCATCAGCAAATGATAAATGCCAAAGTTTGTTTTTATAATGAATTTTTTTTAATTCACTTTGATAGTTACAATTGATTTTTTTTAATAAGTACTTGCTAATATCATTGTTTCCATTTTTACCTATAATTTTCAGATGTTTTTTATTTTCTTTTTTTTTAGTGTTAAGAAAAATGTGTTTACCCCCCCAAACCTTTAAAATTCTTTTTTTAATTAAATCTTTGGTAAATTTTTTAAATTCTGGGGTTTTTGGCGAAAAGTATTGAGTGCCATGATCAAAGCCTATATTACCTTTCATTCTTTTGAAAGATGCACGTCCTCCTGGACCTCTCGCTTTATCAAATAGGATTACTGAATTTTTTTTATTAAGAAGATTCGCTATTGTAGCTCCGGAAATACCTGAGCCGATTACGCAAAATTCACTCATTTACCTGCAACAACCATTCCCTCAATCATCATGGTTGGTGAATTGGTTGAATATTTAAACTCTAAATCATTTGCGAGAGTAATATTCTTAAACATGTCTTTAAAATTACCTGCAATAGTAATTTCATTTATAGGATACTTAAACTCTCCGTTTTCCACTAAAAAACCTGTTGCACCTACAGAATAATCACCAGTTACAATATTACTTCCGTGTCCTATAGTTTCTGTAATATAGAGACTTTTTGATTTTGAATTCAATAAATCTTTAAAACTTATATTTCCATTTTCAAAATAAAGATTGCTTGTCCCGCCACATCTTCCATTTGATTTAAGGTTTAATTTTTTTCCATTGTAAGTATCAATCAAATAATGTTTTAAAATTCCTTGGTCTACTAATTTAAGAGTATCAGTTTTAACCCCCTCGCTATCAAAATTTCTTGAACCTAAACCTTTGAGTATATCCGGTTTATCCAAAACATTAATTTTATCAGAAAAAATTTTTTGGTTAACTTTATCTTTTAAAAAAGAGGTTCCTCTTGATATCGCTGATGATGAAATCGCACTTGCAAAAGTACTTAGTATTCCCTTAGCAATTCTTTTGTCAAAAATTATAGCAATTTTTTCACTACCTATTTTTTTGGGGCTTAATTTTCTAATTGTTTGATCAGCAGCTTGTTTACCTAATTCTCCTGCGTCATCCAAGTCTTTCAGAAAACATTTACTAGAATATTCATAATCTCTCTCCATACTTTTTTCATCTTTGGCAACTGTGACACTCGAAGCTGTAAATGAAGATGTTTTGTAGCCAGCACAGAAACCTTCACTATTGGCTAAAATAAAATTTGATTTATTTTGAGTAAAACTAGATTCTGTATTAACAATCTTTTTATCATTGGAAGCTGCGGATTCTAATTTTTTCAAATAATCTATTTTTTGATCGTTTTCTATACGGGTATCGTCATAAAGATCTAAATCCTTAACCTCTTTGGCCAATAAATCTTTATCTGGTAATGAATTAAATTCATCTTCAGGAGTATTTTTTGTTGTCTCAACACATTTTTCAATCAAAATGTTTAGATTATCCTCAAGTAAATTAGAAGAAGATATTGATGACTTTTTTTTTCCAATGTAAGTGGTAATGCTTATTCCAAGATCATCTGATCTATTAGACTCGTCTAGTTTTTTATTTCTAAAATTAACAGTTTCAGATACAGAGTTATTAACAATCACACTGGACTCGGTTGCGCCTAATTTCTTAGCTAAACCTAAACAATATGATGCTTTTTTTTCTAAAAATTCTTGATCTTTGACCATTTAAAGTTTTGTGCCACCAACAGTCATCTTATTAATTAGTATAGATGGTTGAGCAACGCCTACGGGAACACCTTGGCCAGCTTTTCCACATGTTCCAATACCAGGATCCATCATCATGTCATTCCCAACCATAGAAACTTCTTTTAAAATTGAAGGGCCATCTCCAATAAGAGTCGCGCCTTTAATTGGAGATCCAATTTTACCATTAACAATCTCATAAGCTTCAGTACAATTGAATACAAATTTTCCAGAGGTAATATCAACCTGTCCGCCACCAAAACTCACAGCAAAAATACCTTTGTCGACAGCTTTAATCATCTCATCTTGAGTCTGATTACCACTCAGCATCATCGTATTTCTCATTCTTGGAAGAACAATATGTCTATAGTTTTCTCTTCTTCCACTACCAGTAGATTTGGTTTTCATTAAACGAGCGTTTAGACGATCTTGCATAAAATTTTTTAAAATCCCATTCTCAATTAAAACAGTTTTTTCTGTCGGGGTTCCCTCATCATCAATTGTAAGACTACCTCTTCTGTTATCAATAGTGCCATCATCAACAATTGTAACTCCCTCACTTGCAACTTTTTGGCCCATTAAATTATGAAAAGCTGAGGTTTTTTTTCTGTTAAAATCCCCTTCTAAACCATGACCAACAGCCTCATGAATTAATATTGCCGGCCAACCAGGTCCTAGCACAACTTTCATTTCACCAGCTGGTGCAGGTTTACTTTCTAAATTTACCGAAGCTATTCTCAAAGCCTCATCACAAACGCTTTTCCAGTTATCATCTTTTAAATAAGAGTCATAAGATTGTCTTCCCCCAACACCATACACACCCGTCTCTTTTCTCCCATTTTTCTCAAGCATAACGGATACATTGAATCTTATTAAAGGACGAACATCAGTTAAAGTTTCTCCACCAGATCTGATTATTTCAACCGATTTTTGTTCTCCCAAAAAATTAGCAGTAACTTGTTTAATGTTGTCATCTTTTGAACGCAGATAATTATTTACTTCATTAAGTATTCTAATTTTTTCATTAAGAGATTTTTGTTCAATAGGGTTGATGTTCTCATAATATTTCTTGTTAGATTTAGGAATTTCATGATTATAGGTACCTTTGACAGATTTAAGTGTCGATTTTAAATTTTCTGAAGATTGCTTTAAGGAGTTTTTTGAAATTTCATTAGAGTGAGAATAAGCAACTACTTCATCAGAGATAGCTCTAAACCCAAATCCTAAATCTGAATTATAACTAGAATTTTTTATCTTATTATCATCTAGTAAAATTGACTCAGATTTAGAATTTTCTAAGTACAACTCACCATCATCACATTTTTGAAGAGTATCCGAGATAATATTTTCAGCCTCACTTCTTGATAGGTCAGATTTTTCAAAGAAATTACTCATAGAAGACATTAAATAGATTGTTTCAAAGATTTTTCAACTAGAGTATTTTACGCATGTACATATATGGGACAAATTAGTAATAAAACATCTAATTATGAAAGTTTATTTTAATAATTCTTGTAAAATTTGTAAGGCAGAAATTGATCTCTATAAGAAGGAAGAAATAGAGGAAATTGATTGGGTTGATATTACAGATAATGAATTAGCAGAACAAGAAACCTCTAAAGATAGTAAACAACTTTTGAGAAGACTGCATGTCAAAGATGGTGAAAAAGTTATTGGGGGTGCGGAAGCTTTTTTATTATTATGGAAAAAAATGCCAAAATATAAATTTCTTTATAAATTTTTTAAGTTACCAATCATCTTTAATATATTTTCAATTGTATATGAAATACTAGCTTTTTTTCTTTACTTAAAAAATAAAAAGCAACTTAAAAAATCTAACTTGTAAAAAATAATAAAAATTTACTTAATAGAGACATAGAAGATACAAACATCACTAAGACTATTGAGTACATTAATAAAATAATTTTATTCTTTTTTCTTCTTAATCTAACAAAGTCCTTATCATCCAAATCAGAGATATCTCTCTCACCAACTACTGGATAATCATACGTAAACCGCCATGTACTATCACCAAGTCTTGGGTCCAAATTATTAAAATATGTGATCCACGCAATAATGTATCTGAAAATTAAATATAAAATTATTAGAAAGGCAGATCCTAAAATCATTACAGATAATACCTAATTTAATATAAATGTTTAATTGTTATTTTTGGCTCTTTTCCTTGCAATGAGTTGCGTTAAAGAGTCTACCATTGTATCTGACGCTTTGAAAATATCTACATTTCTAAACTCATGAGAAAGATTTTTTTCAGGATTAGTTTTATCTTCAATAACAATTCCTTCATCTGGAGAATTATTTTTAATATAAATTAATAATAACCAGTCATCATCTTGTGACTCATCCCATTTAATAAAAACTTCACCAGTTTCAAATCTTCTGTCTATACAACGAAAAATAGACATGTCGCGGGTGATATGTCTTTTATTTAACTGAAATACTAGGCTACTTGCACTTCTGTAAAAACTTTCTAATGCAAATTCAATTTTTTGTCTTGCTAAAGTATATTCTTTTTCTTTTTCTAATAAGGTTTCTCTATCTTCATCACCTTGAAGTTTAACCCCTAATGCTTCAACTCTTTCTTTAATTTTTTGATCTCGAAGTAATCGATATTTTTCCTTAAGTTTATCAATTCTTTCTTGTAAACCTGCATAGTCTTCTCTTTTTTCTTTTAAAGAAATTTTCTCAAGTTTTTCTAGTTCCTTGACTTCTCTAATTCTGAATTTTTCAATTTGTTTATCTAATCTTAATTGTTTTAAAAACTGTTTTTGTTTTTCAGCTTGCTCAATTCTCAAAAGTGCTTGTTCTTTTCTTAAGAATAATTTTATATCTTTTACTCGTTGTTTTTCCAATCTAGCTTCTTCTTTAAGTGTTTGTTCTTTTAGTTTAACTCTGAGAGCTTGTTCTTCCTCTTTTTGTTTAGCCAACTCAATTTTTTCTGCCCTCTCTCTTTCAATTTTTTCTATCTTAATTCTTCTTTTTTCATCACGTTTTAAAACTTTATAACTTGAAATTGTCTCTGAAATTTTGTCAAAAAAACCTTGAATATGTTTTTCTAAACTAAAATTAAATTTAAAATTGAATTGAGGTTTCAAGGATAGTTGCAATTTAACTAATTTTAAAACTATACTTTCGTTTTGGGTTTTTTTAATTTGTTTTGAATAATTAGTTTTTTTTAATTTTTTAACCTTATTTTTCCTTTTTTTGATAATTCTTTTTTTTTTGAATCTTTTAACAACCCTTTTAGTTTTTTTACCTTTTCTTCGAAACTTATAGGATTTGACTTTTTTTAATACTTTTCTCTTTTTTTTTGATTTTTTTTGTTTTTTTTTCATTTCTGAGAAGAAATGATTCTATCAATAATTTATTGATAAATATAGTCTCTAGTCACGGGGGTTGATCTATAATTTTTAGTGAGTTGAAATTGATAAACAACTTGGTCACCCCACTTAAATGCCATTTCACAACCAGCGAGATAAAACTCCCACATTCTAAAAAATTTTTCATCGAACATTTGGATTATTTTATCTTTATTTTTTAAACAGTTTTCTTTCCAATGTCTTAAAGTATGAGCATAATGAAGTCTTAAAACTTCAATGTCAGTTACAATTAAGCCAGCTTTTTCAATAGGATTCGTTACTTCACTTAAGCTTGGGGTATAACCACCAGGAAAAATATATTTTGTAATCCAAGGATGAGGATCTCTCGGCGGGTTAACAGACCCAATAGTGTGAATTAACGAAACACCATCATCTTTCAACAATTTTTCTATTTGTTTAAAAAACTTTTTATAAAATTTCCTTCCAACGTGTTCGAACATGCCAACACTCACTATTCTATCAAATTTCTCATCCAGCTCTCTATAATCCATCAGTTTAAATTTTACTTGGTTCTGTAAATTCATTTCTTTTGCTTTTTGATTACAATAGTTTAGTTGATTTTCTGATAGGGTTATTCCTGTAACTTCACACTTAGCATTTTTAGCAATATCAATTGCTAATGATCCCCAGCCACATCCTATGTCTAAAACTTTTTGGTCAGGTTTAATATTTAATTTTTTAATTATATGTTGAATCTTATTATTCTGTGCAGTTTCAAGACTATCATTTTCATTTTTAAAATAAGCACATGAATATTGTCTTTTAGGATCTAAAAACAAATCATAGAGATCATCTTTGATATCATAATGATGTGAAACATTCATTTTAGATTTTTTGATAAAGTTAAAATTGGTAAGATATCGGTAAGACCCTCTTAGTTTATTTAAAAGATAACTAAAAATGTTTAACTCGTTTCTTCCAATATTCATCAATGCTAGATCTAAAAAATCTGTAAGCGATCCATTTTCGATAACTATATCTCCGTTTGTATATGCCTCCCCAAAGTAAAGATCTGGATGAAATAGTAATTTATAATGGAGTTTCTTATTAAGAATTTTTAATTTAATAGGATCGTCAGTTGGCTGACCAATAATATAATCCTTGGAATCAGCATCGGTCAGGATAAACCCTCCTTTTTTAAAAACTTTGTTAAGAAATCTCGCTAAATACATCTCAAGCTGCCAATTGTGATTTTGTTTCAAAATTTAAATCTTTTAAACTCTGCAAAAGATTTCTCTCATCAACTTCGCTAAGTAAACTTAAAGGTGGTAATAGATTTCCATAAATTTTGTTCTCTTTTGAAAACAAAGTATGAAGAGCTGAAATTAAATTATATTTTTCAAAAGTATTTCTGACATTAACTAATTTTCGGTTTAAAGAATGATCTTTCTTTTCTTTAAAATCATCGTAAACTTTTCGAGCTAATTGAGATGTAGCATTGCAAGTTGCAGTAATAATACCTGAGCAACCATTTTCTAATCCTTTAAGTAATTTTGACTCTGAACCTGGCATAACTGAAAAATTTTCCAACTTTAACTTTTCAAATAAATTGTAAGAACTATCCTTCACACCTACAATTTGATCAGGAAATTTGTGAACCAATTTTTCCACACATTCAATACTAAATTTATATCCACACAATTTCTCAAAATTATATAGTATAATTTTAGAGTCTGGTATTGCATCAATGATTTTTGTGTAAAAGTTTATTACATCCTTGTCTTGATATTTATAATAAGCTGGTGGCATGATTAAAAATTTTTTAAAGTTTAGAGAAACTGAAATTTTCATCAAATTAATTGTTTCATTTAAAGAATTTAATCCTGTTCCAATTAAATGTTTCTCTTTGTATTTACTTTCTGAAAGGTGATTTAGTAATTTAATCTTTTCAACGATAGGAATTAATTGTGCTTGGCCAGTGCTTCCAAATATTGCAGTGCCATGACAACCTTGGTCAATTAAATTTTCTGCATGTGATATGGTTTTTTCAATATTTAAGCTCAAATCAGAGTTCAGAACTGACATCGAAGCTGCATATATCCCACTTATTTTTGTCATAATAAAAATTTATATAAAATATAAAAATTAGTAAAGTTTATAAATCGAATATGAAAATATTAGCTGTCCAAAATAGAATGGGTATTGGCGATACAGTAATCTTTTTACCCTTTATTAAGGCAATATCAAAAAAATATAATTCACCAGTAAGTCTCTTGGTGAGAGAAAATTCTAAAGCTGCAGAATTCTTACATCAAACTAATTACATTAATGAAATTCTTATCTTAGAAAGAGATAAAAAATTAAGCAATAAACATGGTGGTTTTTTTGGAACTTTAAATTTGATTAAAGAATTAAAAAAACAAAGTTTTGATAAAATTTTCATTTTTAATTCTTCTCTTAGGTTTAACTTAATAGCAAAATTATCAGGAATAGCCGAAATTTATCAGTATCCATTATTTAGTAAAACTGACCAGCACATTATTAATACGCCTAAAAAATTTTTAAAAGATAAATTAAATATTAAAGAAATTGATGATCCTGAAATACATATTGATGATGAAACTATTTCAAAATCAGTTGAAAAATTTAACATTGATAGCAATAAAATTAATATACTCTTAGGAATTGGTGGCTCAGGCCCTACGAAAAGGGTTCCCTCGAAAATATTTATTGATTTTATGGAAAAAATTTCAAAAATTAAAAAATGTAATTTTTATCTTGCCACTGGTAAAAATAGTGACGAGCAAATTATTCTTAATGAAATACTTCAGTCTAAATTTAAAGACACATGTTTACCTTTAGATGATTTATCGATTAAAGAAATTTTGCCGATCATAAAAAACTGTAATCTGTCTATTTGTAATGACTCAAGTTTTAGTCACTTATCTGCGGCATTGGGGACTAAAACGATAACTTTGATGGTTGATACGCCAATTATTTATGGAAATTATAACTCTAAAATGTTCCCGATAATTCCAGATGGTGAGGAAACTGTTAGGCATCATACCTCTGGAAAAGATAGAATAAATCCACAGAAAATATTTGATAAAGCTTTAGAGATTCTAAATTAAGAAATATCGTTCAAAACTATATCTTTTGCTTCATTTACTATTGAGGACAACCTAGCTGTCTCTGGTGAAATATCCGGATGGATTTTTTTTTGTATTTTTACATAAGCTTTATTTACATCTTCTTTTGTAATTTTTTTATTCACATCTAAATTTAATATTTTATATGCTTCAGTTACTGAAATTGAAGATGAGTTATTTAGGTTCGATTGATTAAAAGAAAATCTTCCTGATCTTCTCAATGTTTGAATTAATCTATAAAGCGATATTAATTGAAAAATAGATAGACCTTTTAATTTTAATAATGCAAGACTAGCTAATGTAAAAGGCAACGTTAATAAAAAACGCCCACCGATGGCAAATAAAATTGCTAATACAATAAAACCAAGTATTAATAAAATCCTTAGACCTTTTGATATTTTTTTTGAGGAAATCTTAGTTATAAATTTCAATAGAAAGTATAAAATAGTCAAAATGACTAATGTATAAATTATGATATTCATATAGTTCTTCTTTTTTATGAAGGTACCACAACTTAGAAAAAAACTGGAAATAAAATCTTGTCACAACACGAGTTGGGAAGATAATTACAGCTGGATACATCAAAAAGATATTCTTGAAGTCTTAAAAGACAAAAATAAATTAAATCCAGAAGTAAAAAAATACTTAATTGAAGAAAACAATCATACTGACTATCATCTTAAAGATACTAAAAACTTACAGAAAAAACTCTTTGATGAAATAAAGGGAAGAATAAAATTAGATGATGAGTCTCTTCCTTTTAGAGATCACACTTATGATTATTGGACAAAAACCACAACCGAAGGAAATTATTCTATCAAACTCCGTAAAAAAATTAATACAGATAATGTTGAAGAAATTTGGAACGGAGATAAAGAAAAAGAAAAATTAGGCGTTGAATATTTTGGAGTGGGAGATTTAGAAGTAAGCCATAACGATAAGCTACTTGCATATTCTCTGGATACCAAAGGATCAGAGTATTACAAAATCTTCATAAGAGATATTTCAACAAATAAGATGGTCACAAAAGAAATAACGGACACATCTGGTAGTATTACTTTTAGTCTGGACGATAAATATATTTTTTACTCAAAATTAGATGAAAATCATCGTGCCCGAAAAATATATAGACACAAAATTGGAGACCATTTAAGTGAGGATTATTTGGTCTTTGAAGAAAAAAGTGAAGCTTTTACAGTTGGAATAAGCTTAACTTCTGATGAAAAATATTATCTAATAACAACTTCTGATCACAACACATCAGAGCAATACTATTTTGGTGTTGATGAAATAACTCCAAAACCAAAATTAATCATTAAAAGACAAAGAGGAATTTTATACTCTATAAATTCTTGGGCTAACAATTTTTACAATCATACAAATAATGATGCTGAGGATTTTAAGATTGATATCTCATCAAGCTTAGAGAACCAAAATTGGAAACCTTTTGTACCTTCAAAAAATGAAGTTTTAATTGGTGGTTGTGTATTTTTAAAAAATTGGATAATTCGATCAGAAACTTCTGATGCATTAGATAAATTATTCATTAGAAATATATCAACAAATTTTGAAGAAGAATTAATTTTTTCAGATGAAAAAGTATACGTACCAAATATTTCTCTTAAACAAAAAGATCGAAACACAGACGAAATTTACCTTGGATATTCATCGCCGAAAACTCCTTCAAGAGTTTATTCATATAATCTTTCAGATAAATCTAAAAAATTAGTTAAAGAACAAGAAATTCCATCAGGCCATAATTCAGAGGATTATATCGTAGAGAGAATTGAATATAAATCTCATGATGGAAGAATGGTTCCTTTAACAATAACAAGACATAAGAAAACCAAGATTGATGGAACTGCAAATGTCTTATTGTACGGTTATGGTTCATACGGAAATTCAATGAGCCCTAGTTTTTCATCTACACGTTTGAGTTTGATCAACAGAGATATCATCTGGGCTACAGCCCATATTAGAGGTGGAATGGAAAAGGGTATGAAATGGTGGAAAGAAGGAAAATTAACAAACAAAAAAAATACTTTTGAGGATTACATTTATGCAGCTAAATATTTAATTGAAAAGAAATACTCTTCTGCTGGTAAGATCATTGGTATGGGTGGATCTGCAGGTGGATTATTAATGGGGGCAGTGGTAAACCAATCTCCAAAATTATTTTTAGGGATTATAATGGCGGTTCCATTTGTTGACTCTTTAACTACTAACCTTGATCACTCTCTACCATTAACAGTTGGTGAATTTGATGAGTTTGGTAATGCCAAAGATAATAAAGTTCACTTTGATTATATATTTTCTTATGCTCCTTATAATAATATAAAAAAAATGGACTACCCTCATATGTTAATTACCACTAGTTTAAGTGACAATAGAGTATTGTTTGATGAGCCTGCTAAATTTACTGCCAAGCTAAGAGACTTAAAAACAGATAATAATTTATTACTTTTAAAAACAGAAATGGATGCAGGTCATGGTGGAAAATCAGGTAGAGATGGCGCTATAGAAGAAATAGCTTTAGACTATGCTTTTGCACTAAAAATTTCAAAAAAAATTTAATTTCTCAATCTTGAAAAAACTTAAATCGTTCCTACATAATAAACGTAAGTCGCCTAATGGGGCTTATAAATAAACTTGCTTAACAAAGGAGGATATATGACAAGTAAGGATCTATCTATATTTAACTCATTAAGACCATTCTCGATTGGGTTCGACGATATGTTTGATCAATTTGAGAATATGTTGGGAAATGGTGCAATGACAATGCAATCCAATTACCCACCATACAACATCAGAAAGACTGGTAAAGATAACTACGCTATTGAAGTTGCTTTAGCAGGTTTCAACAAAAAGGATGTTGAGGTTGAGTTCGAAGATAATTTATTAACTGTAAGAACAAAACAAGTTGATAAATCTGAGGATAAAAATGCTGATGGAGAGATCATTCATAAGGGAATATCTCAAAGACAATTTGCTAGATCATTTACAATTGCTGATGACGTTAAAGTAAATGGTGCCGAGCTCAAAGATGGTCTTTTAACAATATCTTGCGAGAGAATTGTACCTGAGCATAAGAAGAAAAAACTAATCGAAATTAGATAAGTTAAAGCCTTGCTTGCGGGGCAACTAGCTCCGCAAGTAAACTAAAAACATCCTTTTGATGAAAATCCAATTACCACTGAGTTAGTGTCTACCTCAAATTTTCTTTCACAAGAAATACCATATTTTTTTGTTTTATATACAAGAACTTGATTTCCTTTTTCGTTCTTAAAATCTTCATCAGGATTTCCTAGATCAATTTTAAGTTCACTGGATAATTGACCTATATATTTACCCAATCTTTTATTTTCTTGCTCAACAATTTTGTCAGTTTTTTTTTGTACAGTCTGGCATGCAGTGACCATTAAGAAGAAACTAAGTAACAACACTATTAATTTAAAATTTCTCATTTTCATATTCTAGCTTCTAAATATGACCAAAATATAAACTTCTTAGTTGAATTATGTTGATAAAATTAGATTTGGCTAAGTATTTATCAAAAGAATCATCTATTTAACCAGGATAGGAGGAATAATGTTAGAAAAATATTTTGAGTACAAAAAACACAAAACAGATTTTAAAACAGAAGTAATAGCCGGAACGACTACTTTTTTAACCATGGCTTATATCATGTTTTTAAATCCGTTTATTTTATCAGGTGAATTTGCTGGACCCGAAAAAGGTTTCTTTGATTTCGGCGCAGTTTACACGGCAACTATTCTAGCAACTGCTTTGGCTTGTTTCATAATGGCATTTCATGGAAAAACTTGGCCGATTGGTCTTGCGCCAGGAATGGGGATTAATGCTTTTGTAGCTTTTGGGGTTTGTGCAGGTATGGGATATACACCGCAACAAGCTTTGGGTGCTGTATTAGTTGCTGGTGTATTATTTTTAATTATATCGTTAACACCAATAAGAGCATGGCTTATCAACTCTATCCCTAAGAGTTTAAAGTTAGGAATTGGTGCAGGAATTGGTTTGTTCTTAGCAATTATTGGTCTTCAAATTATGGAAGTAGTTGTTGATAATCCTGTAACATTAGTACAGCTTGGAAATTTAAGTGATCCACTTGTTTTATTAGGATGCGCAACTTTTATTGCAATAATTGTTTTAGATAAGATGAACGTCAAAGGTAATATCATTATTGGTATTTTAGTATTTAGTATAATTGCTTGGGCCACGGGTCTTGCAAAGTTTAATGGTATTGCAAGTGCGCCGCCTTCAATGACTTATCTTTTTGAATTTGATTTATCTGCAGCTATGACAGCTGGAATGTCTACGGTTATATTTACTCTATTGTTTGTAGACTTTTTTGATACTGCAGGAACTCTAACTTCAGTTGCCAACGTAGCTGGAAAAGTGGGCAAAGATGGAAAAGTTAAAGACATCAATAAAGCAATGTTATCAGACAGCGTTAGTACTGTTGCTGGAGCTGTAATGGGAACCACAACTGTAACTAGTTACGTTGAGTCTGGGGCTGGGGTAAAAGCTGGTGGAAAGACTGGCATGACCTCTTTGGTAATTGGTATATTATTTTTAGCATGTATATTTTTTGCGCCCTTAGCAACTAGTTTGCCAAAACAAATTGATGGTGCTGCTTTACTTTTTGTTTCAGTTTTATTTATTAGAAATATTACTGACATAGAGTGGAATGATGTTTCAGAATCTGCTCCAGCAATTCTTGCGATGATCGCTATGCCTTTAACTTATAGTATCAGCAATGGTATTGCTCTAGCTTTCGTATCGTATGCTTTGATCAAGATATTCACTGGTAAATTTGCAACTACTTCACCAGCTATTTGGGTAATAGCAATTTTGAGTGTTGTAAGTTTTGCAGTTGCTTAAATATTAATTGAACAGGGCTAGTTTATACTAGCCCTGTTTATTTTTTTTCACAATCTCCTCAATAGAAAATTCTTCATAATGTTCTGTAGGTTGAACAATCCAAGGATCTGAATCTAATCTGATGGGACAAAAATCAGGTTCGAAAGTTGACGATTTCTTTTTCCATAAACAAGCAGTTTTTACTTCTTTTATATAATCTTTAGTTGGGCCATAATTTTTTAACCACTCAATGCTTTTATTAAGCGTTAAACCGGTATCGGAGAGATCATCTATTAGAAGAACCTTGTTAAAATCTTTGTTATTAGCCAAAGAACTTATTTCTCTTGCAAACATCAATTGGCCCTGTTGATCCTCTAAACCTTTACCTGAATAACTTTGAATAACAATATATGCGATTGGTAATTTCAAAATTCTTGATAAAATATCAATAATAGGAGCTGCCCCTCTCATAATACCAACTAATACAGTTGGTTTATATTTTTCATGAATTTGTATTGCTAACTTTTCAACAATTTGAGTATATTCGTCAAAACTGATAATTAATTTCTCTGCCATGAAATTTATTATCATAATTAAAAATAATTAAAAAGGAGAAATCATGAAGGCTTATTGGATAAGTTTGTATACTAAAGTTAATGACCAAGAAAATTTAAAGAAGTATGCAGAGACAGTAACTCCAATTATTAAAAGTTATGGTGGTTTACCTTTGGTTAGAGGTGGCAAGCATACAACTTTCGATGGTGATGATTTTTTAAGAACTGTGGTTTGGGAATTTCCAAATTACGAGCAAGCTTTAAAATGTCATCAATCTAAAGAATATCAGGCTGGTTGGGATTTAGCCAAAAAGACCACTATAAGACACATGCAAATCGTTGAGGGATTTAGTACTGAATAGGTTCAGGATCTATACTTCTCCATAAATACCATGTAGCTACTGAGCAATAAGGTGAAAATCTTTTTTGAAGTAAAGACACAAATTTTTCTGGTGGAAAATATTTTTTATTATAATTTTTAGAAATCGCTCGCAAAAGCCCAATATCTTGTATAGGCCAAATGTCAGATCTATTATAAGTAAAAAGTAAAATCATTTCAGCCGACCATCTACCTATTTGTCTTAAATTAGATAAATAAACTATAGCTTCCTCATCACTCATATTCTTTATTAATTTAGGATTAAAGGATTTATTAAGAATTTGTTTGGCTAAACTTTTTATTCCTAAGACTTTTTGCCTACTTAATCCACAATTTTTAAGTTGTGTTGAGGTCAATTTAGATACAGTTCTTGGATTAATTTTATTTTTACATTTTTTCTTAAATTTTAAAAAAACTGAATTTGCTGCAGCAACACTTATTTGCTGACCAATAATACTTTTGCATAATGAAAAAAAAATATCCTTTCTTGAAGTAAGAATCGTTTCATCGGGGCTTTGATAATTTTTAATTAATCTTGACATTATTTTATCCCTTTTGGATAAATATCTTTTAGCTTTATTCCAATATTTTGGAACTTTAGTCATTGATTGTTTTAGAGGTGATTATTTTTTTATTGTAAATTTCTCTTCTAAAAATAATTAATGTTGAAATGATTACCAAAGAGGCTCCAAGAAGAGTTTTGATTGTTGGAACCTCACCCCAAATGAAATATCCAAAAATTATTGCAAACAAAAGAGCTAAATATTTTAAAGGAGTTACCAAAGAAACCTCTGAATATTTATATGACTGACCTAACCATAAATTTGCAACGCCTCCAAAAATGCCAACAAAAGATAATAAAATAAAATCCTGTGAATTAGGCATAACCCATCCTTGTGGAATAGTTAAAAAACTCAATAAGGTTATTGATAATGAAAAATAAAATGAAATTAACCAAACTGGTTCTGTGGTCGATAACTGTCTTATTGATATCGCTACATAAGATAGACCAAGACAAAATATAATGGGAAAAATATAATAAATGTTAAGTTCACTTATCCCTGGTTCAGTGATTACTAATATTCCTATAAAACCAACTATAACAGCTAACCATCTATAAATACCAACTTTTTCACTCAATAAAAAAATTGAAAATATAGTTGTAAAAATTGGAGCAGCAAAAGAAATACTTACCACAGTTGCGAGGGGTAATTTTCTTAAAGCAATAAAAATTGCCACTAAAGCAATTAAACCCGACAAGCACCTTAGGGCATGCAAGCCTGGTCTTTTGGTTTGATAAAAATTGTGAAGTCTATCTCTTGGTATAATGAAAAAATAAAATAGTATTCCAAAAAACCCTCTAAAAAATAAAACCTGTCCAATTGGATAATCGACTGACCACTTGACAATTATATCCATTAGTGAAAATGCACAAACAGACATAAACATGTACAAAAATCCTAATTGATTTTTACTAAGCATACGAATAATTTGTAAATTAATTTAAATCATAATCAATGGAAATAGCAGTTTTAGCACTTGGATGTTTTTGGGGACCTGAAATCAAATTCAGCAAAATTAATGGTGTTATCAAAACTGAAGTTGGCTATTGCGGTGGTAATAGTTCACAAACCACCTATAAAGAAGTTTGCACAGGTAGTACAAATCATGCTGAAGTTGTTAAGATTGATTATGATGAGAAGATAATCACTTATGAAGAAATTTTAAAAATTTTTTTTGAAATTCATGACCCAACTACACTCAATTCTCAAGGACCAGATTTTGGTACACAATATAGAAGTGAAATCTTTTATTTGAATGACAATCAAAAAAAAATTGCAGAAGATGTTCTGGACCAGGTTAATAAAAAGTTATCAGGGAAAGTAGTAACAAAAATTTCCTTACTAAAAAACTATTGTATTGCTGAGGAATATCATCAAAAATATTTAGAAAAGAGATAATGTCATTAGTAGAAACTGATTGGCTCGAAAATAACAAAGACAAAGTAAAAATAATTGATTGCTCGTGGCACATGCCACAAACGAAAAGAAATGGTTTTGAAGAGTATAAAACTCAACATATCCCGGAATCCATTTTTTTTGACCTAGATGACAATTCAGACAAAAATACAAATCTTCCACATATGTTAGTGAATAAAAATGAATGGGAAAAAATAGTCTCAAAGATGGGAATCAAAAATGAGGATATGATTATTATTTATGATAATTCTGATGTTGTTAGCTCATGTCGCTGTTGGTTTAATTTTATCTATTATGGTCATGATCCTAAATTAGTTCATGTTTTAAATGGGGGTTTAAAAAAATGGATGGACGAAAAAAGAAAAGTAACAAATAATATATCTAAAGTTATGAAGTCAGACTACAAAAGTTTTGAAAATCAGGAATTAGTTAAAAACAAAGATTCAATTAATCAAAATATAGTAACCCAAAATTTTAGGGTTGTTGATGCTAGAAGCAAAGAAAGATTTGAAGGAAAGATTCCTGAGCCTAGAGAGGGATTAAAAAGTGGAAGTATTAAAAATTCTGTGTGCATACCATTTGCCTCTTGTCTTAATCAGGATAGAACTTTTAGAAATAAACAAGAACTTGAAAAAATTTTTCAATCTTCCTTAAAAAACTTAAATGATAAAAATATTGTCTTTTCATGTGGATCTGGGGTAACCGCGTGTGTTTTGGCACTAGCTTATTCTTTAATAAATGATAAATATCGACCCTGTATTTATGATGGCTCTTGGGCTGAATACGGGTTAATTTAAATAGAATGAAAAGATCGACTAAAACTATATCAATTATTTTAATATTTTTTCTAATCATTGCAGCGGTAATTATTGGTAGAACAATGATTGGAAATCATTTTAAAAAAAAATTCAGTAAAAGGCCCCCTCCAGGAATAATTGTTACCGAAGTGGTAAAAAAGGAATTTGCTGAAACAATAGAGACCTTTGGTACTGCAATCTCAAAAAAATCTGAAACTTTCAAAATAAAAAAAGATGATCTTTTTGAAGATTTAAAATTGAAAGACTTTGTTAAAAAAGGAGATGTATTAATCAAGTTGAAAAGTGGAAATATTATAGCCCCATTCAGCGGAGTACTTGGTTATACTGGTCTTACGGAAGATATTCTTGTATCTAATAATATATTCATCATAACATTAGATGATAATTCAACTATTTACTCAGACATTAAAATTCCAGAGAATTATTCGGCATCTATTAAAAAAGGTCTTCCAGTTGACGTAAAATTATCTAGTTTTAAAGATAAAACTTTTTCAGGTGAAGTTGATTTTGTATCAAGCAGGATTAACGCCGATACAAGAAGTATACTATCCAGAATTAAAGTGCAAAATAATGATCTCGAACTAATTTCGGGATCTCTTTTAGAAGTAAGCGTTAAATTTAATCTTAGAAACTCATTAAGTGTACCTGATACAAGTGTGATGATTGAAGGCGATAAATCCTATGTTTACAAAATAAATGGCGATAATGTTGCAAATAAAACTGAGGTTAAAACAGGTCTAAGAAGTAATAAAAACATCGAGGTAATTTCTGGATTAAGTGAAGGGGAAATAATCGTCGCGGAAGGATTAAAAAAAGTAAGACCTAGAGGAAAAATAAAACCTATTACAAAATAAATGTTTATTACTGAACTAAGCATAAAAAGACCAGCTGTTTCTTGGGTAATGTCTTTAATCTTAATTATTTTTGGTTTATTTGTCTTTTGGAAATTACCAGTTAGAGAATTACCCAATGGAATACAGCCGCCTGTAGTCCAAGTCCAAGTAGATTACAAATCTGCATCAGCATCAATTGTGGATCAAGAAGTTACTCAAGTCGTTGAAGATGTTATAGGAGGTGCTGAAGGTATAAAAAATATAGACTCAAAATCTGAGAATGGAAGAAGCACAATTAATGTAGAGTTTGATACTAGCATTGATTTAGATAATGCTGCAAATGACATTAGAGAGAGAGTTGCAAGAGTTGTAGATAATTTACCATCTGAGTCTGATCCTCCTCAAATATTAAAAAGGGCAGCTGGTTTTACTACGACTATGTGGTTGTCCTTATCATCTGCAACTTGGAGCGATCTTGAACTAGGAGACTATGCAGAAAGATATTTAGTGGATCAGTTTTCTAGTATTAAAAATGTTGGAAGGATTCTTGTTGGTGGTCTAAGAGAATTAAGTATCAGAGTTTGGATAGATCCAATTAAACTTGCTGCAAATGATTTAACTATTAAGGAAGTCGAACTTGCAATGCGTGGAGAAAATGTAAGTCTTCCAGCTGGTACTCTTGAGGCAGATAATATTGACCTAACTTTAAATTTAGATAAATCATACAACGATATAAATTCGATAAAACAATTACCAATCAAAAAAACAAATAATAAAGTAATTTTGTTATCTGATGTTGCTAATATTGAATTTGGACCTGTTTCAGAGAAAACACTTTTTAAAGCCCAAGCAAAAGATCAGGTTAATTTAAGGACAGTGGGTATTGGTATTTATGCGAGAAGTGGAGCTTCAACAGTCGAACTTTCAAATGAAATCAAAAAAAAGATAGTGGAAGTTAAAAAATCTTTACCAAATGAATTAGATTTAAGAGTTTCATTTAACAGAGCAAACTACATAGAGGCTGCTATTGAAGAAGTATATAAAACTCTTTTAATCGCTTTTGTATTAGTAGTACTAATAATTTATTTATTTCTTGGGAATCTTAAAGCTGTAGTCGTTCCAGCAATTGCTCTTCCAGTAAGCTTGATAGCATCTTTTCTAGGTCTTTATATTTTTGGATTGTCGATAAATATATTTGTTCTTTTAAGTTTTATTTTAGCAATCGGTATAATTACTGATGACTCAGTGATTATGACTGATGCGATATATCGAAGAATAGAAAATGGAGAAACTCCGCTAGTTGCCGCTTATAAAGGATCTAAACAAATTTCATTTGCAATCATAGCAACAACATTAATTCTAGTAGCTGTATTTTTGCCACTGATATTCATCGAGGGAATTTCAGGAACATTATTTAGAGAAACAGCAATTGCATTATCATTTTCAATAGTTGTCTCATCATTTGTTGCTCTTACTTTGTCGCCAATGCTCGCTAGTAAATTTTTAAATAAAAAGACTTCAAAGAGGATTTTGATTCAAAAATTTGAAAAAATATTTTTAGGATTTTCAAAATTCTATAGAGAGACTTTAGATGTAATTGCTCACAAAACAAAGTCAGTGGGTTCTTTTATCGTATTTATAATTATTTGCTCTGTATTGTTGTTTAGTTTCTCTAAAAAAGAATTATTGCCAATGGAAGATCGTGGTGCTTATTTAATTATTGGAGCAACGGATGAAGGAAGCTCTTTTGAGTACACACAAGAACAAGCACAAAAAGTCGAAGCTAGATTAATTCCACTTTTACAAGCTGAAGATAGTCCATACTCAAGATTTATTATGAGAGTGCCTGGTTTTGGTGGTTCTGCAAACTCATATAATAGTTTTATCATAATTGCACTTTTAGATGACTGGAAAAATAGAAAAAAAGGACAACAAGTCGTTTTAAGAGAGGCTATTGGAAAAATTGTTACATTACCTCAAGCTCTTGCATTTCCAATATCTCCACAGTCAATCAGGGTATCTAATTATAATAAGCCAGTACAAATGGTTATCTATGGAAGTACCTATGAGGAACTTGAAGAAATTCAAAAAAGAGTGATTAGAAAATTAAGATCAAATAAGGGTCTCTCAAGAATTGAGTCTGACTACAATCGAAACAAACCTGAAGTAAAATTAGTAATTAATAAAAATAAAGCTAAAGATTTAGGTGTTTCAACAAAAGCAATAGGAGAAACACTTGAAACTCTTTATGGTGGAAAAAAAATTACAACTTTCAATAAATTAGGAAAAGAATACCCAATTGTGGTTCAGCAATATTTATCTGATAGAAGGAATAAAGAAGGAGTTTCTAAAATTTTTGTTCGTTCTGAAACAAATGGAAAACTAATCTCTTTATCAAATCTAGTTAGTTTTAAAGAGGAAGGTTCAGCGAAACAACTTGCACGGTACAATAGACAACGAGCAGTCACGATATCTGCAAATATTAATGAGGGATACACCTTAGCTGAGGCGATAAAATTCTTTGAGAATATCATGGCAGATTTAGCTCCAAAAAATCAAATTACCTGGAAAGGTAAATCAGAAGAAATTAAAGAGACTAGTAATGAGTTGTTTATAATTTTTGCTCTTGCATTGCTCACAGCTTACTTGGTGATGGCAGCAACATTTAATTCATTCATTCATCCATTCATTATAGTTTTAACAGTTCCTTTGGCAATTTTTGGTGGGTTAGTATTTATTTTATTTTTGAATAGTTCAGTTAATATTTTCTCTCAGATCGCTTTGATAATTCTTATTGGTATCTCGACTAAAAATAGTATTTTGATTGTTGATTATGCCAATCGAATAAGGACTACAGGAAAAAGTATTGAATTAGCTGTGAAAGAAGCTTGTGCAGTAAGATTTAGACCTATCATTATGACATCATTAAGTACAATGATTGCAATGATCCCTTTAGTTATAGGAAATATCGGCCCGGGTGCAGGTGAAGGCTCAAGATTAGCTGTGGGAGCAACCATCTTAGGTGGTATGATAATTTCAACTTTTTTCACATTATATGTTACCCCATCAATGTATTTAGCTTTAGCAAAAAACACTAAACGGATTGACATAATAGACCTAGAGTTAAAAAAAGAACTTTCTAAAAAATAATATATTTATTTTTATTTAAAGAATTGCTGCAACTTAATAATTGTTTTTTATAAATATTAGATTGTTTCTCAACTTTTT
The DNA here is from genome assembly GCA_902626645.1 of uncultured Pelagibacteraceae bacterium. Lineage (GTDB taxonomy): Bacteria > Pseudomonadota > Alphaproteobacteria > Pelagibacterales > Pelagibacteraceae > Pelagibacter. Next base: position 81,634 of record CACOGC010000004.1, on the reverse strand, counting down.
TAGCTAATCCAATAACTTTTTTATTTTTTTTATAATGCTTAAAATTTCCCCAGCCCTCATGATAAGCCAGATATTGTTTAAAAGCGTCTTGTTTGGAAATTTTTAAAATTGTTTCTGATTTACTAGTATACCAACCAATGAAATCAACACTATCTTTAAATCTAGCTCTTGTTGCTAACTTGTTTCCTGTTTCTTTTTTATATTGTTCCCAAGTCCCTTTTACTGCCTGAGAATATCCAAATGAACTTGATGGGCGTTTATAAGGGATTACTTTAAATATTTTTTGTCTAGCTGGCTTAGCTAACCAGTCAAAATCTGACTCCATTTTTATTATAGCCAATTGGATATAAATAGGAGTACCCCATTTTTGCTCTGTTTTTTTTGCATACTTATACCAGAGATAACGCTCATTAAAAATTGAACAACTATTTGCAGTATTTGATGGAACTGATGAGCATCCTGTTAAGAAAAAAATAAATAGTATAACAAATTTATTTTTTAGTGATCCCATATTTATTTATAAGATTCTTAACAAAAATTACAACTATCACCCCTAATAAATTTCCAAACAGATCTGACCACTGAAAACTCCTTTCAGGAATTACTATATGAAACACTTCTAATAGAACTGAAATTACTAAAAGATAATATAAAACTAGTTTTAATTTTTCTGAATTTAAAAAAGTAAAATATCCTAAAATAGTAACTAATCCGAATGCGTAAAAGTGGTTAGAGGATATTTGGAGAAAATCTGATGTAATTTGTGGTTGAACTTTACAATTATCAAAAAAAATACATCCCAATAAACTTCCTGGAAATAAATATAAGATGATTAATAATAAATTAATTACATAAAAAAATATTTTAAATTTTGAAAAAAAATTTATCATTTAATTTGATGGTGTTATTTATAAATTTAATTTAAAGATAATTATATGAGTTTTTTAATATTAGTGAGACATGGACAAAGCACATGGAATTTAGAGAAAAAATTTACTGGTTGGGTTGATGTTGATTTGACCGAAAAAGGTATATTGGAGGCAAAAAAAGCAGGATCCTTATTGAAAAATAAAAACATCAAAATTGATTTTTATTATACCTCTCTTCAATTAAGAGCAAATAATACTCTTAAAATAATTCAACAAGAATTAGATGATAAAAAAAATTTTACTAAAGCTTGGCAATTGAATGAGAGACATTACGGAGCACTAACTGGTTTGAATAAAATTGAAATGAGTAAAAAAATTGGCGAGGATAAAATTTATGAGTTTAGAAGATCATGGGATCTAAGACCAGATCCACTAAAAAAGGAAAGTCCATATCATCCACTTAATATTGATGCTTATAAACAAATTCCAAAAGAATTATTACCTAACACTGAGTCTTTAAAAGACACTTATGAAAGAGTTATAAATTTTTTTGAAAAACACGTAAAAGAAAATTTAAAAAATAATAATGTTTTGATATCTGCACATGGAAACTCTATTAGGGCTCTATGTAAGAATTTATTTAATTTAGATAATAAACAAATTTCTAATTTAGAAATACCCACTGGAAACCCTATGTTGATAGAATTTAGAGAAAATTTTGCAATAGCGAAATGTGAATATCTTGATAAGGAAAGAGCTAAAGATCTTTTAGTTTTTTGAAGACATCTAAATTTGTTAAATGATAAAATTTTTTTTTACTTTGAAAACCATTTAATTTATTTTCTTTTCGTAAATTATCCCATATTTTTGTAATAGAAAAATTTGAGACTCTATATTCTTTGAATAAACTTTTGTTCAGAATTTGACAACCAATATATATCAAATCGTTTTTTTCATTTTTTTTTATCAAATTATTTTCCAATGTGAAATCACCTAAAAAATTTTTATCAAAACTCAATTCTTTATTTGAAAGCAGGAGAACATTATTTAGTTTATTAGAAAAATAAAAATTTTGCATTTGAGTGATTTCATGAAGATAATCTTTGTGCCATAAAGTATCAGGATTAAAAATTATAAAATCGTTATCATCTGAATTATTGATCAAATTTAATATACCTCCACCTGTATTAAGTATCTCATTTTCCTCTTTGATTATTTGAATATTTATTGGAAATTTTTTATTTTCAATAAATTTTGAGATTTGATCACCTAAATGAAATGTGTTGATAAATATTTTTTGAACACCCAATTTCAAAGTTAAATTTATGCAGACTTCTAACATTGTTTTATCATTTAATTTCAAAAGAGGTTTAGGTGTCTTTAAAGTAAGAGGATTTAACCTCGATCCGAAGCCTGCGCATAATATCAAAGCTGTTTTAATTCTCATTTAATCTTTTTAAAATTTTGACTTAATAAATTTTTCAAATCAATGAATGTCCGATTTTGATCAATTCGCATATTAATCAGTTGCCATGTATAAGGAATAAATCTTAAGTAGTTTTTTTTTCTATCCCTGAGTGCTAGGCGGGTAAATATTCCAATAATTTTAAGATTTCTTAAAACTGATAATATTTCAAAATCATTTTTAAATTTTTTAATATCCAAGTTTTTTTGTTTTTTTATATAAAACTTAAAAATTTTCTCCTTAAAAGAGTAAGAAGTTTTTAGTCTCACGTCATCTATTAAAGAAGCTAAATCATAAGCTTTGTTACCAATTAATGCGTCCTGACTATCAATAAGACCTATTTGGTTTTTAACTGACATTAAATTTGAAACATGAAAATCTCTGTGGACGAAAATATTATCTTTTAATTCTAATTTCAAAGTTAATTCTTTAATGATCTTTTTAAATTTTTTACAGAATCTTTTTTTTCTTAATTTTGATAAATTATTTTTTGCATACCAATCACAAAATAAATTAGCTTCATTTATTAAAATCTTTTTATCATATTTTGGAATTATATAATTTTGATTTCTAAAATTTTTTACTTTTCTATGTTTGATAGACTGTATTTGTATTAACAATTTAATTATTCGATTAAAATAGCTTAGTTTATTTTTGCCCTTTTTTTTTAATGTTTTGAAAACAGTTTCATTTCCAAAATCTTGTATTTCAATGAAATTTTTATCATATCTCTGGGTATATAATCGTGGTGCTAAAATTTTGTTCTTGTTTAAAATTTTATTTATTGCATCGTATACAAGTAAATTTTTAGATTTTTCTTTTTTGGCATAAACAACGATAGAGGATTTACCATTTACTTTTTTTCTAAAAAAACTTCTAAAAGATGCATCTCCCTTTATTTTTATTAATTTTGGCATTCAGGAATAGAAGCTATAAACCTTTAATTTGAACAGATCTAGTTTTGTGATTTTTTCCATACTCGAAAACTAATTCTATCAAATTTTTTGGTTTTTCTTTAATTATTTGTGGCCATTCTACTAAAGTAATTGTGTTTTTATTATCCTCAAATAAATCTAAATTTTTAATTTCCTCAGTAGATTTTAATCTAAATAGATCATAATGATTTATCTTGAAATCATTTATTTGATACTCATTTAACAAATTAAAAGTGGGACTCGTAACTTCTGTTATCTCCAATTTATTAAGTTTTTGAAATTGATTAATAAGATATCTAATAAAAGTAGTTTTTCCTACCCCGATTTCACCATATAAAAAAATAAAGCATCCAGGCTTGATTTTTTTTAAAAATGTACTGGCGAGTTCCTCTGTTTCTTTTTCTGAAGATAAATCTATTTTATCACTTTTAATAGCGGTAGGCATTAGGTTTAAAAGGACCTTCGACTCCGACACTTATATAGTCCGCCTGTTCTTTTGATAATTTGGTTAATTTTGCTCCAACTTTCTTAAGATGAAGTGTGGCAACCTTCTCATCTAAATGTTTTGGTAAAACATAAACTTTGTTCTCATAGTTTTTATGATTATTCCAAAGCTCTATCTGAGCAATCACTTGGTTAGTAAACGATGCGCTCATTACAAAACTTGGATGACCTGTGGCACAACCTAAATTAACTAATCTACCTTCTGCTAATAAAATAATCCTTTTTTTACTTGGTAATTCTATCTCGTGAACTTGAGGTTTTACTTCAGTCCATTTATAATTTTTCAAAGCTTCAACTTGAATTTCGTTATCAAAGTGTCCTATGTTACACAAAATTGCTCTATCTTTCATTTCTCTCATATGATCAGCTGTAACAATATCTTTGTTACCAGTTGCTGTAACGACGATGTCAGCTTTGCTAATTGCCTCTTCCATCAAAACCACTTCGTAACCCTCCATTGCTGCTTGTAATGCACAAATTGGATCAGCTTCTGTAACTAATACTCTAGCACCACTTTGTCTTAAAGATGCGGCACTTCCTTTACCGACATCTCCAAATCCAGCAACTATAGCAATTTTTCCAGACATCATAACATCTGTAGCTCTTCTTATGCCATCAACTAAACTCTCTCTACATCCATAGAGATTGTCAAATTTAGATTTGGTGACAGAATCATTTACATTTATTGCAGGCACTAACAAAGTTTTATCTTTTTCCATTTTATTAAGAGCTTTAATGCCTGTTGTCGTCTCCTCTGAAACACCTTTCACATTTTTAAGTAATTCTTTATACTCTTGATGCATCATTGCAGTGAGGTCTCCTCCATCATCTAAAAGCATGTTAGGCGCCCAATCTTTTTTACCCTCAATAGTTTGTTTAATACACCAAATATATTCCTCTTCAGTTTCTCCCTTCCAAGCATATACTGGAATCCCAGCTTTGGCGATTGCAGCTGCTGCATGATCTTGGGTCGAAAAAATATTACAAGATGACCATCTTACCTCCGCACCTAAAGCAACTAGTGTTTCAATTAAAACAGCTGTTTGAATAGTCATGTGCAGACATCCAATAATTTTCGCTCCTTTTAGCGGTGACTTTCCAGAGTATTCTTCTCTTAAAGCCATTAAGCCAGGCATTTCACTCTCTGCTATTGAAATTTCTTTTCTTCCAAACTCAGCTTGGGTCAAATCTTTAACTTTGAAATCTTCCATGGTGCGTCTTCTAACAATAAAGAATTAATTAATCAATATAACTCTTTAGGCATTTGGAAATATAATTTCCATACTTGCTCCTTTTTTGTCTAATCTGTTAGATGCTCTTATTGTAGCATTATGTAAATCGACTAAATTTTTAACTATATTTAAACCAAGTCCTGAATGTTGTCCAAATTTATCAGGTCTATTACTATAAAATCTTTTAAATATTTTATTGGTATCTTTTTCTTTAAATCCTTGTCCTTCATCTAAAATATTGATTGAAACTTTATCATTTTCTAATTTTGAAACCTTAACAATTACATCTTTATTATCACCACTGAAAGATATTGCATTATCCAAAAGATTAGCGACTATTTGTTCAATTCTATTTTCTATTCCATTTATCAAATATTTGTTTTTTCCATCATTCGAATAAGAAATATTTATTCCTCTTTTTAATTTATAAATATTATTAAAATCATCTACGACTGATTTAATAATTGGTTCGATATCAAGTTTTTTAATTTTTTCTCTACTTAATGCAACTTCATCTTTTAGCATTTGTGAATAATCTGTAATTAATCTTTCAATTCTTTGAACATCATGACTCAAAATATCAATTAATTTAATCCTTTGCTCAACATCAGTCGTATCATGTAAAATTTCAGACGCACTCTTGAGAGAAGCTAGAGGATTTCTTATTTCATGAACTAAATCTGTTGAAAAATTTTCAGCATGTGAAATCCTTTTAGTTAATTCATTTGTCATATCATCTAGTGATTTTGAGAGTAATCCTAGTTCATCATTTCTTTTTTTTAAAATATCAAGATTAGTAACTTTCTGATCTTTATTTCTGATTGTTTCAGTGTACGTTACTAAATTTTTTATTGGTTTTAAGAAATATCTATTTAAAACAAAGGAGAAAATTAATATTACTAAACCAATAGCTAAAGCTGTTCTAATTACAAAAGTCTTTCTTTCATCTATAGCTGCTTTAACATCATTTGCATTTTCTGTAATAGCTAAATAGCCAATGTTTTCACCTCTTTGCATTACATTTTTAATTGTTGTCAGCTTAAATTTATTGAACTCTTCTTGGGTAAAAGTAAAAGGTGTTCCAAAATTTTTAGAAGATGCGTAATTTAAAAGTACATCATTAAGAGAAACAACGTTATTATTTCCAACATCAATATTTTTTTTCTCAGTGATTTCTTTAGTTTTTTTTTCAGTTAACACTTCAAATTCAACAATATCTAATCTTTGTGAAAACGATCTAGGATCAAGATCTAAGGTATCTGTATCACCAATTAAGTTTAGTTGATTATCAAAAAATATCACTCTATCTAAATTTTGAAAAAGAAATCTTGTGGAAAAAAGAAATTTCCTGATATCATCTTCTACAAATTCGACATTTAGTCTTGTCAAATTATCAATAGTATTATTAATCACTTCAATGTGATTAGATGATTTTTTTTTTATTAAATTTGGTTGAACATTTTTTAAGTAAATAAAAAGAAAAATTCCAATAAATGTAAAAAAAATAAAATTAATAAATAAAAATTTTTTTAATATAGATAAGTTTTTAAGAAGGTTGCTTAACATTAGCTAACATTCCACCTATATCCACTTCCATATCTAGTTTCTATAGCTGAAAATTCAGGATCAACCTTTTTAAATTTTTTTCTTATTCTTTTCACATGACTGTCTATTGTTCTGTCCTCTATATCGGTATCTTCTCTGTAGGCTATATCCATCAACTGAGCTCTTTCTTTGATTATACCTGGTCTTTTTGCTAATTCCTTAACTAATAAAAATTCGGTCGTTGTAAGTTTATCTGGCAATTGTTTACCATTCCATTCACACTCTAATTGTGAAGGATCTAGTTTTAATTTACCATGAGATATTATACTTTTGTTTTCCTCTATAATTTCTTTTGAATCTTTCTTTCTGAGTTGCACTCTTATTCTCTCAATCAACACTTTAATTGAAAAGCCTCCAGATTTTTTTATGAAATCATCTGCTCCTAACTTCAATCCAAGCAATTCATCAATTTCATCATCTTTAGAGGTCAAAAAAATAACTGGTAATGAAGTTTTTTTTCTTAGCTTTTTAAGTAGCTCTTCTCCATCCATTTTTGGCATTTTAATATCAACGATTGCAAGATCCGGTGGGGTTCTAGTTAAGCCAATTAAAGCGCTTTCACCATCAATATATGTTTGAACTTTAAATCCCTCTTTCTCTAAAGCTATACTCAGACTTGTTAAAATATTTCTATCATCATCGACAAGGGCAATTGTTTGTTTCTGCATACTCGATTATAAAAATACTAAATTGTTCTAATTTGGGCAATTAAATTAATGAAGTGTACCCCAATTTTCTCCTGTATTTAGATCAACTGTTAAAGGTATGGAAAAAGAATGCTGTTCACTCTTAACAACACTAGACATTTCATCAATTATAATTTTACTGATTCTTTTTGCTTCTTCTTTAGGAGTTTCAAAAATTAACTCGTCATGGATTTGCAACAACATTTTTGTATTTTGATTTTTTTGATCACTTAATTTTTTATCAAGTCTTATCATAGCTAATCTCATTATTTCTGCAGCTGAGCCTTGAATTGGAGCATTAATTGCTGCGCGCTCTTGGAAATTTCTAATATTATAGTTTTTATCATTGATATTAATAAAATGTGATCGTCTTCCAAAAATATTATTCACAAATCCACTTTTTCTACAAAACTTTATTGTTCGGTCCATATAAATTTTAATTTCAGGAAATTTCAAAAAATAAGCATTAAGGAATTCCTCAGCTTCATGATTTGTGACATTAATTTGTTTTGCTAATCCATATTGTGAAATCCCATATATTATTCCAAAATTTATAGCTTTAGCTTTTCTTCTCTGATCCTGATTTACTTTTTTTATATCAACATTAAAAATTTGACTAGCTGTGAGTGAATGAATATCTTCGTTGTTTTTAAAAGCTTTTTTTAATCCTTTGACGTCAGCCAAATCAGCTAAAATTCTCATCTCAATTTGATTATAATCTGCAGAAATTAAAACATGATCTTTTTTGGCTATAAATGCTTTACGAATATCTTTACCATCCTCAGATTTAATCGGAATATTTTGTAAGTTTGGATCGCTTGACGCTAATCTGCCAGTTGTAGTAGCTGCTAATAAAAAAGAGGTATGAACTCTTTGTGTGTTAGGATTGATATGTTCCGGCAAGGAATCTGAGTAGGTATTTTTCAATTTAGATACCTGTCTCCAATCCAATACTAATTGGGGAAACTTATGACCTTTAAATGCTAAATCTTCTAAAACCGAAGCGCTTGTTGCAAAACTCCCTTTTTTTGTTTTTTTTAAATCTGCAATTTTAAGATCATTATATAATATTTCCCCAAGTTGTTTTGGTGATGCAATATTAAATTCTTTTTTAGATATTTTAAAAACTTCATTTTGAATTTTAACAATCTTTTTTTCAAATTTAGTGGATAATGATTTTAAAAATTTATTATCTATTTTAACTCCCTCAATTTCCATAAAAGCAAGAATCTTTAATAAAGGCTTTTCAAATATCTCGTAGATATTTATCATTTTTTCATCCTTTAAACTTTTTTGAAATTTTTTGTATAATCTAAATGTAATATCAGCATCTTCGGCTGCGTAATCTTTGGCTTTTTCAACATCTACTTCACTGAAATTAATCTCCTTTTTTCCTGTACCAACTAAATCTTTAAAAGATATTGTTTTATGGTTTAAATGAATTTCTGACAATGTATCCATATTATGTCTATTTTTTCCTGCATCAAGAACATAGGACATCAGCATAGTATCTTCCATTGAAGTCATATTAATTCCGTGTTTGAAAAAAACTATAAAATCAAATTTTATATTTTGACCTATTTTTTTGATACTAGGATCCTCAAGTAAAGGTTTTAACTTTTTTAAAACTAAATCTTTTTCGATACATTTGTTAGATTTATGACCGATAGGAATATAACAAGCTTTTCCAATTTTTGAGCTTAATGAAACACCGACTAGATCTGCCTGATGAGGATCTAATGAATTTGTTTCGGTATCTACTGCAACTTCACCTAACTCCTCAGCTTCAGTTATCCAGTTGTCGATTTGTTCCAAATTTTCAATTAGATAATATTCTTTTTTATTGATTGCTTTTTGATTTTTTTCAATTTTAACCTCGTTTTTGATACTTGTTAAATTTGGTTCTCCATATGCAGAGATAGCTGAACTCAACAATCTATTAAATTCCATCTCCCTCAAAAATTTATAGAGTTTATCTTTATCAATACTTTTTAATTCAAGATCAGTGAGATTTTTATTTACGGGAGCATCACTTTTTAATGTCACTAGTTTTTTACTTATTAAAGCCTTATCTTTATTCTCAATGAGTGTTTCTCTTCTTTTGTTTTGTTTAATTTCATGAGCAGATTTTAAAAGTTTTTCAAGGTCTCCATATTTATTAATTAATTCTGCAGCTGTTTTAACACCAATTCCAGGAACTCCTGGTACATTATCGCTGCTATCACCAGCTAAAGCCTGGACATCAATTACTTTACTTGCACCTACACCAAATTTATTTTTAATATCTTCCTCTGAAATAAACTTATTTTTCATTGGATCATAAATTCGAACGTTTTTTTTATATAATTGCATTAAATCCTTATCTGAGGACACTATTGTTACTTTTGCACCTTCTTTTAAAATCATTTCAGCATACGTTGCAATTAAGTCATCAGCTTCATAATTTATCAATTCCAATGAAGGTAAATTAAAAGCCAATACTGATTTTCTGATGTAATCAAATTGAGGAGCTAAATCATCAGGTGCTTCAGCTCTATTAGCTTTGTAATCACTATAAATTTCGTTTCTGAAAGTTTTTCTAGCAGAGTCAAATATAACTGCAAAATGTGTTGGTTTTTGTAAATTTTGATTTGACTTTGAGTCCTCTAGAAGTTTAAAAAGCATACTGCAAAAACCACTCACTGCACCCGTCGGTAATCCATCACTTTTACGCGTTAATGGTGGTAACGCATAATACGCTCTAAAAATGTAACCTGATCCATCAATTAAATAAAAATGATCTGTTTTTTTAATTTTTCCCATTAGAAATTAATATAGATTATAGACAGAAATAAGAGTATTATTTTTTATGGAACTTATAAAGCAAAATACACAAGCCCAAATAATTAAATCAATACTTGTAATTTTTTTAGGTTCTGTGTTACTTGCTATCTCGGCAAAAATTAAAATTCCTTTCTATCCAGTTCCAATGACAATGCAAACTTTTGTAGTTCTTTTTATTGGGATAAGCTTTGGATATAAAATAGGTGTTGCGACAATTGGTTTATATTTAATTGAAGGAATTGCAGGTCTTCCTGTGTTTTCAAATTCCCCAGAAAGAGGAATAGGTTTAGCTTATTTTACAGGTCCAACAATGGGATATCTAATTGGATTTCTTTCAGCTTGTTTTTTAGCTTCTTTTATAAAATTAAAAGATAATTATTTAATCATTTTCTCAAAACTTATACTTGCAGTATCAACAATCTATATTTTTGGTATTTTGTGGTTAGGGATACTAATTGGATGGGACAAACCTATATTCGATTTAGGTGTTAAGCCTTTTCTATTAGCTGAAATATTTAAGATAGTTTTACTTGTGCTTATTGCCAAGAAAATTTTTAAATTAAGAAAACTTATTTAGGTGATCTTTTAGATAAAATTCTTTGAAGAGTTCTTCGGTGCATTTTTAGTCTTCTTGCTGTCTCTGAAACATTTCTGTTACACAATTCAAAAACTCTGTGTATATGTTCCCATTTTACTCTATCTGCTGACATTGGATTTTCAGGTGGAGCCGCTTTTTTAGCAGGATCAGCTAAAAGAGCTTTTTCAACATCATCTGCATCTGCAGGTTTAGCCAAATAATCGATTGCACCCTCTTTTATTGCTGCAACAGCAGTTGGAATATTTCCATATCCTGTTAACATTATTATTCTACTTTCAGGATTAGAGGTCTGTATTTGTTTTACAACTTCTAAACCATTGCCATCGCCCAACCTCAAATCAACAACAGCGAATCCTGGTTTTTTTGCTTTGACTGTATCAATTCCTTTTTGCACACCTTCAGCTTGAATAACTTCAAAACCCTTTTTTTCCATAGCCCTAGCTAATCTTTCTCTAAATGGATTGTCATCATCAACAATTAATAGTGATTTATTGTTGAAATCAGCTAAATTTTGTAATGCGCCTTCGTTTTTCATGAGTCTAATGTGGGAATTTTTTTCCACAATTCAATAGGTCATTATTTGCTTTACATTAGGTAAGTATTGAATTAATTGCTCGATTCATTAAAGTTTTTTTAAATAAAAAGACTTTTTTTTGTTAAATTTTTTTTGGGGGGCATGAAAAATGCAAAAATTTAAGTCGGTTGAAGAACTAGTTAATCAACTGAGACCAGACAAACCGGTTTATTGTATTAGAAAGAAATCAATTCTTTCAGCTTCCAAATTTTTTCAAAAAAACTTTCCAGGTAAAATTCTATATGCTGTCAAAACAAATCCTCATCCTGAGGTAATTAAAACTTTATTAAAAAGCGGTATTAATCAATTTGATGTTGCCTCAGTGGAGGAGATAAAAGCAGTCAGAAAATTTGATCAAGTATCTAAGTGTTCTTTCATGCACACAATTAAAAGTAGAGAAGATATAAGTGAAGCATACTTCAAATACGGAGTCAAAACATTTGCACTTGATACTAAAGATGAATTGATAAAAATTATTGAGAGCACCAGCAATGCAAAAGATTTAGAATTATTTGTAAGAGTGGCTGTATCAAATGAACATGCTGAAATTGACTTATCAAAAAAATTCGGTGCTATAAATTCAGAGGCGGCAGGACTTTTAAGATTAGTAAAACAACATTCAAAAAAGATTGGATTAAGTTTTCATGTAGGATCGCAATGTATGCATCCAATTTCATACTCAAAAGGGATTTCCGAAATTGCAAATATAATAAAGAAAACGAAAATTGTTCCTGATTATTTAAATATAGGGGGCGGCTTTCCAACTATCTATCCGGATTTAATTCCACCCTCTTTAGAGAGTTATTTTGATGAAATTAAGAAAGGTTTAGAAAATTTAAAGATTGAAAAATTACCAGAAATAATTTGTGAACCAGGTAGAGCCTTAGTTGCTGAAAGTGGTTCAACTATAGTTCGGGTTAACTTAAGAAAAAAACAAAAACTTTATATAAATGATGGAACTTATGGAACGCTTTTTGATGCAGGAACACCAAATATTGTTTTTCCATCTAAAATGATAAAAGATAATTCAAACAAAATTATTTCAAAAAAATTAACTGCATTTGATTTTTATGGACCAACATGCGACAGCATGGATTACATGAAAGGTCCTTTCCTTTTACCTAATAATATTAAAGAAAATGATTATATAGAACTTGGTCAATTAGGTTCATACGGCCTTACCTTTAGAACACAGTTTAATGGTTTCTATTCTGATAAAATTTATGAAGTTGAAGATAATGCTATAATGAGCCTCTATAACAAAGACAGCAACAAAGATACTTTAGTTGCTTAATGTCAAAAAACAAAAATCTAGGACATAATAGTAAAAAAGACTTTCTTAAAAATCCAGTTGAACATATAGATATTACATCTTTTGACTCTAGAAAAATTATTTCATCAATGGAGAAAATGTCATTTGTATCAAGAGAAACTGCAAATGCAGCAAACATCTATAATGAAATGTTAAAAGATAAAGATTGTACAATTTTTCTTACTTTAGCTGGTTCGACCTCAGCAGCTGGTTGTATGAATATTTACAAAGATTTAGTCAAATACAATATGGTAGATGCAATCGTGGCAACTGGTGCTTCGATAATTGATATGGATTTTTTTGAGGCATTAGGATTTAAGCATTATCAAGGCTCTCAATTTCAAGATGATACTGAACTTAGAAAAAATTATATTGATAGAATATACGATACCTACATCGACGAAGATGAATTACAAATTTGTGATAAGAAAATTTGTGAAATAGCTGATAACTTGGAGCCTAGAAGCTATACCTCTAGAGAATTTATTCACGAAATGGGGAAATATCTCAAAAAAAACTCAGTAAAGAAAGATTCTTTAATTGAAACTGCCTATGATCACAATGTGCCAATATTCTGTCCTGCTTTTACAGATTCTAGCGCTGGTTTTGGTTTAGTAATTCATCAAGAAAAGAACCCGAAATCTCATATTACAATAGACTCTATAAGAGAATTTCGAGAATTAACTGAAATAAAAATTAAATCAAAAGGTTCTGGATTATTTATGATAGGTGGCGGAGTGCCAAAAAATTTTATTCAGGACACAATCATATGTGCTGAACTTTTAGGTAAAGATGTTGAAATGCATAAATATGCTGTGCAAATTACTGTAGCAGACTCAAGAGATGGTGCGTGTAGCAGTTCAACTTTAAAAGAGGCAAGTTCATGGGGTAAAGTTGATGTCACGAAAGAACAAATGGTTTTTGCTGAGGCAACAAGTGTATTACCTTTGATTGCAAGTGATGCATATCATAAAGGTGAATGGAAAAATAGAGATAGAAAAAACTTTACAAAAATTTTTGGATAAAACATTGCAATATCTTTCAAATAAAAAAGGGTTTCTTGGAATAGATAATAAATTCAATTTTAAAGAAAAAGTTGTAATTGTTCCTTTTGGTCTGGAAAAAACTGTGAGTTATGGTGGTGGGACTAAAAATGGCCCAAAAGAGATAATTAAAGCTTCACATCAAGTTGAATTATATGATGAGGAATTAAATTGTGAACCTTACAAAAAAATAGGAATTAAAACTTTAAAACCTTTTAAGATTGATAAAAATATTAAAAAAGCTTTAAAAAAGATAGCTAACATAAATAAAGAAATTCTTAATAATAAACTTTTTCCAATGACTTTTGGTGGTGAACATTCAATCACACCAGGATGTATTGTTCCATTTGTTAAAAAACATAAAAATATCTGCCTCTTACATTTCGATGCTCATGCAGATTTAAGAGAAAGTTATAATGGTGAAAAATTTTCACACGCATCTGCTATCAGAAGATGTTTAGATTATAAAAACGTTTCAATAATCTCATTTGGAATTAGAAATATTTCTAAAGAGGAGATACCTTTTTTAAAAAAAAATAAATCTAGAATTAATATTTTTTGGGCAAAAGATAAAGCAAAATGGAATTTCAAAAAATTTAAAAAACTAATTAAAAATAAGACTGTTTATCTAACTTTTGATGTAGATGGTTTAGATTCGAGTATCATGCCTGCAACAGGAACACCTGAACCTGGCGGTTTATTATGGGATGAAGTTTTAGATATAATTAAGATTGCAGCCAAAAACTCAAACATCGTTGGCGCAGATATAAATGAGCTCGCACCGATCAAAGGATTTAATTCCTACAATTTTCTAGTAGCAAAGTTGGCTTATAAGATATTATCTTATAAATATTTATATTAAATCTAAACTGGTTTAAGTGTTTTCAGCAATAGTCTGAAAGGGATTAACATCATTAAAGCAACAAAAATTTTTACACTTAAATCTCCTAAAGACAATGTGATCCAAGGGATGCCTGTTCCATAAAAAGATATTGAAAAAAATATAAACGTATCAATTGTTGAACCTATCAAAGATGACGTTAAAGGTGCAACAAACCATTCTTTTTTTCGCAATTTATCAAAAATTTGAACATCTAAGAGTTGGGCAACTAAAAAGGCAGTACCCGATCCAATTGCAATTCTTATAGATATCAAGTCTGTAAAGTTTGTTGAGAATAAAAGCGTAAAGCTAATACCTATAGCAAAACCAATATAAACAATTTTTCTGGCTACTATCTTGCCAAAAGATCTGTTGGCTAAATCTGTGATCAAGAAAGCAATCGGATAGCTAAAAGCTCCATAAGTTAATATTTCTTCTAAACCATAATATTTTATAGGGAACTGAACTAAATAATTAGATGCTAAAACAACTGCTCCCATTAAAAATGAGAGTATAAAAAAAATTTTATTCATTAAGCTGTCTTAGATTGAACTTGTTTTTTTTGAAATGGAGACTTTATTAATAAACTTTTTTTCATCTTCTTTAATCTTGGAGACAAATTTTTATTTTTTACAGTCTTTAAAAACTCGTCAAAACTTCCTTTTTTATCTACAGATCTTACACCAGCATTACTTACAGTAAGTTTCATGCTTCTCTTTAAAAGTTCACTTGTAAATTTTACTTTTTTTAAATTAGGTAAAAATCTTCTCTTTGTCTTATTATTAGCATGACTAACGTTATGACCTTTAAGGGGAATTTTGCCGGTAAGTTCACATTTTTTTGACATAATATTTTCGACTATATAAAGTGAGTTGATGATTGCGTCAAGTTTATAAAATTTAAGAAGTTGTTTTTTTCCCTATGATTTCACTATAATGTTTAACTCCATCTCTTATCAATAATTCCTTAAGCTCTTTTTTAATAAGGTTTACAATATTTGGTCCTCTGTATACCATACCTGTATAAAGTTGAACATAACTCGCGCCAGCTAAAAACTTATTGTACGCACTTATTCCAGAGTCTACTCCACCAACTCCAATAATTTTAATTTTATTACCAAGAGTTTTATAAAATTTATTAATCAGCATTGTAGATTTTTCTTCTATTGGTTTACCTGACAAACCTCCTTTTTGATGCTTTTGAATGTCATTTAATTTATCTCGAGTAGAGTCAGAGGTGTTCGATAAAATGACTGCTTTTATATTATTGCTTAAAAGAACATCAGAAATTTTGGGTATTTCCTTATCTTTAATATCTGGTGAGACTTTTACTACAATTGGAATTTTTGAATTTAGTTTTGTTTTTTCACTATTAATTATATTTAATAAACTATTCAATTTTTCCTGATCATGAAAATTTCTCAGCTCTTCGGTGTTGGGAGATGAAATATTAATCGTAATATAGTCTGCAAATTCATGGAAGGTTTTTAAACATTCAACATAATCCTTCAATCTATCATTTGTATCTTTGTTGGGACCTATATTAATTCCAAGTAAACCAATTTGTTTATTACTTGAGATCCTATCAACAATGTTTTTTGCACCTAAATTATTAAAACCCAATCTATTAATTAATGCCTCATCTTCGACTAATCTAAAAACTCTTGGCTTGGGATTACCATATTGTTTAAGAGGTGTAACTGTGCCCACCTCCACAAAACCAAATCCCAATTTAAATAAAGAATTATAAACCTCAGCATTTTTGTCAAATCCTGCTGCCATTCCAATTGGATTTTCTATCTCTTTTTCAAATAATTTAGTCTTAAATAAATGGCTATTTTTATTTTTGTCCAAAACATTTGGTACGAAATTAAATTTTAATGACTTTATTGCCAAACCATGGGCTGTCTCTGGATCAAGTTTAAAAATTAGAGATCTTAAATTTGAAAACATTATTTAATTTTATTTATTATAAGATCTTTAGTTTCTTTAACACCAAAAAAACTTATAAAAAAACCCATCCGAGGGCCATTTTCGACTCCAAATACAACTTCATAAATTAATTTAAACCAGTCTCTCAAATTTTCTGAATACCCATTTTCTTTTCCTGTTGAATAAATTAAAGTTTGAATTTCTTCGGGAGACATCTTGTCATTACATTTATCTAAGGTTGATATTAGAGCCTCTAGTGCTTTTTTTTCTATTTGATCAGGTATTTTATATTTTTTTTTAGCTTTTATTACATCGTTAAAATATTTAATAGCATAACCAACTAGATTATCAAAAATGGGGTGATCTTTTTCAGAAATATTTTCCTTATATTTTTTTACGAACTTCCATAATAATTCTTTATTTTCGGCATTACTTGTTTCTACAAGATTTAATAACATGGAAAATGACATAATCATTTTTTCTTTTGGGACACTACCATTATGAACATGCCATACTGGATTCATCAGTAACTGAAGCTCATCTTGAGTTTTAGCCTTTTCAATAAATTCCAAATATTCGTCTACCGCTTTTGGAACTATCTCATTATAAAGTTTTTTAGCTCTTTTTGGATTTTGATACATATATAATGATAAACTTTCTGGTGAGGCGTACTCCAACCATTGCTCGATTGTTATTCCATTCCCCTTTGATTTAGAAATCTTTTCCCCTTTCTCATCCAAAAAGAGTTCATAAGCAAAACCAGATGGGTTTTTTTTTCCAATTAGTTTAATAATCTTAGTGGATAATATTGCACTTTCTATCAGATCTTTTCCGTACATTTCAAAGTCAACATCTAACGCATACCATCTCATGGCCCAATCGACTTTCCACTGAAGTTTACAATGACCATCTAATATGCTTGATTCTAAATCTTTACCTTTATTATCAAACACAATTTTAGACTTAGAATTATCAATTTTTTTAACTGGAATTTCCAAAACATGTCCTGTTTCTGGACAAATAGGAAGAAATGGACAATAAGTTTTTTGCCGTTCTTTTCCTAAAGTAGGCATTATGATATTCATTATTCCATCATAATTATCTAAAATAATTTGAAGTGTTGGATTAAAAAAACCCGATTTATACAATTGAGTAGAGCTTTTGAACTTATATTTAAAATTAAAATTATTTAAAAAATTTTTTAATTTCTCATTATTATGTTCACCAAAACTATTATATTTTTCAAAGGGGTCTGGTACGTCTGTCAAAGGTTTATGAAGGTTTTTTTCTAACAATTCTTTATTGGGTACATTGTCTGGTACTTTTCTAAGACCATCCATATCATCAGAAAAAGTGATAATTTCTGTTGGAAGATCAGTTAATTGTTTTAACGCATTAACCATCATAGAAGTTCTAGCAACTTCTCCAAATGTTCCTATGTGAGGAAGTCCACTTGGGCCATACCCAGTCTGTAGTGTAATTTTACCTTTTTTTTCTAAAAAAGATTTTCTTTCTCTAAGCATTTTTTTTGCTTCAACGATTGGCCAAGAGCTTGTTTTTTCTAAGTTTTCTTTTTTTATCATGAATAATTCAACAAAATCTTTAATTAGCGAACTACTTAATTCTTATAGAGTTGAAATTTATTTACCATAAAATAATGTTCTTTCAAAATGTCTAATTATAAAACAGTTTTTTTTACTCTTGGAATTCTTCAAATAATTCTTGGTATTTTTATGCTTGTTCCAATAATTGTACAATTTATTTATGGTCAAATAGATTCTTCTTTTTTTGGTGCAGCAATTGTTACGATTATTTTTGGCACCTTATTTTTTCTCTCCAATCTAGATCATGAGAAAAAACTTAATTTGCAACAAGCATTCCTTCTAACTGCATTAGCATGGGTAAGTATTGCTATATTTGGTTCATTACCCTTTATATTCTCTAATTTAGAATTTTCAGTCACAAATGCCTTTTTTGAAAGTATGTCAGGTATTACAACAACTGGTTCAACAATCATATCAAATTTAGAAAATATGCCTAAAGGGATATTATTTTGGAGAGCAATACTTCAATGGTTGGGAGGTATTGGTGTCATAGTGATGGCGATTACATTAATGCCCATCATGAATGTTGGGGGAATGCAATTATTTAAAATTTCAAACAATGATTCATCTGAAAAAATTCTTCCAAAGTCTAAAGAGGTTGCTCTAAGATTGATTTATATTTACTCTGGATTAACAGCGTTATGTGCAATCACATATAATATTTTTGGAATGAATATTTTTGATAGTATTACACATTCAATGACAACTATAGCAACTGGAGGATTCTCTAATTATAATCAATCCATTGGTTTTTTTAATAGCTTAGCGATAGAAACTACGGCTATGGTATTTATTATTTTAGGAAGTGTGCCATTTATCGTGTACATAAAATTTTTAAATGGCAATAGGTCTATTTTTACATCGGATACTCAAATCAAAACTTTTATTAAGATAATATTTATATCAATTTTTATTTTATCGATTTATCTTACTTTAAATAATTCAAGTTTATTTGATTTAAGATCAATTTTCTTTAACGTTATTTCTATCCTTACTGGAACTGGTTACGTCAATGCTCAATTTGACAATTGGGGTAGCTTTCCTCTAGTGTTATTTTTGGCTTTAATGTTTATAGGTGGTTGCGCTGGTTCAACAACATGTGGTATAAAAATATTTCGTTTTCAAATTCTTTATTCATTTGTAATTAATCAACTAAAAAAAATTATTTACCCTAAAGGCGTTTTTGTGTTGAAATATGATAAAAATCCAATTGATGATAAATTCATAGCATCAATCATCTCTTTTATTTACATGTACTTGATAATATTTTTTTTACTATCTGCGTTATTATCTTTGAATGGACTTGATTTTATAACCGCAATTTCAGGTGCTGCGACCTCTATTTCAAACGTTGGCCCAGGTTTAGGATCAATAATTGGACCTAACGGGAATTTCTCCTCATTGCCAGATTTTTCCAAATGGATTTTAACAATCGGTATGATCTTGGGAAGACTGGAATTATTTGCTATATTAGTGTTATTTTTACCTTCATTCTGGAGAAATTAAAAAATGATAGAAATTAAAAAACAATCCCTTTCAGAAACATTTTCAGTTTATTTCGATAAAAGAATGTTAAAAATATTATTACTTGGTGCTATCTCTGGTTTTCCTTGGGTATTGATAGGAAGTAGTTTAAGTTTATGGTTAAAGGAAGATGGATTAAGCAGATCTACAGTCGGTTGGGCTGGTCTTATATTTGCAGTTTATGCATTTAATTATTTATGGGCTCCTTTAATAGATCGTATTCAAATACCTTATTTAACAAAAAAAATTGGACATCGAAGAGGATGGATTGTCCTAATGCAAATATTAATCCTAATCTCATTATTTTTATGGAGTGTAATTGATCCTTCAGAAAATTTAGCCCTTGTAATATCAGTGGGTTTATTGATTGCAATTGCCTCAGCAACACAAGATATTACAGTGGATGCTTTAAGGATTGAGCAAATTAGCGAAAACGAAGGTAAATCAATGGCTGCGGGCGCAGCAATGGCTGTCGTTGGGTGGTGGAGTGGATATAAATTAGGCGGAGTTTTGTCATTGTTTTCTGCAGATTATTTAGAAAATTTAGGTTTTCAAAATTATTGGCAACTAACTTTTTTAATCTTAGGAATTTTAATAATTCTAATGAATATTGGATTGATGTTTGTCAATGAAACTGACTCGACTGAAAGACAAATTAATCAGAAAGAAAATGATCAATTAATTGCTGGTAAATTTCAAAATTCAAATTTTCTTACTCAAACTATAACTTGGATAAGTGGAACAATCAGTGGACCTATAATTAGTTTTTTTAAAAAAAATGGCTTTCAAATTGCTTTGGGGATACTAGGGTTTGTTTTTTTATTCAAAGTTGGAGAGGCTTTTTTAGGGCGTATGTCTATTATCTTCTATAAAGAAATTGGTTTTAGTAAATCAGATATTGCTATTTACTCAAAAACTTTGGGGTGGATAACGACTGTCATCTTCACTCTTCTAGGTGGACTATTTGTAATAAGATCTGGTGTTTTAAAAGCAATGTTTTTAGCAGGAATTTTAATGGCGAGCACAAATCTTTTGTTCAGTCTTTTGGCGTGGAGTGGTAAATCTGAAATACTTTTTGCAATAGCTGTAATCTTTGATGACATAGCAGCAGCTTTTGCCACTGTTGCATTTGTTGCATTCATATCATTGTTAGTTGACAGAACTTACACCGCAACTCAATATGCTCTATTAGCTTCAATAGGTACTGCTGGAAGAACTACATTAGCCTCATCATCGGGTGCTTTGGTTGATTGGCTTAATGGAGACTGGGGTATATTTTTTATTTTAACTGCTATAATGGTAATACCATCTTTAATTATATTGTGGATAATAAGAAATAAATTAAAGATTAATGAAAAATAATCTTTTTTATAATTTTTCACTTGGAAATATAAATTCAAAACCTTCTAATAATTCTGAGACTTTATCGCAAATCTTATATGGTGAAAAATTTAAGGTATTAAAGAACAAAAAGAACTGGGTTAAAATTAAAACTAATTTTGACAATTATACTGGTTACATTAAAAAAAATAATTTTTACAAAAATTTTCAGCCAACTTTTAAAATAAATAAAACAAAATCTAGAATATTTATTAAAAAAAAAAATAAGTTTTTACCAACAAAAAATTATCTTTACTTTGCATCTGGCATATCAGTTTTAAACAAAAATAAAGGGCTAATTGAGTTTAAAAAGGACAGATGGATAAAAAAAAGTGATATTGTTAAAATTGATCATCTTGAAAAAGATTATTTAAAAATAATGAAATTATTTAAAAGTAGTAAATATCTATGGGGTGGAAAAACATCTGATGGTATTGATTGCTCTGCTTTGATCCAAATTTGTTTTTATTATAACAGAATATTTTTTCCAAGAGATACAAAAGATCAAGTAAAGTTTTGTAAAAGAAAAAAAGGTAAAAATTTAAGTAAAGGAGATATAATATTTTGGAAAGGCCATGTTGGTATATGCATAAGTAAGTCTAAATTTATTCATGCTTATGGACCAAAAAAAAAGGTGGTAGTAATGTCAACTAAAAAAACAATTCAATTAATTGAAAAAACTGCAAATCTGAAAGTTAAAAAAGTAAGTAATATTGGTAATTATTAATCTCTACCAAAGTCAGGTTTATTTACATCCTGTTTTAATTTGATTATTTTAGACCTAACTTTTTTGGTTTGAATTAATTTTTTAAGAATTGATTTATTATTTTTTGAATTAATGTCTGTCTTAAAAGATCTTAAATTTTTGATAAATATATCAATTGCTCTTGAAACATTTTTTCTATTATCAAAAAAAATGTCTCTCCACATAATTTCATTTGATGCAGCGATTCTTGAAAAATCTCTTAATCCACCTGCACTATATTTAATTAAGTCATATTTTTGCTTTTTCTCAAAATCTTGAGCTGATTTAACCAAATTGTAAGCTATTAAATGTGGTAAATGGCTTGTAATTGAAAATATTTTATCGTGTCTTTCCGCATTCATGATTACAGTTTTTGAACCCATTTTTTTCCAAAAAGAATTCAAAAATTTTAAATGTTTCATATTTATTTTCTTATTTTTAATTAATACACACCACTTATTTTCAAACAGATTTTCCTTACCATGCTCAGGCCCACTTACTTCTGATCCAGCTATAGGATGACTTTGAATCCAGGATATTTTTTTTTTTAAATTTCTTTTAATTATTTCTGAAGACTCTATTTTTGACGAACCAACATCAGTAATAATTTGTTTTGAATTAAAATTATTGTTTAATCTTAATATCATCTTTTTGTATTCACTCATTGGCGTACAAAAAATAATTAGATTTGATTTTGCAACTACCTCTTGTAGTTTATTTACGAGAGTTCCTGGCAATTTTAGTCTTTTGATCTTTGAAATATTTTTTTTAGATTTTTCAAAAATGAAAATTTTTTTTGCTAATTTTTTTTTTGCAATTCTTTTTACTAACGAAGATCCTAACAAACCACAGCCGATAATAAGCACATTTTTCATTTATTAAATATTCCTTTTGCTGCTCGAATAAATTTTAAATTATCTGTTTTTGATCCAATAGTTAATCGTAACATATTTCTTATATTATAGCCATTTTCTGTTGATCTTAAGATAATTCCTTTCATTTTTAATTTTTCATAAAAATATTTTGCTTTAAATCTACATTTCCCAAAATTTAATAATAAAAAATTGGCCGATACATTATTTGAATCAATTCCATATTGCTTAAGGAACTTTTTCAATTTTTTTGCGTAAATAAAATTGTGTTTTATTGAACGATTTATAAACTTAGTATCCTTAAGAGACTCAATGGCAGCTTTTTGTGCTACTTCATTAACATTAAAAGGTGGCTTAATAACATTCAGTGCTTTAATAATTTTTTTTGAACCATATCCCCACCCTACTCTTAGAGAAGATAAACCGTAGATTTTAGAAAATGTTCTTAAAATAAAGACATTTTGTTTATTTTTGAATAATTTTAATCCACTTTTATAATCATTATTTTGCATATATTCTGCATATGCATCGTCCACTACTAGCAGAATATTTTTTCTCAATTTTTTTCTTAGTTCTAAAAGTTCAGAATTTGTAAGGTATGTTCCAGTTGGATTATTAGGATTTGCTAAAAAAACAATTTTTGTTTTTTTTGAAACATTTTTAATAATTTCAGGAATTGATACTTTGAAATTTTTTTCTTTAGCAAAAATAACTTTTGCACCAACTATTTTGGCATATATCCTGTACATTAAAAAACTATACTGAGGAAGAATAACTTCATCCTTAGGATTCAAAAATAATTGACATAACATTTGAATAACCTCATCAGATCCAGCGCCACAAATAATTCTATCTTCATCGCATTGAAACTTTTTAGATATTTGACTTCTTAAGGCTTTAGACTTGCCATCTGGGTACCTAAAAAAACTTAAATTTTTATTAGACAAAACCTTTTTAGCCTTTGAGCTGACACCTAAGGCCGACTCATTTGCAGATAGCTTTACAACTTGATGAAATCTCTTAATACTGGATTTACCAGGCTCATAGGTTTCAATATTCAATCTCTTAAATCTCATTGTTGCCAACTTTTATAAATTTTATGCTCTTTATAAATAAAAAAACATTTTTTTATATAGTTTAAGTGTAATTATTTTAAAAATTGACATACTAAATAACTTCTAGTACAAAATTTATGCGCTGATTTACCTGAATTGCGAGCGCTTTAAAAAAACCGCTAAAAAAGTTTTTTTTCTCACAATTCAACTTTCAGCTTTTATTATGAATAAAAAACAAAATATAAAAACGTTGATTGTTGAAAAACCGCTTAAATTAGACTGTGGTCAGACTATTAATAATTTTCCTTTAGCGTATGAAACTTATGGTTCCCTCAATAATGAAAAAGATAACGCAATTTTAGTATTTCATGCTTTAACAGGTGACCAATTTGTTACAGGTATAAATCCAGTGACCAAAAAGGATGGTTGGTGGTCTTACGCAGTAGGCTCTGGCAAGTCGATAGATACGGATAAATATTTTGTAATCTGTGCAAATGTAATAGGTGGGTGTATGGGGTCTTTTGGGCCTGGCCATGAAAATCCCAAGACAAAAAAAATTTATGGAACAGATTTCCCAGTCATCACAATTAATGACATGGTGAATGCACAAATTAATTTATTGGATTTTTTTGGAATAAAAAAACTTTTTTCAGTAGTAGGTGGTTCAATGGGTGGAATGCAAGTCCTACAATTTATTAGTAATTATCCTGATAAAGCTAAAACAGCAATACCAATTGCTTGTACTTCAAGCCATTCTGCGCAAAATATTGCTTTTAATGAACTTGGCAGACAAGCCATTGCGGCTGATCATAATTGGTCTGATGGAGATTATAATTCAAAAAATATCGTACCCGATAAAGGATTAGCTGTAGCTAGAATGGCTGCACATATTACGTATCTCTCAAAAAAAGGACTTCAAGAAAAATTTGGTAGAAAACTTCAAGAAAGAGATGATTTAAAATTTGGGTTTGATGCTGACTTTCAAATTGAAAGTTATCTTAGATACCAAGGTTCCGTATTTGTAGATCGATTCGACGCGAATAGTTATCTATATATTACTAGAGCAATGGATTATTTTGATTTAGTAAAACAATTTAATGGTAATTTATCTGATGCTTTTAAAAATACTAAAGCAAAATTTTTTATAATATCCTTTACTTCAGATTGGCTTTATCCAACACAAGAAAATAAAGACATTGTAATTGCCTTAAACGCAGTTGGCGCAAATGTGGGTTTCGTCGAAATTGAGTCTGATAAAGGGCACGATTCTTTTTTGCTTAATGTTCCCGATTTCTTAAAAGCTCTAAAAAATTTTTTAGATAAATCGTATGCAGAAAAACTTTCATGAAACCAGAGTATAAAATTATTTCAGATTTAATTGATAAAGACACAAAAGTTCTTGATGTAGGATGTGACGATGGAACTTTAATGGAATTTTTGAAAATAAATAAAAATGTTAATATCAGAGGAATTGAGATTTCAAAAGAAAAAGTACAAACTTGTATTGCTAAAGGGCTAACTGTTATCGAAGGAAATGCAGAATTTGATTTAAAGCAATTTCCAAATGACTCTTTTGACTATGTTGTTCTTGGACAAACTTTACAAGCTTTTATAAATCCTGAGACTGTAATTAAAGAGCTTTTACGAGTTGGTAACAAAGCTATAGTAACTATTCCAAATTTTGGGCATTGGAAAGTAAGATTAAATTTATTATTTAAAGGAACAATGCCAATTACAAACTCTTTACCTCATGATTGGTATAACACACCAAACATTCATATGTGCACAATAAAAGATTTTGTAGGATTTTCTAAGATTATAAACTTTAAAATTTTTAAATCTTTAGCGTTAATTAATGAGAATGTGTCTGATATTAATAAATCAAATCTTATTTTTAAAAATTTATTTGGAGAACTTGGTATATTTTTAATAGAAAAATAAATGAAAATTGAAATTATTAAATGTCTACAGGATAATTATAGCTACTTAATCATTGATGAAGAAAATCAAACCGCTTGTGTCATTGACCCTAGCGAGTCTACACCAATAATCAATTATCTTGATAATTCAAAAATAAATTTAAAATTCATACTTAATACTCACCATCATTACGATCATGTGGGTGGAAATCTTGAATTAAAAAAAAAGTATAATTCTAAGGTGGTCGGGTTTATTGGAGATAAAAATCGTATACCTGAGATTGATATATCTCTAGAGGATAATCAAATATGGAAACAAGATAATTTTGAGGCAAAAATTTATCATGTTCCAGGTCATACATCTGGTCATATCGCTTTTCATTTTTTTAAAGAAAAAAAAATTTTTACTGGTGATACTCTATTCTCTTTAGGGTGTGGCAGAATTTTTGAAGGTACCTACGAGCAAATGTATAATTCACTTAAAAAAATTAAATCATTACCAAAAGATACAGAAATATATTGTGGCCATGAATACACTTTACAAAACTCAAATTTTTGTATCGCTAATGACTCTGGTAATTTAAAATTAAAAAATAAAATACTAGAGATTAACAAGAAACTTAAAAATGCATTACCAACAATACCAAGTACTTTAGCTGATGAATTAGAATGTAATATATTTCTTAAAGCAAAAGATTTAGAAAGTTTTTCAAAATTGAGAGATTTAAAGGATAATTTTTAGTTAATAAGCTTGACTAAAGGAATGCCCTGACTATATTGCCTGATAAAAAAAATCTATTTTATGTCATATGCAGTTATACAATCAGGTGGAAAACAATATAAAGTGAAGTCTGGTGAAATTTTGAAAATTGAAAAATTACCAAATTTAAAATCTGATACTAAAATTGAGTTTAATGACATATTGGCATATGGCGATAACAAAGTAATAGAAATTGGTTCGCCAACAATTCAAGGTGCCAAAGTTGAAGCAAACCTGATTAAAAATAGTAAAAATAGAACTGTACTTATTTTTAAAAAGAGAAGAAGACAAAACTCAAGAAGAAAAAATGGTCATAGACAAGAATATTCTATGATCAGAATAAATAAAATTTTTTCAAAAGATGGTAAGATTTTATCTGAGGCTGAGAAGATTTCAAAACCAACAAAAAAAGATTCTGAAAAAAAAGAATTGAGTAAATAAAGGAATAAAATATGGCTACGAAAAAAGCTGGTGGGTCATCAAGGAACGGTAGAGATAGTGCCGGCAGAAGACTTGGTGTAAAAAAATATGGTGGTCAAAATGTTATTCCTGGCAACATAATTGTTAGACAAAGAGGTACTAAGATATTTCCAGGAGAAAATGTGGGTATGGGTAAAGATCACTCAATTTTTTCAGTAATTAAAGGTAAAGTTGTTTTTAAAAAAACAAAATCCGATAGAACTTTTGTTTCAGTAAAACCCAATTAATATTACAACTCAAAATAGCGTTGTATTATGAAATTCTTAGATCAAGTAAAAATTTATATTAAAGCTGGCAATGGTGGTGATGGCTCTCCAAGTTTTAGAAGAGAAAAATTTATCGAGTATGGTGGACCAGATGGTGGCGATGGTGGTAAAGGTGGTTCAGTAATTTTAAAAGCCGAGAGAAATTTAAATACTTTAATCGATTTTAGATATCAACAACATCATAAAGCAAAAAGAGGCAACAATGGTGCTGGACAAAACCGGACTGGTAAAAGTGGAGATGATCTCATTCTCAAAGTTCCATTAGGTACTCAGGTTTTTGAAGAAGATAATAAAACCTTAATCTTTGACTTTATAAAAATTGGGGAGGAGTTTGTGGCTGCTACAGGTGGTAAAGGTGGTTTGGGCAATACTAGATTTAAAAGTTCAACAAATAGAGCTCCGAGAAAATTTACTAAGGGTACTAGTGGTGAAGAATTTACTATATGGCTTCAATTAAAAACAATTGCAGATGTTGGAATAATAGGATTACCTAATGCTGGTAAATCAAGTTTACTAGCAGCTATTACTAATGCTAATCCTAAAATTGCAAATTATGAATTTACAACATTAAATCCTAATCTTGGTGTGGCAAGCTATGATGATAAAGAAGTTACAATTGCAGACATTCCTGGATTAGTAGAGGGAGCACATAAAGGAACTGGTTTAGGAATACAATTTTTAAAACACATAGAAAGGTGTAAATCTCTTTTACACATGATCGATATAACAAACGATGATATAAAAAAAAGTTACAATCAGGTAAAAAAAGAATTAAAGAGCTATAGTTCCAAACTTGCAAAAAAAAGAGAGCTTATTGTTTTAAATAAAACCGATTTAATTGACGATAAAGAGATGAAAAAAATTGAGAAAAATTTAAAAAAAATCACTAAATCAGAAATTATTACAATTTCTACAATAAAGAAGAAATATATTTCCAAAATTAAAGCAAAATTAGTTGGTTATGCATCTTAAAAATTCGAAAATTATAGTAATAAAAATTGGATCATCACTGATTGTAGATAGTAAAAAAAAGATAAGAAAAAAATGGCTATCTTCTTTTGCTAAAGATATTCAAAAACTAAAATCTAAAAATAAAAAGATTATCATTGTAAGTTCTGGAGCAATTGCACTTGGATGTAAAAAAATGAATTACAATAAATCAAATTTAAAGCTTGATAAAAGTCAAGCAATAGCCTCTGTAGGTCAAATCGAACTTATGAATTTATTTTCTCAAACTTTTTCAAAATTAAAGATTAATATTTCACAAATTTTGCTAACTTTGGATGATACCGAGGAGAGAAGAAGATCAATAAATGCTAAAAGGACATTTGAGAACTTATTTAAGTTGGATTACATACCCATCGTTAATGAAAATGATACAATTGCAACGTCAGAAATAAAATATGGTGATAATGATAGACTTGCCTCTCGTGTTGCACAGATAACTAATGCCGATACTTTAATATTATTATCCGATGTAGATGGTCTTTTCACAAAAAATCCAAAATTATTTAAAGACGCAAAATTAATAAAAAAAGTGAATAATCTAGAAAAAGATATGAAAAAAATTTACATAAAAGGGGTAACAGAGTTTGGTAAGGGTGGAATGAATACCAAAATTGAAGCTGCTAAGATTTGTAATTTGGCAGGATGTAATATGATTATTGCAAACGGATTATATTTAAATCCAATACAACAAATTGAAAAAAAGAATATTTGTACTTTATTTGAGTCAAGAATATCTAAATTACATGCACGAAAAAAATGGATAATAAGTTCTGTTTCACCAAAAGGAACTCTTGTCATAGATGATGGTGCTAAAAAAGCACTAATTGGTGGTAAAAGTTTATTAGCAGCAGGGATTATTAATTTATCAGGGAAATTTAACAAAGGTGATCATATAAAGATTCTAGATATTAAAAATAAAGAATTTGCGAGAGGTCTAAGCTCTTTTTCCTCTGAAGAAATAAACAAAATAATGGGTTGTCACTCAAATGAGATTGAAAAAAAACTTGGATACATAACAAAATCTGAAGTTGTTCATAAAGATGATATGGTCGAGGTTTAATGCAAAAGCTACTAACTGATATCGGAAAAAAATCAAAAAAAGCTATTAATAAAAGTTTAAGTACAAAAAAAAAGGACAAAGTTCTAAAAGATTATCGTCTTCTAATTTTAAAGAACAAAAAATTAATAATTAATGAAAATAAAAAAGATATTAAGAATGCCTACAAAAAAGGTATTAAAAATAATTTAATCCAAAGATTAATATTAAATGACAAAAAAATAATTGCGATAACCAATTCTATAAAAAAAATCATTAGTTTAAGGGATCCTACAAATGTCATTTTAGAAAAATGGAAAAGGCCAAATGGTTTAGTAATATCAAAAGTATCTATACCTATTGGTGTAATTGGTGTTATATACGAAAGTAGACCCAATGTTACAGCAGATGTTGCATCGTTATGTTTTAAGTCTGGGAATGCCGTCATTTTAAAAGGTGGATCTGAAGCTTATTATTCTAATCTTATTCTCACAAAATTCTTTAGAAAATCACTAAAGAAAAATAATGTCGATGAAAATTTTGTTCAATTTTTAAAACTTAAAAAAAGAAGTGTTGTTGATTTTCTTCTACAAAAAATGAATAAATTTATTGATGTAATAATTCCAAGAGGTGGGAAAGGTTTAGTAAAAAAAGTACAGGATTTGTCATCTGTTCCAACAATTGGTCATTTGGAAGGTATTTGTCATTCTTATGTAGATAAAAATGCAAATCCTAAGATTGCAAATAAAATAGTTCATAATGCTAAATTGAGGAATACCGCAATATGTGGAGCAACTGAAACAATTCTTTTACACGAAAAAATAATCAAGAAATTTGGAAATAAGATTTTAAAAAATTTAGAAGAAAATGGATGTAAAATTATTGGAGATAATAAGATAAGAAAACTTTATGATAAAAAAATTCAGAAAGCTTCGATAAAAGATTGGTCAAAAGAATATTTGTCACCTGTCGTATCTGTAAAATCAGTAAAAAATATAGATGAGGCTATAGCGCATATTAACAAATACGGAACCATGCATACGGATTGTATTATTACTCAAAACAAAAAAGCAGCAAAAAAATTTTTAAATGAGGTAAAAAGTTCAATAGCTATGCACAATACTTCAACTCAATTTGCAGATGGAGGTGAATTTGGGTTTGGTGGCGAAGTGGGAATCTCAACCAACACACTTCCACCTAGAGGTCCCGTAGGACTTAATCAACTTATTTCCTATAAATATCAAGTCACCAGCAAAGGCCAAGTAAGGAAGTAATTTGAATTTGAAAAAAAAAAGAATTGGAATTTTAGGTGGTTCATTTGATCCTGCTCACAATGGTCATCTAGCTATATCTAAAGAAGCAGTAAAAAGATTTAAACTTGAAAAGATTATATGGGCCATTACAAAAAAAAATCCTTTCAAAATAAAAAGTTCTTTAAGCCTGAAATCTAGAATTAAAGGATGTAAAATGATTATTAAAAAAAATAAATTTATTGAGGTCAAATTTTATGAAAATAAAATTAAATCAAATAAAACAATAAATTTAATAAATTACTTCAACAAGAATAAAAAAAATGAAATTTTTTTCTTAATGGGTGCAGATAATTTAGTTAATTTCCATAAATGGCATAAATGGAAACAGATTTCAGAAAAATGTAATATCTTAGTTTTTGATAGATATGGATATAAGAAAAAATCATTAAATTCAAAGACATATAAAACCCTTAAAAGTAAGAAATTTAAATTTGTTAACTTTAATAAAGTCAATATTTCATCTTCTCAATTAAGGAAAATTTGATAGTCTAAAATTAATTAATGGATAAAATTTCAGATCTTAAAAATTCTATCATCAAAACATTGGATATTAACAAGGCTCAAGACATAATAAGCATAGATCTCAAAGACAAAAGTTCTATGGCTGATTTTATGATTATTGCGAGCGGCACTTCTTCTAGGCATATACAATCTTTATCTGAGCAAGTTTTGGAAAAATTTAAAGATAATGGCATAAAAAATTCAAAAATTGAGGGAGCAGATAGCAGTGAATGGAAATTAATTGATGGTATAGACTTAATTGTTCATATTTTTCACCCAGAAAAAAGAAAATTTTATGAACTTGAAAAAATGTGGTCCGAACTAATCCCTAAAGAAAAATTAATTATTTAATGAAAAAAGTATTAACATTATTTTTATTTTTTTTTCTATTTCAGCATGTCAATTCTGCTGAAAATGATATTTACAAAAAAATTGATTTATTTGGAGAAGTTCTTGAGAAGATCAATAAAGAATATGTGGATGAAATTAATCAATCTGAGAGTATGGATTCTGCAATCAATGGCCTTCTACAATCTCTTGACCCTTATTCAGCATACATGTCTCCAGAAATATTTAATGAAATGCAGACTGAGACCAGTGGTGAATTTGGGGGTCTTGGTATTGAGGTGAGTATGGAGTCGGGTGTTGTAAAAGTCATTTCTCCTATAGATGACACGCCAGCATCTAGAGCAGGGATTAAAGCAGGCGACTATATAGTCAAAATTAATGATGTCCAAGTTCAGGGCAAATCTCTCAGTGAAGCTGTTGATTTAATGAGGGGGCCAGTTGGATCAGGAATTGAACTCACAATTCGAAGACGTGGAGAGAGAAAAGCTCTAATATTTAATGTTGTAAGAGAAATTATACAAATTCAATCTGTTAAAGCTGACATTTTAGAGAAAAGCATAGGTTATTTAAGACTAACCTCGTTTAATGAAAATAGTGGCAAACAAATAGAAAGAGAAATTAAAAAA
Organism: uncultured Pelagibacteraceae bacterium; assembly: GCA_902626645.1. Taxonomy (GTDB): domain Bacteria; phylum Pseudomonadota; class Alphaproteobacteria; order Pelagibacterales; family Pelagibacteraceae; genus Pelagibacter. The sequence continues at coordinate 49,740 of CACOGC010000004.1, read as the reverse complement.
TTAGAAAAAAATAAAGATGTTAAGTCCTACATTTTAGATCTAAGAAACAATCCTGGCGGACTACTTTCTCAAGCAATAAAAATCTCCGACTTTTTCCTAGATAATGGAGAGATCGTATCTACAAAAAGTAGAAAGCCTTCTGAAAATAGAAAATGGTTTGCAAAAAAAGGTGACCTAACAAATGGAAAAGTCTTGATTGTTCTAATTAACTATGGATCAGCTTCAGCGTCAGAGATAGTTGCGGGTGCTCTTAAAGATCACAAAAGAGCAATTTTATTAGGTGAAAATAGTTATGGTAAAGGTTCCGTGCAATCTATCATCCCCCTTAAAAATGATGGGGCAATTAGGCTTACAGTCGCCAAATATTATCTTCCTTCTGGAAAATCTATTTCTGAAGTTGGGGTATCACCAGATATAGAAATTGATGAGGAAAACGATGATTTCAGAATAAAAACTGAAACTGACAATCAGTTAGAATACGCCATTAAACTTCTTAAAGGCTAATATGGAAGAAAAATTCAAAAATCTGCCACTTAGAAGTGGAGTGGGAATTGTCGTCCTTAACAAAGAAAATAAAGTTTTTGTTGCAAAACGAATAGATAATCCAAAAAATTTTTGGCAAATGCCGCAAGGTGGAGTTGATGACGGAGAAGATTTTCTAGCTGCCGCATATAGAGAATTAGAGGAGGAAACTAGTATCAAAAATGTAGAACTTGTAAAAGAAATAGAAGGCACAATTACGTACGAGCTACCAAAAAATTTATTGGGTATTATTTGGAAAGGTAAATATAAGGGACAAAAACAAAAATGGTTTTTAATGAGATACCTGGGTAAAGATAAAGATATAAATATTAAAACAAATAAACCAGAATTTTTAGAGTGGAAATGGATTGAATTAGATAAAATAACTGAAGTGGTAGTGGATTTCAAATATCATGTATATAAAGAACTTAAAGAAAAAATAAAAACAATAATTAATTGATCGACTTTATAGTTTCAACTTTTTGATCGGCCAAATATTTTAATTGATCACTAATTTCTGGTTTATTAGATTCCTCCTCCGCATTTTTTAATAATTCCTGTAACTTATTTTTCTCAATGTCTTTTAAATTAAGGATGTAACTAGTTAAAATGGATAAAGTATTATTTTTAAATTCAATAATTCCATCCTCAACATAATACTTTTCTTCACCAGATTTTGCTTGAATGGTAATAATACCTGGTTTTAAAAATGAAATTATAGTAATATGATCTTTAAGTATCCCCATTTCTCCTTCAAATGCAGGTACAACTACCTCATTAACATCCTCTTTTGATAAAAAGGATTTCTCTGGATTAACTATTTCTATTTTAAATTCATCACTCATTAAGCTGCTGCATCTTTAGACATTTTTTCAGCTTTTTCGATGGCTTCTTCAATGGTTCCAACCATATAAAATGCTGCTTCCGGAAGATGATCATATTCACCTTTGCAAATTGCATCGAAGCCCTTAATTGTTGACTCTAAATCAACAAGTTTTCCTGGTGATCCTGTAAATACCTCAGCCACAAAGAAAGGTTGAGATAAAAATCTTTGAATTTTTCTAGCTCTTGCTACGACTAGTTTATCTTCCTCTGATAATTCATCCATACCTAAAATAGCTATAATATCTTGCAACGATTTATATGTTTGTAATATTTTTTGTACTTCACGAGCTACTCGATAATGCTCATCACCAACAATTCTAGGATCAAGAATTCTTGAAGTTGAGTCTAATGGGTCAACTGCGGGATAAATACCTATTTCAGCTATTTGTCTTGAGAGTACAGTTGTTGCATCTAAATGAGCAAATGAAGTTGCTGGTGCAGGATCCGTTAAGTCATCAGCAGGCACATAAATTGCCTGTACTGATGTAATAGAGCCTTTATTGGTTGTAGTGATTCTCTCTTGTAAATTTCCCATATCAGTTGCTAATGTTGGCTGATATCCTACAGCAGAAGGTATTCTTCCTAATAATGCTGATACCTCAGAACCTGCTTGAGTAAACCTAAATATATTATCAACGAAAAATAGAACATCCTGTCCTTCTTGATCTCTAAAATATTCTGCTACAGTTAATCCTGTAAGTGCCACTCTTGCTCTTGCTCCTGGAGGTTCATTCATTTGTCCATAAACTAAAGCTGCTTTAGAACCAGGTCCTTCAGATTTTATTACCCCTGACTCCATCATTTCATGATAAAGATCATTTCCTTCTCTAGTTCTTTCACCTACGCCCGCAAAAACTGAAAAGCCACCATGGGCTTTAGCAACATTGTTTATCAATTCCATGATTAAAACAGTTTTTCCAACACCCGCACCACCAAACAAACCTATCTTTCCTCCTTTTGCATATGGAGCTAAAAGATCAATAACTTTGATACCAGTTACAAGTATTTCTGTTTCTGTTGATTGATCGTTAAATTCTGGAGCTGGTCTATGGATTGGCCAATTTTCTTTTGTTTTTACTTCTCCTCTTTCGTCTATAGGCTCTCCAACAACATTTATAATTCTTCCTAAAGTTTCAGGTCCTACTGGTACTTTAATTGGAGCATTTGTATTTATTACCTCATCACCTCTTTTTAGTCCCTCGGTAGCGTCCATTGCAATTGTTCTGGCAGTAGACTCTCCTAAGTGTTGTGCTACTTCAAGCACTAACCTATTATTTCCATTTTTACATTCTAAAGCTGTCAATATCTCTGGTAAATCACCTTCAAACTTTACATCAACAACCGCTCCTATAACTTGTGTTATTATTCCCTTGCTCATAATTATAAACTTTCTGCTCCTGATATTATCTCTATTAGTTCTTTTGTAATTGCTGCCTGACGACTTCTATTATATTCAATAGTAAGTTTATCAACCATTTCACCTGCGTTTCGAGTAGCATTATCCATCGCGCTCATTCTTGCACCCTGCTCGCTAGCTGAATTTTCTAACATCGCTTTAAATATTTGCGTCGAAATATTTTTTGGTAATAAATTACTTAAAATTTCATCCTCATCTGGTTCAAATTCGTAGCTATCTTCTGAATTATTTTGATCATCACTTTTTGTATTTAACGGGATGATTTGTTGAGCCTGAGGTATTTGGGTTATTACGTTTTTAAATTGATTGTAAAAAATAGTACAAATATCAAATTCTTCTTTTTGAAACTTTTCAATTATAATTTTTCCTACTTTTTCTGCATCAAAGTAATTTGTGTTTTTTGAATTTTTAAAAGAAATGTTCTCAATAATTTTATTTCCATATACTCTTTTTAACTGATCATTACCTTTAGAACCAACAGTAATAATCTTCAATTCCTTACCCTCTTTATTTAATTTAGCAAAATAACTTTTAGCTTTTTTAATTATATTCGAATTAAAACCACCACATAAACCTCTATCTGACGTCAGCACAACACATAGATGAACTTGTTCTTTCCCTGATCCAGATAGTAATTTAGGAGCTGTTTCTTTGTCAGAGATACCACTAGATAAGTTTAAAATTATATTATTCATTTTTTCAGAATATGGCCTTCCTTTTTCTGCACTATCTTGAGCCCTTTTTAGTTTAGCTGCAGCTACCATTTTCATAGCTTTTGTAATTTTTTGTGTAGATTTTACACTTGTTATTCTTTTTTTTAGATCGTCTAAACTAGCCATAAATAAATCAAGATTTAAAATTTTTCTTAAGATTAGTAATTACATCAATTAAGCTTTTTTCTGTTGCCTCTTCTAATTTACCTGAACTCTGAATAGAATCGATTAATTCTGGTTTATCAGATTTACATCTCTCAATGATCTTGTTTTCAAATTCAGCAATATCTTTTAAATCAATATCATCTAAATATCCTTTTACTCCACAAAATACAGATATAACCTGCTCAGCAACAGTCATTGGTGAGTATTGTTTCTGTTTTAATAACTCAGTTAATTTTGATCCCCTATTTAAAAGCTGTTGAGTTGAGGCATCTAAATCTGATCCAAATTGAGCAAAAGCTGCCATTTCTCTATATTGTGCTAATTCAAGTTTCATTGATCCTGATACTTTTTTCATAGCTTTTGTTTGTGCAGCTGATCCAACCCTAGAAACAGATAATCCAACATTAATCGCTGGTCTTATACCTTGGTTAAATAATTCAGTTTCTAAAAAAATTTGTCCATCAGTAATTGAAATTACATTAGTTGGAATGTAAGCAGAAACGTCTCCACCTTGAGTTTCAATAATAGGAAGAGCTGTTAATGAACCTCCACCATGTTCATCACTTAATTTAGCAGCTCTTTCCAGTAATCTACTATGAAGATAAAATACATCACCTGGGTATGCTTCTCTACCTGGTGGTCTCCTTAAGATCAGTGACATTTGTCGGTAAGCAACCGCTTGCTTAGATAAATCATCATAAATAATCAGAGCATGCATCCCATTATCTCTAAAATATTCTCCCATTGCACATCCAGTGTAAGGAGCCAAAAATTGAAGTGGAGCTGAGTCAGATGCTGTTGCCGCGACTATAGTTGTATATTCCATCGCTCCAGCTTCTTCTAAAGTTTTTTGAATTTGTCTTACAGTTGATCGTTTTTGACCAACGGCAACATAAATACAATAAAGTTTTTGTTTTTCATCGCCTGACTCATTAATTTTTTTTTGATTTATAATTGTATCAACTGCTACAGCAGTTTTACCTGTCTGACGATCTCCAATAATTAATTCACGCTGACCTCTTCCAATTGGCACAAGACTATCGATTGATTTTAGACCTGTTTGCATTGGCTCACTAACAGATTGTCTTGGAATTATTCCTGGTGCCTTAACTTCAACTCTACTTTTTTTAATACCTTTGTCCAAAGCACCTTTCCCATCAATTGGATTTCCTAATCCATCTACTACTCTACCTAACAACTCTTTTCCAACGGGGGTATCTACAATGCTTCCAGTTCTTTTTACAACATCACCTTCTTTAATATTCCGATCGTCTCCAAAAATTACAACTCCAACATTTTCACTTTCTAAATTTAAAGCCATTCCTTTCGATCCATCAGAAAATTCAACCATCTCTCCTGCTTGAACATTATCAAGGCCGTAAATTCTTGCTATACCATCACCTACAGACAATACCTGTCCAACCTCAGAAATTTCTGCTTTTTCTCCAAAATTTTTAATTTGTTCTTTTAATATTTTTGTAACTTCTGAAGGATTTATTTCCATTTATGCCTCTATCATTCTATTTTCAATTTGTTGTAATTTACTTTTTATTGATGTATCAATCATAGTGCTTCCCACTTTAACAACCAAACCTCCAATTAAACTTTCGTCTTGTATATAGTTTAATTTTATTTGAGATTTGAAATTATTTGATAATTCATCTGTAATTTTTTTAATTTCCTCTTGATTAAGTAATTTTGCAGATTTAATTTCTGCTTTTAATTCACCTCTTTTTTCTGAACATATTTCAATAAATGTTTTTAAAATTTGCTCTAAATAAAAAAATCTTCTTTTTAAGACTAAAAAATTTATAAAATTTTTAAAAAGAATTTCTAGCTTAAAATTTTCTGAAATCTTATTAATTACATTAGTCAAAACTTCTCTGTTTAATGTAGGATCTTTTATAAAATTTTTAAAATCTTTATTATTTGAAATTAAATTTAAAAAAGCTTTTGCATTTATTTCTACATTAATCAGCGAGTTAGAATCTTTCGCTAGCTCATACAAAGCTAAAGAATATCTATTAGCTGAAGTATCTGAAAATCCTTTATTTTTACTCAATTTTGACCCTTTAAATGAATATGATTAATTTAAAATCACGATTTAATTAGCACATGCCTTTATAGTCTTCAAGTAACACATTGGCTAAAAATTAATTTTTTTGAGCGTTAATTAAAGCTAATTGGATCAACATCAACTGAAAGTTTTATTCCTGAGGCAAATTTATATTTTGGAATTATTGATGCTAAACTATTTTGTAATTTAAGAGTTTTAGCGCCTCTTATAAGTAATCGTACACGATATTTATTCTTTAATTTAAAGACAGGAGCGCTTACTGGACCTAAAATTTTTCCATTTATCTTATTAGAAATGAACATTTTGAATTTTAAAGCTTCTTTTTCTAATTCATTTTCCCTATTACCTGTCAAAATCAAAGAGATAAATCTTTGAAATGGGGGTAAGTTATTTTTTTTTCTAATTTCTATTTCTTTATCAAGAAAAATTTCTGGATTTTTATTTGTAATATCATCAATCAATTTATTATTAAAGTTATAAGTTTGAAAATAAATAGTAGACGAACCTCCTGTTCTTCCAGCTCTACCTGATAACTGGTGATATAGTTGTAAATTTTTCTCTGCACTCCTTAAGTCGTGACCCATTAGTGATAAATCGATATCAACTACAACAATACAATTCAAGTTTGGAAAATGAAACCCTTTGGAAATTAGTTGTGTTCCAACTAAAATTTCAATTTCATTATTTATTATTTTTTCTAATTTTTCTTTTGCACTTTTTTTATTCATTGTATCACTCGAAAAAATTTCAATTTTTTTCGATGGAAAATTTTTTTTTACTTCTTCTGATATCCTTTCCACACCTGGTCCACAAAATATAAATTCACAAAATCCTTCTTTAGAACATTTTCTTTTTAAAAAACTTTTAAATCCACAGTAATGGCACAATAAATTATTTTTATTTTTGTGATAAACTAAATTTATTGAGCAATTTGGACATGGGAAATTATTGAAACATTTTTTACACAAAACACTTGGAGAAAATCCTCTTCTATTTAAAAAAAATAAAACTTGATCATTTTTATTTAGGTGGAAATTTACTCTCTGGATTATCTCTTTAGAAAGCCAAGATTGTTTATCCATTTTAACATTATTCAAATTAATTATTTTGTAGTTTGGTAAAGAAGCATTTTGATATCTTCGAACAAGTTTCGAAGAGGTGTATTTTTTTTTCTTTATATTTTCGTATGTTTCTATTGATGGAACAGAAGTAATTAAATTTATTGGAATATTTTCAAATGATGCCCTAGAAATAGCCATATCCCGAGCGTTAAATATTATCCCTTCATCTTGTTTGTAAGATTGATCATGCTCTTCATCAACTATTATTAACCCTAAATTTTTAAATGGTAAAAATAAAGATGATCTGGCCCCAATAACAACACTTATTTCACCACTCGTAATTCCACTCCAAATAATTTCTTTATTTTTTTTTGATATACCAGAGTGCCAAATTGCTGCTTTGAAACCAAAAAATTCAAAAAATTTTTTTTCAAATTGATTGGTTAAACCAATCTCTGGTAACATTATTAATCCTTGATACCCTTTTTGCAAGATATGCTTTAAAGTTTCAAAATATACAATGGTTTTACCTGAACCAGTCGTTCCCTGTAAAACATGAACATTAAACTTTTTATTCATATCATTCATCTCTTTAAGAGACTCTTTTTGTTCCGTATTTAATTCAAATGTATTTTTTTTTAACTTAAAAGAAAAATCTTTATAAAATTTATTATCAAGTTTTTTTACTGGTCTTCCGCTCAATAAAATTAATTTGAGTGCCATTCCTTTTGGAACAATATTATATTCTGAAAACCAATTTAAAAAATTTATTGTTTTTTTTTTTAATTTTGGAATTTCTAACTTTCTGATAATCTTTTTTATCTTAAAAGTTTTATTCTCATTTTTTTCAAAATTATCCCACACAACTCCCATAATTTTTGTTTTTCCAAAAGGAACCTCAACAAAATCGCCAATGCTTAGTTTTAGATCACTTTTATAGGTAAAAGGATGATTAAATATGTTTGGTAAAAGAATCGGAAAATTCATATTTAGATAATATGAAAAATTATTAAGAGTGTATTGCTCTTTTATCTACAGATAAAGCCGCTTCTTTCACTGCTTCTGAAAAAGTAGGATGAGCATGACAAGTTCTTGCTATATCTTCAGAGCTAGCACCAAATTCCATCGCGATACCAATTTCTCCAATTAATTCACCAGCATGAGGTCCAATTAAATGTGCACCTAATACTTTATCAGTTTTTTCGTCAGCAAGAATTTTTACAAAACCCTCTGTGTCATCAATGGCCTTTGCTCTTGAATTTGCCATAAATGAAAATTTTCCAATTTTATAATTTATTTTAAGCTCTTTTAATTGCTCTTCTGTTTTTCCAATAGAGGCAACTTCTGGGCTGGTATAAATCACACCAGGGATAGTATCATAGTTAACATGACCTGATTGACCTGCTATATTTTCCGCAACTGCAATTCCTTCATCCTCAGCTTTATGAGCCAACATAGGACCACTAATTACATCTCCTATCGCATAAATATTATTTTGATTAGTTTTAAAATTTTTGTCTGTTTTTACCCTCTTTTTTTCGTCTAATTCCACACCAATTTTTTGAAGATTTAGTCCCTCCGTATTTGGCTTTCGACCAACAGATATTAATACTACATCACACTCAAAATCTTTTTTGGTACCATTTTCGTTTAAAGTTGAGACAATTGCATTATTGTTATTCTTTTTAATTTTCTCTACTTTATGCTGCATATGAAAGTTAATCCCTTGTTTTTTTAAAATTTTCATAAATTCACTAGAAATTTCTTTATCCATACCTGGTGTGATATGATCTAAAAATTCAACTACATGAACTTCTGAACCAAGTCTAGACCATACAGATCCCATCTCTAAACCTATGTATCCTCCACCAACTACAACCATTTTTTTGGGGACTTGTTCTAACTTAAGTGCTCCAGTGGATGAAACAATTACTTTTTCATCAATTTCAATTCCCGGTAATGATACTGGAACCGAACCAGTGGCAATTATAGTATTTTCAGATTGAATAATTGTCTCTTTATTATCGTTATCTTTGATTACAATATCATTTTTAGATTTGAAACTTCCGGTGCCTTTAAAGTAGGTAACTTTATTTTTTTTAAGAAGAAACTCCACACCTTTGGTCAAAATCGTAACCGCTTTGTCCTTATTCTTCATCATTTTCGACAAGTTTAATTTTACCTCACCAATTTCAATTCCTTTATTTGATAAACTTTGTGTATTATGAAACTCCTCAGATAAATTTAATAAACTTTTAGAAGGAATACATCCAACATTCAAACAAGTACCACCTAGTGAACCTCTAGATTCTATACATGCAGTTTTAAGGCCTAATTGTGCCAATCTTATTGCACAAACATAACCTCCAGGTCCTCCACCAATTACTACTGCTTGAAATTTATCTGTCATTTAAATATCCAAAAATAGCCTTCTTGGTTCCTCTAAATTTTCTTTTATCATTTTTAAAAAGGAAACAGACTCTTTACCATCAACAATTCTATGGTCGTATGATAACGCTAAGTACATTATAGGTCTGATCTTAATTTCTCCATCAACTACGATAGGTCTATCAACTATGTTGTGCATACCTAAGACACCTGATTGTGGAAGATTAAGAATAGGAGTTGAAAGCATTGAGCCATAAACACCACCATTACTGATAGTGAAAGTTCCCCCTTGAAGATCTTCAATAGTAAGTTTTCCATTTTTTGCTTTTTCAGAAATATCTTTGATATTTTTCTCAATATCAGCAAAAGATAATTCATCTGCATTTTTTAAAACTGGAACTACTAATCCTTTTTCAGTGCCGACTGCAAAACTTATATTATAATAGTTTTTATAAACAATCGTATCACCTTCAATTTCAGCATTTATCGCAGGGAAATTTTTTAATGCTACTATACTTGCTTTAACGAAAAAGGACATGAACCCCAATTTGACACCATAGCGATTTTGAAAATCATCCTGATTTTCTTTCCTCATTGCCATTACATTTGACATATCAACTTCATTAAATGTTGTCAGTAAGGCTGCATTATCCTGTGCTTGCTTCAATCTCTTAGCAATAGTTTGTCTTAATCTGGTCATTTTAATTCTTTCTTCTTGACCATATTTTATTTTTCTTTCGGATGGGGGAGGATTGACACCCATTAAATTTATTAGATCGCCTTTTAAAACTCTCCCATCTTTTCCCGAACCTTTAACAGAGCTGATATCTATCTTGTTTTCAGTTACAATTTTTCTCACTGCTGGGGACAAAGTTTCATCTATTTTTGTTTCAACTTCTACTTTTAAAGGTTCTACTTCTTCAGTAAGAACTAATGGCTTCTCCTCCTCAACATTGTCTTGAAAAACTTCCATCTCCTCATCTTTATCATTCTCATCTATCAAATTATCTTTATTAAATTTGACAGTAGGTTGTATCTTTTTAATTTCCTGATTTTCAGTAGATTTAGTCTCACTCTCTGAAACAGATCCTAAATCAGCACCAACTTCAACAACTGATCCATTTTTTGAATTTATTTTTGTAAGAATACCTGATACTGGAGAAGGAACTTCTAAATTTACTTTATCAGTTTCTAGTTCAACAAGTGGCTCATCAGCTTCAACAGAGTCACCTTCATTTTTTAACCACTTAGAGACTGTTGCCTCTGTGATACTTTCTCCAAGAACCGGAACTAATATCTTTTCACTCATTAATATTTATTCAAAAACTTTCTTTATAATTTCTTGTTGTTGAGAAATGTGTCTCTTGGCATATCCTGTTGCAGGTGATGCATCTGGACTTCTTCCAATATAAGAAATCATACTATTCTTAGCCTTTATATTATCTAATGTCCATTGGATATAATCTCTAACTGAAAACCACGCACCCATATTTTTTGGCTCTTCTTGACACCAATAAAATTTAGCACTTTTTGCATATGGTTTTAACTCTTTAGCTAATGCTTTTGCTGGAAATGGATAAAGCTGTTCAATTCTATAAAGTATAACATCATCTCTTTTAATCTTTTCTCTAGCTTCAAGTAAATCAAAGTAAACTTTACCCGAGCAAAGTATCACTTTTTTTATATTTTTTGATTTTTTTAATTTTATAAATCCAGTAATTTTTGGGTCTATAGCGTGATCCCACATAACTCTATGAAACGAGTTTTTTTTACTAAAATCCTCTAAATTTGAAATACAATTTTTGTTTCTCAGTAAAGATTTGGGTGTCATGATAACTAAGGGTTTTCTAAAATCTCTATGCATTTGTCTTCTTAAAGCATGAAAATAATTTGCAGGTGTTGTGCAATTCATTACTTGCATATTATCATTAGAACATAATTGTAAAAATCTCTCTAATCTTGCTGATGAATGTTCTGGACCTTGGCCTTCATATCCGTGTGGTAATAGCATGACTAAGCCAGATGCTCTAGACCATTTTCTCTCACCTGAGGCTATGAATTGATCAATTACCACTTGAGCACCATTTGCAAAGTCTCCAAATTGTGCCTCCCAAATAGTTAAGGTATTAGGCTCAACTAAACTGTATCCATATTCAAATCCTAAGACAGCTAATTCTGATAAAAAACTATCTACTATTTCAAAATTTTTTTGTTTATCTGAAATATTATTCAAAGGAATGTATCTTGAATTATCAATTTGATTTCTCAGAACAGAGTGTCTTTGACTAAAAGTTCCTCTTCCAGAGTCTTGACCAACAAGTCTTACTGGATACCCCTCCTCTAATAATGAGCCAAAAGCAAGTGCTTCTGCAGTAGACCAATCTATTCCTCTACCTTTAGAGACCATAAGTTTTCTATTTTCTAAAATTTTGGAAATTGTTTTATGAATATTCAAATCTGAAGATATGGAATTTATCTTATCAGAAATACCTTTTAACTTTTTAGTGTCAAATCCTGTTACACCTCTTTTGTCTTTTCCTGGCTCTGGTCTATATCTAGACCACGTCCCTTCAAACCACTCAATCTTTGGTTTATAATTTTTTGCATTTTTAAATTGATCATCCAGTAAATCTTTAAATTTCTTTATAGAACTATTCAGATATTCTTTAGAAATTGAACCCTCATCCACTAATTTTTCTCCATATACTTTAATAGTTGAAGGATGAGATCTTATCTTTTTATACATTAAAGGTTGAGTAAATGAAGGTTCATCTCCCTCATTATGTCCAAACCTTCTGTAACAAATTAGATCAATAACTACATCTCTATTAAATTTTAATCTAAAGTCCGTGGCTATTCTTGCTGCATAAACTACAGCTTCTGGATCATCACCATTTACATGAATAATCGGAGCCTCAACCATTTTAGCTACATCCGAAGGATAAGGGGAAGATCTTGCAAATCTTGGGCTTGTTGTAAAACCTATTTGATTATTAATTATAATATGAATTGTACCGCCAGTATTATGACCTGGAAGACCAGACATTGCAAAACATTCAGCCACAACACCCTGTCCAGCAAAGGCTGCATCTCCATGTATTAAAATTGGAATTACTTTTTTTCTTTCTTTATCTTTGTGAAAAAATTGTTTTGCTCTGGTTTGCCCTAAAACAACTGGATTTACTGCCTCTAAATGTGAAGGGTTATCTGTTAAACTAACATGAACTGAGTTTCCATCAAACTCTCTATTAGATGATGCTCCTAAATGATATTTTACATCTCCAGTATCATCTTTAGAATTAGAGCTTATTTCTCCAGCAAATTCATTAAATATTCTTTTATAAGATTTTTGTAAAACATTTGCTAACACATTAAGTCGACCTCTGTGAGACATACCAATCTTGACTTCTTTAACTTGCGATTGGCCACCGATCTTAATAATTTGTTCAAGTGCAGGAATTAAACTCTCACCTCCATCAAGCCCAAATCTTTTAGTTCCAACATATTTAGTATGAAGGAATTTTTCAAAACCCTCTGCTTGAATTAACTTATTAAGAATAGCTTCTTTTCCATTTTGAGTAAAATTAAAATCATCATTTTTTTCAACACGTTCTCTAAACCATTTTCTTTCAGTAGGATTTGAAATATGCATATATTCATATCCTAAGGAACCACAATACTTTTCTTTTAAAAACCTAAGGATCTCACTAATATTTGAATATTCTTTATTTGTTACATCATCTAAAAAGATTTTTTTTTGATAATCTTCTTTTTTAAAACCATAAAACTCTGGATGAAGTTCATCTAAATAATCTGTTTCAAGTAATCCTAATGGATCTAATTTAGCAATTAAATGGCCTCTTTGTCTATATGACCTAATCATTGCAACAGCTTTGATAGAATTAGCGTTTGATTTAACTATGTCAGTATCATCTTTCTCTATATCTTGTTTTTGTGAAATTTCATTTTTATTGATTGAGACTTTTTTTGAAGGACTCCAAGATGGTCCATTAATTTCATTGATAACTATATCCTCTTCGTCTCCAATCTCTTTAAAATATTTTTTCCAACTATCTGGTAAATTAGGATCATTATTCAAAAATTTTAAATACATTTGCTCGATGAAAGAGCTATTTGATTTATTAAGAAATGCTGTTTTTTTATATTCTAAATTTTTAGCAGATGACATTATGTATTTAACAATATAAACCTAGGAAGAAATTTTTCAATCAGACAATTTTTCAAATAATGTTTTTCCAATTTTGGATGGAGAATTTGCTATAGTTATTCCACAATCTTGCATCTTTTTAATCTTATCTTTAGCTCCACCTTTGCCACCAGAAATTATTGCACCTGCATGGCCCATTCTACGACCTGGTGGAGCTGTCAAACCTGCTATAAAACCGACAATTGGTTTTTTAATTTTATGGTTTTTAATGAAATCTGATGCCTCCTCCTCGGCAGTTCCTCCAATTTCTCCAATCATCAAAATAGATTCTGTTTCATCGTCATTTAAAAATAAGTCTAAACAATCAATAAAATTTGTCCCGTTTATTGGATCTCCACCAATACCTATGCAAGTGGATTGACCTAATCCATTTTCTGTGGTTTGAGCAACTGCCTCATACGTTAAAGTCCCAGATCTAGAGACAATACCAACTGAACCTTTTTTGTGGATATTGCCTGGCATAATACCAATTTTACATTCATCAGGAGTTATTATTCCTGGACAATTAGGTCCAATTAATCTGGAATTTGATTTTAATAATTTCTGTTTAACTCTCAACATATCTTGAATTGGGATTCCTTCAGTAATGCAAACAATTAACTCAATTGATGCTTCTATTGCCTCGACGATTGCTGCAGCAGCGAACTTCGCTGGCACATATATCATCGTGGCGTTGGCACCCTCAGAGTTTTTAGCCTCTTTAACTGTGTTAAAAACTGGTAATCCTAAATGTTTTTGTCCTCCTTTTTTAGGAGTAACTCCACCAACTAATTTTGTTCCATATTTAATTGCTTGCTCAGAGTGAAATGTTCCATGTGACCCCGTAAAACCCTGACAAATTAATCTAGTTTCTTTATTTACAAGAACTGACATTATTTTATAGCTTTAACAATTTTACTTGCTGCATCATCTAGATTTTCAGCAGAGATAAGTTTTAATCCAGAATTGTCTAATATAGTTTTTCCTTCTTTAAAATTTGTACCCGCTAATCTCACTACCAAAGGAACATTAATATCAATTTCTTTTGCTGCATCAACTACACCTTGAGCAAGAACATCACATCTCATGATGCCACCAAAAATATTAATTAAAATGCCTTTAACATTTTTATCTGACAAAATTATTTTGAAGGCTGCTGAAACTTTCTCTTTTGAAGCTCCTCCACCAACATCTAGAAAATTTGCCGGCTCTTCTCCATATAACTTAATTATATCCATTGTTGCCATTGCTAAACCAGCTCCATTTACCATACAACCAATACTTCCATCTAATTTTATATAGGCTAAATCATGTTTACTTGCTTCGATCTCTATAGGGTCTTCCTCGTTCAAATCTCTAAGATTTGAGATCTCCGGATGTCTAAACAAAGCATTGCTGTCAAAATTTATTTTTGCATCTAGACAAACAATTTTTTTTTCTTTTGTTAAAATTAATGGGTTAATTTCAACCATATTTGCATCTGTTTTAATAAACAATTTGTAAATTGATTTTATTAGGGAAATAGCTTCCACTTTAGAACCATCCTCTAAATCAAAAATTTTGATAATCTTTTCACACTCGGTATCAGAAATTTCTTCTTTAAAATCAATTTTGTTTGTTAAAATTTTATCTGGGGATTTTGCTGCTACTTCTTCAATATCCATTCCTCCCTCATTACTCGAAATAAATGCAATTTTAGATGTGGCTCTATCAATTAAACATGATAAATAAAACTCCTTCTCTATGTGTGAAGAAGTTTCAACATAAAGTCTTTTTACCTCACGTCCTTCTGGCCCAGTTTGATGCGTGATTAGTTTTTTTCCTAGGAGTTCATTAGCAGATTTTTCTAATTCATCTAAATTATCCAAAATTTTTACCCCTCCTGCTTTACCTCTCCCACCGGCATGAATTTGAGCTTTTAAGACATATTTTTCGGTTTTTAGTTTTTTACATTTTTCAACTAAATCTTTAACAGTGAATGCAAAAACTCCCTCCGGGACAACTGCACCAAACTCTTTTAAAATTTGTTTAGCTTGGTGTTCGTGAATATTCATTTTTAAGCTAAATCAGGGTCAATTTTAGAAGCTGCTTCCCATAATTTTTTTACTGCTTCAACTGAATGTAAAAATTCAGATTTTTCTTTTTCATCCAAGTTAATTTCCTCTATTTTTTCAACTCCACTTTTTCCAATAATAATTGGCACGCCGGCATAAATATCTTTTATTCCATATTCACCATTTAAGTGAGCTGCACACGGAAGCATTTTTTTTTCATCATTGAGATAAGCTTTGGCCATTTCAATTCCTGAGGCTGCAGGTGCATAAAAGGCAGAACCTTTTTCTAAAAATTTTACTATTTCAGCTCCACCATCTCGAGTTCGTTGATTTATTTCCTCTAATCTTTCTTTTGAAATTTTTCCATCGTTAACCAAATCTAATAAAGGTTTTCCAGATACCTTGGTAAATCTTGGAAGAGGAACCATTGTATCTCCATGTCCTCCCATAACCATCGCATCTATCTCTTTTACTGGCACATTAAATTCTAAAGATAAAAATAATTTGAATCTAGAGCTATCTAAAATACCAGCCATTCCAACAACTTTGTTAGATGATAAACCTGAAAATTTTTGAAATGCCATCACCATTACATCAAGTGGATTAGTTATACATATTACAAAAGCATCAGGAGCATTTTGTTTCACTCCATTTGCAACTTCTTTTATAATCTTTAAATTAATACCTAATAAATCATCTCTACTCATTCCAGGTTTTCTTGGAACTCCAGCAGTAATTATTACTACATCTGATCCTTTAATATCTTTGTAGTCATCCGTTCCAGAAAATTTAACATCAAATCCATCTACAGATGAGGACTGGGCGATATCTAAAGCTTTTCCTTTGGCAATTCCACTTGCTACATCAAATAAAACAACTTCATCAACTAACTCTTTTATTCCTATTAAGTGAGCTAAAGTTCCTCCGATTTGACCTGCACCAATTAATGATATTTTGCTATTTTTTTTTGTCATTTTTTCTATTTCATCGTAGGCATCACAAATTCTGCATTTGACCTGATGCCTGAAGGCCATCTTGAAGTAATTGTTTTTAATTTTGTATAAAATTTTATACCCTCCATACCATGCATTGCACTATCTCCAAATAAAGATCTTTTCCATCCACCAAAACTGTGGAAGGCCATTGGTACAGGAATTGGTACATTAATACCTACCATTCCGACTTGAATTTTGCTTGCAAAAGTTCTTCCGGCATCTCCATCTCTTGTATAAATGCTCACACCATTTCCATATTCATGATTATTTATTAAATTTGCTGCATCCTCAAAAGTTTTTACTCGAACTACTGATAATACTGGTCCAAATATTTCCTCTTTATAAATTCTCATTTCTTTTTTAACGTGGTCGAATAAACATCCACCAATATAAAAACCATTTTCATATCCTTGTAATTTTAGGCTTCTTCCGTCTACAACAAGCTTAGCTCCCTCTTTTACTCCTAAGTCTACATATCCTCTTACTTTTTCTAAATGATCTTTTGTTACTAAAGGTCCCATTTCAGAATTTTTATCCATTCCTGGTCCTACTTTTAAGGCTTCTGCTTTTTTTGAAAGTCTTGAAACAAGCTCATCGCCTATATCACCAACTGCTACCGCAACTGATTGTGCCATACATCTTTCTCCTGCAGACCCATATGCAGCTCCCATTAAGCCATT
The DNA here is from genome assembly GCA_902626645.1 of uncultured Pelagibacteraceae bacterium. Lineage (GTDB taxonomy): Bacteria > Pseudomonadota > Alphaproteobacteria > Pelagibacterales > Pelagibacteraceae > Pelagibacter. The sequence continues at coordinate 32,576 of CACOGC010000004.1, read as the reverse complement.
TACCGCACCATCTAAATCACAATCAGGCATCACTACTAAATGATTTTTAGCACCGCCTAAGGCTTGAACTCTTTTTTCATTCTTAGCTGAATTCTCATAAATATATTTTGCAATTGGAGTAGAACCAACAAAACTTACTGCTTTTATATCTGGGTTTGTTAAAATAGCATCAACAGCTTCTTTGTCTCCATTAACCACATTGAAAACACCCTCGGGTAAACCTGCTTCTTTTAAGAGTTCAGCTAATTTAATGGAGCAAGAAGGATCTTTTTCAGACGGCTTCAATATAAAAGTATTTCCACAAGCAACTGCAATTGGAAACATCCACATAGGCACCATTGCTGGAAAATTAAAAGGCGTAATTCCTGCCACTACACCTAATGGCTGTCGTATAGACCAACTATCAACATTTGTACCAACATTTTCTGAAAATTCACCTTTTAGCAAATGAGGAATACCACAAGCAAATTCAACAACTTCTAAGCCTCTAGTTAATGAACCTTTTGCATCCTCATAAACTTTTCCATGTTCGTTCACAATTAGTTGTGTTAGTTCATCTGAATTTTTTTCTATAAGTTCCTTGAATTTAAACATGACTCTAGCTCTTACTAAAGAAGGTTTTACTGACCATTCTTGAAAAGCTTTTTTTGCTACCTCTACCGCACTATCCAAATCTTTTTTAGAGGCGATTCTGACCTCTTTTTCTTGATCACCAGTTGCTGGATTAAAAACTTTACCCTTTTTATTTGATGTTCCGGGAATTATTTTTCCACCTACAAAATGTTCAATTAATTTCATGAATAGGATCTTTTAGATTAAAAATTCTTATTAGTCTATTGTTTAAATATTAGCTGTTGCTAACATTTTTTTTATTTCAGCAATTGCTTTAGCAGGATTTAAACCTTTTGGACAAGCGCTAGTACAGTTTAAAATTGTGTGACATCTATAAAGTTTGAGTTCATCTGCCACTTTTTTTAATCTTGAATTTCTCTCTTCATCTCTACTATCTATGATCCATCGATAAGCTTGTAAAAGCACTGCTGGTCCCAGATATTTATCACCATTCCACCAATAACTTGGGCAAGAAGTTGAACAACACGCACACATTATACATTCGTATGCGCCATCTAGTTTAGCTCTGTCTTCTTTAGATTGAAAAATTTCTTTAGTTTCTGTCTTTGAATTTGATTTTAACCATGGCTCAATTGATTGATATTGTTTATATAAACCATCCAAGTCACCTATTAGATCTTTTTTGACCTTAAGGTGTGGTAGTGGATAAATATTGATATCACCATCTATTTCATTGTGAGGAGTTGTACAGGCAAGGCCATTTTTTCCATCCATATTCATTGCACACGAACCACAAACTCCATGAGCACAAGATCTTCTATAAGCCAAAGTCGGATCTATTTCATTTTTAATTTTATTTAAAATATCTAAAACTTTTGAGGGACAATTATCCATATCAACTTCATAGGTATCAATTCTAGGATTTTCCTCTGTAGACGGGTTCCACCTATAAACATTTACTTTTCTAAGATTTTTTGACCCAGTTTTATCCTTAAAATATTTACCTTTTTTTACTTTGGAGTTATCAGGTAAACCTATTTGAGCCATCAGTAAACTCTTTCCTGAGGTGGAAAATATTGCACATCATTAGTTAATGTTGATTTGTGAACTTCTCTATAACTAATTTTTGTATCTTTTCCGTCACACCAGGCAAGAGTGTGTTGCATAAATTTATTATCATCTCTTTTTGGAAAGTCTTCTCTTGCATGTGCTCCTCGACTTTCTTTTCGATTATAGGCTGAATCAACTGTAACTACAGCTTGTCTTATTAAATTATCAAACTCTAAAGTTTCAACTAAATCAGTGTTAAAAATTAAAGATTTATCTTTAACTGATAAAGAGTCTAACCCGTCATAAGTTTTTCTTATTTCATTAACACCTTCTTTAAGAGTTTTTTCAGTTCTAAAAACAGCACACTTAGACTGCATAGTTTTCTGCATTGACAATCTTAATTCAGCTGTCCCAATATCGCCTTGTGAATTTCTTATTTTATCAAAACGATCTAAGCATTTTTGGGTTTCTGCTTCACTGATTTCCTCGTGTGGAGTTCCTGGTTTTATTAGCTCTGCTGCTCGTTTAGCAGCTGCTCTACCAAAAACAACTAAATCAATTAATGAGTTTGAACCAAGTCTGTTTGCGCCATGAACAGAAACACACGCTGCTTCACCAATTGCCATTAAACCTGGAACAGTTTTTTCTGAACCATTTACAGTTAAAACCTCTGCTTTATAATTTGTTGGGATACCACCCATATTATAATGAACTGTGGGAACAACCGGAATTGGTTCTTTAGTAACATCTACATTAGCAAATAATCTCGCAGCATCAGTTATACCAGGCAACCTACTTTCGATAATGTCTTTATCTAAGTGACTTAAATTAAGATGAACATGATCTTGATCTTTTCCAACTCCCCTTCCTTCATTAATCTCAATTGACATCGATCTACTCACAACATCTCTTGAAGCTAAATCTTTTGCATTAGGGGCATATCTCTCCATAAATCTTTCACCTTTTGAATTTGTAAGATATCCTCCTTCACCTCTTGCACCTTCTGTGATCAATGTGCCATGACCATAAATTCCTGTTGGATGAAACTGCACAAATTCCATATCTTGTAATGGTAAACCTGCTCTTAATACCATCGCATTACCATCACCTGTACATGTATGTGCTGATGTTGCAGAATAATATACTTTTCCATAACCACCAGTTGCGATTATGACGGTGTGTGCTCTAAATCTATGAATAGTTCCATCATTCAAATTCCAAGCAATCAAACCTTTACACGCTCCATCTTTCATTAATAAATCTAATGCAAAATATTCGATAAAAAATTCTGTGTTATGTTTTAAAGCTTGTCCATACAAAGTATGTAAAATTGCATGACCTGTTCTATCAGCGGCTGCACAAGTTCTTTGTACAATTCCGTTGCCGTAATTTTTAGTCATACCACCAAATGGTCTTTGATAAATTTTTCCATCTTCAGTTCTGCTAAATGGAACACCATATTTTTCTAGCTCAATTACAGCCTTTGGTGCCTCCTTACAGAGATATTCAATACTATCCTGATCACCTAACCAATCAGCTCCTTTAACTGTGTCGTACATATGCCAACGCCAATCATCCTCACCCATATTTCCTAAAGCAGCAGAAATACCACCTTGTGCCGCAGAGGTGTGACTTCTAGTTGGAAAAACTTTTGAAATACAAGCTGTTTTTAATCCAGCTTCACTTAAACCAACCGCGGCCCTTAGACCAGAACCGCCTGCTCCCAAGACTACTACATCGTATTCATGATCAATTATTTTATAAGAACTCATAAGTTAATTAATAATATAATTGTAATTAATGGAATTACCACAGCTGATACGTACAAAAAACCATTTGCGACATTTTTGATTTTATAATCTTTTATATAATCCTCAAAAACCTCACTAATACTTAATGCTGAAAAGAAATATGCAGTAATAATAAATAAACTGAATAAAAACTTAGATAATGGATTCGTAAAAAATTCCAATACTTCTAAATAGCTCTGATCATAAATACTTATAAAACTTAGAATAAACCAGGCCATTAATGGAACTAATATTGCTCCACTTATTTTTAAAAAAATCCATTTTTTTGTTGCAGCAATCATTTTAAAATAAATTTTTTCCAATCAAATATAAAATTATAGTTAAAAAGATTGACCCTATAATTACTAAAAGACCAGTTATTTTAGTTGTCTTAAGTTCAAATCCATAACCTAAATCCATTATCAAATGTCTAATCTCACTTAAAATTTGAAAACAAAAAGACCAGGTCAAACCTAAAGTAATAAATTTTCCAATTTGGGAATTTAATAGTAAATTAACAGCCTCATAACTATTTTCACCTAATAATAATAAAGATGCCCACAAACAAATTAATGTAATCCCAATTATATTTATTATGCCCGTAATTCTGTGTGAAATGGATACTAAAGACGAAATATGCCATTTATAAACTTGTATGTGAGGTGATAATGGTTTTTTATTTTCCATGGTAATTGTTTTTAATTACTGTTTCTGCAATTTCTACTGCATTCAAAGCGGCTCCCCTTAAAAGATTATCTGAAACGATCCATAAATTTAATCCATTTTTAATTGTTTTATCTTCTCTTATCCTTGAAATAAAAGTTTCATCCATTCCCTCTGCTTCAATTGGAGTTGAATAACCACCATCATTTCTTTCATCCATAACTTTACAACCTTCAAAATTATTCAAAGCATCCCTTACTTTTTCCAGAGTAAAAGGTTTTTCAAATTGTAAGTTGACTGACTCAGAATGAGAAACAGAGATTGGTAATCTCACACATGTTGCTGTTAAATCAATTTTGGTATCTAAAATTTTTTTAGTTTCGTTCATCATTTTTAACTCTTCCTTAGTATAACCATCATCTGCAAATTGATCGATATGAGGAATAGCATTAAAAGCGATTTGTTTTGTAAAATTTTTAGAGGATACTTTTTTACCATCTAAAACTAGTTTAGTTTGCTCAATAAGTTCATCCATGGGAGCTTTTCCACCTCCAGAAACTGATTGATAAGTAGACACAACAATTCTTTTGATAATAAATAGATCGTGTAAAGGTTTAAGGGCAATTACTAATTGAGCTGTTGAACAATTCGGATTTGCAATAATATTTTTTTTAATTTTTTTTAGATCATCTGAATTTACTTGTGGAACTATCAAAGGCACTTCTGGATCCATTCTAAAAAAACTAGAGTTATCAATTACCAAGCAATTTTTGGCTGCTCTTTTGGCAAATTTTTCAGAAATTTTTCCACCAGCTGCAAAAAAAGCAATGTTAACTTTTGAGAAATCAAAATTTTCTAAATCAAGGACATCGATTTCCTTACCTCTAAAACCAATTTTTTTTCCAACACTTTTTGAGGATGCAACTAAATATAAATTATCTATAGAAAATTCTTTTCTCTCCAAAATTTCTAATGTTTTCCTGCCAACATTTCCTGTTGCTCCTACGATTGCAATATTCATGATCTAAGTTTTATACTAGATGAAAGGTAAATCGCAAACTTTAAGAGCTAAAGAATTTCCATCAATTTCTATTGTTCCGGACGAAGATGCTTTGCAATATGGTTCTTTTATCATTGCAATACCAATAACTTTTTTAAAATGAGGCGAGTAACAAGCAGATCTTAGTTCACCAATTATATTTCCATCATTATTCCTGATGTTTAAAGAACTAGTTAAAAGAATCTTGGTTAGATCAATCTGAACACCCATTAGCTTTCTATCAATTCCTTTTTCTTTAATTTTTTTAAGTTTATCTTTACCTAAAAAGTTTATATTGGTCTCTAGATCGATATATTTATCAAAACCACATTGAAATGGATTATCATTGTTATCAAAATCATTCCCATAAGAAAGTAAACCACTCTCAATTCTTTCGATTAAATTTGGGCATCCAGGTCTAACATTGAATTCTTTACCAATTTCAAAAAGATGATCGTATAACTTCAAACCTGAGTCGGTGTTTTCAACATAAATTTCAAAACCACCTTGTTTTGACCAACCAGATCTAGCTATTAAATGTTTTGCCCCATTAAAAGTGAAATAATCAAATCCAAAAAATTTTAACTCTTTTATTTTTTCACCAAAAACTTTTTCCATTAAATCAAAAGATTTAGGACCTTGGACTGCTAAAATATCTACGATTGGTTCAAAAATTTTTACATCAAATTTATTTCCTGAAGCAAGACCTTTTGCAAAAAAAATTACATCAGAGTCAGCAATTGAAATCCACCATCTATCTTCAGCTAATTTTAAAATAACAGGATCATTTACCAAATTTCCATTTTCATCGATTAAAGGGCAATAATAACATCTTCCTACTTTGGATTTCGATAAATCTCTACAGGTCATGAGTTGTACAAGTTTTGCAGCATCTTTGCCTGAAATTTCAACCTGTCTTTCTGCAGCTACATCCCAAATCTGAACATTCTTTTTTAAATGATCACAAGACTCTTCCAAGGAACCGAAAGCTGCTGGTAAAAGCATATGATTATAAACAGTATAAGCGGTAACACCTTGATTCTCTATCCTAGAAGTATAGGGTGTACTTCTAACTCTTCTTGATTTTGCTATCGGATAACTTTTCATTTAATTAAAAATTCTAAAATCTTTTCTCTCATTTCAAAAGCTTTTTCAATCATTATCATATGACCACAACCTTTAATTACATGAGTAGATGAGTTTTTTACTAAATTTGAAAATTTTTTCCCTGCATCTAAATTGATCATTTTATCTAACTCTCCAAAGATAAGTAATGTGGGAAGATCTAAAACTTTTGTTGCCTCTAACCCATTTGAGTAATTATTACACGCATTTAAATCGACTGCTAAAACTTCACTAATATCTCTTGAAGACTGAATTATTTTTTCTACTGGATTCCCACCAATAAATTTTTTTGAGCCTTCATAACCCCATTTCATCATTAATTTTACAGCATCAGAGTCGCCATTTTTTGCAAGTTCTATTAAATCAGGATGAACTGGCATTCTATTTGAGCCTCCAACAAAAACTAATTTATTTAACCTGCTTTTATATTTGAAAGCATATTCAAGTATTTCTAAACATCCTTGAGAATGACCAACTAAAATCAAATCTTTTAATCGCAATTTTTTAAATACGCTTTCTAACCAATCAGCAATTTTTTCTATGGTATCTAAACATGGTCCATCTGAATTTCCATGACCAGGGAGATCAATAGACAATACATTGAAATTCTTATTCGAAAAAAATTGTTCAGTTAACGACCAAACTATGTGTGAAAGACCACTTCCATGAAGAAATACTATTGTTTGTTTTTTTGGGTCTATACCTTGACCTGCATCAGATGCATGAATAGTTTTATTTTCTATTTCAAATATCAATCAATTACCTAAAATTTTTTTCTCAATTCAAATTTTTGAATTTTTCCTGTCGATGTTTTAGGTAGTTCACAAAAAACAACTTGTTTTGGCACCTTGAAACCTGCAAGTGTTTCTTTACAAAAACCAATTAATTCTTTCTCAGTTGTTGGTTTATCCTTTACCATCTCAATAAATGCACAAGGTACCTCTCCCCATTTTTCATCTGGTTTAGCAACAACGGCTGCAATAGATACTGAAGGATGTTTTGCAAGAGTATTTTCTATTTCTATAGAGGATATGTTTTCACCTCCAGAAATTATTATATCTTTAGACCTATCCTGGATTTTTACATATCCATCTGAATGCATGACAGCTAAGTCACCAGAATGAAACCAACCACCAGCCATCGCTTTATTTGTAGCATCCTTATCCTTAAAATAACCCTTCATGACTACATTTCCTTTAATCATTATTTCACCGATCGTCTTTCCATCTTTTGGAACTTCAGTCATTGTTTCTGGATCCATCACAGCAATCCCTTCTGTATTAGGATATCTAACTCCTTGTCTTGCTTTAATTTCGTTCTGCTTTTCCTCATCGAAGTCATTCCAAGCATCATTCCACGCACATTGAGTTACATGTCCATAAGTTTCAGTTAATCCATAAACATGCATAACTTCAAAACCAAGTTCTTTCATTTTTTTAAAAATTATACTTGGCGGTGGTGCTCCTGCAGTAAGGACGTATACTTTTTGCTTTAATTTTTTCCTATCAGACTCTGGTGCACCAGTTATCATATTTAGTACAATAGGCGCTCCACCAAAGTGAGTAACATTATATTTGTCTATTAATTCAAATATTTTTTTTACATCTATATTTCTCAAACAAATTGTTCTTCCATTTAACATAGGTATAGTCCAAGGATAACCCCATCCATTGCAATGAAACATTGGGACGATAGTTAAAAAATTGAGTCTGTTTGGCATGTTCCAGGCAACTGCACTACCCGTGGACATTAAATATGATCCTCGGTGATGATAAACAACGCCTTTAGGGTTTCCAGTAGTTCCAGATGTATAGCTCAAAGATATTGCTTGCCACTCATCCTCTGGCATTTTCCAATCAAAATTTTCATCACCGGTGTTTAAAAAACTTTCATATTCTAGATCACCAATTTTTTCACACTTTGATTGGTCTGCAAATTCATCAACTATATCAATAATTGTAATTTTCTTTTTTAAAGTGCTTAACGCTTTTTTAACTTCTATGTGTAATTGTCTATCAACAACAAGAACTTTAGCATCACTATGTTCTAAAATATAAGCAATAGTTTTAGCATCTAATCTTATGTTAATTGTATTTAACACTGCACCAGACATAGGAACAGAATAATGTCCCTCAAAAATCTCAGGTGTGTTGAAAGCTAAAAATGAGACAGTATCTCCTTTTTTAATTCCAATTTTATTAAGGGCGCTTGCAAATTTAATAGTACGTTTGTAAACATCAGCCCAGGTGTATTTACGATCTTCATAAATAATTGCTTCATAATCAGGATAAATCTCTTTAGCTCTCTTTAAAAAAGTCAAAGGAGTTAAAGGAACATAATTTGCACTATTCTTATCTAAATTAGTATCGTAATGGCTCATTTAATTGAATTTAAAATTCATAATATTGGAGCTTCCAGAAATTGCTGATTTGTAGTGTTGTTCAGCTCTTGGTAGAACTTTATCAAAATAAAACTTAGCAGTATCGATTTTGTCATCATAAAAGTTTTTATTTTCATTATAATCTTTAAAACTTACCTCTAGTACTTTTATCCATGCATAAGCAATCGAAACAAATCCGAGAGTTTTAAGATAATCATTAGCAGCAGCACTTACATCATCTTTATCTGTTTTAGATTTCTCAATCATCCAATCACTAAATTTTTTTAATATATCTAAATAATTATTAAAATCTGAGATGAATGGTCTTATTTTTTCGTTGTCAGAATTACATTCATCTTTAACCTGATCTAAAAATTTATTAATTACATTCCCGTTCTTATTTGATAATTTTCTAAAAACTAAATCAGCAGCCTGCACGGAATTCGTACCCTCGTAAATTGGTGTGATTCTATTATCTCGATACAACTGCTCTATTCCTTGATCTTTAGTATAACCATACCCACCATAAATTTGCATTGCATCGCTAGTGATTTCCATCGCTAAATCTGTAAACAAGGATTTAACTACTGGGGTCATTAATGAGACATAATCAGATGCCTCTTGCTTGGCTTTTTCATCTGGATGATATAGGCTTACCTCAGTTTGTTGGGATAACCAAAAACATAAGGCTCTCTCACCCTCAATAATCGATTTCATATTTAACAACGATCTTCTAATATCCGCATGCTCAATTATAAAATCAGCACCATTTTTAGATTTTGAATTATTCGACTTACCTTGCTTTCTCTCTTTTGCATATGAAAGTGAATTTTGATAAGCAATCTCTGATATACCCAAACCTTGTATCCCAACAACGATTCTCTCAAGATTCATCATCGTAAACATTGCACTCAAACCCTTTTCCTTATCACCAATCATGTAACCAGTTGCTTCATCAAAATTGAGAACACAAGTTGCCGATCCTTTAATTCCCATTTTTGTTTCGATAGAACCAGTTGATATTCCATTTCTTGGACCGACATTCCCATCTTCTTTTACAATAAACTTTGGAACTAAAAACAGGCTGATACCTTTAGTGCCAGCCGGAGAGTCATCTACTCTTGCTAAAACCAAATGAATAATATTTTCAGTTAAATCGTGATCACCAGAAGTAATAAAAATTTTCTGTCCAGTTAATTTGAATGTACCATCAGATTGTTTTTTAGCCTTTGTTTTTAGTAGCCCTAAATCAGTACCACATACTGGCTCAGTTAAGCACATTGTTCCACTCCACTTACCTTCTACAATTTTTGGTAAATATCTATTTTTTATTTCATCACTAGCATGATGATTAATACAATTATAAGCACCAATACTAAGTTCACTATAGAGTTTAAAAGAAAGGCTAGCAGAGGATAGCATTTCGTCAAAAAATGCGCTCACAGTTTTTGGCATACCTTGCCCCCCATATTTTGGATCACATGTTAAAGAAGTCCAACCATCTTCAATATATTTTTTGTAAGCCTCTTTGTAACCCGGAGGAGTTCTAACAACCCCATTTTCTAAAATTGCAGGATTTTCATCACCAACTTTAGCCAATGGTAAAATTAAATTTTGATTTATTTTTGCTGCTTCTTGTAAAATATCTTTGACTAAATCTGGAGTAACTTCTTTATATTTTTCTAATTCATTATACTCTTTGTTGTTTCTTAATTTTTCAAAAAGAAACATCATATCTTCAACAGGTGCGGTATAAGTTGGCATAGTTTGATTTTAAAATAATTAATTAATTATTGCAATTTTGAAATGATCGCATCACCCATTTGTGATGTAGTCACCTCTTTTGTACCTTTTGATAAAATGTCCTTAGTTCTTAAACCATCATTTAATACATCTTGAACAGCTTTTTCCAGAGCTTCTGCCTCTTTATCTAAATCTAATGAATACCTCAAAGCCATTGCAAAACTAAGAATTGTAGCTATCGGATTAGCAATACTTTTACCAGCTATATCTGGAGCTGAGCCATGAATAGGCTCATACATTGCCCTCATCTCTCCATCTTTATTTTTTGCACCTAAAGATGCGGAAGGCAAGAGTCCTAATGATCCTGTTAACATTGAGGCCTGGTCAGATAACATATCTCCGAATAAATTATCTGTTACAATTACATCAAATTGCTTTGGATTTCTCAGCAACTGCATAGCACAATTGTCTGCAAGCATATGACTTAATTCAACGTCTTTAAATTCTTTATCGTGTAATGCTTGAACCTCTTCTTTCCAAAGTTGACCTGCTTCCATTACATTTGATTTTTCACAAGAAGTTACTTTATTTGATCTTTTTTTTGCTAAATCAAAAGCAACCCTAGCTACTCTTATAATCTCATTGCTTGTATAAGTATGAGTATTAATTCCTTTTCTTTCCCCATTTTCTATTGGTTTAATTCCTCTAGGTTCACCAAAATATATTCCTCCTGTTAGCTCTCTAACAATCATAATATCTAAACCTGAGACAATTTCAGGTTTTAATGTTGAGGCATCAACTAATTGTTTAAAACATATTGCTGGTCTCAAATTAGCAAACAATTTTAACTCTTTTCTTAGTTTTAAAAGTGCTCTTTCAGGTTTTTTTGAAAACTCAACATTATCCCATTTTGGTCCTCCAACAGCACCCAACATAACCACTGCACTTTCTAGTGCCTTGTAAAAAACCTCATCTGTAATCGGTGTACCATGCTTGTCGTAAGAGCATCCTCCCGCTAAATCTTCATCAATTTCAAAATCTAGAGACTTTTTATCATTGAACCAACTGATAATTTTTTTTACTTCACCAATAACTTCAGGACCAATACCATCTCCAGGAAGTAATAGTATCTTTCTCTTTTTAACCTTAATCACTTATAATCCATGGCTTAGAGCTTTTTAATTTTTGCTCAAAACTTTTAATCTTATCAGACTTGTTTAAAGATAGTGCAATATCATCTAATCCTTCTAGAAGACATTTCTTTTTAAAGGAGTCTATTTTAAATTTTATTTCATTATTACCATAAACTATTTTTTCTTCGTTAAGGTCTACTGAAATTTCCTCTTTTCTATTAGCATATTCTGACAACTCTTTTATTTTTTCCTCATCAACAATAATTGGTAAAATTCCATTTTTAAAACAATTGCTATAAAAAATATCAGCAAAACTTGAGCTAATTACACATGTAATACCAAAATCTAGTAATGCCCAAGGGGCGTGTTCTCTTGAGGATCCACAACCAAAGTTTTTTCCTGCTATAAGTATTTTTGAATTTGTAAATGGATCTTGATTTAATATAAAGTCACTTATTTTATTTCCGTTATCATCATACCTCATTTCAAAAAATAAATTTTTTCCAAGTCCAGTTCTTTTAATTGTTTTTAAAAACTGTTTTGGAATAATCATATCAGTATCTATATTTACTATTGGTAAATATGCTGGAATACTTTTTAATGTGGAAAATTTTTGCATTAATTTTGATACTTTCTTACATCGTCCAAATTTCCAGAAATTGCTGCTGCAGCTGCCATCCCTGGGCTGACAAGGTGTGTTCTTCCCCCTCTACCTTGTCGTCCCTCAAAATTTCTGTTTGATGTTGATGCACATCTTTGCTCTGGTTTTAATTTATCAGCATTCATTGCTAAACACATAGAACATCCTGGTTCTCTCCATTCAAAACCTGACTCTTCAAATATTTTATGTAAACCCTCTTGCTCTGCTTGTTCTTTCACTAAACCAGACCCTGGAACAACCATTGCATGAACATGAGAGGCAATTTTTTTATCTTTTAAAATCTTTGCTGCTTCTCTTAAGTCTTCAATCCTCCCATTTGTGCAACTCCCTATAAAAACCTTATCTATCTTAATATCTTTTGCAGCCATATCAGGTTTTAAACCCATATATTTCAAAGCTCTTTCAATAGAGTTTTTTCTATCCTCATCCTTTTCATTGATCGGGTTTGGGACTTTCTCCTCAATAGTAATGACATCTTGAGGTGAAGTTCCCCAAGTAATCATTGGTGAAATTTCATTAGCTTGAAGACTTATTTCTTTATCAAAATTTGCGCTGTCATCGGATTTCAAACTTCTCCAATATGCTAAAGCTTTATCCCATTTTTCACCTTTGGGTGACATAGGTTTTCCTTCCAAATACTTAAAAATTTTTTCGTCTGGTGCAATCAAGCCTGCTCTTGCTCCACCCTCTATAGTCATGTTGCATATAGTCATTCTTTGCTCAACACTCAATGATCTGATTAAATCGCCAGCATACTCAATAACACATCCTGTTCCGCCTGCTGTACCTATTTTTCCAATTATTTGTAAAATTACATCCTTTGAAGTAACACCTAACGGAAGTTTTCCATTAACATTAATTCTGAAGTTTTTTGCTTTTTTTTGCACTAAAGTTTGTGTCGCTAACACATGTTCAACCTCTGAGGTGCCTATTCCAAATGCCAAAGCACCAAACGCTCCATGTGTAGCCGTATGACTATCTCCGCAAACTATAACTGTTCCAGGTTGAGTAAATCCTTGTTCGGGCCCAATTATATGAACTATACCTTGACGCTTATCCTCCATTCCAAAAAGTTGGATGTCAAATTCCTTGCAATTCTTTTCTAATGTATCAACTTGAATTTTGGATTCATTATCTGAAATACCATTAGTTCTATCAGTAGTTGGAACGTTGTGATCTGCAACGGCCAATGTAAGCTTTGGATGTCTTACTCTTCTTTTAGAATTTCGTAAACCTTCAAATGCTTGTGGACTAGTCACTTCATGAACGAGATGCCTATCAACAAATAATAAAGCTGTACCATCATCTTGCTGATCAACTAAGTGTTCTTTCCAAATTTTGTCGTAAAGAGTATTAGGCATTGAAAAAAAAATTATTTTTTTTCTGGAGAAGTTTCAAGTTTTTCTTCAGTTTTGGGTTTTGGTTCAACTTTAGCTGTTTCTTCTTTTTTTGGCTCTTCTTTAGGAGTTTCTTCTTTCTTTGCCTCTGCCTTAGTTGCATCTTCTTTATTATTAGATACCTCTGTTGAAACAGGAGCTAAATTTTCCTCAGTTACTGTTTCTGGTTTTACATCTATATCAATACCAATCTTTTTTCTTATTTTTTCTGCAATTCTAGCTGATTTACCAGTTCTGTCTCTTAAGTAATATAGTTTGGCTCTTCTAACTTTTCCTGAACGAATGACTTTAATTGTATCAATTACTGTACCAAATAGTGGGAATGTTCTCTCAACACCTTCGCCAAAAGAAATCTTTCTAACTGTAAAAGAAGAATTTAAATCTCTGCTTTTTTTCGCAATACATACTCCTTCAAAATACTGAATTCTCTCTTTTTTTCCCTCTGTAATTCTTACACCAACTTTAACAACATCACCCGGAAAGAATTCTGGAATCTTTTTTTCCGATAGAATTTTTTTTACATTGTGTTGATTTATTTCTTCAATCGTTTTCATTTCAATATTTATCAAGTTAATTTTTCTTATATTTTTGCCACAAATCTGGTCTTCGGACGCGTGTTATAGCCTCAGATTGAGATAAACGCCAGTCTTTAATTTTGCTATGATCCCCTGATAATAAGACATCTGGTACTGATTTTTCCTCCCAAATTTGAGGTTTTGTATATTGGGGATACTCTAAAAGACCATTTTCAAAAGTTTCCTCAGAAGAGGATTTATCATTACCTAAAACTCCAGGCAAAAGTCTTAACACACTATCAAGAACTACAAGAGCAGCTGTTTCCCCACCAGAAAGCACATAATCTCCTATACTTATTTCCTCAATATTTCTTGTGGATAATACTCTTTCATCAACACCTTCGAAATGTCCGCAAATTAAAGTGAATGATTTTACTTTAGATAAATCTTGAGCAAGTCTTTGATCAAATTTTTTACCTTTTGGCGAAAGATAAAAAATCCTTTCCCCTTTTTGGATATTTTTATCAATTGATTTTGCTAGAATGTCTGGTTTTAACAGCATACCTGATCCACCACCATATGGAGTATCATCAACAGTTTTGTGTTTATCTGTTGCTGCATCTCTTATGTTTACTACATTAAGACTCCATATCTTTTTAGCCATTGCTTTTCCATATAATCCTTTGTTTAGCGGACCAGGAAAAATTTCTGGATAAAGTGTTAGCACTTGTGTCTTTAACATAAGTAAACCTTAAATTACTTTTTCTCCTCTTTTGGAGCTTCTTCCTTTTTAGCTTCTGCTTTTGGAGCTTCTTCCTTTTTAGCTTCTACTTTTGGAGCTTCTTCCTTTTTAGCTTCTACTTTTGGAGCTTCTTCTTTTTTTGCTCCATCTGCCGGTGCCGCGTCTGCTTTTGCAACATCTTCCTTTTTAGCATCATCAGACCCTTCTTTTTTTCTATCTTTTTTTGGAATAGCCTTTTGAGGATTATTACCATTAGCGGGCATTGGCATTAACTCATTTTCACCCAAGATTCTTGCTACTCTTGTTGTCGGTTGTGCACCTTGGCCTAACCAATATTTAATTCTTTCAGCCTCTAATCCTATTCGTTCTTTTTTTTCTTTAGGTAGTAGGGGATTAAAAAAACCAACTTTTTCTATGAAACGTCCATCTCTTGCAAAACGACTATCAGCTACAACAACTTTGTAGACTGGTCTCTTTTTCGTTCCGCCTCTTGATAATCTAAGTTTTAACATTTACTCTCCTTTTTTATTTTAATTGATTAAATAGTTCTGGAGGTATTCCTTTATCAGACATACCTTTCAGATTTCCTTTAGACATCTTTTTCATCATTTCAGACATCATTTTAAATTGTTTTAACAATTTATTGATAGTGGCTGGATCAGTTCCAGAACCATTAGCAATTCTTTTTTTTCTAGAACCATCAATTATTTTTGGGTTCTCTCTTTCCTTTTTTGTCATCGATAAAATTATAGCCTCGTTCTTTGTGATAACACTCTCGTCAATACCCGCAGCATCCATTTGTGATTTCACTTTAGAAATCCCAGGCATAAAAGACATAATGCCTTCTATTCCACCCATTTTTTTCATCTGTCTTAATTGTGTTAAATAATCTTGCATTGAGAATTGTCCCTTTTTTAAATTCTCTTCTGTTTTTTTTATATTTTCTTCACCTAAATCCTGTGCTGCTTTTTCAACTAGAGATACAATATCTCCCATTCCAAGAATTCGATTTGCAATCCTATCAGGATGAAACACCTCAAAATTTTCAATCTTTTCTCCTACCCCTAAAAACTTTATTGGAACCTTTGATACAAATTTCATACTTACCGCGGCACCACCTCTGGCATCACCATCAGCTCTTGTTAAAATAATTCCTGATAAACCTACAGTATTTTTAAATTCTTTTGCAACCGATGCTGCAACTTGACCGGTTAAGGAGTCTGCAACTAAAAAAGTTTCTGCAGGATTGATTATATTTTCAATCTGCTTTATTTCACTCATCATTTGAAGATCTATTTGTGTTCTGCCAGCTGTATCAAATAAGATAATGTCGGCACCATTTAAATTTGCAGCACTTATTGCTCTCTGACAAATATCTGCTGGTTGTTGACCCTCTATAATTGGTAAAGTTAAGATATTATTTTGCTCACCTAAAGATTTCAACTGTTCTTGTGCAGCTGGTCTATAAATATCTAAGCTGACCATCATTACCTTCTTTTTCTTTGCATTTTCTAAATATCTTGCAAGCTTAGCAGTAGTGGTAGTTTTACCTGAACCTTGTAGACCAACTAACATCATTGGCACGGGAGGAACGGCATTTAAATTTACATCAATGTTTTTTTCACCTAATAAATTAACTAATTCGTCATAAACAATTTTCACAACCATATCACCAGGAGATGTAGATCTGATAATTTCTTGCCCTAAAGCTTTAGGTTTAACTTTTTCAATAAATTCTTTTGCGACCTCAAGTGATACATCAGCCTCTAGTAAGGCTTGTCTAATAGCTCTAAGGCCTTCATCAACTTGGCTCTCATCAAGCGAAGGGGCTTTTTTCAGAGAGGAAAAAACTTCCTCAAATTTATTTGTCAAATTTTCAAACATATTTATTTCACACAGCAGTAACCGCACTAGTGGGCGAACCCTCGCTGACTAGTGTCGATCTCTTTGTTTCCAAAGACACCGCAAATTTAAGGTTTTTGCGGAAACTGCCACAAACTATAATAGAGGTTCAAAAAGTCAATAAATAAGTTAAATAACTATATATGGATATACAGGCTTTTAAAATGGATGGATTAGGTAATGATTTTGTAATAATTGATAATAGACAAAAGATTACCAATTTAACTAAAGATCAAATCATAAAAATTTGTGATAGAAATTTTATTGGCTGTGATCAATTAATATTTATTGAGTCTAGCAAATCAAGTCATGCAAATTTAAAATTTTTTAATTCTGATGGAGGAGAGTCTGGTGCATGCGGAAATGGCACTAGATGTGTTGCAAAATTAATCTCTGAGGAGACAAAATCTGAAAACATCATTTTATCAACTTCAAATGGAAATTTAGAGTCAAAAATATTAGATAAAAATATTGTTACAACTGAAATTGGTAAAGCTAAATTACAGTGGAACGAAATTCCTTTATCTGAAAAACTAAATACGAAAAATTTAAATATTAAGATTATTGATTTAAATAACAAAGAACATTCAGGCGGCACGGCTGTTAATGTTGGAAATCCACATATTATTTTTTTTGTAAATGAAATTGAAAATTTTAATATTGAAAAAATTGGACCCGAAATTGAAAATCATAAAATTTTTCCAGAAAAGTGTAATGTCACAATTGCTACAATAATAAATAAATATTTAATTAGAGTGAAGGTATGGGAGAGAGGAGTGGGGCTGACTAAAGCATGTGGAACAGCTGCATGTGCAACAGCATTTGCCGGTAAATTAAATAATCTTACTGAAAATAAAACAGAGATAGAATTTCAAACAGGTAAATTATCAATTCTTATAGATGATAAAAATTCAATCCACATGAAAGGACCCGTTTCAGAAATAAAAGAAATTGAGTTCAAACTATAATGGGAATTTTTGATAAATTTAAGATAGGCTTTAAAAAAAGTGCATCTGCACTGACATCTGGACTAAAAGAAATAATAATAAAAAAAGAAATTGACGATAAAAATTTAAATAAGATCGAAGAATTTTTAATTGAGTCAGATGTGGGTGTCGAGGCTGCATCTGAAATCAAAGAAATTATTTCAAGTAAAAAAATCGATCCAAATAAAGATTTATCAAACGAGATAAATCTTATTTTAAAAGAATATATTATTGATCTAATGAAGCCTTTAGAGAATAATTCTTTTTTTGAAAAAAAGGATAAACTCAATGCAACTTTAATCTCGGGAGTAAACGGTGTTGGCAAAACAACAACTATTGGTAAAATAGGTAAAATTTTAAAAACCAATGGAAACAAAGTTATGTTTGCCGCTTCTGATACTTTTCGAGCAGCAGCTATTGAACAATTAGAAAATTGGGCAAATAAAATTGACGTTAAAATAACTAAATCATCTCAAGGTTCTGACCCAGCATCAGTCGCATATAAAGCAGTTGAGGAAGCAATCAAAAATAATTTTCACCAAGTATTAATCGATACCGCTGGAAGACTACAAAATAAAAAAAATTTAATGGAGGAATATAAAAAAATAGCCAATGTAACAAAAAAAATTGACCAGGATGCTCCTCACAACATTATTTTAGTTTTAGATGCAACATCGGGACAGAATGTAATTAATCAAGTGGAAGAATTTAACAAAATTATCCCATTAACTGGTTTAATCATGACCAAATTAGATGGAACTGCCAAAGGCGGTATTCTACTGGCGATAGCAAAAAAATATCAACTACCTATTATTGCTTTAGGCTTGGGTGAAAAAGAAGACGACTTACAATTATTCAATGCAGAAAAATTTGCAGAGGCTTTTACACAAATTAGTTGATCAAATTACTCGAGATTAAAGGTTTATAAATACTACACTTGTAATTATCTTTAAATTTATAATGCCCACAATCCTTTGAAAAAGACGAAATAATAAAATCAAATTTTCCTGTGGTAGGGTAAAGTTCAAGTTTCTTATTAAAAATATCATATTTAAAGTTTGCATTTAAACTTTTAACTGCACTAATCATTACCAACGTTTTATCATCTTTTAAAAGATAATAAGCAAAGTCGTCTGGAAACACTGGAAAGTCATATTCCTCTAAATGGAACTTGGCTTGAGAGGGAAACCAATCATAAGAGATCAATGGTGAAGAAGACTTTGTAGAATAATTGTAGATATAAAGATCTTTTGGATAATCATTTATATAATTACTTTCTTCACCTCTAGCTAAAATCGATTTCTCTCGCCCCTTAAAATATAGCGCAAATTTTTTATTATGTGAGTCCATATGATCTATGTGAAATAAATCGTCAGGATAAAATGAATTATCTTTCGAAAAAGAAAAGCTTTTTAAAGTTATAAATAGAATTATGATTAAAAAAAAATTTTTCACTTTAAAAGCTTAAACTTAAATCATGAAAAATATTTGTTTAGAATATGGCTTAATTTAAATTAATTAAAAAAGAGTTTAATGCATTTACAAGATTCTCATCATACTCCATCATATGATTGTCGTATTTGGTAAAATACGAATATTTAGGTTCATTAGCTATTTCAAACATCTTTTTACCCATCTCAAAAGGCACTATTTGATCTTTTGCACCATGCATTATCAAAATTGGAGATTTAATATTTTTAATTTTGTTTTTATTTTCAAATTTATCTTTGAGTAAAAGACCAACGGGTATATATGGATAAAATTTTTTAGCCGCATCAATCATTGATGTGAATGGAGTTTCTAAAATAACACCTGCAAACTCTTTGTTCTGGGATAAATGTGTTGCAACTCCTGTTCCCAATGATTCTCCATAAATTACTATATTTTTTTCATCTACACCTTTTTTAAGAAGCCATTTTATTGCACTCGCGCCATCTTTATACAATCCAGTTTCCGATGGTTTTCCTTGATTGCCACTAAAACCTCTCCATGCAATAATTAAAAAGTTTACATTCATATCACGAAAATGATTTAACTTATGAATTCTATTTTCTAAAGATCCAGCATTTCCATGAAAATATAAAATAGTTTTATATTTTTTTATATCTTTTTCATGAAACCAACCCAGTAAATCTAATCCATCTTGTGTTTGAACTTTTATCTTTTCAATATTAACTGAGAGTTTATCGTTAAAATAATTATTTTCATCTGGATGGTACATTAAATTTCTTTGATAAAAATACAGAAATACTAAAAGAAAAAAATAACCTATAACTATTAGTTGAATAAAAAATAACAAATTATTCCTAAACTTTTTTATCATTATTTTTCTTTGCTAAATAAATGCCAAAAAATACCAAAATTGTTCCTACAATATGATAATTTTCAAATTTTTCATTGAATAAAAAATATCCATAAATTGCTCCATAAATTGTAAAAACATAAAGTGTAAAACCCGTTAAAGATGCACCTAATTTTTTTTGAGCTATAGTATAAAGTGTAAAGGCAATTATCCCTGGCGATATAGCAGCAAAAATCACCCATAAATAAAATTCTGTTACAAAAATAGTCTCTTTATAAAATAATTCCTCACCAACATAAAAGGGTAACAAACTTAAAGCACCAAAAAAGGAAATCATAGCAAATCTATCGAAAATTTTTAATTTTGATTTCCAATAAAATAAATAAATAGAATATAAAGCCCAACCAACTGCGGCAGCTAACATCCATAAATCACCAATTGTAAATCTAAGATTAATTAATAAATCAATATCACCTTTAATAATAATGACAAAAACACCAATCAAACAAGCAATTAAACCAATTACCTTTGTCAAATTTATTTTTTCTTGAAAAAAGAAATATGAAATCAAAATAATAAAAACTGGAGAGGATGTGTAAATTATCCCCATATTAGTTACAGTTGTTGTCTCACCAGCTAAAAAAGGGAAAGCGCCACATACACCACATCCCATTGACCCTAAAAAAAATAATTTTTTATATTCCTTTTTAATTATATGAAAATTATTTTTTAAAGTCACATAAGTGAATGGTAATAAAATCAAAAAAACTAATGTCCAACGCCAAAATGCAAGTGAAATAGGCGGAACAAATTCAACACCACCTCTAGCAACAACTAAGTTACTAGCCATAAAGATTGGTTGTATAAAAAGTAATGATAATGGAAATATATCTATCTTAATATTTTTCAATTTAATTGATATTAATCTTTATCAAAAAAGGCTTCGTATATCATCATGATGATAGCTGCACCCATTAAAAGATAAACTGGAATAACATCCAAGAAGCCTATCATCATTGATCTCGTTAAAGTTGTTGCTAAACCAATTAAAAAGAAAACTGCAAAAGATAATCCTATGATTGTAGTAATTTTATTCATTTTATTCCTGACATTCTTTTTCTAACCAATTAGCAATTCCTAGAAATCTATGATCATCATATTTATTGCCAATTAATTGAACACCTAATGGTAAATTATTTTCTCCTTCAAGTAAAGGTAACGAAATACATGGTGTGCCAAGATAAGACCAAACTTTATTAAATTCTGCTGTTCCTGTACTTTTTAAACCCTTCGGTGCAACACCTGGACTAGCTGGTGACAAAACTCCATGATAATCCTCAAAAACTTCCTCGTAAGATTCATAGCTTCTTTTCATAAAATCAATTGCTTCAGCGTATTCTTTCGCGGAATGTTTATTGCCTTTGGTAATTGCATCTTGCATATACTTAGACAATTTCTTTTTAAATTTTTTAAAATACACTGAAAAATTATTGGCTAAATCAGTCTCATGAATAATTTGGTGATACTTGTGAATATCCTTAAAATAAGAGGGTGTATCAAAAATCTCAATATTTTTTTTAAATGAATTAATGAAATATTCAAATGACTCTCTAGACTTTTTATCTATTAGTTTCCAATGTTCAGTTTTGTAAAAAATAAATTTAGGATCAAATAAAGGTCCTTTTTTTGTTTCAGATAGAATATTTTCTGTTGAGTAATGTATAGTTGCTGGATCAAATTTATCTTTTTTTATTAATACTTTTGCCAACATGGCCACGTCTTCAACTTTTCGGCCAAAAATTCCTATATGATCTAGGCTGTAAGAAGTTCTTAAAACACCATTTCTAGATATCAAACCATAACTAGGTTTGTAACCCACAACTCCACAATAGGATGCTGGTCTAATAATGGATCCTCCAGTTTGTGATCCAATTGATGCAGGTGCCATAAAAGAAGCAACAGAAGCAGCAGATCCACTTGAAGAACCGCCTGGTGTTCTTGTTTTATCGTGTGGATTTGTGGTTGCTGGAGGCCCTAAATAAGCAAGTTCTGAGGTTGCTGTTTTGCCCATCACAATCGCTCCAGATGCATGAAGCAGATCAATTATTTCTGCATTTTGTGAATATGATTTTCCTTTTCTGATAATTGTTCCACATTCGGTTGGCATATCAACTGTGCCAATAATATCTTTAACCGCAATGGGTACTCCATGAAGTGGGCCAATTGGTTTACCAGATCTTCTATGATCGTCAGCTTCTGCAGCTTTTTCTAATAAAACTTTTTTATCAAAATGGGCCCAAGCCTTTATATCTTTGTCAAATTTATTTATTCTCTCAATATACTTTTCACAAACATCAACAGAGGTGAATTGAGCATCTTTAATCTTTGTGGCAAGTTCTTCAAGACTTAAAGAAAATATATCTGTCATTTAAAATTAATTTGCAAATAATGTCTCTGGTAACCAAAGTGCTATACCTGGAAATAAATACATTAGAACCATAGCTAAAATCACAATACCTAAAAATGGCATTATTCCTGCAAAGATCTGCATCAATTCAACATTCTTTGATTGAACTCCCTTTAAATAGTAAGCAGACATTGCCATGGGGGGTGTCAAAAATGAGGTTTGTAAATTTAAAGCAATTAACATTGCAAAGAAATATGGATTTACTCCAAAAAATTCGACTAATGGTAAAAATATTGGTACAAAAATAATTAATATCTCTGTCCACTCTAATGGCCATCCTAATAAAAATATAATCAATTGTGTAATTACTAAAAATTGCCAAGGCTGTAAATTTAGAGATTTAAAGAAATGTTCGAAAACTTCGTGACCTCCAAGATAAGAAAATACAGAAGCAAATGTCCACGATCCTATGAATAGCCACATAATCATTGCAGTTGTTTTAGCTGTTAAAAAAACAGACTCTTTAAAATTTTTCCATTTAAGAGTTTTATAAAAATATGAAAGTACCAACGATCCAAATGCACCAACGGCTGCAGCTTCAGCGGGTGTTGCTATTCCAGCTAAAATTGTGCCTAAAACTAAAATTATCAATGAAAACAAAGGTAAGAAGGAAATAAGTACCTCTTTAAGAATTACTGCTGTAGGAGGTATTTCCTCTGCTGCAGGTTTTGGTGCTATCGATGGATTTAACCAAGCTCTGAACACTGCGTATGCAATGTAAAGTCCCGCTAACATCAGTCCTGGAAAAATAGCGGCTGCAAATAATCTTAGTGGTGAAAGTTGAGCAATTACGGAGTAAACGATCAACATAATACTAGGTGGAATTAAGATTCCTAAACACCCACCTGAACAAATTATTCCAGATGCAAATTTTTTATCATAACCAGCTTTAATCATAGCAGGCCATGCCAGTAGTCCCATTAAAGTAACAACTGCACCTATAATACCTGTTGCTGTTGAAAATAGGGCACAAGTAATCAGTGCTGCAACTGCCATTGATGCAGGAAGCTTATGAGATGCTAATCTAATTGCAAAAAATAGTTTTGCTACAATACCTGCTCTTTCAACTAAATATCCCATGAACAAAAAGAGCGGGACAGCAGTAAGGACGTTATTATCCATAACTGTGTAAGTATTTTGAACAAAAAGTTGGAATATCCTATTATCAAAAAGATGTTCCATCTTAGTTGGATCAAAGTAAGCATAATATCCAAAACCTAGTCCCATCGCCATTAAAGTAAAGGCAATCGGAAAACCTAAGAGTACGGCAAATAAAAATATGCCCATCATCATAATTGCCACTTCAGGATTTGTCAGACTAAATAACATCTTCTTTATTTCCTTCTTGTGAAGTTCTCATTAATACTTTTTCAGTTTCTTCGGCATCACGCTCTGTTCCTCTTTCTGGCCAACTACCAGTTTTTATACATATAATACATCTGAACACTTCACCTATTCCCTGAAGGGTTAACAGGCTACCAGATAAAGGTATTAAAGATTTAGCCATATAAATTTGAATTTGAGCTGGACTATTCCAACTTGTTTCTTTTATTTTCCAAGCTAGCGCAGCATACTCGTAACCATAAAAGGCTAATGCAATTACGCCAGGGAAAAAGAAAATAAAATATAAAACTACATCTATCCAGGCTTGTACTCTTTGAGAAAATAATCTGTAAATGACATCTCCTCTTACATGTGCCTCGGTACACAAAGTATATGCACCAGCCATCATAAAAATTGCACCATACATTTGGAGACTAAAATCGAAATTCCATAAAGTTGGTGCGTTTAAAGCATATGCCATGAAAACTTCATAGCACGTTCCACCCATTAAAATTACAATACACCAGGAAAATGCTTTACCCATTGAGACGCTTAATCGATCGGCAAATTTTATATAAGATCTCATCATAGATATAGACTCTTATTGAATTGTTTTGAATTAATCAAATAAAAAGGGGGCCGAGGCCCCCTCATTAAAATTTATAAAAAGTTAATTATAACTTAACTTTTGCTATTGGACCAAACTCATTTTCATACGCAAGTTTGTAATTCGGCTGATTCATCAGCAAGTATTTCATTACTCTCTTCGCATATGCTTTCTGAGAATCTACAATTTTCTTAAAGAAAGGATCTTTCTTATTGAAATCGCCGATTACCTTATCCCAACCTTTTAATTGTTGAGCTAAGATTTCATCAGAAGTTTGGTAAACATTTACTTTGTGCTCATTCATTAACTTAGCTAAGTCAGCTGAGTATCTTACTAAAGCTTTAAAGTAGTTATCACTATTTGCAGCATAAGCAGCATTTTTCAATATTGCTTGGTGTGCAGGTGATAAGCTATTATATGTTTTTTTGTTTACTGGTATCTCAAACATCTCTTGAGATTGGTGGAAGCTTCCTAAATGATAGTGCTTAGAAACATCTTGCATACCAAACTGAGAGTCTGAAGTAGGGTTGTTAAACTCAGCAGCTTCAATCAAACCTGTTTTCATAGCTGGTTGAATTTCACCACCTGGTAATTGTCTAACTACCATTCCCATTGCAGTTAAAACGTTAGTCGCTAAACCAACAGTTCTGTACTTCATACCTTTTACATCAGACACTTTAGTTACGTTCTTTTTGAACCAACCAAAAGGCTGAGCTGGCATAGGCATATGGAAAAAACCAACATAATCGAAACCAACTTTTGCAAGTGTTTCGTCATATAATTTTCTTCCTCCACCATACTCCATCCATCCCATAACTTCTTGAGATGACATTCCATATGAAGGACCAGTTCCAAATAATGATGCAGCAGGGTTTTTACCATACCAATATGCAGTCACCCAGTGACCCATATCTACTACACCGGAACTAACCGCTTGTCCGATTTCTGAAGTCTTTACAACTGCTCCAACCGGTTGAAGATCAATCTGAAGAGATCCTCCAGACATTTCTTTAACCATGTTACAATAGTCTCCAGCCATTTCGAAAAAGATGTTAGCTCCACTTGGCCATGCAGCTTGCATCTTTAAAGTTGTTGCTGCATTAGCCTTCACATATGGCATTGCAACAGCGGCTGCAGCTATAGCACCAGTCTTAGCAGCAGTTTTAAAGAACTTACGTCTTGAAGATGTTTTCACCTTCAATGATTTATTTTCTTTAGTCATTATTACTCCTATTAAAGTTAATTAACTTGAATAATTAAAACATAGAATCAGATTAGAGTCTTTCTAAAAAAAAGCGTAGATGTCGCAATAGTTGAATTAGATTCAATCCTGAGTAGAATTAATTTACTTTATTTTTACAATTTCCAGTTTTAAAAAACTCATCAATATTATCAATTGCTAAATTTGCCATTGCAATTCTTGTATCCTTTGTTGCGCTTCCTAGGTGTGGAAGAATAAATGCTGACTTAATTTTATTATAACCGGGATTTAAGTTTGGCTCATTTTTATAAACATCTAATCCAGCTGCATATATTTTTCTCCGGTTTAATGCATCAATTAAAGCTTCATCATCGACTATATCTCCTCTAGCGACATTAGTAATTACTGCTCCTTTAGGAAAATATTCAATTGTTTCTTTGTTAATCATGTTTTCTGTTTCTTTAGTAGCAGGACAACAAATTGATAGGACATCAGAAACTGAAAAAAGACTTTTGATATTATCGTGATAAATTGCTCCCTGTTCTTTTTCATCACTTAACTTTGATCTATTGTGATAATGAATTATCATACCTAACGACTTTGCAATCTTTGCAATTTTTTGTCCTATTCTTCCCATGCCCAGAATACCAAGTCTTGAGCCCGTCAATTGCTTACCTATTAAGTAGTCTGCTGACCACTTCCATCCACCTTCTTGAGCAGATACTATTCCTTCAGAGGCTCTTCTGCATGCGCCTAAAATTAAAAGTATCCCAATTTCAGCTGTCGCGTCAGATAAAACCTCAGGAGTATTGGTCACTGCAATGCCTCTTTTTTTTGCGGCATCTAAATCAATATTTCCAAATCCAACAGCAAAATTTGAAATAACTTTAATAGTATCTGGTAATTTATTGATTGTTTCTTTATCCATTTTATCGGTCAGAGAAGTTAGAATTCCATTACATCCTTGGCTCATTTCTATAACTTTGGACTGAGAGTACAACTCATCATTTGTATTAAAAATTGGGTCAAAAGTTTGCGAAGCTTTATCCTCACTTTCTTTAATTAATTTTCTAGTAATTAAAATTTTTTTCATGAGAGTGTTATCCAATTAGTTTAGATCAAATATTTTACCCGGATTCATTATATTATTTTGATCAATGCTTCTTTTAATCAATTTCATTAATGGAATATTGTCAGGATGTTCTTTTAAAAGATATTCTTTTTTGTGAAGACCAACGCCATGTTCCCCAGTAATTGTACCCTTTAGTTCAAGCGCTTTTTTAATCAACAAATCATTAAATTCTCTAATTTTATTATATGTTTCTTTTTTTGCTGGATCAAAAGGTAAAAGTACATGAAAGTTGCCATCTCCTAAATGACCAACCATTGGAGCCCTTAACCCAAATTTTTGTGCTTGTTCTTCTGCATAATTAACGCATTCAGTTATATTTGAAATTGGTAAACAAACATCAGTTGAGTAAACTCTTCCGTTATTTATCAATGCTTTAACAGAATAATACACATCCCATCTAGCCTTCCAAAGTTTATTTCTCTCTTCCAAATCCTTTGCCCATTTAAAAGAACTTCCATTGTTATCCTTTGATATTTCCTCAACAATTTTAATGTTCTCATTATTGGATGCCTCAGACCCATGAAATTCAAAAAATAAAGTTGGTACAGCTTCAACGTTTTTCAATTTTGAATAATTAATACTGATACCCATTTGATCTTTATTAAGCATTTCAATTCTCGCAATAGGAACTCCATATTGAATAACTTGTTGAGCAGTTTGGACAGCATTTTCTAAAGTTGGAAAATGACAAACTGCAGACATTATACTCTCTGGTATTGGCGATAACCTCAATTGAATTTCTGTAATTATTCCTAAAGTTCCCTCAGAGCCTATGAAAAGATTGGTCAAATTATAACCTGCAGACGTTTTTTTAGTTCTACTACCAGTATTTACAATATCACCATTAGGCAAAACCACTGTAAGTCCTGATATTACAGTTTTCATTGTTCCATATTTCACAGCCATTGTTCCTGAGGCTGACGTTGATGCCATACCTCCTATTGCTGCATTCGCGCCAGGGTCTATTGGGAAAAAAACACCATCCTCCCTCAAATAATCATTGAGTTGTTCCTTAGTTACACATGCCTGAACTCTACAATCAAAGTCCTCAACATTTACACTTAAAATTTTATTCATTTTTTCGAGACATATAGTTATGCCTTTTTCATTACCTACAACATTACCTTCTAATGATGTTCCAGTACCAAAAGGTACAACCGGAATTTTATGTTCATTGCATAGACGTAGTACCTTAGAAACTTCCTCATTAGTTTCAGGAAAAACTACAGCTTGAGACAAGACAGGATCATATGTATCTTCACCTCTTGCATAATTTGCTCTCGTTGACTCAGAAGTTGAAAATCTTCCATTAAAAATTTTTTTAAATTCTGCTTGGACTTGCTCATTCATTGAAAGAATATTAATAAAAATTTTATCAAAAATACAGCTTATTTAGTAAGCATTTTCTTTATATTTTCTAATGCTTGAGAAATATTATCTCTTGATGCCGCAAAACTGAATCTTACATAATCATTACATGTTTTCCCAAATGCAGTACCAGGTACTATTGCAACTCCAGCTTCATGCATTGCTTTTTTACAAAATTCAGATCCATTCATTCCTGTTTTAATAACTTTTGGGAAAGCATAAAAAGCTCCACCAGGTAGACTACATTCTACACCTGGTAAATCATTTAAACCTTTATGAATTAAATTTCTTCTAGCTGTAAATTTTTCCATCATTTCGTTAATTGAGTCATCTGGTCCATCCAGGGCAGCTATTCCAGCATATTGTGCTGCAGCATTTACACAAGATACGCTATTTATTAAAAGTTTATTAACGTGTGGTACTAATTCTTTAGGCCAAAAACTCCAACCTAATCTCCAACCAGTCATAGAATAAGCTTTACTCCATCCCTCTAGGACAATTAATCTTTCTCTTAGCTCTGGGTAATTAAAAAATGAAGGCATTTCTTTATTATCAAAAATTTGTCTACTATAAATTTCATCGCTCAAAATGGTAACATGTGGGTGCTTTTTTAATCCTTCAGCCAATACATCTATGTCTGATTTTTCCACAAAACTTCCTGTGGGATTATTTGGATTTATTAATATTAGTAATCTCGTTTTATCAGTTATTAATGATAATATTTTTTCAGGATTAAATTTTAAATCTTTGTCTTCAGTTAAATCATAAGGGACTGGAGTTGAGCCTGTATAGTTGATCATTGACTCATAAATTGGAAATGCAGGTGTTGGGTGTATAATTTCTGCACCAGGTTCTCCAAAACATTGAATAGCATAGCTCATAGTTGGTTTACCACCCGGCATAATCAAAATTCTATCAGCTTCTACATCAGCACTATATCTTTTTTTAATCCATCTTGTGACAGCTTGTCTACACTCTAAAATTCCATTAGATAAAACATAGCCATGATGTCCATCGTCCAAAGCTTTTTTTGCTGCATCGACAACATGCTTAGGAGTTTTAAAATCTGGTTGACCTAAGCCCAGATGTATCATGGGATTTCCTTTTGCTTCTAATGCTTTAGCTTCTGCTAAAACTGAAAAAGCTGTCTCTGTTCCTAAGTTATTTAAATTTTTCGCTAACTTCATAAAATAAAATTTTTAATATCCATTTCTATAAATTAATTTTGAACTATTCAACTCTTTTAAGTTCTTACAACCCATTAAAACCATATTTCTATTTATTTCCTCATGCATATTTTTAAGCAAATGCTCAACACCTTGTTGTCCCCCTGCGGCTAAAGAGAACAAAAACATTTTACCAAAACTACAGGCTTTTGCGCCGGCAGCGATTGCTTTTAATACGTGAGTTCCTCTTCTTACTCCCCCGTCTAAAATGATTTCCAATTTATCTCCAACTGCGTCAGAGATTGCTTTAACTTGATCGAATGGTGATCTTGATCCATCAAGTTGTCTTCCTCCATGATTTGAAATCATAATTGCGGTACAACCAATATCTATTGCTCTTTTAGCATCTTCAACAGACATAACACCTTTAAGTGCAAAAGGTCCATTCCATTTCTTCACACAATATTCAGCATCCTTCCAGTTCATTGCTGGATCATATTGTTCGTTAATGTACTCAATAACTGATTTTGCAATGTTGGTACCCTTATCTGTTTTTGTAGCCACATTTGCTAATTTAAATTTCCCGTGTGTAAGATAATTAAATACCCAACTAGGGTGAAGAGCAAAACTCATTAAACTTTGTAAAGTTAACTTTGGAGGGGTTGTAAAACCTGTTCTATGATCTCTTTCTCTATTACCTGCCACTAAAGTATCTACTGTTAAACACATTCCATCAAATCCTGATCTTCTACAGCGATCAATTAAATCATCAGTAATTGATTGATCTTTGTGAACATAAAGTTGAAATAACTTTGGTCCACCTGAAATATTTGAAATTTCTTCTATAGTATTATTTGCCATCGTAGACATACTATAAAATGTTCCAAACTTATCAGCTGCTCTAGCAGATGCTTTATCTCCTTCATGATGATAAAGTCTTTGCATGGCACATGGTGATAAAAAAAGTGGCATATCAATTTTTTTTCCAAAAATATTTGTTGAGAGATCTGGTTTTCCGACACTTGCTAAAATATTAGGAACTAAATCACATTCATCAAAAGATTTTGTATTTCTTTTGAGAGTTATTTCATCATCTGCACCACCATCAATATAATGAAATATTGGCGAAGGTAATTTTTTTTTCGCAAGTTTTCTAAAATCATCAAAATTATAACAATTTTGTAAACTCACTATTTTCTAAATCTAAGATTATTTCTATTAAGATCTGAAATTTTTGTACATCCCATGAGCTTCATATCTCTCACTAACTCAGATTTATACAATTCAAGAGCTCTTTCGACACCTGGTTGGCCTGCTGCTGCAAGCGCATAAAGATAAAGTCTTCCACCAGAACATGCTTTTGCACCAAGAGATAGTGCTTTAAGCATATGTGTTCCTCTATGAATTCCTCCTTCACATATAACATCAAGTTTATCTCCAACTGCATCAACAATTTCTGCGAGCTGATCAAATGGTGATCTCGATCCATCAAGTTGTCTGCCACCATGATTTGAAACCATTATACCTGTACATCCAATATCAACTGCTTTTTTAGCATCTTCTACACTCATTATTCCTT
Organism: uncultured Pelagibacteraceae bacterium; assembly: GCA_902626645.1. Taxonomy (GTDB): domain Bacteria; phylum Pseudomonadota; class Alphaproteobacteria; order Pelagibacterales; family Pelagibacteraceae; genus Pelagibacter. The sequence goes on along the minus strand of CACOGC010000004.1, from coordinate 1,732 downwards.
TTAGTGCAAAATGACCTCCCCATTGAGAACAAAGTTTTTCGGCATCTTTCCAATTCATAGATTGATCTAACATTGTTGAAAAATAATTTCCTATGGAAGAGTTCGTACTTGTACCTTCTTTCACAAAATCTTGAAGGTGAGGTAATTCAAATTTACCTTTTGTTAAATAATTTATTCCCCACATTGGTTTGGTCGCAAAACTAAATAAGCTTGATAGAGTCAATTTTGGTGGAGAAGTAAAACCAGTTCTTAAATCTCTTTCACGATTTCCTCCAGTAATGGTATCAACTGTTAGAGCCATTACATCAAATTTAGCAGCCTTAGCTCGCTCTAAACAAGAATCATTTAAACCTCTATCTTTGTGAAAATAAAACTGAAACATTTTAGGTGTATCAATCAACGACGATATTTCCTCTACACTAACTGTCGCTAATGCTGAAACACCAAACATTGTATTAAATTTTTTAGCTGCTTTTCCAACTGCTCTTTCACCATCATAATGAAAGAGTCTTTGTAATGCTGTTGGTGAAAGATAAAATGGTAGATCTAACTTTTTACCAAAAATTGTCGTAGACAAATCTACATTTTCAACACCTCTTAAAACATTTGGAACTAAATCTACATCGTCAAAGGCACTAGTATTCCTTGCATATGTAATCTCATCATCAGCTGCACCATCAATATAATGAAAAATAGGTGATGGAAGCTTTAGCTTAGCAAGTTTTCTAAAATCACCAAAGTTGTGACAATCTTTTAATCTCATTATCATAAGGTGTTTTTTTAAAAGGTTTTAAGAAAATTAAACATATAACTATTTGCCCCAGGATTTTTATCTCCCAAACTTGCATTGGACAAATGATTGTATGATAAGCCTAATTGTGTATTTTGGAATAAATCTAAAGAAATCTGAACTTCGCTTTTAAATTCTAACAAATGTCCAAGATCTTTTCCGTCTCCCTTGTTATAAAATCCCGGGGTAAAACTTGGTATAATATTTAATGCTCCTAATGAATATTGAGCCTGCACACCAGTATACAGATAAGCTGCACTATCAGCGGTAAACATAAATCCTGTTATGGGAGAAAGATTACCAAGAAAAGTGTCTCTATTTAAATCTGTATTTTGATGCTGAAATCCAATTAGAGTTGACCTCTTTCCATTGTCACTAAAGTCAAACATCCCTGAATAAATATTAAACTTTGTATTATCATTACTAACTTTAGTATCTTCAGCAAAAATTGATGAAGAAATTAAAAAAGATAATATTACCAAGTAACAAATTCTTAGATATTTCATAATTTTTTTTTTTTTAATATAACTTTCCTTAGTATTATTGCACCACCAAATACAAACATCAATATAGGTAATAACCAAAGAAAATAGGTATTTTTACTAAATCCTGGGTCATACAAAATCCAATCTCCATATTTTTTTTTAAGATAATCATAAATTTGTTTTTCGTCTAAGCCTTCATTTAATTTTTTTTCAACCAGAATTTTTAAACTATTAGCAAATTCTGAATCTGAGTCATACACTGATTGTCCCTGACAAATTAAACATCTTAAATTTTTTGTTATTTCAATTTCTAAGTTTTTAGCTTTTAAATCAGAGGAAAAACAGGAAATCAAAAAAATTGCAGAAATTAAAATCTTTAAAATATTCATTGTATCAATTCTTTTATCTCAAAAAGTAATTTTTCATTCAAGGGACCAATTATTTTTTTTATTATTTG